>UQLL01000020.1 GCA_900541835.1 uncultured Porphyromonadaceae bacterium
AATGAGGTTCTGTCTCGATGCGCCAGTCTGAAAAATCAAATAATAGAACCTCCCAAAAATATTAATTTTGCATTGTAGCTTCAATGGCCAATGAAGTAAACCTAATAATCCATCAAAACTAATATCATGCGACAAAACTTGTTATCCCTAATTCTCGTAATGCTATCAGGAATCCTCCTGTCAGCATGTACTTACGATGACATTGTCATCGGTCATATGAGGAATATTTCGTTAACTTGACGAGAATATCTTACCGGGCGCCAACTTCAACCTGGCGCTCTTCGACCCGAATCTCTCGAGAAACATTCAGATGCTTCGCAATACTCGCTCCTTATTGCCGATACCTAAGGCCAAAAGGCTTTACGATGAACTGAATGTGCCGGTAGTTTTGGAATAACACGTTATAAAAAACATCAGTCACTAAACCATAACCAACATGAAACAGCTACTTGTATTGGGGCTGGGCATCCTGATGGTCTGTCTGAGCGCATGCTCGGATGATGACCCTAAGGAGCCACAAAATGCACCCCGCTCGCTCATCACTGAGTTCGTGCGCCCCGGCTCACTCTTCCATGAGGAGTCTGCATTCAACGTTCAGTTTGTTCTGAACGAAGAGACATCGAAGATTGATGGCGTCAAAGTCCTTGATTTCGACATCACGGCTCCCGGATACAGCATTGACTTCTCGACCGACCCGGTATTCTTTGTGCAACAGCTCACGGAAATCGGAGATTTGAACGCTCCCGAAAATCTCCCCTCCGATTGTGAGTTGTACCGTCCGTCGATAAGGCCGATACGCACCATCAGCATTTCTGCCAAACATATTTTCGGTGACAACCCTCTGCAGATACAGGACACCGAGGATTGCTCGCGCTTCTTTGGCGTCTCCTATGTGTCGTACTATGACTTCATAAAGAACGGATATTCATGGGACGGAATCGCAAACGCCGGTCCGATCTACAGGATGGCCCTTGACGAGTTCAACAAAGCAGGCGACAAGAAATTGGTGGACACTAACGGCATCACTCTCTATCTGCCCGAAGAACTGCAACCTTGTGTACGTAACTACATGTACACTATCAGAATCGAGTATGCCGACGGTATATACCATAACTTCGAGTGTCGCCCAGTTTCGGACAGAGCGTGGGAGAGACTGCGCAGCATCATAGACAAGTACAACCGAGGTTACATCAGCTTCCCCGACTGGAACCTCCTCAAAGCCCCGAGAAGATGAAGAAGACTTTAGCATCAGTCATGCTGCTGATGGCGGCGGCAATGCTGAGTTGCTGCTCCGACGATGACAACAACTCCCCGCAGCCCGAACCGATACAGAAGTATCAGTCGCTGGTGACCGAATTCCACGAAGCCTATGGTTTCCGCTCGCTTGACACCGAATGTGACATGGAAGTGCCGGCCGCTCAGAGAAAAGTCATGGTACCGGTGGAAGGCGTAATAGCATACGAGGCCACTGATTTCAACGCCAATCTCGATGGCATAGCACCGAAAGTGCAAGTAAATTCCGGCAAATCCATCACCTTCAACAACAATCCGCATAATTTCAACAAACTGTTGGAAAAATATGGGGACACCCAATATGAGGGAAATGATGAAGACATCTCCACCTATCGGCCGCATCCATACGCCATAACCGGCATCAAGATGCAAATGACAGACGAGTTCGTATACACAATCAACTGGCATGACATGCGGACTCCCGACTACAGTAGCAAATTCCCGATGGGAAGCGACTGCACCAGTCTGTTCAAGATTCGTTATCGCACCTATGCCGACTACATCAATAACGGTTATTCATGGGAAGGTCTGGAGTGCAATTCTCCCTGGAAGGAAATGGAGCTTACGGAGTTCAACCGCCGCAGTGGTGACAAGCTCATAGACATGACCCGCTTCTATCTAATAGTCAAGGAAGCACCCCAAAACAACCTTTATAATATCCCGTGGCCAATGGTTATGACCGTAAACTTTGAAAATGGCAAGACTAACCAACGTAACCGCGACCTTAAGATGGAAATGGTTGTCGACCTCAGTATGTTTAAATAATGTGCTTGCATACCTCAATAAAATCCCGCGCTGAATTTCTCAGTGCGGGATTTATGTTACTTATGTGACTTATGTATCAGATGTGGCAGGTGTGCATAGGAGACTTTCGATACATAAGATACAAGACACAAATTTTGCGGCAGTTCGGGAGCCTGTCAGCGGATAAAGTTGGTTACGGCGCGGGACTGTTCGGGTGCGGGAGCTTCGGAGCGTTTGAGGCTGCGGAGCATCCAGGCGATGTTGCGGCCGAGTGTACGCATGGTCTGCAGGCCTTCGCCATCCTGCCGCACTTCACCCGGGTCGCGCCCATATGCGAGGTTCCAGTATTGCGAGGGAACGACGGGCATGTTGGAGATGGTGAAATATTTGTCAATGCGGTCGAGGGCACAGTCAGCTCCTGCACGGCGGGCCACGGCAACCGATGCACCCACCTTATAGGTCAACATTGATTTGCAAGAGAAGAAGAGGCGGTCGAGCAGGGAACAGAGGCTGCCGGCTGCTCCGGCGTAGTAGACCGGCGTCCCGATGACTATAGCATCGACCTCAGGGAGTTTCGCACGCAGTTCGGCATAGATGCCGGAATTGAATACGCATACGCCTGTCTCCATGCATTTGTAGCAGGCGATGCAGCCGGGTACCGGCTTGTTGCCTATCCATACGATGTCTGCTTCCAGACCCTCCTGACGAAGGGTTGACGCCACTTCTTCAAGAGCGATGTGGGTGTTGCCGTCGCGACGCGGCGAACCGTTTATCAGTAAAACTTTCATTGCGAGTATTTTTTTGTTTTGCGAGTTTTGCAGGGGATGGGTGAGCCACACTACTCAAACTCCGGATAGAGCCGGATGGTTCAGTCAAGTCGAAGGCGCATGCCCTCGTTTGCCAAAATTGAGGCGGGAAAGAGTTCTCGGGCCTGAGTCAGCAGCGGCTCCTCGGTTTTATACGCGGAAGAGAAATGCGTCAGCAACAGTTGCTTTGCACCGGCTTCGCGAGCGAGCATGGCAGCCTGTCGGGCGGTTGAGTGACCGCGCTCGGCAGCCTGCGGGGCACGGTCATCGCCGTAAGTGGCGTCATGGAGCATCAGGTCTACGCCATGCACCAGGGGTGCGAGCGACGGTTTATAGGCCGTGTCGCAGAGATGAGCATAACTGACGGAGGGCGTAGGGTCACGTGTAAGCCAAGCGTTAGGGATCACGGTTCCATCCTCTTTGACAAAATCCTCGCCTGCCTGCAGACGTCGGCGCCACGCTACCGGCACTTTATGGAAGTCGAGCATATCCTGTAGAAGGTGCCTCATACGCGGTTTCTCTTTGAAGATATACCCGACACAATCCACACGGTGATTGAGAGGCAACGCTTCTACCGAGAGCGCGTCGGTGTCGAGTACCACTCCCCTCTCCGGCTCCATGACATCATATTCCAGCTCATAGCCAAGTTCATATCCGAAGAAGGCACGTATGCGGTCGATGAAACGAATGCCTTCGCGGAAAGTGTGTATCGTCACCCGCCCGCAGTGCCCGTTCAGACTCAGCGTCTGGAGCAGGCCCGGCAGGCCGAGAATATGGTCGCCGTGGAGGTGTGTGAGGAAGATGTGGCGCAGACGCGAGAATTTCAGCCCCATGCGCTGCATCTGCTGCTGCGCCCCCTCGCCGCAGTCAATCATGTAGAGCGCTTCGCGAAAGTTCAGCACCGTACACGACTGGTTATGCCGCACCGAGGGCTTGGCGGAGCCGCAGCCGAGGATGTTCAGGGTACAGGTACTCACTATTTCATCGCTTTGGCGAGGCCGCCTTCACTTGTCTCCTTGTAAAGTGAGGGGAGATCGTGGCCAGTCTCCTTCATGACTTCTACGAGGCGGTCGAAGCTGACGCGGTGTGAGCCGTCGGAGAAAGTGGCGTAGATGTTTGCATCGAGAGCGCGGGCGGCAGCGTAGGCGTTGCGCTCGATGCAGGGTATCTGGACGAGGCCGCAGACGGGGTCGCAAGTCATGCCGAGATGATGTTCCAGGCCCATCTCGGCTGCATACTCTATCTGCTTTGGGGAACCGCCGAAGAGCTGGCAGGCGGCGGCGGCGGCCATGGCGCAGGCCACGCCGACCTCGCCCTGACATCCTACCTCGGCGCCGGAGATAGAGGCGTTGTGCTTGACGATGTTGCCGATTAGTCCAGCGGTGGCCAAAGCGCGGAGTATCCGCTGCTCGGCCATGTCGCGGCTCTTCCATATGTGGTAGAGAACGCCCGGCAGCACGCCCGACGAGCCGCAGGTGGGGGCGGTGACGATGACACCGCCTGAGGCGTTCTCCTCGCTGACTGCCAGAGCATAGGCGAATGTCAGGCCGCGTGTGCGGAGGTTGTCCTTGAAGCCCTCGGCCTTGACCAGGTAGGTGCTGGCCTTGCGGCGTAGGTTGAGGGGTCCGGGGAGACGCCCCTCGGCGGCCAGGCCGCGCTCCACGGCCTCCTTCATGGCCTGCCACACCTGACGCAGGTAGTCCCAGATGTCTGGCTTCTCGCACTGCGCCACATACTCCCAGTAGTTGCGGCCGGTGCGTTCGCAGTAGTCGAGAATCTCGGCCATGGTGTTGAGGCTGTAGATCTCGGCCAGCTCTCCGAAAGAGGCGCCCTCCTCTACTATGGCACCTCCGCCGACGGAGTAGTAGGTCTTCTCGCTGGTGGGGAAGCCCTCGCTGTCGAGCGTGCGGAACGTCATGCCGTTGGGATGATAGTCGAGGAAGACGTCCGGCTTCCATATGATTTTCAGTGGCAGACCTGTCGGCTCGAAGACCTGCTGGATGGCGACATCGGTCATGTGACCCTTGCCTGTGGCGGCGAGGCTGCCGAACAGGGTGACTTCGTAGGCGGCGGCGCTGTGGTGGTCGCGCAAGAAGGCCTCGGCGGCGAAACGCGGACCCATGGTGTGGCTCGACGACGGCCCCACTCCGATGCGGTATATCTCCCGGATGCTTTTCATACTGCAAAGGTACGAAAAAAAGCTGAGAGATTCTTAAAGCCGAGGGCCGAGAGACGAGAGACGGTCTGAGACCCGTATGTCGCCATACTATCAGCCCTCAGCCCTCGGCTTTCTCTCCCCAAAAATTGGGATTGGGCGGTCAAGCATTATTAACGAACTTTGCAGACGGAATGAGAAAGGTGATTATACTCATATTGCTGGCCGTACAGGCCCTGGCGCTCCGGGCCGTTCCGGGCGAGGAAACCTCCGAGACCGTCGCCGACACTGTTCAGCTGCAGGAGGTGGAGGTCGTAGCCATCAAGGGGGGTGGCCAGTCGCTGCCCGACGCGGTGTCGGCCACGGTGGTCGGCCGGCGCGAAGCCGAGCAGCTCAACATCCAGGCGCTCAAGGGCCTCAGCGACGTCGTGCCCAACTTCTTCGTGCCGGATTACGGCTCCCGCATCACATCCTCAATTTATGTGAGGGGACTGGGGGCGCGCATGGACCAGCCGGCCGTCGGCCTGACCGTGGACAACGTGCCTTTCCTCAACAAGGACGCCTACGACTTCGACATCCCCGACATCGTGCGCATGGACATGCTTCGCGGGCCGCAGTCCACCCTGTACGGGCGCAACACCCTCTGTGGCCTAATCAGCATCACCACCCTCTCGCCGCTGCAATGGCAGGGCGTGCGGCTACAGGCCGAGTATGGCCGAGCCAACTCCTACCGCACATCCGTCTCCGCCTACTGGAAGGCCAACGAACACCTCGGATTCGCCATCATCGGCCAGGCCAACGGCACCGATGGCTTCTACACCAATGAATACAACGGTCGCAAGACGGGCCGCGAACGCCAGTACTCCGGACGTTTCAAGGCCGACTGGGCACCAACCTCGGCCTTCCGCCTCAGCAACACGCTGTTTGTCAGCAACCTCGACCAAAGCGGATACCCCTACCGCAACGTCCAGACCGACCGCATCGACTACAACGACACCTGCTTCTACCGCCGCTTCCTGCTCACCGACGGCCTCTCCGCGTCGCTCAACATCGACAATGTAGTGTCGCTCAGCAGCATCACCTCCTTCCAGCTTCTGCACGACAACATGACGCTCGACCAGGACTTCCTGCCACTCGACTATTTCACCCTGACGCAGCGCAAGCGGGAATACGGGCTGACGCAGGACTTCGTGGCACGGGGCCTTAAGAAAACGGCGCTGACATGGCTCGGCGGCCTCTTCGGCTTCTACAAGCACAACGACATGTACGCGCCGGTGACGTTCGGCGACATGGGAATCCGCTCCCTGATCGAGGAGCACCGCAACGCCTCCAACCCCGACTACCCCATCGCCTGGGACACCCGGCAGTTCACCCTCGGCAGCGACTTCACCATCCCCACCTACGGCCTGGCGGCATACGGGCAGGCCGAATACCGCCTTGGCAACTTCACCCTCACCGGCGGCCTGCGCCTGGACTACGAACATTCCACCCTGCGCTACCACTCCCGCTGCGCCACCGGATACAGCATCCTCCACGACGGACAGGTCTACGGCCACGTGCCCGTGGACATTGACCAGCAGGGACGCCTGACACGCCATTTCCTGGAGCTATTGCCCAAAGTGGCCGTCAGCTACCGCGCTTCGGAACAGGTCAGCCTTTACGCCTCCTGGACCAAGGGCTACAAGGCCGGAGGCTTCAACACGCAGATGTTCAGCGACGTGCTCCAGCAGCGCCTGATGAACATCATGGGCATCGGCTCGGCCTACGACGTCGACCAGATTGTCGGCTACAAGCCGGAAAAGAGCTGGAACTACGAAGCAGGCACGCACCTCGACCTGCTCGGGCACCGCCTGCGCCTCGACGCCTCCCTGTTCTGGATAGAGTGCCGCGACCAACAGCTGACCATGTTCCCCGACGGCACCACCACGGGCCGCATCATGACCAACGCCGGACGCACCCGCAGCGTCGGCGGCGAGTTCCAAGCCGACTACCGCCCCACCGACAGGCTGCTATTCCGCGCCTCCTATGGCTACACCCGCGCCAGATTCCGCCACTTCAACAACGGCCAGGCCGACTTCGCCGGCAAGACCATCCCCTACGCCCCATCCAATACCCTATTCCTGCAGGCACAGCACACCTTTCCCCTCGGCCGCGAAGCCAGCCTCGACATCGAGGCCCACACCACCGGCACCGGCAAGATATACTGGAACGAGGCCAACACCCTGCGCCAGCCATTCTACATGCAGCTCGGCGCATCCGCCACCCTCGGCTGGCGCGACTTCCAGGCGCAGCTCTGGGGAGAGAACCTCACCGGAACCCGCTTCGACACCTTCTACTTCATGTCCATGCGCAACGAGTTCCTGCAGCGCGGACGCCCCTGGCGCATCGGAATAACCCTCAGATACAATTTTACATTGATTTAATAGTTAGATTAAGGTATAGAACCAAGAGTATAGAGTCCAGAGTTGTCGCTCCTATAACTCATTCTATCATTTCTGTAATTAATGCAAAAACAACCCGCAAATATGAAAAAACTGATTCTCACCTCGCTCGCCGCAGCCGCCCTGACGCTGACCGGCTGCGACAGCAAGAACGACAGCCCCGCCACCGAGACTTTCGGCGAAAGCGTGGCCACCCTGCTCGTGCCCTCGGGCAGCACCGACAACGCATCCGCCCAGATGGTGCAGTACACCGTCGAGAACAACTACTCCACCGGGCGCGCCCAACTCGGCATCAACGGTCTGGAGTACGACGGCACCCAGTACCGCTTCCTTGGCTACGACATCCCCTTCAACTACACCGACTACTACAACGGACGCCTCGAGACCATGAACGTTGCCGCCATACCCGACGCCAATGGAGGCTCCGCAGCCACCAGCGTGTCTGCCACCATCGCCACCATGCTCAACTTCCGCCCGTCCGAGCTCGTGCAGCCACTGCCCGTCAAGCGCCAGTACTCCATCTCATTCAACGTCGGCAACCTCTTCACTGCCCGCACCTTCGACAGCCAAGGCACATACTTCGGCCAGACCATGACCACCTACGTCTACAACGAGCAGCACAAGGAGTTCTCAACCGACAAGCCGATCTATGCCGTAGACATGGACCTGGAGGCCGGCACCGCCAACGTCACCATCTACAACCCCGTGTTCGCCGCCGAGATGCCACCGTCGATGGCCAGCACCATGCTGCTGCTCGAGGGTCTGAAGATCACCTACACCCACGACGCCTTCCGGATAACCGGCACCGACATCGTGCCCAAGGTGCGCGAAGGAGCCCTGATGACCCCCAACCCCGCATTCACCTTCAACAGCTTCCTGCTGCAGTCCAACGCATCCGACCTTCGGGCCGCCCAGATCTCGTTCAAGGTAGCGGGCCGCTACGACGGCATGGCCGGAGTCACCACCGATTTCAACCGCAACAACCAGTAACAAAGCAGTAACAAAGCCGAGAGCCGGGAGGCTGACGATGCCACGTGTGCGTCAGCCTCCCGGCTTTCGACGCTCAACCCTTATTCGCGGGCGAGCTTGCGGCGCAGGCGGCTCAGGGTCGCCGGGGTAATCTGCAGGTAGGAGGCTATGTACTTGAGGGGAATCCGCAGGGTCAGCACCTTGGCGGACACCCTTTTGATATAGGGCTGGTCCTGCGCCATGAAGTTGCGGAAGCGCTGCTCGGCACCCGTGGTGGCATACTTCACGTAGCGACGCTCCAGGGCATACAGCTGTCCGATGGCTATGTACATAAGCCACCGCATAAAGTCCGGATGGCGCGTCAGCAGTGCCTCAACGTCCCTATACTTCAGCTCATAGACCTCCGACTCCTCCAGGGCGATCAGCGAGAAAGCCGACGGCTCGGCGGCAAAGTAGCTGTGCAGCGACGTGAAGATGTCGCCTGCCGCACCGAACAGTATAGTGTTGTCCGCATCCGCCGTCCTGTGCGACACCCTCATAAGGCCCGAGCGGTTGAAATAGAAAGCGTCGCACACCTGTCCCTGCCTCACCAAGCTACAGCCCGTGTTCACGCGGAGTATCCGCACCCTGGCGTCTATATCGCGCAGGCACTCCTCGGTGACTCCCCTATATTGCAGTATGATGTCGCGGATATCCATGTAAATTAAACGTCCTGCACGACTTATTATTTTTTGATTTAAATCAAAGGTTAAGGCGCAAACTGGGCCTTAACGGAATATTTTCCCTAAATTCGCGGTGCGGAAGGCTTTCTCCTTCCCGCCAAGTGTCATGAAACGAATTACACTCCTGCTCCCACTCTGCATCGGCTGCCTGTCCGGCTTCGCCCAGCTGCGTCCCTACACACTGGCACATGAAAGCCAAGCGTCCATAAACAGCGACAACTCTGCCACCCGCCGCCCGCAGGTGGCTTCGACTCCTCTCTTCTCTGCGGCGAAAACCCTCGCCGGTGCCGAGAACGGCTACGGTGTCGCCTTCGACCTCGGCTATGTCCGTTTCCCGCTGGCCACGCCGCGCAACCGCGTCACGGTGCGGGCCTTCACCGAGCCAATGGTGATCGCCGGCGCAGAAATGCCCGACGGCAAGACGCTCGCCTTTACCTACATTCTCAACAGCTCCGGCGCCGTGCAGATGCAGAAGATGGCCAGCATCGACCCTGCCACCGGCAATCTGACGGACGTCGCCACTCTGCCGGAAGACTTTCCGACGGTACTCGACGCCACCTACGAACCTGTATCTAAAAGCCTGCTGGCCCTGGCTGCCTGGAGCACCGACACTCGACCCTGGCTGATCAGAATCGACCCTGCCACGGCCGCCCTGACACGTCTGCGCCATCTCTCGGACGTCTGGTACTCGCTTGCCGCCGACGGACAGGGACGCCTCTTCCTGGTCCGCCAGCAGGACGGCGCCCTGGGCGTCCTCTTCAACCCCCTCTCGGGACAGGAGCCCGTCCCCGTGGGCCGGGGCACCGCAGCCGGAGCCGCCTACATCAGCTCCCTGGCCTTCGACCGCGACGCCTATCGGCTCTACTGGGCCATGTGCGGCAGCGACGGCCGCGCACACCTGCTCGACATCAACGTCCTCAACGGCGCCGCCTCGGAAGTAGGCACCATAGGCACAGCCGGGGCCTCCAAGGAACTCATGGCATTCACAATCCCAGCCGTCGTCAAGCCGCAAGACGTTCCCGCCGCCCCGACAGACTTGCACGTCGTACCGGCAGCCGACGGCGCCCTCACCGCCACGGCCACCTATAAAACCGTCCTGGCCGACAGCACGTTCGTATATCTCAACGGCACCCGCATCCAGGCATATGGCGCCACCGACGGCGGCACCGACGGCAGACTCTCGCTGACTGGCCTTCAGCAAGGCTACAACCACCTGCGAGTGGTGGGAAGCAACGTCGCCGGACAGGGACATTACGCCGACGCCTACTTCTTCGCCGGACGCGACGTCCCCTGCTCCGTCACCGACCTGAAAGTGACACGCGTCGCTCCCGACTCCGCCCGCATCTCCTGGACCGCCCCCACTCAGAGCGTCCACGGCGGATACGTATCCCCGACCAACATCAAGTACCGCATCACCCGCTACTCCCTCAGCGGCGACACCGCCATCCTCCAGAAGACATTCCGCGGCACCCTCTACAACGACCACGTCCCGGCAGGCAACACATATTACTATACCGTGCAGGCCCTCTCGACGGACTACGGCGAGACGGCTGCCAGCGACACCCTCTACCTCGGCCCGGCACTCGGCCTCCCCTACGACTGCCGTTTCGCCACCCGCGCCGACTACACGCCCTGGACTGCCAGAACGCGCAACGGCAATCCCCGCCCGTGGGTCTATTATTCCTCCTCCCCGCAACACATCTATAACCCGCCCTACAGCCAAGGCAACGACGACTGGATCTTCTCCGCGCCCTTCAAGCTCGAACAGGGCAAGGAATACTACCTCTACATACTGGCCAAGTCGGGACTGGGCACCTACTACCCCAAGATGCTCGAAGTCAGCGTGGGAAACCAGGCCAGCCCCGAGAGCCAGACACAGGTGCTGCGCCGCGACACCATCGCCTCGCGCGTCAACGAGGAGCTACGCTATACCTTCACCGTACCCGCCAGCGGCGAATACAGCATCGCCCTTCACGACCTTTCGCCATTCGTGAGCTGCAACCTATACGTATACCAGGTACGCATGGACGAGAAGACGCAGGGCATCGTCTCCGGGCGCGTCACCGACGCCAACGGACAGCCAGTGGCCGGCGCCGAAGTCAGCATCGACCGCACCACTCTCGTGGCCGTCACCGGCGCCGACGGCAGCTATGCCATCGACTACGTGGAGCCGGGTACATACTCCATGGCCGTCGCCAAGCCGGGCTACTCGTCCGTCAGCACCCAGCACCCCGTGGACGTGGCCTCCCGACAGAACACCACCGTCAACTTCACCATGCCGGCACTCCCCTCCGCCACACTCTCCGGCACCATCGCCGACAACTACGCCAAACCCATCGAAGGGGCCACGGTGCGCATCAGTGCCGAGGGACTCGGCTACGAGGCCCTCACCGACGCACGTGGCGCATACACCATCACCGGCATCCCCGTCGGCCAATACGCCGTGCGCGTGGAAAAACTACGCTTCATTCCCTGGAACAGCACGGCCGACCTCACCGCTGACGCCTCCGTGTCGACCCGCCTCGATCCCCTGCCACTGGCTCCGCACAACATCACAGCCTCGCAGGAGGACGGCGGCGTGGTTACCGTCACCTGGGAACGCCCGCGCGCCATGTTCCGCCGCGACAACGGCGTGCCAAAGTCACAGAACGGAGCCGTGGTCGGCAACGAGTACTATGTCTTCGGCCACGTCTACCGCCAGCCCGCAGTCGTCAGCGCCATCACCTGGATGACCACCGACTACCGCGGCCCGCACAACGAGATGAACCTATGGATCTTCGGCGTCAACGCCGACGGCACCCCGTCGCGCCAGGTCCTCTACAACGCCATGCACGTGCCCGCCGCCGGCGACCTACAGTGGAGCCGCCACGAGCTGCCGCAGCCCGTCACCTGCCCCGACGGCTTCTACCTGGCCGTCAGCTACTCCGAAGGCATGGCCTCCATCGCCATGTCCGACGGCGAAGACCCCGTCTGGCCCTTCGAGGAGGGCGTCAACTTCCGCAACAAAGACTACCGCACCGACGACTGGGCGTGCGTCGACGCCTCCTTCGTCCGCAACACCTACATGCTCCGCGCCGAGGGCGAGGCCATCGGCGACAAGGCCCACGACTACGGCTACAACTACGAGCTGTGGCGCCTGCCTGCCGGAACCGAGAACGACACCACCCGCTGGCAGAGTCTCACCACCCTCGCCTCCGAACTCCCGACATCGACCGTCGTCGATAACCTCGCGGGCATCGCCGACGGCGACTACCGCTACGCGCTGGCCTGCCTCTATCCCGGCAACATCCTGAGCGAGAAAGTCTTCAGCCCCGTCTACCACCTCACAAACGACGTGGACGGCATAAGCATCGACGGTCTCGCCCCCTGGCCCAACCCCGTCGTCAGCGAACTGCACCTCGGTCTGAAATGCGACCGCGTAGAACTATACGATCTCACCGGCACTCTCCGTCTGAATACCGCAGACACCGACCGCCTCGACATGAGCGCCCTGCCCGCAGGCTGCTACCTGCTACGCGCCGTCAGCGGCAACCAACATTACGTCACTAAAATCATCAAGAAATAAATATGAGAGCACTGAAGAATATCATGAGCGCCACGGCCATGTTCCTGCTCGGCGCCACAGCCTGGGGCGCCATGCCCCAGGGCGACGTCTTCGCCTCCTTCGTCACCCAGAAAGGCCTCCGCGCCAAGGAGGGCGAGCGCTGGGCACAGGTCTACGTCAAGTCCTCAGTCACCACCGACACCGTCTACATGCAGTTCGGTGAAAGCGCCGACATCGACACCCTGCCGCTGCCCAAGGCCAACACTCTCTACAACATCAAGAAGTCGAACCTCAGCGGCGGCGACATCCTCGTGCGGATATGGGCGGCACAGACCGTCTGGTTCCTCAACATCAACAACAACGACGCCACCAGCTTCACCCCCGGCACATGCGGCACCAGCGTCCGCGAGTTCCGATGCGAGAACGACTCGTTGCGCAACATGGACTTCCTGCCCCGGATGACAGCCCTGGAATACCTGGTCTGCTCCAACAACCGCTCCGTCAAGTCCGTCACCCTCACCACCCCCGCCCTCCAGCGCATCCAGCTCAACAAGATGCCTGCACTGGAGAAAATCACCATGGCCGGCCCCGAGATCTACGAGTTCAAGGTAGACCAGCCACTCGTCACCAAGATCGACTTCTCCGGCTGCCCCAAGATCAAGACACTGCTCGTGAGCAACGCCCCCAACCTCACCGACGTGGTCCTGGGCGAGGGAGCCGCACTCGAAAGCGCCACCTTCGGCGGCTGCACCGCACTCAAGACTCTCGCCTTCCGGGACATGCCCAAGCTCAAGACCCTGGCAATCTACGACAACTCATCTCTTTCAGAGGTTAAGCTCGCCAATCTGCCCGCCCTCAGCAACCTCAACCTGCGCGAGAATGCCCTTCCGGCACTCACCCTCAGCGGCTTCCCCGCACTCACCACCGTCAACATCAGCGGCAACAACTACTCCGAGCTCCTGCTCGACAACCCCTCCATCACCTCCGTCACCCTCGACAAGTGCGTGCTCGACAGCGTCGACCTCACCAAGCTCACCAAGCTGCGCAGCTGCTACATCCGCAACGGCAACGTGTCGGCCCTGGGCCTGAGCGACGACGCCATGCAGAACACCCTCACCACCATGGTGCTCACCGACAGCCGATTCGGCATCAGCCAGCTGCCCGCCCGGCCCAAGAAAATGAACGCCACCCTCAACTACTACGCACCCCAGGCGCAGCCCGTCATCCCCGCCAGCATCAAGGCCGGCGAGACCCTCGACCTCAGCCGCTGGGCGGTAGGCCACACCCTCGCCGACGGCAACGTCGCCAGCGAGTATAAGTGGGAGACCATCTTCGAGGAAGTGCTCCAGGAAGGCACCGACTACACCGTAGCCGACGGCAAGTTCACCTTCAAGCACGAAATCGAGGACAGCGTGCGCTGCTTCATCACCAACACCGCCTTCCCCGCCTTCGCACGCACCGTCGACTCCAAGGGCAACGTCACCGACTACCGCATCATCACCAACTACATGGTGGTCAGCAAGGGTGGCGGCGTCTCCGACATCACGGACTCCGAGCAGCCCGCACTCACCGTTATGGACGGACGCATCGTGGCCGCGGACGAAAGGGCGATAGCCGTCTTCACAGCCGAAGGCAAGCGCATCGCCAACCGCAACCTCCGTCCCGGCATCTACCTTGCCCTGCCCGCCGGAGGTCGAGCCGTCAAAGTCCAAGTCCAATAAGCGAAATTCCCCATGACAACAGGGCGCGCCTGATTCACACATCAGACGCGCCCTCTCCAAATTTGCATATCAGTTCTTGAGTGCGCACGAGAGGACTCGAACCTCCACGCCTTGCGGCACCAGATCCTAAGTCTGGCGCGGCTACCATTACGCCACGTGCGCATATCCGACTGCAAAGTTACGAAAAAAATTTGTATCTTTGCAAAAAATTAGAGAGAATGGCAGCAAGCGACATCCTGATCGTCATCGGCCGGGAGTTCGGCAGCGGCGGGCGCGCACTCGGGCGCGAGCTCGCACGCAGGCTCTCCGTACCTTTCTACGACAAGGAACTGCTCCAGCACGCGGCCGCGCAGTTCGGTATCTCCCTGCCCATCTTCGAGCGAGAGGACGAGCGCAAGCCATCCCTGCTGCGTGCCGTCGTAGACAGCGCCTTCGGAATGTCACCCACCACCTCGGCGCCCGACGGCTCCGCCCAGAGCATATACGCCATGCAGAGCCGCGTCATCGAGAAGCTCGCAGAGCAGGGAGGGGCCGTCTTCGTGGGCCGCACCGCCGACTACGTGCTCCGCCACAACCCACGTCTGCTCAGCATCTTCGTGCACTGCGACGAGGCCCTGCGAGCCAAGCGCATAGTCCGCCGAGGCGACTGCCAGACCAAGGAGGAGGCCATAGACCTCTCCCGACGCCGCAACCGCCTGCGCCAAAGCTACTACAACTTCTACACCGGCCGACAGTGGGGCTGCGCCGCCAACTACCACCTATGCGTCGACCTCGGCCGCCTCGGCCTGCAGGAGTCCGTGGACCTGGTCATGCACGCCGCATTCGCACTCTCACAATCCCTGGAGCAATGAAATCGAGAAACGTACTCCTCATATACCTCTTCGCCCTGGTCGGAGGAATCCTGCTGATGATCCTGCACGACCGGGCGCAGCTCTTCGAGGGCATCGTAGTGGCCGCCGGCATACTCTTCATAGTCCCTTGCAGCTACATCCTCCTGTCCTGGGTCATCTCCTACAGGCACAACAGGCACAATGCCGCAACCCAGGCCGAGGAAATCGACCGCCGCACCATGCGCAGCCAGCAAGGACTCGTGCTCGTCCCCGTGCTCGGAGGCATCGCCTTCGGCATACTGCTGGTCAGCAACCCCACGTTCTTCGTCAACTACCTCATCTACACTTTCGGCGTGGTGATGATACTCTGCGGGCTCGCACAGCTCGCCTTCACCATTCCCGGAATGAGACTGCTGGCCGTCAACCGCTGGTGGCTGCTCCCACCGCTGCTGGTGACGGCAATCGGAGTGACCGTCTTCATCCTCGGCCCAGACGAGGTAAAGAACATCATAACACTGCTGACCGGCATCGTCCTGGCCGCATTCGGCGTCGAAGGCTTCATCGGCTACATCTACCGACAGAGCCGCCTGCGTGCCACCGAGATAATAGTCAGCAAAGAATAGGGAAAACATCCGGCCGGGCGGGACTGTCGCCGCCGCAGAGGGCTTCGGCCCCGAGGCGGGCGGAGGAAAGTCCGGGCAACACAGGGCACCGTGCTTCCTAACCGAAAGCGACCGGCAACGGTCGGTGACTGCAGAAGAAAACAACCGCCCCCCCGGGGGTAAGGGTGAGAAGGTGAGGTAAGAGCTCACCGGCGGCGAAGGCGACTCCGCCGGCCGTGCAGACCACGGGTTGCAATGCCAAGTATACCGGCGACACGAGGACGGCCCGTCCCATGCCGGAGGGTAGGCAGCTCGAGACTGTGGGCAACCGCAGTCCTGGATAAATGACAGTCAGTGGCCCAGGCCACCACATAACCCGGCTTATACGCCCGACCGGATTTTCCCTTTTTCCATGACTCCTGAAATGACAAGACCACCGAAATAATGAACAAACAACTCATCTCCCTGCTGATTGCACTGCTGGCCATCCCCTCCCTCCAGGCACAGACAGCCGGAAAGTTCCGCGACGTCAAGGCCGGACTCTTCCACGTCCTCATACTCAAGAACGACGGCACCCTATGGGCAATGGGCATGAACAACAACGGACAGCTCGGCGACGGCACCACCACCAAGCGCTCCAAGCCCGTCAAGATAATGGACAACGTCAAAGCCATGTCGGCCGGCGATAGCCATAGCCTCGCCATCAAAAACGACGGCACCGTGTGGGCCTGGGGATGGAACTACGCCGGTCAGCTCGGCGACGGCACCAAGACCGACCGCCACACACCAGTCAAAGTCCTCGACGGAGCCAAGGCCGTGGAATGCGGCGGACAGCACTCCTTCGCCATCCTCAACGACGGCACCCTCATGGCCTGGGGCAACAACTACCACGGACAGCTCGGCAACGCATCCTCCTCCCGAGTCCTCAAGCCCATGAAAGTCCGCACCGGCGTGCGCGAAGTCAGCGGCGGCGCCGCCCATACCCTCTTCATCACCGACGACGGCGACATGTACGGCTGCGGCACCAACGGCTGGGGAGAGCTCTGTCTCGGCGAGACCAGCAAGGCCAGGACCACCCCAGTCAAGGTACGCAGCGGTGTCAAGCACGTCAGCGCCGGCAACAACATGTCCATGTACATACTCAACGACGGCACCCTCTATGGCGCCGGCGACAACGACTACGGCAAGATCGGCGTCGGCACCAAGGCAGACTGCGTCAAGACACCCACCAAGATCCTCAGCAACGTCCGCAAAGTCGAGACGGCCAGCAACCACACCCTGGCTATCCTGGGCGACGGCACCCTCATGGCCTGGGGTTCCAACTTCGACGGCGCCCTCGGCGACGGCACCAAGCGACACCGCCGTGCGCCAGTCCGCATCCGAGGCAAAGTCCGCGCCGTCGGCAGCGGCGACACCTTCACCTGCTTCGTCACCGACGACGGCCAGTTCCTCTTCACCGGCGCCCTCCTCTTCTAATTGAGAGCACCCATCCTGCCAAGACCCTAAAGCCCTTAGTGGCCTTATACCACGCCTCCTGAGGCCTCCGATCCTCAACCACCCGCCCCCGATACGCGTTAAAACCATAAAGTGGCAAAGAAATTCAGCATAAAGGACCTCCCCGCGCTATGGGGCAAAGCCGTGGCCTGGGGCCGCGGCGCGGTGGACTTCGCCTGGTCCGGCGTGTGGCGCACACACCGCCGCAACTGCTGGATCTCCACCCTCAAGGTCGTCAATCTCAGCATACGCTCATTCCTCGACAAGAGTCTCCAGTCCAAGTCCATGGCTCTCACCTACTCCACCGTGCTGGCCATAGTCCCCGCCCTGGCACTGCTCTTCGCCATCGCACGCGGCTTTGGCTTCCAGAACCTCATGGAGACGACCATCTACAGCTACTTCCCATCCCAGAGCCACGCCATCAACACCGCCATGGGCTTTGTCGACTCCTACCTCAAAGAGGCCAAACAAGGAGTATTTGTAGGAATCGGCATCCTGATGCTCCTTTGGACCCTCATCTCCCTTCTAAGCAACATCGAAGAAGCCTTCAACCAGATCTGGGACGTCAAGCAGCAGCGCTCCTTCTACCGCAAGTTCACCGACTACACCGCCATCTGCCTGCTCGTTCCCATCATCATGCTCTGCCAGAGCGGCGTCAGCATCTTCTTGTCGTCAACCATCTCCGACCACGTCTCCATCCTCACCCCCCTATGGAGCGTCGTGCTCGACTGCATGCCCATATTCCTGGCCATCGTAGCCTTCACCCTCAGCTTCCTGCTCATCCCCAACACCAAAGTCCAGCTCAAATACGCCCTGCTGGCAGGCACCATCTGCGGCATCGCCTTCACCGTGCTGCAGCTCCTGTTCGTCAACGGCCAAATCTACGTCTCCAAATACAATGCCATCTACGGCTCCTTCGCCTTTCTGCCCCTGCTGCTGATATGGCTCCAGCTCTCCTGGCTCATACTCCTGTTCGGCTGCATGCTCTGCTACTCGGCACAAAACGTGCTCGACTTCAACTACACCGACACCCACGAGAACATCTCCACACAGTACTTCCGCACCGTCGCCATCGTCATCATGGCCATCGTCATGCGCCGCCAGAAGCTCGGCAAGTCGCCGCTGTCCATGACCCAGATAGCCGCCGACTACTCCATCCCCATACGCATGGTCACCACCATCTGCGGCAAGCTCCACGACGCCCGGCTCGTCTACTACGTCAACGAAGGCGACGACAAAGAGGGCGTGGCACCGGCCGTCGACATCTCCACCTTCACCCTCGGCGAGTTCCTGCGTCGCGTCGACACCCAGGGCCGCTCCCGCTTCATCCCCGACTTCGACCGCCGCTACTCCGCCCTGATGAAGCAGGTCAACGCCGCCCTCTCCGAGCCCTTCGCCACCGCCGACTCCCTCCGCATGGCCGACCTAACTCTCCCTCTCTCCGAAAACCGCAAATAAACGGATGTGTCATAAAGGCGCATCTGCGGCACTTTAGGAACCTCTCGCAATCGGTCGTCGAGTCTAAAGCACACTCCCTCCCGCACGGAACCCCAAGCACCACATCTGCATCCTTTCCGACAACACCATCAAAGTTACTTTCGTATTTATCGTTTTTGCTTACCATCTATTAACTTTTAACTCTTAACTTTTATTCGTAACTTTGCAGCAATGCAACCCGACTCCACTCTCAACCCCCAGCAACGCGCCGCCGCCGAGTACAGGGGCCGCAACCTGCTCGTCCTCGCAGGGGCCGGCACCGGCAAGACGCGCACCATCATAGCCCGCGCCCGGCACCTCCTCCGGCGCGGAGTCAACCCCTCGCGCATCCTCATCCTCTCCTTCACCCGCAAGTCCGCCAGAGAGATTGTCGACCGCCTCCAGTCAGCACTACCGGGCCGCGACGACGAGCTCAAGGGCCGCACCTTCCACTCCTGGTGCATGGAGATGATAGAGCAGAACCCCGAAGTCTTCGACTTCGGCAAGTACTCCGTCATCGACGAAGACGACCGACTCTCGGCTTTCAAGCTCGTCTGCGGACGCAACTTCCGCGCCGCCAACTTCATAAAGCCCGAACAGCTCGCCGACGTTTACAGCTTCGCCGTCAACGCCTGCTGTAACCTCTCCACGGCATTGCAGAAACAGCTCTTCAACGGCCGCACAGACCCGCAGACGCGCCAGGCCATCCTCGGCAAGCGACCCGTCTACGAACAGGCCATAAAGAAATACCTCGCCTTCAAGGCCCAGCACCGATACCTCGACTACGACGACATCCTCGCCAAAGTAGCCAAGGGCCTGAAGCGCAACCCCGACGCCGCCAGGCACCTCGCCTCACACTACGACCACATCCTCATCGACGAGATGCAGGACACCAACCCGCTGCAGTACCTCCTGCTCGAATCATTCTGGACAGACTGCAACCTCTTCTGCGTCGGCGACGACGCCCAAAGCATATACGGCTTCCGTGGCGCCGACTTCCGCTCCGTGCACCATTTCACCGACATCGTGCCCCACGCCGAAGTCATGCGCCTGACGCTCAACTACCGCTCCACCCAGGAAATTCTCGACCTCGGCAACTGGATCCTCGCCCGCTCCCCGCTCCACTACGACAAGGAGCTGCAGGCCGTGCGCGGCAAGGGCGTCCGCCCCGCACTCATCCACTACGTCAACGATTGGGACCAGGCCCGCGACATCGTCATGCGCATCCGCGACAGCGTCGGCGTGCAGGGATGCAAGTACGAAGACAACATGGTGCTCAGCCGCTCCAACTACGGCATGCGCGCCGTCGAAGGGTGTCTCATCGAAGCCGGAATCCCATACACCATCTTCGGAGGCACAGGGCTGATGAAGTCCGCCCATATCCGCGACGTGGTGTCGGCGCTGCGCGTCGTCGCCAACCCGCACGACGAGCTCGCCTGGATGCGTTACCTCAAGCTCTTCGAGGGCGTGGGCGACATCACCGCAGCCAAGATCATCAGCGCCGTGCTCGACAAGGAAACCCTCCAGCAATGCCTCGAGACACTCGTCTGCGACTTCCGTCTGCCCGGCGAGGCGGCAAGCACCCTGCAGGCCATCCACAACCTTCAGGCGGAGGTGGACCGTGCCATCAAGGCTGCCTTCGAGGGACTGGAGAAGGTGCTCAGCCGCGCCTACAAAGACGACTGGGAGAAACGCAAACGCGACCTCCCGATTCTGCAAAAGATCGGCGCCGGAGCACAGAGCATCACCGCTTTCCTGGGCGAATACGTGCTCGACCCGGCCCTGGAGACGGGCGACAAGGAGGACGGACACGCCGACGACCACGTCATCCTCACCACCATCCACTCGGCCAAGGGCCTGGAGGCCACCAACTGCTACCTGCTCAACGTCAGCTACTCCAACTTCCCGTCGCCGCACGCCATCGAGGCCGGCGAGGAGGCCGTGGAAGAGGAACGCCGCTGCCTATACGTGGCACTGACGCGCGCCAAGAACCGACTCTACCTCTACCGCAGCCTCAAGGCCAGCCGCGTAGTCGAGCCTTCCGACCGGCAGAACAGCCTCTACTTCCTCAACGACCTGCCGCCGCACCTATGCACACTCGGCAACGTCCGCGAAGGCGACCGCGCCTGGTCCCAATACAAAGGGGAAGGCATCTCCTTCTCCGACGACTCCGACTTCGATTTCTCCTAAAATACTTACATTACAGAAAGACAGCAACGCAATCTTGCAATTCAGCTTGATTGCGTTGCTGTTTTTTCTAACTATTAGAAGAGCGGGGCGTCAGAAAGGTTGCAGATGCGCCTTTATGACGGGCCGCTTAATTACTCGGAGCGGTTTTCGCGATTGAAGATATGGCGTAGGCGGGAGAAGATGCGGCTGGCCGTGGCCTTGGTGGGCTCGATGTTCGGGCTGCCCTTCAGACTCTCGATGGCAGCCTTCTCGCTGTCGCCCAGGTTCTCAGGGATATAGACCATGACGTTGACGAGCAGGTCGCCGCGGATGTTGGTATTGACCTGCGGCAGGCCCTTGCCGCGCAGGCGGAGCACCTTGCCGGGCTGCGTGCCGGCTGGAATAGTCAGGCGCGCGCGGCCGCCCACGGTCGGAATCTCGGCCGGGCCGCCCAAGGCGGCCGTCGGGAAGTCGAGCATAAGGTTATAGATCAGATCGTTGCCGTCGCGAAGCAGCTCGGCGTCCTTCTCCTCCTGGATGACGATGAGCAGGTCGCCGTTGACTCCCTTGCCGCCGCGCGGAGCATTGCCCTTGTTGGGCAGCGTCAGCGTCATGCCGTCCTCCACACCCGCCGGGATGTAGAAATTGACGACCTCCTCGACGCGCTCCACGCCCTCGCCGTGGCACTTGGAGCATTTCTTGTCGACCACCTGTCCCTCGCCGTGGCACTCGGGGCATACGTCCTGGCTCTCCTGGGGACCGAATATGGTCTGGTGTACGGAGCGGGTGAATCCGCTGCCCCCGCAGGTGGCGCACTTGTGGAAGGCCGTTCCGCCCTCGGCGCCGGTGCCGTTGCAGGCGGTGCATGGCACGAGACGCGGTATCTTGAGGCGCTTCTCGACGCCATTCATGATGTCGGCCAGGGTGACCTTGACCTTGATGCGCAGGTCGGTGCCCCGGCGCTGACGCGGCTGTGCGCGACGGCTGAAGCCGCCTCCGCCGCCGTAGTGGCCGCCGAAGATGTCACCGAACTGCTCGAAGATGTCCTCCATGCTGAAGCCGCCTCCGCCGAAGCCTCCGAAGCCACCGAAACCGCCACCCGGGAAGCCCTGGGCCTGCGGGCCGGCATGCCCGAACTGGTCATACTGCTGGCGCTTCTTGGGGTCGCTGAGCACGTCGTATGCCTCGGCGGCCTCCTTGAACTTCTCCTCGGCCTCCTTGTCACCGGGGTTTCGGTCCGGGTGGTACTTGAGGGCCATCTTGCGGTAGGCCTTCTTTATCTCGTCCTCGGAGGCGCCCTTCTGCAGGCCCAGCACCTCGTAGTAGTCTCTCTTTGCCATGGCTGGTTGTGATTACTGGCCCACTACCACCTTAGCGTGGCGCAGCACCTTGTCGTTGATGGTATAGCCCTTCTGCACGGTGTCGAGTATGCGGCCCTTCTTGTCCTCGCTGGGGGCGGGCACGGCCGCTATGGCCTCGTGGCGGTCGGCATCGAACGTGTCGTCGGCCTGGTCGAACTCCTTGACACCGTTCTGCTCCAGGTACTTATTGAGCTTGTTGTAGATAAGCTGGAAGCCCTCGACCTGCCTGGGGTCGGCCTCGGGATCCTTGGCGGCGGCGGCGAGACCGCGCTCGAAGTCGTCGAGGATTGGCAGCAGGCCCTTGAAAGCCTGCTCGCCGGCGTTCTTGATCAGCTCCGCCTTGTCGCGCAGCGAGCGCTTGCGGAAGTTGTCGAAGTCGGCATAGAGGAGCAGGTATTTCTTCTTTTCCTCCTCGAGCTGGGCGTTGAGCCTGAGGACCTGGGCCTCAACGTCCTCGATCTGCTGCTCGCCGTCAGGGGCGACAACGTCGTCTATTACTTCCTGACCGCCCTCGTCTATATCGATAGTCTGCTCGTCGACGGCTTCCGGCTTGCGGCCTGCCGCCTGCTCACGGGCATCCTCATTATGGTCGTGCTTCTTATTCTTGTCTCCAGACATAGCTGTAACTTTTAAGGTTTCATAACAAAAATTGCGCCAAAAGAGACGCACTCTTGGCCGTGGCAGAAGATTTTCACCTCCTCCGCCATATCATTCCAACAACCACCCGGCCTTTATAGTTGTAAAGCGCCCGGTTTTGTGGCTTTCGGTAGTATTATTCTGCAATTGACGCCCGCTCCAGTGCGGTGCATCTCTCAGAGCAGCGCCAGTGCCTTATACGGCGTGTCGAGCCTCTGCAAAGCTTTTTCCGCCTCTTCCCGGGTGGCGAATATTCCGAAGAAGGCGGCGCCGGAGCCGGTCAGCGAGGCATATATGGCCCCCTCGGCGTACAGCCGCTCCTTGATGGCCACGCAGTCCGGGTAGAGCTCCAGGAAGGGGCACTCGAAATCGTTCACCAGTTCCCTGCGCCATAGCGACATATCCCCCTCGTATATGGCGCGGAGGGTGCCACTCTCACCCGTGGGGGTGATAAGCGAAAAAGCCTTGGCGGTGGGCATGTTCACGGCCGGCTTGGCGATGGCACACCACATCCCATTCAACCTCTCGGGCAGCGGCGTGAGCCTCTCCCCCACCCCTCCGGCCAGCGCCGGACGGTTGAGTATGAAGAAGGGACAGTCGGCGCCGAGACGCAACGCCAGTGAGGACAGCTCCTCATCGTCGAACGGTTGGCCGTTCATGGCGTTCAGCATCTTCAAAGTGAAGGCACCGTCGGCCGAGCCCCCCCCCATTCCCGCCTGCATGGGCAGGTGCTTCTCCACGCGGATGGCCGTCGGCAGCGGCTCCACCCCCTTACGTCCGCAGGCGTGGCCGAAGACAGACCGGGCACGCATCGCCAGGTCGTCGGCCGGATTCCAGTCCGCGCCCTCGATAAGGAACTCGTCCTTCTCCGAAGTGTTGACCTCCAGCAGATCGCAGAAAGGATACGGACATTGCGGGGTGCCATTATACAGTCCTACAGGGTAAAAGATGGTCTCCAGCTCGTGATAGCCGGAGGGGAGACGGCGCACCACGCGCAGTCCGAGGTTGAGTTTGGCGTTGACGAAGGCGAGCATTTTAGTTGATAGTTTAGAGTTGAGAATTGCGGGCCATAATTGATAACCTCAGCTGTCAACTGATTTCAAGGTATTAGGCGTCATGAGGGCCAGGGCGACGCCGCGGACGAGCAGATAGCCGAGGAAGGCGCTCCAGAGGATGTCGACGGTGAAGGCCGGTGACGCCAGCGACACCGCGAAGAAGGTCGCGGCAGCGGCAAAAGTGGCCACAAGCATGCGCCGAGTGGCCGTCAGACCGATATAGACGCCGTCGAAGATAAAAGCCCACACGCTCACCAGCGGGATGGCGCCGACCCAGTACCAGTACCGTCCCACCTGCGCCACCACCTCACTTTGTGAGGTGAGCAGCGCCGCGACGGGCCTTGCGCCGATGCTGTAGAGAAATGTGAAGAGGATGGTCAGCATCAGTCCCCAGAGGAGCAGGCGCCGCACGCACCGATGGAGCATAGGCCTGTCGCCGGCTCCGGCGAAGCGGCCACAGAGAGCCTCGCCGGTGAACGCCAGGCCGTCCATGAAGTAGGAGAAGGTGTGGAAGAACTGCAGCATCACGGCATTGGCGGCCAGGGTGAGGGGGCCGAGGCGGGCGCCGAGGGCCGTCATCGCCACCGACACGGCCATGATGCAGGCCGAGCGCAGCAGGATGTCGGTATTGACGCGGAAGAATCGGCCTATGGTGCCTTTCTGAGACATAGCCTTCCACCCTGCCCAAAGAGACCCTTTAAGCAGTGGTCGTGCCAGGAGTATGGCCGCCAGGAACCCGGCCCAGTCGGCGATGACCGTACCCAGGGCGATGCCTCGGAAGCCCATTCCGGCACCGAAGACCAGTCCCAGGCTGAGGGGTATGTTGAGGGCGTTGACGCCTATGGAGACGGCCATGGGACGCACGGTGTTCTGCATGCCTAACATCCAGCCCAGGATGGCCATAGTGCCCAGCAGCGCCGGTGCCGCCCACATGAGTGTGCGGAAATATTCGGCGGCCATTGCGGCCGTCTGCGGCTCGGCGTCCATCACCCACGACATCAGAGCTCCAAGCGGGTGCCGCAGCAGCCACAGCAGCAGACCGATAGCCACGCCCAGGGCCACAGCCTGCGAAAAGAGGCGCCGCAGCTCCGGGACGTTCCTTGCGCCGAAGGCCTGGGCTGTGAGGCCGGAGGTGCCCATGCGCAGGAAGCCGAAGAGCCAGAAGACCGGGTTGACCATCATGGCGCCGACGGCGATGGCGCCCAGGTAGCTGACCGCCCCCAAGTGCCCGGAGATGGCCGTGTCGCACAGGCCCAGCAACGGCACGGTGATGTTGCTCACCACTGCCGGCACGCTTAGCCGCCATATCTCCCGGTCCAGATTCATGCCGCAAAGTTACAGATTTTTGGTGAAACACGTAGAGACACACCAGGGTGCGTCCGCTCCCATCCGAATGCTCTTGGCATTAAATTCTTTTTAACACCCATGTTAACAAATGTTATAAGAGATGGGCTATAGGAGAACCCTCCCAAATATTTAACCGTTTGTTAATAAAAAATCGCTAACTTTGAGCCACAAAAACCATGGCAACAGAAAAGGTAGCAGACATCCCGGTGGACGAAGCGGCGCTCGTGGAGCATCTTCGCGACCCGAAGAGGGCCCAGAAGGCCTTCGACACCATGATGCGGCTCTACGGCGAACGCATCTACTGGCACATCCGCAAGATGGTTCCGGTGCACGACGACGCCGTGGACCTGCTGCAGAACGTCTTAATCAAGGCGTGGAACTCGCTCGACCGTTTCCGGGGCGACGCCAAGCTCAGCACCTGGCTCTACAAGATTGCCATCAACGAGTCGCTCAACTTCATCAAGAAGGAGAAAACGCGGCTCGGCAGCGACGGCACGGAGAGCGACGAGGCCTTGTTCGCCGGCCTGGAAGCCGACCCTTGGTTCGACGGCGACGAGCTCCAGGCCGAGCTGCAGCGCGTCATCGCATCTCTGCCCGAGAAGCAACGGCTCGTATTCCGCATGCGTTACTACGACGAGATGAAGTACGAGGAGATTTCCGAAATTCTCGGCACTTCCGTCGGCGCCCTGAAGGCCTCCTACCACCACGCCGTCAACAAGATCACCAAGCACTTCCAGCTCTGACCCCGAAATCATTCGGCGCCGAGGACGAAGGTCTTGGAGCCGGATTCGGCGTTTATGGTTTTACAGGGGACTGTAGAGCGGATTCAGTGGCGGCGCTTGGAAGTGGGTTTCGCTGATTTTGAGGCTGACTTGGCAGTATTGGAGCGCGATTCGGTTTTTGTCTTGGCAGCGCGGCGGCGTGGGACGGGCTTGGCGTACTGGCGGAGGGCGTCGGCCTGGCGGGCGGCGTCCTTGTACTCTCCCTTGGAGCCTGCCACGGTGAAGTAGTGGTATGCCTTGGCGGGATCGCGGTCCATGCCGACGCCGTCGCGGTACATGCAGGCGAGGCGGTAGGCGGCGTCGACGTTGCCCTGCTCGGCGGCGCGCCAGAAGTTCTCTGCGGCGATACGGGAATCCTGCTGCACGCCACGGCCTTCGAGGAAGAGCAGCCCTGCGGCGAGCTGCGCTCTGGCGTTGCCGTTGCGGGCGGCCTTGCGGAACCAGAAGGCGGCGTCCGAGGGATTGGGTCGCACGCCGTAGCCGTCGCGGAAGACGACGCCGATGTCGTACTGGGCCTCGGTATTTTCGTGCTGGGCGGCCTTTCCGAGCCATTTGAGTCCGGCCTTGGAGTCGCAGTCCACTCCGGTGCCGTAGATGTAGCAGAGGCCGACGCGGCGCATGGACTCGGAGTCGCCCTGCTCGGCGCCTTTGAGGTATATCGGGAAGTCAGTGGCGCGGAGAGTGGAGTCGGGGTAAGCCGAGAGCTGAGAGTTGAGAGTTGAGAGTTGCGGGGCAAATGGTGGCGGGGCGGTGGCCGAGGCGGATTCGGATGCACCGGGATGCATCCCAACATTGCCGTCCGAGGGATTGTCGGTGATGGCGGGGAGTTCGGCGGGAGTCCGCTTGGTGAGGGGCTGCTCGTCGTCGGCCACGCGGATGGTGAAGCCTTGGTACTGCTCGGTGTGGTAGGTCTTCTCCTTCTTCTCCTTGGGTGCGGAGGCAGGATAGGCGGGGTTGACCGCCGTCTTGCCGGAATCGTAGCGGTTGACGGTCGCTTTCTTCTTATGCGTCTTGGCGGCCTGGGCGACATGCCTGCCGGGCTGCACGACTTCCTCGCCGGATGTAAGCGAACTCTGGCCGTAGGCTATGGTGGATGCGGCGCACACGAGCGCCGCCAGGAGTGTCTTTTTCAGTTCCATTCCTTCTATAACACACGAGGGGACTTAAATATTGTGTGGTAATTGTTTCCGGCGGGACGGGCGCAACGGCCACTGGTCAGTAGGCGTTCTTGTCGCCGCGGATGCCGTTGAGGACGGTCAGGAAGACAATCTTGACGTCGAGGAAGAAGTTCCAGTTGGTGATGTACCAGACGTCGTACTGCACACGCTTCTCCATCTGCCAGAGGTGCTTGGTGCCTCCGCGGTAGCCGCTTACCTGTGCCCATCCGGTGATGCCGGGCTTGACGGCGTGGCGAATCATATACTTGTCGATGAGCTTCATGTATTCCTCGGTGTGGCTGACCATGTGGGGGCGCGGACCGACTACGGACATGTTGCCGAGCAGGACGTTGAAGAACTGTGGAAGCTCGTCGAGCGAAGAACGGCGCAGGAAGTCTCCGATACGGGTCTTGCGGGGGTCGTGCTCGGTGGCCTGCACCTTGTCGGCGTCGGCGTTTACGCGCATGGTGCGGAACTTGTAGCAGTAGAAGTCCTTGCCGTGGATGCCGGTGCGCTTCTGGCGGAAGAAGACGGGCCCGCGGCTGGAGCACTTGACGGCGATGGCGATAGGAATGAAAATGAGAGGGGAGACGATGAGGAATGGCACGCTCACGGCCAGGTCGAAGCAGCGCTTTATGGCCCTGTTGACTGTGCGGGTCAGCGGCGAGAATATGTGCTTCATGGATGGCATGGAGCCGATCTTGCCGGGTTCGAACTGGTCGGCCAGGAGCATGTTGAACTGGGGAACGTAGACGAACTCGACGCCGAGTTCGTCGCTAAGGGTCATGACGGCCGAGATCTTGTCGTGGTCGCGGACGTCGAGGGTATAGTAGATGAGGTCGATGTTGTTGAGGCGGACGAACGGAGAGACTTCGCTCAGGGTGCCGTGGAAGGAGCCCGGCATGCAGTCGAGCTTGTCACGGTTGTCGTCGAAGAATCCCATGATGCGAAATCCGAGCCCGGCGTCGTGCTGGAGTTCGTCGTACAGGGCCTGTGCGCGGTTGCCGGCGCCGACGATGATGACGCGCCGGTAATTGAGGCCCATGCGCCGGACTTTCTTGAGCATGAGCTGGGCGAGGACACGCCACAGGGCGACAAGCAGGAAAACGTAGCAGGCCAGGACGCACCCCTGCGTCAGGGAGACGTCGAATATGTCGATGGCGTATAGGAGGGTGGCAAAGACGAGCATGCTCAGAGCGGTGGTCTTGAGAGCATGCATGAGTGTGCGGTCGAGGTAAGGAATGCGGTTGCCTTCGGCACGCCGGAATACGAACTCGGAGACGGCAAATGCTACGTTCAGCACCAGGATGACCCACTTGGGGTGGGCCAGGTCATGGCAGCCGACGGTGAGCATGGTGAGCCAGAAGGCCAGGTTGACGGCTATGAAGTCGCCAAGGATGACCAACGGCCGAACGTACCTGCCTAACTTGATCTGTCTCGCCAAGTGAGTAAAGATTGTAGTGACGCATCCTGGTGCGTCCGCATGGAGTTGACAAGGCTTTAGGGACGCACTGCAAGTGTGGCCGTTCCTTTTTCGGAGCGGACGCACCCTGGTGCGTCCCTACAAGCTTTATTTGAGTTTCTGGTTGACTGCGGAAATCTGCTGGGCGATGAGCTCGAGGTCCTCGCGAAGGCGCTTGATGCGGCGTTCCATGTCGCGGACGAGGCTGCTGCCCTCGGAACTCTTGACGTTGAAGAAGCCCAGGTTGTTCTCTGCGGTGTTGAGCTCGTTCTTCTTGCCTTCGTAGGCGCGGCTGAGGCGTTCGCGCTCGCGCATGAGCTTTGCCTTGTCGGCGTCCATGCCGGCGAGCTGCTCCTCGAAGCTGGACATGCGGGCCTGCTGGCGGTGCATGTCCAGCTGGCCGTAGAGCTTGTCGCACACCTGGCGGTACTCGGAGAAGAGGGCATCCTTCTGTCGGAAGGGGACGTGGCCAACGGCGCTCCACTGCTTCTGTAATTCGCGGACCTGCCTGATGGCCTCGGTGCGCTCGGTCTCGTCGAGGTCGATGGCCTTGAGGGCAGCCACGACTGCACGCTTGGCGGCGAGGTTGGCGTTCTCTTCCTGGCGCACGGCGGCGTTCTCCTGCTTGCGCTGCTTGTAGAAGTAGTTGCAGGCGTCGTTGAAGCGCTGCCAGACGGCGTCGGAGTTCTTGCGGGCCACTGGGCCAATCTTGCGCCACTCGGCCTGGAGGCGGGTGACGGTCTCCATGGCCTTGCGGTTGTCCTCCTCGGATTCCTTGAGGGCCTCTACCTGCTCACAGAGGGCTACTTTCTTGGCCATGTTGGCGGCGTACTCGTCCTTGACGGACTTGAAATATGCGGCCTTGCGAGTAAAGAAGTCGTCGCAGACGGCGCGGAAGCGGTTGAAGAGGGCGGTGTTGACCTTGCGGGAGGCGAAGCCGAGCTTCTTCCACTCGGCCTGGAGCTCGAGGACGTGCTTGGTCTCGGCGTCCCAGGCCTTGAAGGAGTCGAGCTTTGACATATCGATGGCCTCGATCTGCTCGCAGAGTTCTGTCTTGGCTTTCTCGTTAGCGGTTTCCTGAGCCTTTCGGGCCTCGAAGAATTCCTGGTGACGCTTGTTGACGACGGTAGAGGCGGCCTTGAACTCGTCCCAGATGGACTCGCGGATGTCCTTGGCGACGGGTCCGGTCTCGCGCCACTTCTCGTGGAGGTCCTGGAGCTTGCGGAAGGCTGCCACGGGGTCTGGCTCAGTCTCGAGAGCCTTTGCCTGGTCGATGAGGGTGCGCTTGTACTCAAGGTTCTTGCGGAAGTCGAGGTCGCGCAGCTCCTTGTTCATCTTGAGTCGGTCATAGAACTGCTCTACGGCGAGCTGGTAGTTCTTCCAGGTGTCGGCGACGTCGCCGGCGGGTATGTCGGTAATGGCCTTGAAGTCAGCCTGGAGCTGCTGGAACTTGGGGAAGTGGAGGTTTATATTGTCGATGTCGTCGGCCAGCTGGCGGAGCTGGTCGATGATTTTCTGTTTGAGAACGAGGTTTTCGCGCTTGCGTTCCTCCTCGGCGCTGAGGTACTGGCTGCGGAGCTCACGGAAGGCGTTGAGGAGTTCCTTAAGCTGCGTCTCGGCCTCGTCGATGGAGGCGGTGAAGGTCTCGGGGGCATTGCCGGCCTCTACGTACTCATCCATCTCGGCCTGGATCTCGCGGTTGCGGAGGGTGTAGAAAGACTGCTTGATGGCGGCCACTTTCTTATGTGCGGAGGCATCCTTGGCGCCGACAATCTCGCGGAGGGCGTCTACAAGCTCGGTCTTGGTCAGGGAGTGGTAGTTGACGCGCACCTCTTCCTTGGCTTCCTCCATTTCATCCTCGCTGGCGTCGGCCTGTTCTGCTGCCATGCCTTCCAAGGCGTCGGTGGCCTCGGAGATCGCCTCTGCGGGAGACTCGGTCTCGGCGCAGACCTCTGCGGGTGCATCTTCGGCCTTGGAGGCCTCGGGGGCGGCGGGTGTCTCTTCCTTAGCCTCGATGGCGTCGGCTGCCTCGGCCATGGCCTCGGCGGGCGATTCGGTCTCGGCACATTCCTCCTTGGCCTCCTGGGCTACTTCGGGGATGGCGGACTCGTTGACGCCTTGGCAGGCGGTGGGTTCGGTAAGCTCCGGAGTGATCCCGGTCAGCTCTTTCTCGTTCTCGTTCATTATTGAGGGTATGTTGATATGTTCACTGTTGGTTTCAGCGCCCAAATTTAGGTATTTTTTCTGAAACGGGAAGAATATTGGGGCGAAAAATGTGAAATTTATTTTTCTTATGCCTTGGCTCGGGCTATTTCTTCCTGGCGGCGCCGAGTGCCTCGACGGCTTCGGCGTCGGAAATCTCGGGTCCGGAATAAGTCACCTTGAGGATGCGGGCGTAGCCGGTGGGACGGCTGTTGTGGTCGGCCGGGAGCTGCTCGATGGCCTTGGCGATGTCCATGCCGCCGACGACTTCGCCGATCACGGTGTAGTCCTCGTCGAGAAAAGGGGCGCCCCCGACGGTCCGATAGACTTCGCATGCCTCGTCGGAGATTGTTCCGGCGGCCTTGGGATACATCTTGGAGAAAAGGCGCTGGGCGTTCTCCTGGCTGCCGGCGAACTGGCCGAGCACGTTCATGTACTGGTAGCGGCGGTCGGCGCCCATGGCTCCGAGATGCTGGGGCTTATACTTGCGGTCGGCGGTGACGATGTAGAACTGCGACGAGGAGCCGGTGCGGTCGAGGTTGCCCTGGTCGCCGGAGCGGGCGATGGCCACGGCGCCGTACTTGTGCACACGTGCGGGGTTCTCGAATAACTGTCCGCCCACGAAGGGCATGGGGGCGATGCCGGTGCCCTCGGCACCGCCGTCGCCGAGCATGGCGCCCGGCTCGGCCGTCTTCGACTTGGGGTCGCCGGCCTGGATGACGAAGTCGGGCACGACACGGTGAAAGAGCACGCTGTCGTAGGCCTGTGCCTGGACAAGGTTGCGGAAGTTGCGGCGGATGTCGCGCAGGTTGGCCTCGGGGTAGAGGTAAATGCGGATCTGGCCGGTGACGGGGGTGGGCATGTCAGTGCTCGCCTGGTACTCGACGTCGAAGGTGAGGATGGTTGAGTCGTTCTTGGAGAGGGTCACGCGGGGCTTCTCCTTTGCCTTCTTCTGCCTGGGAGCGCCCACGCAGGGGATTGCGGCGGCGAGCAGCAGGGCTGTCAGCGCCACGCCTATTTTTCTCTTGTGCATGTCTTTAATGATCGGGATAGATGCGTTTGTAGATGCGGCGGAAGTTGTTGTCGCTGATGCGGAGCTGCTCGGCGCGTGCCATGAAGTCGTCGCCCCATAGGGCGGGCAGGAGCTGGGAGATGTACCGGTGCTCGCGGTCGCGGTCGATGGCAGCCTCGACCATGGCGTTGACGAGAGGGGCATAGCGGCCGCGATCGAGGGCGCCGAGGTAGCGGGCGCCCGAGCAGAGATACTGGCCCGTCTCGTCGCTGTCGACGAGGCCAGCGACGAGGGCCGGCAGACGGTCGGGCGCGGAGGACTCTGCATCCACCAGCGTCTCGTAGATTTCCATCGCTTTATCTGTAGCTTGCATCTTTCAGAAGTTTTGGAATGCAAAAATAGGAAATCCCCCCGACACCCGCAACTTTTCCACTCGGAAAGTTGATTTTTCACAAAGATTACAAAAATAATCGAGTGGACACATAACTTTTCGGGGTGCCGGAGTGTTACTTTATAAAGGCGTACCGTCGCCTTGTGATTATAACCGTGAACCTTAATGTCTACATAGGCCTATGAGCTACCTGAAGTTCGACAAGCGATTGATGATCAATCTTGAGCAGTCGCTGCCGAAGGAGATGCTGCGCACCAACAAGAGCGGGGCATACCACTGCACAACCATCGTGGGCTGCAACACACGCAAGCAGCACGGCCTGCTGGTGATCCCCATCCCGGAGATGGACGACCAGGCGCACGTGCTGCTGAGCTCGCTCGACGAGACGGTGATCCAGCACGGTGCGCCCTTCAACCTGGGGCTGCACCAGTACGGCGACAACATATTCAGTCCCAACGGGCACAAGTACATCCGCGAGTTCAACTGCGAGAGGGTGCCTGTGATGACGTACCGCGTGGGCGGCGTCATCCTCACCAAGGAGAAAGTGTTCATCTCGCACCAAAGCCGAATACTGATCCGCTACACGCTGCAGGAGGCAAACTCGCCCACGACGCTGCAGCTGCGCCCCTTCCTGGCCTTCCGTAACGCCAACGACCTCTGCATCGAGAACACCGCCATCAACAAGACCATAAAGCCCGTCGACGGTGGCATCGCCACCTGCCTCTACCACGGCTACCCGGAGCTGTACATGCAGCTCGACTGCCCGGTCCGCTGGGTCGCCGACGGCCACTGGTACAAGGGCGTGCAGTACTACAAGGACCGCAACCGCGGGCTCCCCTACTGCGAGGACCTGTGGGTGCCCGGATACTTCGAGCTGGAGATAAAGAAAGGCCAGAGCGTCATCTTCTCCGCCTCCACCTTCGAGAGCGATCCGAATACATTCGCCGAGACGTACGAGAAGGAGCTGCAAGGCCGCACCTGCCGCACCAGCTTCTTCAACTGCCTCAAAAACAGCGCCAAGCAGTTCTACCTGCGCAACAAGAACGGCGAGTACATCATGGCCGGCTACCCGTGGTACAACGTCCGCTCCCGCGACGAACTGATCGCCCTGCCCGGCTGCACCCTGGCCATCGGCCACCGTGAAGACTTCGAGCTCATCGTCCAGACTTTCATCGAGGCCCTGCGACGCAACATCTACGACGGCAGCGCCGACCGCACCATCCACGAGATAGACCTGCCCGACATCCCCCTGTGGCTGCTCTGGACCCTGCACAAGTACCGCGACGACCAGGGCAACGAGGCCTGCCGCGAACGTTACGGCGCCGTCATCAAGGCGCTGATAGAGCACGTCCGCAACGGGCGCATCCGCAACCTGCACCTGGAGCCGTCGGGCCTGGTCAGCACCGACGGGCGCAACCGCCCCGTCACCTGGCTGTCGGCGTCCGTCAACGGGCGCCCCATCATCCCTCGCTCAGGCCTGGTGCTGGAGTTCAACGCCCTGTGGTACGACGCCCTGCGCTTCGCCATCGGCCTCTTCGGCCACGAGGAGGCCGAAAAGCACTACGTGGCCGAGCTTGCCTCACTGGCCGACAGGGCCGGAGAAGCCTTCATCCGCACGTTCCTCAACGACTACGGATACCTCAACGACTACGTGGACGGCGACTACGTCGACCCGGAGGTGCGCCCCAACATGGCCATCGCCATCGGCCTGGAATACTCGCCCCTGGACCGCCACCAGCGGCGCAAGGTGCTGGAGTTCGTAACCCGCGAACTGCTGACGCCCAAGGGCCTGCGGTCGCTGTCGCCCCGCTCGCCGGCCTACCGGCCCGTCTACGCCGGCAACCCGCTGGAGCGCGAACAGGCCGTGCACCAGGGTCCCGCACGCCCATGGCTATTCGGCTTCTACGCACAGGCATATATAAATGTGTTCGGCTACTCCGGCGCCGGATTCATAGAGCGCCAGCTCATCGGCTACGAGGACGAAATGACACGCGGCTGCATCGGCTCCCTGAGCGAGATGTACGACGGCAACCCGCCATACCAGGGCCGCGGCGCCGTCTCGACGGCCAAGAACGTGGGACAGATCTTAGAGGCCCTGCGCCTGGTGCGCCAGCAGATGAAAGAATACGACGAACGGCTCCGCCAGGAGACCAAACAGTCCGGTATCACGGCCGGAGAGGAGGTGAAGAAATGAAAGTACTCATGTTCGGGTGGGAGTTCCCGCCCCATATCCTCGGCGGCCTGGGCACCGCCAGCTACGGCCTGGCCGAGGGCATCCACGCCCAGGGCGACGTAGACATAGACTTCGTGCTCCCCAAGCCCCACGGCGACGAGCCACGCCAGTTCGCCCGCATCATCGGCGCCGACTGCACCCCCGTGGCCTGGCGCGACGTCAACCGCGACTACGTAGACGGCCGCATCGGCTCCATCATGAGCCCCGACCTATACTTCGACCTGCGCTCGCACATCTACGCCGACTTCAACTACAAGCGCCTCAACGACCTGGGTGGCATCGAGTTCTCCGGCCGCTACCCCGACAACCTCCTCGAGGAGATCGACAACTACTCCATCGTGGCCGGGGTCATAGCCCGCACAGTCCCCTTCGACGTCATCCACAGCCACGACTGGCTCACCTACCCGGCAGGCATCCACGCCAAGAACGTCACCGGCAAGCCCCTGGTCATCCACGTACACGCCACCGACTTCGACCGTTCCCGAGGCAACGTCAACCCCGACGTCTACCGCATCGAGAAGGACGGCATGGACCACGCCGACCACATCATAACAGTGTCGGACCTGACGCGCCGCACCGTAATCGAGAAGTACCACCAGGACCCGGCCAAGGTAACCACGGTGCACAACGCCGTCATCCCCCTGTCGCAGGAAATCCTCGACCTCCCGCGCCGCACCGGCGGAGACAAGGTCGTCACCTTCCTTGGGCGCATCACCATGCAGAAGGGTCCCGAATACTTCGTAGAGGCGGCCGCCAAGGTGCTCGCATCCACCCCCCGCGTGCGCTTCGTCATGGCCGGCTCGGGCGACAAGATGGACGAGATGATAGACCTCGTGGCCGAGCGCGGCATCGCCGACCGCTTCCACTTCACCGGATTCCTCAAGGGGCGCCAGGTCTACGAAATGCTGGCCGCCAGCGACGTCTACGTCATGCCCTCCGTCAGCGAGCCCTTCGGCATCTCCCCACTGGAGGCAATGCAGATGGGCGTGCCCAGCATCATCTCCAAGCAGAGCGGCTGCGCCGAGATCCTCAGCCACGTCATCAAGACCGACTACTGGGACATCGACGCCATGGCCGACGCCATACACGGCATCACACAGTACCCCTCGCTACACCGCGAGCTGCAACAGCAGGGCCTGGCCGAAATCAAGGAAATCACCTGGGAGAAAGCCGGCCGCAAGGTCGTAGACATCTACCGCTCCGTAATCGGAGTTAAGAGTTAAAAGACAAGAGTTCAGCAACGCTACGTTCAATCGTAAAAGAACTCGCTCAATCGTAAAATCGCATGAAATCCATCTGCCTCATATTCCAGATACACCAGCCGTACCGGCTGAAGCGCTACCGCTTCTTCGACATCGGCCGCGACCACTACTACTACGACGACTTCGCCAACGACGAGATAGTGTCGCGCATCGGCCGCAACTCCTACCTGCCCACGCTGCAGACGCTGCGCGCCATGCACGGCCAGTACGGCGACAGGCTGCGCGTGGCCATCTCCATCACCGGCACCGCCATAGAGCAGCTTCAGCAGTACGTGCCCGAAGTCATCGAAGAGCTCAAGGCACTGGTCGCCACCGGCAGCGTAGAGCTCCTCAGCGGCACCTACTCCCACTCACTGGCATCCGTCCAGGACCCCGACGAGTTCCGCCGACAAGTCGACGAGCACGACGCCCTCATCAAGGAAGTCTTCGGCTACGAGCCCCGCTTCCTGGAGAACACCGAACTCATCTATGACGACGACATCGCGCTGCAGATTGCCGCAATGGGATTCAAAGGCACACTCACCGACGGCGCCAAGCACGTGCTCGGCTGGCGCTCCCCCGACTACGTCTACGCCTCCGCGGCCGCTCCCGGGCTCAGCCTGCTGCTGACCAACGACAAGCTCAGCGCCGACATAACCCGCAACTTCAACAACCCCGCCTGGGACCAGTACCCACTCACCGCCGACAAGTTCATGGGCTGGATCAAGGCCATGCCCGAAGACGAGCAGGTCGTCAACCTGCTGATGAGCATGGAGACCTTCGGCGAGTTCCTGCCCGCCGGCACCGGCATCTTCAACTTCCTCCAGGCGCTTCCCCGCTTCGCACAGGAAATGGGCATCGACATGCTAACCCCCTCCGAGGCCGTGGAGCGCTTCATGCCCGTGGCAGAGCTGGCAATCCCCTATCCCCTCTCATGGGCCGACGAGGCACGCGACATCTCCGCCTGGAAAGGCAACGAGCTCCAGAACTCCGCCCTCGACAAGCTCTACAGCGTGGCCGAGCGAATGAGCATGGTCACCGACCGCCGCCTGCGGCAGGACTGGAAATACCTCCAGAACTCCGACCACTTCTACTACATGAGCACCAAGCAGCTCGCCGACGGCGCCAGCCACGCCCTCTTCTCACCCTACGACAGCCCCTACGCGGCATACATCAACTACATGAACGTGCTGTCGGACTTCCTGGTGCGCGTCAGCGAGCAGTTCCCGGCCTCCATAGAGAACGAGGAGCTGAACTCCCTGCTGCTCACCATCCGCAACCAGGCCAAAGAAATCGAAGCTCTGCGCAAGGAGGTCGTGAGCATCAGCACCAACGAGCGCGAGGCCGAGCCCGATCTTCCCGAAGAAGACGCCATGGGCGCTGAAGCCTCCTCCAAGCCCGTCAAGAAAGCCGCCACCCGCAAAACCACAGCCAAGAAAGCCACGGCACGCAAGCCCGCGACAAAAAAGACGAAATAGATTTTGAGCAGACTCCATAACAACAGGGGACGGCGCCGCGAGAGGCTGCACCGTCCCTTTTCCCATTAAAATACACCGTCCCTTAAGCGGGCGCCAGCCACAGAGACACAGCTTCACCTGCAAAAAATATGCCCCGAGCCTGCGACCCCGGCGTTGAACAAATTTTATTGGACTGGGTCTTACGTTAAAACTGATTTTGTCGTTTCGGTTTTTATCCTTAACTTTGCGCCCGAAAATGTACAACATTCACCTCACCAAGATTCACAAGCCCCAAAGCGAAAGGTACCCGGACCTGCAGCGACGCATCCTCAAGCTCCTGCTGGCCAAGGGCCTCAAGGGTCTTACCATGGACCTGCTGGCCTCCGAGCTCAGCATGTCCAAACGCACCCTCTACGAGATTTTCGGCTCCAAGCATCACCTCATAGAGAAAGCCCTCGACTACATGCATTCCAAGATGCACGCGCTGTTCGTCGACATCTTCCTCACCTCTCCCGACATCATCACCGCCCTCAGCGAGATGTTCCACGTCCAGGGCGAGATGCTCAGCCTCATCACCATCGACTTCTTCCACGACATGGACACGCTCTACCCGGAAATCAAGCAGGTGTACGAGGCCAAGCGCGTAGACCACGACAGCCATTGGAGCCAGGTATACAACCGGGGCGTCGAGGAGGGTGTGTTACGCCCGGACGTCAACTACCCCATCCTGCTCGAAATGATGCACGTGCAGATGGAGGCCCTCAAGCGTATGGAGGACCATTTCGATGGCCAGTTCACCCTCGAAGAGATATTCAACACCATCAACGGCGGATTCCTCCGTTCCATCGCCTCCGAAAAGGGGCTGCGCATCATCGACAACTTCAAGCCATCCCACCGCCAACCTCTCCACGACCTCTTCACTGACTGATGAACACCGCCCGCAATATATTAAGGACACTGGCATGGGTCCTGTTTTTCTGCGCTATCCCGGCAACGTCCCTCGGGACTGCCCCCTCACAGAATCCGCAACTGACAAACGGACGCACGGACCGTGCGCCCCTACAGCTGCCCGCTGACACGCTGCCGGACTACTCCGAGGCGGTGATTCCGGCTGACCCCGCAGGGCAGCGCCTCGCCCTCAGCCGAAGCCAGTGCGTCGAGATCGCCCTAAGCCACAACCCCACCATCCGCGTTGCCGACATGGAGATTACCCGCGCCGACTATTCCAAAAAGGAAGTCCTGGCCCAGCTCCTCCCCAACGTCTCCTTCACCGGCACCTACCAGCGTGCCGTGGAGCTGCAGACCGTCTCCATGAACATGGGCGGACAGAGCCAGAAGTTCAAGATGGGCAGCGACAACAACTGGTCGTTCGGCTTCGGCGCCTCGGTGCCGCTCGTGGCCCCGCAGCTGTGGAAATCGCTCCAGATCAGCGATCTCCAGATCCTGGCCAACGCCGAGCAGGCACGTGCCAGCCGCCTCGACATGGTCGACCAGGTAAACCGAGCCTACTACGCCCTGCTCCTGGCACAGGCCACCATGCAGGTGGTGCGAAAGAACTACAACCAGGCCGTCTTCAACGCCGACATCTTCCGCAAGCGCTATCTGCTGGGCACCGGCACCGAGTACGACACCCTGCGCACGGCCGTGAACGTGCGCAACATAGAGCCGGAGCTGCTCCAGGCCGACATCGCCATCCGCCAGGCCCGCCTCCAGCTCAAGGTCCTGCTCAGCCTCCCGCCCGACGCCATCGTCGTCGCCACCACCTCCCTACAGGCCCTGCGCGACGAGATGCACGCCCACGCCACCGCCCTCCCCTCACTCCAGGACAACACACAGCTACGCTCGATGAGCATCCAGGATTCCATATTGCAGAAGAACATCTCCATGCAGAAGCTCTCGTTCCTGCCCACGCTCGGCGCCTCGTTCAGCTATTCCTGGAACGCCATGAGCAACGGCAACGCCTTTCGCCGCATGGACTTCAACCCCTACAGCTACGTGGCCCTGCAGCTATCCGTCCCCCTGTTCACCGGCGGCTCCCGCTGGTACGGCCTCAAGGATGCACGCCTGCAGCGCAAGGAACTCCAGCTGCAGCGCGAGAACCTCGTCAGCTCCCTGCAGATGCAGACCGAGCTCGCCATCGACAACATAAACCGCGAGGCCAACCAGATCGAGGCGTCGCAGAAGGGCATGGAGCAGGCCGCCCGCGCCTACGACATCATGCAGCGCAGCTTCGAGCTCGGCGCCGCCTCCTGGCTCGACCTCCGCGACAGCGAACTGGCCAACACCACCGCACAGCTAAACTACTACCAGGCAATATACAACTACCTCGTGTCCGTGTCGCAGCTCGACCTGCTGCTGGGCCGAAACTACTAACCGATACCCATGAAAATGCTGAAATATGCCCCGGCGGCCCTGGCACTGCTCCTGCTCGCCGCCTGCTCGGGAAAGAAAGACGCCGACGCCACCAAGGCGCAGAAAGACGACAACATTCCCACCGTCAGGGTCGAACAAGTCGACGAGCGCGACGTGCCCCAGATCCGAACCTACACCGCCACCGTGGAGCCGTACCTGATCAACAACATCTCGGCGCAGATGTCCAACCGCATCAAGGCCATCTACGTCGACGAGGGCATGCGCGTGACCAAGGGCCAGAAGCTCGTGGCCCTCGACGCCGTCAACACCGACTCCTACCAGCTGCAGGTAAGCACCGCCCAGGCCCAGCTTGCGCAGCTCGAGGCCGACCTCAAGCGCGCCCAGGAACTGTATAAGATAGGCGGCGGCACCCGCCAGCAGGTCGAGCAGATGCAGACCCAGGTCACCACCGCCCGCAACCAGCTCGCCACCGCCCGCCGCGCCCTTAAGAACGCCCAGGAGAACACCGTACTCACCTCACCCATCAACGGCGTGGTGACCGCCCGCAACTACGACCCCGGCGACGTCACCGGCCAGCTCCCCATCCTCACCATAGGCCAGGTGCAGCCCGTCAAGGTCGTCATAAACGTGGCCGAGACAGAATACTCTCTTCTCCGCCGAGGCATGCCGGCCGTCATGACCTTCGACACATACGGCGACCGCGAGTTCCGAGGCACCGTCTCCCTCATCGCGCCCACCGTCGACGCCCAGTCCAAGACCTTCGGCGTGGAGATAACGCTTCCCAACGCCGACGGCGCCGTCCTGCCGGGAATGTTCGCCCGCGTCACCCTCAACCTCGGCACAGCCCGCCACGTCGTCGTCCCCGACAAGGCCGTCGTCAAGATGCAGGGCTCCGGCGACTCCTACGTATACACCTACTCCGACGGCACCGTCCACTACCTCAAGGTGGAACTCGGCCGACGCATCGACACCTCCTACGAGCTTCTCTCCGGCGTCGAACCCGGCTCCTACGTCGTAGTCACCGGCCAGAGCCGACTCGCCAACGGAATCAAGGTCCGCCTCGCCAAATAATTTTAGCCTAAAGCTGTAGGAATGCACCCCGGTGCGTCCCTACATCCCTAAAACTCTCAATTACAATGAGCCTATACGGCAGCGCTGTCAAACGTCCGGTGATGACCACCCTCTGCTTCGTGGCCGTCGTCATCCTCGGACTCTTCTCGCTCAAGAAGCTCCCCATAGACCTCTACCCCGACATCGACACCAACACCATCATGGTGATCACCTTCTACCAGGGCGCGTCGGCCGAGGACATAGAGCAGAACGTCACCAAGCCCCTGGAGAACGTGCTCAACTCCGTGGAGCACCTCAAGCACATCACCTCCCAAAGCCGCGAGAACACCTCCGTCATCACCCTGGAGTTCGAGTACGGCTACGACATCGACGTGCTCACCAACTCCGTGCGCGACAAGCTCGACATGGTCAGCCAGCAGCTTCCCGACGACGTCCAGGACCCCATCATCTTCAAGTTCTCGACAGACATGATTCCCATCTGCCTGCTCTCGGTGGAAGCCAAGGAGAGCATGGCCGGCCTGTACAAGATCCTCGACGACCGCGTGGCCAACCCCCTGGCGCGCATCGACGGCGTCGGCTCCGTCAGCATCTCAGGCGCCCCCAAGCGCGAGATACACGTCTACGCCGACCCCCGCCGCCTCGAAGCATATAACATCTCCGTCGAGAAAGTGGCCCAGGTCATCGGCGCAGAGAACCGCAACACCCCCGGCGGCTCCTTCGACGTCGGCTCCAACACATACGCCCTGCGCGTAAAGGGCGAGTTCACCGACTCCCGCCAGCTCCTCGACCTGCCCGTCGCCTCCGCCGACGGCCGCACCGTCTACCTGCGCGACGTCGCACGCGTCGACGACTCCCTCGAGGAGCGCACACAGCAGACCTACAACAACGGCGAGGAGGGCGCCATGATCGTCATCCAGAAGCAGAGCGGCGCCAACTCCGTGCAGATATCCGAGAAGGTAATGGCCATGCTGCCCCGTCTCCAGGCCTCCCTGCCCAGCGACGTCAAGCTCGGAGTCATCGTCGACACCTCCGACAACATCCGCAACACCATCGCCTCGCTCGAGGAGACGGTGCTCTACGCCCTGCTGTTCGTCATGATCGTGGTATTCCTCTTCCTCGGCCGATGGCGAGCCACGATGATCATCGTCATCACCATCCCCGTCTCGCTCATCGCCTCGTTCATATACCTATACGCCACCGGCAACACCCTCAACATCGTGTCGCTGTCGGCGCTGAGCATCTCCATCGGCATGGTCGTCGACGACGCCATCGTGGTCCTGGAGAACGTCACCACGCACATCGAGCGCGGCTCCGACCCGCGACAGGCGGCCGTGCACGGCACCAACGAGGTCGCCGTCTCCGTCATCGCCTCCACACTCACGCTGATAGCCGTATTCTTCCCCCTCACCCTGGTGACGGGCATGACGGGCGTGCTCTTCCGCCAGCTCGGCTGGATGGTCACCATCATGATGATCATCTCCACCACCTGCGCCCTCAGCCTCACCCCCATGCTCTGCAGCCAGTGGCTCCGCCTGCGCAAGGTCCACAGCCGCATCTACGACAAGCTCTACGGACCCATCGAGCGCTGCCTCGACGCCTTCGACAACGGCTACGCCCGCCTGCTCCGCATCGTCGTGGCGCACCGCACCGTCACGGTAGTGGTCTGCCTGGGCATCTTCATCGGCTCGGTGTTCCTGATGCGCTTCGTAGGCACGGAGTTCTTCCCCACCCAGGACAACGCCCGCATCGGCGTCAGCCTCGAGCTCCCCATCGGCTCCCGAGTGGAGCAGGCCCGCGACGCCCTCTACCGCCTCGACACCCTCTGGCGCTCCAAGTATCCCGAAATACAGGTCATCAACTACACCGTCGGGCCCGCCAGCAGCGACAACACCTACGCCTCACTCAGCGACAATGGCCCCCACATCGCCTCGATGAACATCCGCCTGAGCGATCCCGGCGACCGCCAGCGCGGCATCAAGGAGATCGCCGACGGCATGCGCCAGGACATAGACCGCGACTTCCCCGAGTTCAAGAAGGCCCAGGTCAACGTCGGCGGCGGTCGCGGACAGGGCATGGGCGGCCAGGCCACCGTGGACTTCGAAATCTACGGCTACGACTTCGCCGAGACCGACACCGTCGCCGCCCAGCTCGTGGAGATCCTGAAAGGCATCCCCGGCACCGCCGACGTCACCGTCTCCCGCTCCGACTACCAGCCCGAGATTCAGGTCGATTTCGACCGCGAGAAGCTCTCCCTCTACGGACTTAACATGTCCACCGTCGCCACCGCCATGCGCAACCGCATCAACGGCGCCCTCGCCTCCCAGTACCGCGAGGACGGCGAGGAGTACGACATCAAGGTCATGTACGAACCCGAGAGCCGCCAGAGCATCGAAGACATAGAGAACATCATCGTATACACCCCCTCCGGCGCCGGCATCCGCATCAAGGAGCTCGGCAAGGTGGTGGAGCGCTGGTCGCCCCCCACCATCGAACGCAAGGACCGCGAACGCCAGGTCACAGTCTCCACCGTCGTCGACGGCGTCCCCATGAGCCAGGTCGTGACCGAGGCGCAGCTCAAGATCGACGAGATGCACCTCCCTTCGGACGTCACCATCAGCCTGGCAGGCAGCTTCGAGGACCAGCAGGACAGCTTCGGCGACCTCCTCACCCTCGGCGTGCTCATCATAATCCTCGTCTACATCGTCATGGCCGCCCAGTTCGAGTCCCTCACCTACCCCGGCATCATCATGACCTCGCTGCTCTTCGCCTTCTCCGGCGTATTCCTGATACTATGGCTGACGGGCCACACCCTCAACGTCATGTCCATGATCGGCGCCATCATGCTCATCGGCATCGTGGTCAAGAACGGCATCGTGCTCATCGACTACATCTCGCTGAACCGCGAGCGCGGCATGGGCATCCGCACCGCCGTGATCGACGGCGGCCGCTCCCGCCTGCGCCCCGTGGTGATGACCACGCTCACCACCATCCTCGGCATGGTGCCCATGGCCGTCGGCTCCGGACAGGGATCCGAGATGTGGAAGCCGATGGGAACGGCCGTCATCGGCGGCCTCACCTTCTCCACCATCCTGACATTGCTCTTCGTGCCCGTGCTCTACTGCACTTTCGCCGGCCGCGGCATAAAGCGCGCCCGCCGCAAGCTCCACAAGAAACTAAAATAGTTGAGAGTTGAGAGTGGAAAGTAGAGAGTTGTCGCTCCCACCTTTCCTCGACTCTCAACTCTAAACTCTAAACTCTAAACTTAATGAAAGCCCTCTTCATAGCCTTCGACCAGGCCCACCAGGAACAGGTCATCGAGATACTCGACAAATCCAACTGCCGCGGCTTCACCGGCTTCGGCACCGTGCAGGGCCGCGGCAGCAACGGCGGCGAGCCCCACTACGGCACCCACGCGTGGCCCTCGCTGGCCTCCGCCCTGATCTCCATCGTCCCCGATGACAGACTGCCCACCATCCTGGAGCGCCTCCGCGCCCTGGATGACTCCAAGCCCCGCCTCGGACTCCGCGCCTTCGCATGGCCCGTAACCGACTCCCTCTGACCATCCGAAACAGAGAATCCATTCTGACATACGGTGCATATCCTTTGCAAGAGAGTGTGTCAAAATTCAAGACTTCGGTCAGATTGCAGGGCTGCACCCTGGTGCAGCCGCCGATAGTCAATAAAGTAGAGCGGATGCACCAGGGTGCATCCCTACTATGCACCGGATTTTGCAACACCCTCTTATCGCCACACGGCCCTCATATGTATTTCCCTGCACCCCAGTCATTTAGTATATTATTAACAAAGTTTAACAATCAAACCCTTGACAACCCCTCTGCAATGTTGTAATTTTGCACTCGCAAACACGACATCGCGGAGTGGAGCAGTGGTAGCTCGTTGGGCTCATAACCCAAAGGTCGCAGGTTCGAGTCCTGCCTCCGCCACCAAATCAAGCAGCGTCTTTTGACGCTGCTTTTCTTTATCACGCCTGAATTTGCATATACCGGGTCAAGCCGACAAGGGTGTTGCAAAGCCGTAGGGCTGCACCCAGGGTGCAGCTGCTCTACTTTATTGATTATCAGCGGCTGCACCAGGATGCAGCCCTACAATCTGTCCGAAATTTTGAATTTTGACACACCCTCCTGCAGCTTTGGGTGCAGGGCAAAAGCAAGGAATGGATTAAGAATACTGTTCGCTCGAGGCTTAATTGCTGATTGCTGACTCCTAATTCCTAATTTTTTGTTACCTTTGCAACCTGAACCGGGGCGGAGCGGCAAAAGGCTGCAAGGATCCCGGCCCGACTGACTTGAACACAATGGATTATAACACCAACCGCAGCAAGCTCAAACTGCCGGAGTTCGGACGCAACATCCAGCAGATGGTAGACTACTGCCGCACAATAGAGGACCGTGACGAGCGCCAGGCCTGCGCCGAAACGATTGCCTCAATTCTCTGCCGTCTCTTTCCCGAGGAGATGAACGCCCGCGAATGGCCCAGCACCAAGGCTTGGGACACCATACAGATCCTGAGCGACTTCAGCCTGGACGTCGACTTCCCCTGCCCTGTCATCACCGAGGAGAACGTGCGTCCCGCCCCTGAGCGAGTGCCCTACCTGCAGTCGCATCCCCGCATGCGCGTCTATGGCCGCGTCATCGAGAACATGGCCCGTGCCGTCGCCGAAATGGAGGAGGGGCCCGACAAGGAGGAGGCCGTATGGCGCGTGGCCATGCAGATGAAGAAGACGCT
>UQLL01000021.1 GCA_900541835.1 uncultured Porphyromonadaceae bacterium
ATACGAATTATTTCTCTGATATGCAAATGTTTAATTTATAGAAGTTTCCATAAATCCCTCGCAGCCATATCGTGGTGCCGGTGAGATGCCTGAACTGTGGAAATCGCGGATGCGTGAAATTCAGGGCTTGAATCAGGTCGTCGAATTTACAGTAGCCGCCCAGGACCAGATTGAGGGTTTGCGTGGCTATGTGAGTTCAAGGGACAAGGGCTATCAGCTCATTCGTGAAATCGCCCTGCCGCTGGTTTCATACATTTCAATTATGCGCCTTACCGATACGTCGGGTTCGACAATTTTTTACTGGAAGCTTTTTGCCGACTTCGATGCCATTGCCGACAAGAAAGAGGCTCTGGTGTTCACTTACGGGAAAAAGAGCGATAAAGCTACGTCGGCTCATTCTGTTAAGGAAAATCCCCGTGAAAAGGAGATTCGCAAAGCTAGAATCGGCCAAGGGCTTTACCGGGAAAAACTTCTCGGCGAGTGCCCCTTCTGCCCGATAACGATGATAAATGACGAAAGACTGTTGGTGGCAAGTCACATAAAGCCGTGGGCCGTGGCGACAGACCGGGAGAGGTTAGACCCAAAGAACGGTTTCATGCTTTCACCGTTGTTTGACAGGCTCTTTGACCGCGGTTTCATGACGTTCACTCCCGACCGTCGCATAATGCTGTCGAAATGGATTTCCCCGGCCAACAAAGCCAGGCTTGGCGTTAAGGATGGCCAGTTCGTGCAGCTGTTGCCGCTTGACCCGGAAAGAGAGGAGTACATGCGATTCCACAGGACGTCGGTGTTCAAGGACTGAGAGTGGGGGGAATTTGTACCCTTTGCATTAAGGGTACGTCTATAAATTAAGCGCCTGCGTATCAGAGGACTAATTGCTATATTTGCATCAAAGTTGAGTGAAAGACGAAGAAAGCCGGTAAATATTGGATGAATGAGCAGTCAAGAAGTCTGTTTGAAGAAGAAACGACTCTTGAATCCCTGTCGAAGATGGGCAATGCCCTGGAATTCGTTTCAGGTGTCGTGGATTTCGAGCTTTTCCGCCCGACACTTGAAAAGAGTCTGCAGACGCAGGAGCGCAAGGGCAACGCGGGGCGTCAGCCATAGACCCGATGCTGCTCATTGACTCCAACGACAGGGAAGGGCGAGGAGGTATATCTTGACGCTGGCTATGTCGGAACCGCTGACGGCTTCATCGAGCGGTCGATGGGCGGACTCGTTTTCAGAGGAACGGGAATAATCAGGGCGAAGGCGTGTGTTGCCCTGACGAACCTTACCTACAATATCGCGCGCCTGGCGTAGATTTACAGATGCCATCACGATGGGATCACTGTACCCTGACGATATTTCTCGGCGGTTATATACAGTTGAATATCAATGTGTTCCACCCCCCCTCCCCCAAAAAATAACTATGCCACAATGAAAAAATATTTGGAAATAGCGTCTAAATTAGTTAATTTTGCAGTAAACAATACAGAGATGAGGCGACTAATGAGGTCCTGCCGCTAACGTTCAAGCCATAAACGCAAATAATAGAACCTTCCATAATAGAACTTCCCACTAACCAATAGCCAAAAACAATGCAAAAACGATTACGCATTTTGTTGACGCTGCTGGCAGCCATGCTGCTGCCGGGCGGCGCGGTATGGGCGGCCCCGCCTCTGCAGGGAGGCGGCACGGAAGCCGACCCGTACCTGATCAGCTCCAAAGCCGACCTTAAGGCGCTTGAGCTGTATGTCAACGGCTCCATCACCGGTTCCACATCCACCACGCAGGCCAAGGCTGGCGGCGACCCCTGCACGGGCCTCTACTTCGCCCTCGGCGCCGACATAGACATGGCCGGCGACACCACTTATCTCGGCCTGGGCACTACACCTTACGGCCGCGCCTCGGCCACCTCCTGGATGTTCAGCGGCCATATCGACGGCCGCGGCCACACCATCCGCAACTTGTACATCAACGGCATGGTGTTCAAGGCCGACGGCACCATCGACACCTCCGTCTCCGGCTCGCGTAAGTACTTAGGCTTTGTCGGCAACCTCGACTCCGGCAGCGTGCGCAACCTCAACTTCGACGCAAGCTGCTCGGTCACCGGCAACGGCGCTGTCGGCATGGCGGCCGGACGCACGGCCAAGGGCGCCACGGTGGAGAACTGCTCCAACGCGGGCACCGTCCGCTGCTACGGCGACTACTGCGGCGGCATAGTGGGCGACGGCAACGGCACCTCGGCGGCTCCCGCCTCGATACGCAACTGCTTCAACACCGGCACCGTATACAGCAACTACCGCTACGCCGGCGGCATTGCGGGCGGCATCTACTACCTGACGGTGGAGAACTGCGTCAACCTGGGCCGCGTGGATATGCACTCCTTCCACAGCTCCCGCGACGAGGGGAAGCAGGAATGCGGCGGCGGCATCACAGGCTATCATCAGACGACCTCCGAGGTGCGCAACTGCCTGAACGCCGGCGCAGTGAGCGTGAGCGGACAGTATGCGGCCGGCATCTCGGGCCGCGTCTCTTCTGGCACCAAGACGGTGCTGAACGGCAATGTCACCTTAGGCTATGTCGACTGCCCCTCGCTCAACTACCGCGGCATGATAGCCGGCGGCATCCCCTCCACCTCTCCGGTCTTCACTGCCAACTACTACGACGCCTCGCTGTGGGGCGGCATGGCCGTGGCCACCAAGGAGCACGAGGGGTGCAAGGGCCTCACGACGCAGGCTCTGACCGCCGGATCCGCTCTGGAGGGCCTGGCGGCCGACTACTGGCAGTTCGAGGCGGGCCTCTATCCTCGCCTTAAGCTGCAGGCCGCGCAGACATTGGCGGCCGCGCAGACCTACCTCCTCTTCCCCGACGGCACCGACGCCGCCAACTTCGGCACCGAGGCCGCTATCTCCACCAAGGGCACCATCACAGCCACAGTGGAGAATGAGGCGGGCAGCAACGCTTTCTCGGTTCAGAACGACAAGATTCTGGTCGGCCAGGTGAAGAGTGTCTGCTCGGCCACCGCTCAGCTTGTCAACGGCACCTGCACGCTGCGTGTGCCCCTGACCAAGATTCCGGTGCTCTTCTCCGGCGCCGGCACCGAGGCCGACCCCTACATCATCGCCTCGCGTCAGGACCTGGAGAATATGGCGGCCATGACCAACGGCGCCACCTCCGAACACTACACGGGCAAGTACTTCCGCCAGACGGCCGACATCGACATGGGCATGGAGCCTTTCGACGGCATCGCCTGCGTGCAGACGGGCGCCAACTACCCGGAGCGCACCTACTGGTTCGCCGGCATCTACGACGGCGCCGGGCATAAAATCTCGAACCTGAACATCAACCGCGTCAAGTTCGACGCCGACGGCAAGGCCATCAGCTACTCCACCGGCGGCGGCTCTGCCCAGAACGTGGGCCTCTTCGGCTCACTGGGCGACGGAGCGAGAATCAAGAACCTCACTATCGCCTCGGGCGACATCCAAGGTTACTTCAATGTAGGCGCCTTCGCGGGCTATTCTCTGGATGACGTGCAGATTTCCGACTGCCACAACTTCGCGGCGGTGACGGCCTACGACGGCACCGTGGGCGGCATCACGGGCATCTCAGACGCCGCTTCCGGCTCGTTGCTCAACATCATAGAGCGCTGCACCAACTCCGGAGCCATCCTCTCCAACAGCGAGGAGGCCGGCGGCATCATCGGCTACAGCAAGTCGGTGCTGACCGACTGCATCAACCTCGGCACGGTCACCATCCGCCGCTTCAACGCCTGTCTGGCCGACGCCATAGCCATGGAAGAGGCGGGCGGCATCGCCGGCACCAACCAGGGCAACATGACCTATTGCGCCAACTTCGGCATGGTGAGCTGCGACGGCTCCAAGGCGGGCGGCCTGACGGGCTTCTCGTCGTCGGGCAACAAGCGCGGTTCCATCGTGGGCTGCTACAACGCCGCCACCGTATATGCGGCCGACAAGACCAAATGCGGCGCCCTGGTGGGCGAGAACTACAAAATCATGAACCCGACCGAGGTGCAGAGCGACTGCGTATACGACTCGCAGTACTCCGGCTGTCTGGCCTGCGACAATGCCGACGCCGGCTTCGCGGCGCCCCTCTCCACGGCCGATCTCATCTCCGGCGAGGCTTATCTGCCCGCCGCAGGCTGGAACTTCAAGGCCGGTCTCTACCCGGTCAACAAGGCACTGGCAGGCAATGCCGCCGTGCAGGCTGCCTGCGCCTCCTATGTACTGATGCCCGAGGACCAGACGGTCGTCGACTTCCGCCGCGGCACTCTCGGCTCGGCCATGCCTCTGACGGTCACCGTCTCCGGCACATCCATCATCAGCGTCAGCGGCAACGACATCGCCGCCGACGCCTCGGCCACCGACATCGCCAAGGCAGCCGTTACCCTTAAGGCGGGCGACTACTCGCGCCTGGTCAGCCTGCAGTATCTGCCCAATGTGCTGACGGGCGAGGGGACCGCGCAGAGCCCCTTCCTGGTGGCTTCGGCAGCCGACTTCCTGAAAATCTCCGACTACATGCTGCGCGGCGGCACATCCTTCCGCGGCAAGTACTTCCGCCAGACGGCCGACCTGGACTTCTCCGGCCTGACATTCGCCATGGCCGGCACGGACGGCAACTTCTTCGCCGGCAAATACGACGGCCAGAACCACTCGGTGGCCAACATTACCACCACAGCGGCCGCCAACACCGAGTATGTCTCCACGGGTCTGTTCGGCGGCATCGCCCAGGGCGGCACCGTGGCCAACCTGGAGCTGAAGGGCTTCAATATGCAGTCGAACCTGAACGGCGGCCTGCTGGCAGGCACCGTCGGCGGCTCCGTAAGCAATGTCTCCACCTCCGCCGACTGCAAAATCGAGGGCGTGAAATCGACCGTGCTCTTCACCTCTGCCAAGGGTGAGAACATAGGCGGCATCTGCGGCATCGTCACCGCTTCGGCCCGTATAGAGAATTGCGTCAACCGCGCCTCGGTGACCGGCTACAAGTATGTGGGCGGCATCACGGGCAACAGCGACTATGTCGGCACGGCCTACATCGGCTCGTGCTCCAACTACGGCGCCGTGCTGGCCATGTCCCCCAAGGAGACTCAGCCTCCCACGGGCGGCGGCCAGCCCACCACCACTACGGTCGAGGTATACGCAGGCGGCATCGCAGGCCAGCTGGCAGGCACGGCCGACAAGTGCGTCAACCACGGCAGCGTGCTCGCCGACCCGTGCAAGGTGGCCGGCGGCATCGTGGGCCAGCTCTACATCCGCGCCCGCGTGCAGGATTGTGAGAACCGCGGGCAGGTACGCGCTCGCGACTATACGGCCGGCGGCATCGTGGGACAGAGCGGCGTGGGTACTCCCGCCTCGCGGAGCTACATCGTGGATTGCCGCAACTACACCCCGGTCAGGGCCATCAACCAGCTCGGCGGCATCGCGGGCCAGCTCAAGGCCTACACCTCGGTGCAGCGTTGTGCCAACTTCGCCGACCTGGAGCCGACCGGCCAGTGGTGCGGCGGCATCGCCGGGCAGGTGACCGCCACCGTGAGCGGCTATGACGCCTTCGCCCTCATCGAGGACTGCTACAACACCGGGTCCATCACCGGCAACGGCTACAACGCCGGCATAGCCGGATACGTCACCACCAAGGGCTTGACCGTCAACCGATGCTTCAACACCGGCTCGATGACCACCACCAACACCATGGGCGGCCCGGCCGGCATCGCCAACTTCACCACAGGCCCCAACTCGGTGTCCAACTGCTACAACGCCGGAACCATCACCGGCCCGCGCTATGCAGGCGGCATCTGCGGCAACTCCTCGGGCGTGACCGTGAGCAACTGCTACAATATCGGCAAGGTAACCTGCACCCGCGACTCCTATCTGGAAAATGGCGTCGGCAATATCGTCTCCACCAAGGCCGACAACATCACCGTCAGCAACTGCTACTACCTCAACACCCTGCAGCACTTTACCGTCGACGACGGCTACACAGACACCAAGGCCCTTCCGGCCGCCGAACTGTTCGACGCCAACCTTGGCGCCGCCTTCGTGCGCAACGCCTGCACATTCCCGATGCTCTCGACCCTGGACACCGTGTCGGCAGCCAAAGCCTTCGCGGCATATTTCCGCCTGGCCGACGGCGACAGCTTCACCAGCCTGTCGCACTCATTCCCCGTCGCCCAGCTCGAAGGCTTGAGCTGGAGCGTGACCGGCAACCTGCGCGTGGACGGTTCCCGCATACGTCCGGCCGGCAACGGCATGGGAGTCCTGACGGCCACCTGCGGCGCCTTCTCGCGTTCGTATGAGTTCACCTCCACCACCGGCGTGCAGGGTCTCGAAGATGGCGAAGAGATAGTAAGCGTGCGCCGCTATCTGCCCGACGGCACCGCGGTTGCCGACCCGCAGCCCGGCACCATCGTGATAGAGGTGGCCACCACCACCTCCGGCCGCGAGCTCCGCACCCGCAGACTCGTCCGCTAACCCTTCCCGACCTCAAACCGACAGGCGGCCCCGTGCGGGGCCGCCTGTCCTCTTATCCGACAATATTGGCTTTTTGAATCGCAGGCATACGCATTATTTTTATTAACTTTGCAGTGAAATGGCACAGATAGGAGATACTGTCCGCTACCTCAGCACCACGGGCGGCGGCAAGATCACACGCATGGAAGGCAAGACGGCCTGGGTGGCCGAGGACAACGGCTTCGAAATGCCCATGGCCCTCAACGAGCTGGTAGTGGTGCTCCCGGCCGGCTCCGAGCCGTCGGGCGCCCGGCTGGCGTTCGACCAGGCCGCTTACGACCGGGGCAAAGCTCCCGCCCCCAAGCCCGGAGAGGAGAAACTGAGCAAGGACATCACCCCCGAGCCGGTGGAGAAGCCCCTGCCGCCGGCACCCGAGACGAAGCACGGGGATAAACTGAACGTAGCCCTCGCCTTCGAACCGCTCAAAATCAAGGAGCTTGGCAGCTCCGGCTTCAACGCCGTGCTGGTCAACGACTCCAACTATACCCTCCTCTTCGCGCTGCTGCGCGCCGCCGAGGGCGACAAGGACTGGACCACCGTATACGCCGGCACAGCCGAGCCCAACGAACTCATCGACCTCGCGCAGCCCGACCACCGGGACCTCAACGGATACTACCGCGTCGCCCTCCAGTATGTGGCCTGCAAGCCGGGCAAGCCGTTCGCGCTCAAGGCTCCCGTCAGCGTGGCCCGGCGCCTCGACCTCACCAAGTTCTACAAGCTCCACTGCTTCCGCCCCGGCGAGTACTTCACCACGCCCGTGATGGAGATAAAGCTGGTGGAGGACGACCAGCCCGTGCAGCCTCTGCAGCTTGGCGACGCCGCCCGGCAGGTCGACGTGCAGGCCACGCCCACCGACCGCCGCATGGTGCGCGAGCTCAGCGGCAAGTACCGCTTGGACCGCGGCCGGGACAAGAAGCGTCCGCAGCCGGCCGACAATCCTCACCGCCTGCTGCCCCCCATCGAGGTGGACCTCCACATACACGCCCTGACCGACAGCATAGCCGGCCTGCAGAACTCCGACATGCTCGCCATGCAGCTCGACGCCGTCGAGGCCACCATGCGTGCCAACGCCCGTCGCATCGGCCAGAAGATCATCTTCATCCACGGCAAGGGCAACGGCGTGCTCCGCCGCGCCGTCCTCGACCTGCTCAAGCGCAAGTACCCCTCGGCCGAGCTCCAGGACGCCTCCTTCGCCGAATACGGCTTCGGCGCCACACTCGTCACCATCCACCAGCAACTCCCCAAGAAGTAAGCTATGAGCGACATCTGGTGGACCGCCCCCACAGAGGCCGAGAACGGCAACACCATCCTTGTCACCGGCCGCGACGACGTCGATCGCTTCCGCGCCTCCGGCAAGCACGTGTACCGCGTCGAAGTCACCTGGCGCTACGACGGCGGCGGCATGCCCGGACGTGCCGAAGCCGAGCTCATGGAGCAGGCCACCGACGCCCTGCAGGCCGCCCTGCGCCGCGACAAGGTGGCCGTCATGACCGGCATCTACACCGGCGACGGCCAGCGCGACTGGGTCTTCTACACCAAGTCGCTGCCTGTCTTCAACACCATCCTCAACCGCGCCCTGGCCGACCTGCCGGCCCTCCCCATCGTCATCGAGGCCTACTCCGACCCCGACTGGGCCGAGTACTCCGAGATGCGCGCCGCCACCTACATCCCACCCTCCGACGACGACTGACCTACCGGGAATCCCGGCATGGCATACAGACGGCGGCGGCCGCTCCGGGATGGGGCGGCCGCCGTCGGTATGGGGGAGGGGTCACTCGCCCTGCTCCTTGAGGTAGGCGTCGAGGGCGGAGGTCATCGACGGGGCGGAGGGTGTGGGGGCTGAGAGGGACAGCTGCAGGCCGGCCGCCTCGGCGGCGTCGCACGTCGCCTTGCCGTAGCAGCCCACGCGGATGCCATTCTTGGACTGGTCGAAGTCCGGGAAGTTCTTACGCAGCGAGTCGATGCCCGCAGGGGAGAAGAACAGGAGCATGTCGTGGTCCAGCTTGAAGTCGGGGGCGAAGTCGTTGCTGACGGTGCGGTACATCACGGCCTTGGTGTAGTCGATGCCGGCCTTGTCCAGGGCGTCGGCGTCGTGGTTGTCGTCGGTCTGGATGTCGCTGACGGGCATCAGGAACTTCTCTTTCTTGTTCTTGACGATGGCGGCCAGCAGCTGGGCGTCGTTGAGCTTGCCCGACAGGCCGAAGAAAATCTTGCGCTTGCGGTAGACGATGTATTTCTGCAGGTACAGCGCCAGGGGCTCGGAGGTGCAGAAGTACTTGGTGTTGGTGCTGATGGGTACGCGGGTCTCCTCGCAGAGCCGGAAGTAGTTGTCCACGGCCGAGCGGGACGTGAAGATGATGCCGGTGTAGTCGGCCAGGTTGATTTTCTCCTGGCGGAACTCGCGGGCCGGAAGGCCCTCCACCTTGATGAACGGACGGAAGTAGACTTCCACCCCGTGGCGGGCGGCGATGTCGAAGTATGGAGATTTACCGGACTGCGGTTCCGGCTGCGAAATCAGTATTTTCTTGATCTTCATATTATTCTGCTACCGTATTGGCCTAACGGATAAGAAATAAGCGTATCATTTCTTTACAGTCATACCACCGCGTCCAATAGGAATCGGGCGGCGGCGTACGCTAAAACCAACGGAACTATTTCCAGACTGCAAAGGTAGTAAAAAAAGAGGAGAATGGAGGTGGGGCCGTGCATAAAAATGCGTGCGCCCTTGAAAATGAATATGAGCTTGGCGACGAGGAATGCGCCGAGTGCGACGGGGGCGACGGTGGTGGCGATGGAGGTGTCGGCGGCGGCCGCCAGGGCCAGGGGGAGCATGACGACGCACAGCAGGCCGGTGGCGGCGTTGTGGCCGCGCACCCACACGCGCATGGTGTCGGCGTCGGAGAATACCCACCCGGTCAGGCCGTAGGCCGCCCACAGGAACAGGCCGTAGCCGAGGGCGACGCCCATGCACGCGGCGGCGCCGGGCAGCTCCGGCCTGCCGCCGCCCAGCAGGTAGAGGTAGAGCAGCAGGCCCTCGCTCAGCAGCGTCACGGTGTTGAGCAGGAGCAGGAACGAGCTCTCGCGCACGGTGTCGTCGAAGACGTTGTGGCGGCGTCGGGTGTTTGTGATCTCCTTGCCCAGCAGGAAGATGTACTTGGCGGACTTGCGGAACTTGAGGCCGATGGCCACCAGCAGCACCAGCAGCGCGAGCAGCAGCCACGAGGCGCCCTGGCGGGTGTCGGCCTGGCGCGGCTCCGGCTTGTGGAGCGGGTCGCGGTCCAGAAAGAGCATGGCGGCATGGGCCGAGTAGGTGCTGTCCACGACCGTGTCGGCGTGCTGCGCCGTGTCCGGCGCCTGCACGGTGTCCGAACGGACGGCGGACGGCCCGTGAATGCTGTCGAGATGCTGTGTCGCCGTCGGCATGGGTGGTTACTTGAGCCAGGCGGCGGAGCGGCACCAGGCCACGGTGGCGGCCAGGCCCTCGCTCAGGGAGGTCGGGGCCGTGAAGCCGAAGTCGCGTTCGGCCGCGGAGACGTCCGCCTGCCAGTTGCGCTGCCGCATGATGTTGTACTTGTCGGTGTTGAGGGTGGAGGGCTTGCCGCGCGCCGCCCCGATCTTCTCGGCGATGGCCGACACCGCCTTCACGCCCCACAGCGGCACGGTGATGTTGAGGTAGTGTCTCTTGCCCAGGGCCCGTGCGGCCAGGCGGCGGTACTCGCGCTGCGTGTAGGAGCGCTTCTCGCTGAGCAGGTAGGTGTTGCCGACGGGTGCCTTCTCCAGGGCGTCGAGGGCGGCCAGGGCCAGGTCGGGTCCGTAGATGAACGTCAGCAGCTGCTTCTTATATCCGGCCCCGAGGTTGAAGCCGCGCTGCAGGCTTTCGAGCATGAGGTAGTAGTCGTGGTCCCGGGGTCCGTAGATGCCGGTGGGGCGGAAGATGATGTACGGCAGCCCGCTCATGGTCAGCTCCATCTCGGCCTTGAGCTTGGAGGCGCCGTAGCGGGTGTCGGGGATGGCCGGCGAGGTCTCGGTGAAGGGGGTGTAGCCCTTCTCGTCGCCCTTGCCGAGCACCGACAGCGAGCTCATGTAGAGGAACTTGCGGGGCACGGCCCCGGCTTGCCTGAGGGCGTCGAGGAAGGTGCGCAGGTACTGGTAGTTGACGCGGTTGAAGTCCTCGAAGCGGAGGGCCTTGGTGGCCCCCAGGTTGTATATGATGTAGTCCCAGCCGCCGTCGGGCATCTCGGCGCGGAGTGTCTCGGCCAGCGAGGCTGGGTCCGAGAAGTCGAAGACGGCGAAGTGCAGGCGCGCGTCGGTGAGGTATCGGCGGGACGTCGACTGGCGGACGCCGGCCCATACGTCGAGTCCGCGTCCGAGGGCCGCCTCGGCGAAGTGGCTTCCCATGAAGCCGCCGGCGCCTACTATCAGCAGTTTCTTTCCTTCCATGGCAATCTTCCTGGTCATTTGCAATTATGCCGTTCGTCAATTGAGGGTATGCAGTCCTTGTGTCGGTTGGGGCGTATGACGTCGTAGTCGAGTACGCCGAAGGCGTAGCCGTGGGCGAGGAGCCACTCCAGTGCCCGGGGGAGGGCGTCGAGCACGCGGGGGGCGGCCTTGAGGGAGTCGTGGAAGACGATGACGGCGCCGGGGCGGGCGTAGCGGCGGACGTTGGCCACGACCTGGTCGGCGGTCAGGCGCCGGGAGTAGTCGCGGGTGACGAGGTCGTACATCACGGGCTTGAACATGCGGCACATGGCGCGTGCCTGGCGGGGGCGCATCCAGCCGTGCGGGGGGCGGAAGAGGTGGCTGCCGATGAGCTCGTGGGCCTCCATGATGTCGCGCAGGTAGCGCTTGGTGGTGACGTGGCTCCCCTGCAGGTGGTGCATGGTGTGGTTGCCGACGCCGTGGCCGCGGCGGCGCACCTCGGCGAGCAGCTCGGGGTGGCGCCGCACGTTGTCGCCGACCATGAAGAAGGTGGCGCGGGCGCCGAAGCGGTCGAGGATGTCGAGCACACGGGGCGTCACCTCCGGCACGGGGCCGTCGTCGAAGGTGAGGTATACCTCCCGCCGCATACGGCGTTTTCCCGCCGGCACCCGGAACAGGGCCGACGGGAAAAGGAGGCGGAACAGTCGCGGCGGACGCTCTATCAGCATCGACGGTTATCGATTAGAGGCCGTGCGACTTGCGGTATGTCTCGTAGAGGCGCTTCTGGCGCTCCAGGTCGAGCCTTTTCACCGACGGGGCGTTCTGAACGTCCTCGGCGGTGGCGCCGACCTGGGAGGGGTCTTCTATGAGGGTGTAGAAGATGGTGTCGAGCTGTCGGGTCTCCAGGGGCTGGCGGGCGTACTCGGCGGGCGACATGTCCTTGAGGCCGACGATGCGGCGGGCGTTCATCTCCACCTGCATGGCGCCCTCGCTCAGGTCGGGGTTCTCGAGGCTGGCGCGCACCTGGTCGTACTTGGCCCGGAGGGTCTTCTCGTCGAGGCCCTGGAGCACGGGGTTGGCGGCTTTCAGCCGGGCGTAGTCGCCGCCCATGCGCTGGTAGGCCTCGACCATGCCCCAGTAGCGCAGCGGCGACTGGTCGGTCTCGATGCTGATGGCGGTGCCGGGGAATGCGATGTGGATGTTCTGCTCGTAGCGCACGTAGGCGCCGTAGAGGAGCACCTGGCGCTCCATGAGGTCGCGGCCGGTGGCGCGGAGCTTGTCGTTGCCGGTGGCCTGGCCCAGGTCGTAGTAGAGGTTGGCGATGTCGGGGCCGAGCTGGATGCCGTAGGGGCGTATGGAGGCGGGCTGCTTCTCCGTGATGAGCCTGAGCAGGTCGGCGGCCTGGGCGTAGAGCTTGTCGGCGCGGGCCTTGTCGCCGGACTCGGTGGCCTGCTGGCCCTCGCGGTAGTACTGCTTGGCGCCGAGGAGCATGTAGGTGCGCATGGTGGTGAGCATGCGGCCGGCCGTCTCGTCGTAGTAGGGCTTGCGGCCCTGCGTGTCGGCACCGCCCCACAGGAATCTTTTCGCGTTCTGGTAGAACTTGTCCGAACGGACGGAGGGGCCGGAGTTGCGCCAGGGCACGAGCTGGAGCGCCAGGCCGGTGGAGGCCTGGTACGGGTCGAGGCCCATGTAGTAGTCGTTGCCGACGGTGGCGCACCAGTAGATGGGGCGTGTCCAGCCCGTGGCGGCGTTGGTGGCGATGATGTCGAGCATCAGGATGTCGCTCTGCAGCAGCGCGCCGCGGCCGCGGTAGCTGGGGCTGGCGGTGAGGTCTATCTCGATGCGGTCCACGAGGCGGGCGGTGTCATTGGCGGCCACGTAGCCCTGCCTGACCATGGCGGCCTTGTCGACGGGGATGTAGACGACGGAGGTGGGGATGACGGGATAGCCGTACTCGGCTCGCTTGTTGCCGGAGTAGGCTGCCTTGAGGGCCTCGCGAAGCTCCATGGGGGTCTTGTTGTCGGGGTCGACGAGCAGGATGGAGAGGTTGTCGTACGCCACGTCGGCCTGGGTGGCGGTCAGGGGCACGGGGGCCGACTCGTAGGCCTGCATGTAGAGCTGGTTGGCGTACCAGTCCGACGACAGGTAGGAGAGGTTGATGATGCGCACGTCGGGGCGCACGCCCTCGACCTCCTGGGCGTACCAGAGCGGGAAGGTGTCGTTGTCGCCGTTGCAGAAGATGATGGCGTTGGGCTCGGTGCTCTCCAGGTAGTTGACGGCATAGTCGCGGGCGGCGTAGCGGCCGGAGCGGTCGTGGTCGTCCCAGGTCTGGGAGACCATCTGCAGGGGCACGCAGATGCCCAGCAGGCAGGCCGCTACGGCGCTCCAGAGCGACAGGGCCTTGGGTGCGGCCTGGGAGTTGAGGGCCGAGAGCTGGGAATTGTCGGTCGAGGCCTTGTCCCGGCCCTTCTGCGCGTCGCCGTCATTCACGGCCTTGCGGGAGGCGGCCCGGAGCATCAGGCGCCACAGTGCTGCCACTCCCATGCCGATCCATATGGCGTAGGCGTAGAAGGAGCCGGCGTAGGCGTAGTCGCGCTCGCGAGGCTGGTAGGGGGGCTGGTTGAGGTAGAGTATGATGGCCACGCCAGTCATGAAGAACAGGAAGAAGACCACCCAGAACTGCTCTACGCCGCGCTTGCCCGAGAATGCCTGCCACAGCAGGCCGACGAGGCCCAGGATGAGCGGGAGCATGTAGAAGACGTTGTGGCCGGGGTTGTCCTTGCCCAGTTCGTCGGGCAGCAGCGACTGGTCGCCCAGGCGGGCGTTGTCCAGGGCCGGGATGCCGGAGATCCAGTTGCCGGCGTCGAGCTCGCCGCCCATGTTCATGATGTCGTTCTGGCGGCCGGCGAAGTTCCACAGGAAGTAGCGCATGTACATGTGGTTGAACTGGTAGCGCAGGAAGTACTCCCAGTTGTTGTACTGCGTGGGCTTGAAGACGGTCCTGGCGGGGTATGAGTACACGTTGTCGCCCACTGGCACGGGCTCGCTGTTGACGTCGAGCTCGGGCACCTGGGCGCCCCCCTGGTCGATGGCGTTGACCGTCACCATGTTGTCATAGTCCTGCTTGGCCTCGGTGATGGAGGGGGCCCATACCTCGTAGCCGCGCTGGTGGGCGGGCACGGAGGAGTACAGGCGCGGGAAGAGCATGTCGAGCTCGGGGTTGTATACCGGCTCGGGGGTGCGCGTCTTGACCACGTATCCGTGTCCGCGCTCGGCCAGCTTCATGTTCTCGGCCCTCTGGCCCTCGTCGAGCGAGGCGGCCACCGGCGCCGGCGCGCCCGGCACGGCCTTGCCGTACTGGTTCTTGCCGTACTCCATGTGCGTGGAGTACTGCGGGCGCATGACGGTGGCGCCCCCCATCTGGTACTGCTGTGTGCCGTTGTCGATCTTCTGCGGCTCGGAGTTGAAGGTCTGGCCGTAGAGCAGCGGGGTGTCGCCGTACTGCTCGCGGTTGAGGTAGCTTGCCAGGTCGAAGACGTTGTCGGGGGAGTTCTGGTTCATCGGCGTGTCGGCGGCCGAGCGGATCAGGATCAGCGCGTAGGAGGAGTAGCCCACGAAGATGACGGCGATGCTCCATGCGATGACGGTGAGCACGCGCACCGGCAGGCCGCGGCGGAAGACGGTGTACATCACCGCCGCCAGGGCGGCGAGCAGCAGCAGCCATACCCAGCCGCTGGAGGTGAAGCAGAGCATGCCCGAGAAGGCCACCGTGAGGATGAACGAGATGCGGATGCCGTTGGCCGACTTCTGCCGGTACAGCTCATGCAGGCACCAGATGAAGACGCACACCGTGACGGCGGCGTATATCAGCACGCCCACGTTGTAGCCCATGCCGCAGGTGTTGACGCAGAAGAGCTCGAAGACCTGCGCCACCTTGATGAAGCCCGGCACCAGGCCGTAGAGCACCAGCACGATGACGCCGAACGACACTGCCAGGGTGGCAAGCGACTTCCACACGTTCATGCCAGGGAACTTGCGGTAGGCGAACACCAGGGCGATGGCCGGGATGCAGAGCAGGTTGAGCAGGTGCACGGCCACGCTCACGCCTATTATGTATGCGATGAGGATCAGGTAGGCGTCGGAATGCGGCTGCCCGGCGCGGTTCTCCCACTTGAGGATGAGCCAGAAGACCAGGGCGGTGCAGAACGACGAGAAGGCGTACACCTCGGCCTCGACGGCGGAGAACCAGAACGTGTCGGACCAGGCGTAGGCCAGGGCGCCGACCACGCCGGAGCCCATGATGGCCAGCATGCGGGGCAGGCCGATTTCGCCCTTGTTGTCGTCGCGCACCAGCAGGCGGCGCGTCAGGTGCGTGACGGTCCAGAACAGCAGCAGGATGGTGAGGGCCGACAGCAGGCCGCTCATGGCGTTGACGCACAGCGAGATCGTCTGCGGAGACGACGCGAAGTTGGCGAAGAAGCGGGCCGTGAGCATGAAGATGGGGTTGCCCGGCGGGTGGCCCACTTCCAGCTTGTCGGCCTGGATTAGAAACTCGCCGCAGTCCCAGTAGGACGCGGTCGGCTCGAGGGTGAGCCAGTATGTGGCCAGCGCGATTACGAACACCACCCATCCGGTGATATTGTTGACCAGGTTATACTTTTTCGTGATCATACGATGTAGGTTGCGTACATTTTGCCGGGGAGGCGAGTCCGCGTAGCCGTGCGTCCGGCTGGACGGCGCGTACGGGCACACCACTCCAATCAATCGGCAAAGTTACACCATTTTCCCGAAAGCGTCAAGCCCACACCCCCTAAAGTGTCTTAAAACGCATAGTCGGACGCGTCAGGCAGATTGAATTGTGCCGGCGGGTCACAGGTTGGCGAGCCAGGCGGGCCACCGGTCGCGCGGGGCGGTGCGCTCCACGGTGACGGGGACGACGGTGGTGTAGCCGTGGTCGAGGCACCACTGGTCGGTGTCGGCGCACTCGGGCTCGGAGTTGAGGAACTCTCCTGCGAGCCAGTAGAAGGGCTGGCCGTAGGGGTTCTCGTAGCGGCGGTACTCGTCGCTCCAGCGGCAGCGGCAGGCGCGCGTCACTCGCATCCCCTTGGGCTCGATGCCGGCGGGGATGTTGACGTTCAGGCATATGTCCCGTGGCAGGCCGTGCTCGAGCACCCGGCGTGTCAGGTCCTCCACGTACGGGCGGCAGTATGTGAAGTCGGCGTCGGGGCTGTGGTCGGTCAGGGAGAAGCCGATGGCGGGCAGGCCGTCCTGGCACCCTTCCATGACGGCGCCCATGGTGCCGGAGTAGAGGACGTTGATGGAGGCGTTGGAGCCGTGGTTGATGCCTGCCAGGACGAGGTCGGGGCGCCGGGGCAGCAGGTTGAGCAGTGACATTTTCACGCAGTCGACGGGGGTGCCCCGGACGGCGAACATGGGCACGCCGTCGAGGTCGGGCTGGCGGCGCACCAGCAGGGGCTCGTTGATGGTCATGGCCATGGACTGGCCGGAGTGCTGCAGGGCGGGGCACACGCACCAGACTTCGCCCAGGGGCTTTACGTATTCAATGAGGGCCTCGAGGCCCTGGGAGCCGTAGCCGTCGTCGTTGGTGATCAGTATCAGTGGTCTCATGGTTGGTTTTGTCATTTGGTCTTGCGGAGCAGGAAGCGGTCGCGGACTATGTGGCGGTCGGTTCCGGGCAGCGTCGGGAAGATGTCGGTGGCGGGGAGGTCGGTGTAGGCGCGGCGCATCCGGCGGAAGTCGCGGTGGGCGCGGAGCACGGCGGCGGCGTGGCCGAACCGGCCCTTGGCCAGGAACATGGCCCAGCTCAGGGTGTCGAGCAGGCGTCGGCGGAAGAGGAGCGGCCGGGCCTTGCGCGGAGGCAGGTTCTTGTGCAGCAGCAGCAGGTTGTTGCGGAAGTTGAGGTATGTCTTGCGTGGGTCGGAGGCGTCGAGGCTGGCTCCGCCGACATGGTAGACGGTGGCGGCGGGGACGGCGGTGACGCGGTACCCGGCGCGGCGTATGCGCAGGCAGAGGTCTATCTCCTCCATGTGGGCGAAGAATGCCTCGTCGAGTCCGCCGAGGCGCAGGTAGAGTTCCGTGCGGACCATGAGGGCGGCGCCGCTGGCCCAGGCCACGTCGCGGTCGGCGGGCAGGTCGTACTGGCCATGGTCGGCCTCCACGCAGTCGAACAGGCGCCCGTGGCAGTAGGGGTATCCGAGGGCGTCGATGAGCCCCCCGGCGGCTCCTGCGTACTCGAACTTCTCCGGCTGGCGGTGGCTGCGGATCTTGGGCTGGCAGGCGCCCACGTCGGGGTGCGCGTCCATGTACCCGAGCAGCGTTTCCGCCCAGCCGGGGGTGGTGCGGACGTCGCTGTTGAGCAGGACGGTCAGCGGATAGCCGGTCTGTTCCAGGGCGCGGTTGTAGCCGCCTGCGAAGCCGTAGTTCTCGGGCAGGCGCAGCAGGCGCACCTGCGGGTAGTTGGCGGCCAGCCAGGCGCAGCTGTCGTCCGACGAGCCGTTGTCGGCCACGATGAGGTCCACGTCCGGGCCTATGGTGGTGGCCGCCACTCCGGGGACGAACTCCTGCAGGAGCTTCAGCCCGTTCCAGTTGAGGATGATTACCGCGAGCTTTTTCATAGGTCTTTCTTTTTGAGCCGCCAGCGGTTGTGGCTCCATAGGTAGGAGGCGGGGTCGCGGCGTATGGATTCGGTGAGCAGGCGTGCGTACTCGGCGGTGAGGAAGCCGGGGTCGCACGCGGAGGCGTCGTCGGCCATGTGCGCCAGGCGGAGTTCGAAGCGGTCGCGGCCGGTGCGGCGCACGTCGGTGTAGTAGACGGCGGTGCGGAGTTTGCGGGCCAGGTCTTCGGTGCCGCCGATGAACGGGGTGCGGCGCCCGAGGAAGTCCACGTCCTGCCAGCGGGTGTTGTGGCCCGGCTTCTGGTCGCTGAGGAAGCCGATGATGTATGGCTGGCGGGCGCGTCGCCAAGAGAGCATGGCGCGGCCGGTCTGGCGCATCGGCACGGAGGTGTTGAAGCGCGACCGCAGGCGGTGGAAGAAGCGGTTGAACCATAGCTGCCTGAGCGGGCGCGCCACGTGGGCGTAGACGACCTGCGTGGGTGCCGCCGGGTCCAGGGCCATCAGGGGGATGTACTCCCAGTTGCCGAAGTGGCTGGTGTACAGCGTTATGTCGCGGCCCCTGGCGAACTGGCGGCGCAGGTCGTCGAGTCCGGCGAAGGTGATGTGGCGGCTCAGGTAGGCGGGGCTGCGGTAGGCGATGCGGACGGTCTGGAAGAAGTAGTCGGCGAGGTTGCGGTAGAAGTCTTTTTCTATGCTCCGGCGCTCCCTTTCGGTCATTTCGGGGAAGCAGTCGGCGATGTTTCGGCGCACGATGCGGCGGCGGTAGCGGACCACGTTGCGGGCCACGAGGGCGAGGCCGTCGGCCAGGGCGCGGCTCATGAAGGGGGGCAGGAAGGCCAGCAGGCGGAGCAGCCAGCCGAGCGGGGCCAGCAGGATGCGCTGCCCGGAAGGCACCGGGGCGCAGCCGTAGGGGTCGCCGCCCACCGGCTCAAACTTGCTGTGCGAGGATGCTTTCGCCATCGGCTGTGAGTAGTCTTGCGTTGGTGATGGTGTTGTGGAGTTCTGCGCCGCCGTGGACGTGGACGCGCAGGTAGTTGTCCGTAAGGCCGGAGGCGACGCCGGCCTTGGAGGCTTCCCAGAGCACGGGCCGCACCTGTCCGAGCTGGGAGGCGGCGAAGGCGGCCAGCTTGCTGTCGCTCAGTCGCATGAGGGCGTCGACACGGCGGTGCTTCTCGGCCTGGTCCACGGCGTGGTCGAGGCGCAGGGCGGCCGTGTCGGGGCGCTCGCTGTAGGGGAAGACGTGCAGGCGGGTGACGTCCAGGCCGGCGATGAAGCGGTAGGAGCGCTCCCACTCTTCGGCGGTCTCGCCCCGGGCCCCGGCGATGACGTCGACGCCGATGAAGGCGTGTGGCATCAGGGAGCGGATGGCGGCGATGCGGTCGGCGAACAGGGCGGTGTCGTAGCGACGCGCCATGAGGCGCAGCACCGCGTCGGAGCCGCTCTGCAGCGGGATGTGGAAGTGGGGCATGAAGGCGCGGCTCTGCGTGGCCACCCACTCTATCAGCCCGGGCTCCAGCAGGTCCGGCTCGATCGACGAGATGCGGTAGCGCTCTATGCCCTCGACCTCGTCCAGCGCCTTTGCCAGCTCGAAGAACGTCTCCCTGTGTAGGGACGCACGGGCCGTGCGTCCGGCACCGGATGGGACAACTGTAGGGACGCACCCTGGTGCGTCCGCGAGCGAAGTGGCCGCTCTCCTTCCGAAGTCACCTATGTTGACGCCGGTGAGGATGATCTCTTTCGCTCCGCGGTCGGCGGCGTGGCGGGCTTGTGAAAGGATGTCGGCGATGCGCGGCGAGCGCGACCGGCCACGCGCCAGCGGGATGGTGCAGTAGGTGCAGAAGCGGTCGCAGCCGTCCTGGACCTTCAGGAACCAGCGGGTGCGGTCGCCCCGCTCGCACGACGGCTCGAATGTCTCCAGCCCTCGCGCCTCGGCCACCTCCACGGCCGTTTCGGCCGGGACTCCACCCGAGCGGAGCCACTGCTCCACGTGCTGCACGGCCTGTAGCTTCTGCCCGGCCCCGAGCACGGCGCTGACTCCCGGCATGGCTGCCACGGCGCGAGGCTGCAGCTGGGCGTAGCAGCCCGTGGCGACGATATGCGCCCCGGGCCAGCGCCGGTGCAGGCGGGCGATGAGCTGCCGGCACTTCTTGTCGGCCATGGCAGTGACCGAGCAGGTGTTTACCACCACGATGTCGGGCACGTCGCCGTCGGCGGCGCGTGCCACGCCCCTCTCGGCCAGCGCGCGGCCTATCGCCGACGTCTCGGCGAAGTTGAGCTTGCATCCCAGCGTGAAATAGGCAGCCTTCATCTCGAAATTTTTCAGGCCACAAAGGTACGAAAAAAACGCGAAACCGCCACAACGCCCCTCATGCCGCCCCGGCGCGGCGCTATCTATGCGGCGGATGCTTTAAGTATAGAAAATTATTTGTAACTTTGCATCTCAAACGCGCTTGTGCAGACAAATGACCGCTCAATGTAAGTAAAAACTTATATTCAACATATTAAGATATTAAGGAACTTCCTTGTAGCCGCAAAAGGTTTGGTAGCCAGTCTGCCTACTTGAAAGTTCTTGCTATATAAGATGGACAATCTAAGGAGTAATAACGAAATTCTCGGCTTTGCTCGACCGAAAGACTTGCCTGATGAAGTTCAACTTATCATCAGACAGATAATTGATTCAGCGTGCTCGAGATCTTTTAATCAATCTTTAGGAGTGCGTTTAGCTGCGTTGTTCGATTTATTCGTATCATGCCAATATTACAATGGCTTGGCGAATAAGGGATGGACATATTGTCCGCAAGAACCCCAGATGCTCTTGTACGCCTACACGAATATTTGTCCTCGATGTCTCGGACACCATGAATATGTCTTTACTAAAGCAAACAAGCCTGAATCCGGACAAATTGGAATGGCTACAACAGAGATACTCTGTGAAATGCTAATATCATATTTTAGATTGAAAGGCCGAGACATTGAGATACATAAGGCTTCTGAGCCTATTGATGTCATTATTTATGAGCGAGCCACCCAACTAATGATAATTTCTGAGGTTAAGGCTGCTCCTCTTTTAACCATACCTCTCTCTCTGCCATGTGAAAAAATCACTGAAGAGATAGACGGTGAATTAGTTAATGTTGAACACAACTTATGCGATAACCCATTCTTGCATAGTTCTCAACCATTATTATTTTTTCCGGCAACTGATGATAATAAAGAAAGGATGTTCCAACTGACTATCGATTGGAGCAATTCTTATCCATTCTTTTTTGCAATCAAGGAACTGTGCTTGTCTGATAAAGATTTTCTACCTTTCTTTTTCAAGTTTTGGGAAGAAGCATATAAGGCTTATCGAGATAAAGATAAGTCAAATCCAATATTTTGGCTAACAAATGCGTGTGGTCTACCTGCTCCACGCCCCGACAATTGGCCAAAGCGCAGAAGCGGTGGCTATGAGACTGTCTCAGATGCCAAAACAAGTGTCGGAATGGATAGGACAGATGATATAAAGAAAGGCATATATCAAGTTCTAAAGCTTGGTGCAGAATATAAGCCCAAATATCTTAATGTCAAAACCGCGCTAATCTCCAATATTCATGCCGTTCGCCACCATGACGAATACTTGAAATGTATCAAGGATATTATATGGACTATTGACGAGTCGCGTAAAATTCGATTTTGGTCGGAAATTAATCCTGATGCTCCGCTATATAATCTTTTTGATGGAATAATTTCTTTCACCGAATCAGATATAAGAGATGATGAGGTCACATGCTTATTCAGTTTCTAATTGCTTATGATAAGTAATCATATAGCACGCAAAGTCGGAGAGATTGTTCAAAAACGGATTGACCATCTCGGCATAGGACAGAAAATGCAGGATTTACCTGAGGAGCTTTGGCATGAAAGTTTCAGATTTTATGTCAAAGAAGATCCTACGCGTAAGGGTGGACCAAATATGCGTATGATACGATTGGACCCCGCGAAACCGTCTCTGACTGTAACTGGTTTTATTTTCAATAAATTTGTTCATCCTTTCGAGAATCGGTTTGTCACTGTCAGGGAAGCTGCCAGATTGCAGGGCTTCCCCGATGATTTTTCTTTTTGGGGTTCTTTAACAAGTACCCAACAACAAGTTGGGAATGCTGTTCCAATTCCATTAGGCAAGGCTCTTTTCTCTCAGATCAGAGAATATGCCTTACGAAATGGTTGTGTTCAGAATAACTCTTTAACTGCACTTTCTTTATTTTGCGGAGCAGGTGGACTTGATTTAAGTGCATATTTTGCCTCTACCGATTATTGTAAAATAGATGTTCGTGTCGCTATGGACTGCTGGGAGGATGCCTGCAATTCATTAAAGGGATATCCTCGCATAGATACCAATGTACAGCAAGCAGACATTTCTGTCATAAAAGACCCTGTACGTTTTTGGCAAGAGCATTCTAATATGCTTGAATGCCCGGACATCATATTTGGCGGGCCTCCATGTCAAGCCTTTTCCCAGGCTGGAAAACAAAAAGCACTGGATGATGAACGAGGGGTTTTAGTTTTTCAATTCATCAGGTTTGTTGAAAAACTACATCCTAAATTTTTCATCATGGAAAATGTAGCTAATTTGCAATCTATAAATAAAGGTCAATTATACCATGACATTATAAAGCAGATGGCTAAATTGGGTTATAATGTTACATCAGGCGTTCTTTGTGCAGCTGATTATGGAGCACCTCAGTTAAGGAGAAGAATGATATTCCTGGGTTGCAGAACAGATTTGGGAGTAGTACATCTTCCAAATCCGACACACACTGAGTCTCCATCTCTTTTAGGACTTCCTCTCTATACTACTGTGGCCGAAGCATTTGAAGGACTACCTGTACTAACGTGAGTTCGGGATAACGATAGCCAACTCGGCGACATCACAATTATCCCAAACTCGCGTTTTTAGGATTTTTCCGGGCGAGACACATTTCAGGGGGGCATAAATTCTAAAGGTCAAATGTTAATTAATCTTAAAAATACAATAATGTTGGTGGTTGGATGGAAAAATATTCGTATCTTGCGGCCACAAACTAAAAACGCCATCGCCATGATGAAGAAACTAACCTTCTTCCTGGTGGCTGCGCTCCTCCTCCTGATGGGCGCATGCTCCAACGACGTGCTTGACCTCGGTGCCGACACGACAACCAACAATGCGAACGCCCCGCGCGGCTTCGTGAGCATGGACCAGGCCAAGGTGCGCCTGGCAAACATCGTCAGCCAGCTCAACTCCCAGGCCGCCGACGCCTCGCAGCGCTTTCCCGCCGTCACCCTCTCGCGCCTGACCGGCGTAGCCCTCGGCGCCGACATGAAGCCCCTCACTCGCACCGACGACCAGACCCAGGCCGGATGCTATCTCCTGCGCATGGACAACGACATGTTCGCCATCATGAGTGCCACCACCTCGCGCCCCGAGCTGCTGGCCATCGGCAACGGCTACCCCAACTTCGAGGACTCTACCGCCCTGGTTCCTAATCCTTATTATTGGAAACCCAATGTCACCGTCGGTGATACCGCGTCGGTCGACCCGAATCGGTGCGACACCATGTTCGAGGAACCCCTCTATGTAGACTACCGGGTGGTGCAACGTGACCTGGTTCCAGTAAAGTGGGGCAACAAAGTTCCATTCAACGACAAACTTAGGTTGGTCAAGTCCAAGTGGACGGGCGATTCCGTGCATGCGGCAGTAGGATGTGTGGGTGTCGCTGTCGGCCAGCTGATGACCGCTAAGAAACTGAGGGGTGCGAATTACAGGGGATATTACTACGACTGGGACATGCTGAGCGGCTACCGCGATGCGTATGACTTCATGGACGACCCGGACGCTCGCGAGGAGGTGTCCTCGTTATTCCGCGACATTGTCAACGAAGAGAACATAGCCCCCTGTGACACCTGCTGGGGCGGGGACGTGACGTGGGCCTCCCCTTACCGCGTGACACGCACACTGGAGAATTTTAATTTCAAGACGCCCGGACGCGGATTCTGGCCCTATGATTTCGACATTGTGGCCTCCGAAGTCGAAGCAGGCTACCCGGTTTTGTTCTTCGCCTTGGAAACAGAGACTCAAGGCCATCTGTGGGTGGCCCACGGCATTCTTGAGGCAACTGTCACCATGGGCGTCTTCCAGTTCAACAAGAACGGTGTCGAGGCTCCGAACCTCGTCTCAACATACACTTGCCCCGTGTGGTACTTCCAGATGAACTGGGGCTGGGACGGCAAGGCCGACGGCTTCTACATGGTAAAGTACGACTCGAGACTGGACAACAAGAAAGGCGCCGACCTGCCCGAGGATTCCGTGGACACTGGTGGCGGGTATAACATCTACCGGCCCAACACGCTCCAGATGGACTACGGGTTCAGGTATCGCTATAATAACCAAACCGAAATACAATGAAAGTAAAATGAAAGCAAGAAACCTGTATGCGCTACTCGTGGCGCTTGTGGCGGCAACCTCCCTGCTGCTCTCCTGTTCCGACAACGACGACCCGCAGCTTGATCCGCAGCCGGTTCTTGAGCCGGGCGAGATACCGATGGCTGATTCCATCCCTTCGGCATACCTCGGAGTGGATTTCATACGCCAGTTGACAGTCGACGTGGGCGATCTCGGCGCGATCTTTGCCAACCAGCCCCTGATAAGCATATACGACAACGCCTCCGACAAGGAGGAGGCGACCGCCAAGTATGATGCCGAACTCTATTTTGTCCGCCTCGCGGATGGCAAGGAATACCGTCCGGGAGAGGCGTTGCCTTATAGCGACAAGCGCAATCCCATCGGGCACCACATGGACATCTATCCCGGAGTGGAGAGGGACGTGGCCCCTCTGATCTTGGGCAACATCGAATACAATGTGGACGATGTGCTGGTGATGCACTGGCCGCAGAAGGACCTGAAAATCTTCATCCGGCTCTATACCGCATACTCCATAAACCCTGTGCCTAACACTGACAAAATGCGAACGACGTATAAGTTCGGAATGTTCGTAAACGGCGTGTGCGTGCAGGACCAGCACCTGAAGATCGTGCTGCAGCCCGACGGGACGGTGAAGCTCTTCGGGCGCCCCGACGGCCTGATGCTCTGACGCACACGGCCCGGTGGGCGTCGGGTTACTGGCCGTCGGGGGTGACGTAGGTGGAGCCGTCCCAGCGATAGACGTAGCGGGAGTCGGTCTCCACCATGAGGTCGTGCATGCCGCGGGTCCTGGACTTGAGGATGTGGAGCTTGCCGGCGCCCCACATGGCGTACAGGTCGAAGTTGTAGGTGCGGCCGTGCATGGTCAGCTCGAACGAGCGGCCGAAGTGGTAGCTGCCGGTGGTGGTCATGCGCTCGGCGGAGCCGTCGCCGTCGAGGTCGTAGGCGAAGGAGCCATCCTCGCCCAGGCCGGCCATGTCGATGGTCTTGAGCGGAGCGTAGGACTGCGTGCGCGCCTTGGGGAGGTCGAGGGCCACGGCGTTGCCGTCGCGCAGGGCGTGCCGCTCGCGCACCACTTTCTCGCCCATGTCGGTGGTGACGAAGTCGAGTACCTTGCGGCCGTCGGCCTCGGCCAGCACCGGCTCGTAGTAGGATGCCTCGGAGAAGAGGTTGCTCTTCTCGAAGGAGCTGTCACCGGCGTAGGAGACGAAGGCCCAGGTGGTGCCGCCGCCGCTGCCGGGGTTGGCGTCGTAGACCAGCGCCTCGCGGACGCCGTCGCCGTCGAAGTCCTCCTGGGCGAAGAGCTGCATGTTGCCGTTGTTGTCGTTGCCGAAGATATAGTTGACGGAGCCTATGACCACCTCCTCGCCGTCGATTACGGCGAGGAGCTGCGCGTCGGGATCGTAAATGCCGTCGCTGCGCGAGACCTTGTAGGTGATGTTCGGGCCGAGGGGAGCCTCTGCGGCGGCCGTGTCGGAAGCCAGGGAGTCGACAGGCGAGGGCCCGGGGGCGGACGAGTGGTTCCTGCCGGCGCCGTAGACTATGAACCAGGCCACTGCCGCAGCGGCGAGCACGAGCAGCACGGAGGCGATGACCCACACGGAGCGGCGCCTTGGGGAGCCTGCCGGCGCGGGCTGCAGGGTCGCGTCCTGGCGCGTCCTGTTTCCGCTGCGTGGAATTGTGGCGGACGCCCCCCGGCGCGTCCCTGCATGGGAGTCCGGATAGGCGGCGGTGCCGGAAGTGTCGTCGAGCATTTGGCGGGCCTGGGCGTCGTCGGCGGGGCGGTCCTGCCACAGCGGGCTCATCAGGCGCCGCACCGTCGCGATGGTATGCTCCGAGACGCCGAGCCGGCGCAGCTCCCCGTCGGGGAAGCCGTAGTTGAGCACGTCGGCGGCCAGGGGCGGCCGGCTGCCGGGGGGCATATTGTACATGGTGGCGCCCAGGGCGTACATGTCCATCTGCACCGGCAGGCGCCCGGAGTCGTTCTTCTCGCCGGCGTAGTTGGTCTGCTCTATGGGGGAGTAGCCGGGGGTGCCTCCGCCCACGGTGGTGCTCGACTCGGGTCGCCCGTCGCTGTCGTACTGCTTGGACAGGCCGAAGTCTATCAGCACCGGCCTCCCCTGGTGCATCATGATGTTGGAGGGCTTGAGGTCGAGGTGGAGCATCCGGCGCGAGTGCATGTATGCCAGGGAGTCGAGGACCTGGCGCGACAGGGACAGTGTCTCCCGCTCCGTCAGGCGTCCCTTGCCGGCGATGTAGGCGTCGAGGCTGCCGCCGTCGATGAACGACATGGCGTAGTAGACGGTGTTGTTGGCCTCGAACTCCTCGAGCACGCGGACGATGCCGGGGTCCTGGAGGCGCGCCAGGCTGCGGGCCTCGTTGACGAACTTGCGCTTGTACTTGTCGAAGAGGCCGTCCCTGCTGCTGGCCGTCACCGACTGGCCGGTGCGGCCGTTGATGTCGGACATGAAGAACTCCTTGATGGCCACGTAGGCGTCGATGGCGCCCAGCTCGCCGCTCATCTGTATGGCGGCCAGGTATGTGATGCCGAAGGAGCCCTGGCCGAGCACCTTGCGGATCTCGTATCTGTATGTCTTGCCCTGCAGCAGGGTGCCTGCCGCCAGTGTGTTGTCGCTCATGATGGGGTTAGTTGAGGAGGGTGTTGCAAAATTCGGCGAATCGTAGGGATGCACCCTGGTGCATCCGCTCTACTTTTTTATTGATTATCAGCGGCTGCACCGGGGTGCAGCCCTACAATCTGACCGGAATTTTGAATTTTGACACACCCTCCGGGGTGGAGGCTATTGGTTGTAGAGGAATCGCTTGATGCTCTTCTTGGGGGTCTTCTCGAACTCGGTCGGGAGCAGCTGGATGCGGGTGATGCGCTCGTAGGGGGCCACGAGCTGGTTCAGTTCCTTGCGCACGGTCTCGAAGGTGGCTTCGAGCTCGGAGTTGGAGATGCCCATGGCGTCCAGGGCGGAGTAGTCGGGGTAGACCAGGGCCACGAGCTTGCCGTCGCGGTCCACCACCAGGGACTCGGCCACGTAGGGCATGTTGTTGAGCTTGGACTCGATCTCCTCGGGGTAGATGTTCTGCCCGCTGGGGCCCAGGAGCATCGTCTTGGAGCGGCCGCGCAGGAAGATGGTGCCGTCGGGCGTGCGCGTGCCCATGTCGCCGGTATGGAGCCAGCCATCCTTGGCGAGCACCATCCCGGTGGCGTCGGGATTCTTGTAGTAGCCCACCATGACGTTCTCGCCGCGCACGCAGATCTCGCCGGGGACGTTCTCGGGGTCGTCGCTCAGCACCTTGGTCTCCATGCCGGGGATGGTGCATCCGCTGGAGCCGGGGATGAAGTCGCGCCATGGGGTATAGCTCACCAGGGGGCCGCACTCGGTCATGCCGTAGCCCACGGTGAAGGGAAACTTGATGCGGTGCAGGAACTCCTCGACCTCGGCGTTGAGGGCCGCTCCGCCCACTATCACCTCCTCGAACTGTCCGCCGAAGATGTCGACCAGGCGCTTGCGGATCTTGGCGTACACCATGGTGTCGAGCAGCGGCACGGCCAGCGTCCAGCGGATGGGACCCTTGGAGATCATGGGCAGGATGGAGTTCTTGTATATCTTCTCCAGGATTAGGGGCACGCAGATCACCAGCGAGGGGCGCACCTCGGCCAGGGCCTTGATGAGCACGCGGGGCGACGGGGTCTTGCCCAGGATGGTGATGTGCGAGCCTACGGCCAGGGGCGTGAGCATGTCGAAGGCGCATCCGTAGGCGTGGGCCAGGGGCAGGAAGCCGAGCACGCGCGAGCCGCGGTAGTGGAGCCGCTGGCTGATGCCGAACAGCACGTTGCCCGCCAGGTTGTTGCCCAGCAGCATCACTCCCTTGGAGAAGCCCGTGGTGCCGGAGGTGTAGTTGATCTCCATCAGGCGGTTGTTGGGCCATGCCTCGTAGATGACGTCGTCGGGTCCGAAGCCCTCCGGGTAGCGGCGCTTGAAGCGGCGGCGGAGCATGGAGATGCAGCGCTGCACGTTGATGTCGTCGCGCTGGTAGAGGCTCTCGCTGCGGCGCTTGAGGCTGATGGCCGCCTTGATGTTGAGCAGGTTCTCGGGCTGGATGTGCTCCCATATGGCGTCGGTGACGAACAGCAGCTCGGCCTCGGAGTGGTTGACGATGTGGGTGATGTCGACGGGGTTGAAGTCGGGCAGGATGGGCACGATGACGGCGCCGTAGGTGATGACGGCCATGTAGGTCACGACCCAGTCGGAGCTGTCGCGGCCGCAGACGGCCACCTTGGCGCCCGGCTGCACGTTGAGCTCGCGGAAGAACTCGTGCGTCAGGGCGATGCGCTCGGCCAGGCCGCCGTAGGTCACGGTCTCGCCCGTCGTGTAGTCGGTGAGGGCCGGGAGGTCCCAGTTCTCCTTGAAGCTCTCTTCGTAGAGCTTTACGAGGCTTTTCTGTATCATAGGCTGGAGTTTAGTTGAGAGTTGAGAGTCGCCGACTGTGTGCCGGTGTATGTGCGCATGAGAGTGTGTCAAAATCCAGAATTTCGGTCAGATTGTAGGGCTGCACCCTGGTGCAGCCGCCGATAATCAATGAGTAGAGCGGATGCACCAGGGTGCATCCCTACTATTCGCCGGATTTTGCAACACCCACGCAGGCGTCATAGGCTGAGGCGGTAGATGGTCTCGGCGTCGGCCATGGACAGGGGCACGAAGGCGCCCACGCTCTCGCCCATGTTGGCGCGCAGGGAGGCGACGAGTGCGGGGATGTCGGGCTCTGTGCCCGCCAGGGCGCGCAGCGACGTGGTCAGCCCCAGCTCGGAGTAGAACTCGCGCAGGCGGGCGATGCCCTCGCGTGCCACCTGCCCGTCGGGGCGCCCGTCGCGAGGCACGCCCATGACGTTCATGGCGAAGCGGGCCATCCGCTCGGGCCTTAGCGGGGCCACGAACTCCATCCAGGCGGGTATGATGACGGCCAGGCCGGCGCCGTGGGCCACGTCGTAGATGGCCGACACCTCGTGCTCCAGGCGGTGGCTGGCCCAGTCCTCGGCCTTGCCAGTGCCGCACAGGCCGTTGTGCGCCAGCGTGCCCGCCCACATGATGTTGGCGCGGGCGTCGTAGTCGGCCTGCTCGGCGCGCAGCAGCCGCGCCTGGGCCATGATGGTGCGCAGCAGCGACTCGCTGATGCCGTCCGTCACGTCGCAGCCCGGAGTGTCGGAGAAGTAGCGCTCGAAGATGTGGGCCATCATGTCCACGATGCCGCAGGCCGTCTGGAACCAGGGCAGCGAGATGGTGAGCTCCGGGTCCATGAGCGCATAGACGGGGCGGAGAATGTCGGGGTAGCGCACGGAAATCTTGTGGCGGCCGTCGATCTTGGTGATGACGGAGTTGCCGCTTCCCTCGCTGCCGGCGGCGGGGATTGTGAGCACCACGCCCACGGGCAGCGCCTTGTGTGGGGTGGCCTTGCCGGAGTAAAAATCCCAGAAGTCGCCGGTGTGGGGGACTCCGAGGGCTATGGCCTTGGCGGTGTCGATGACGGAGCCGCCGCCGACGGCCACTATGAAGTCCACGCCGGCGCGGCGGCAGAGGTCGATGCCCTCGTAGACGCGGTCGTCGGTGGGGTTCGGGTCTATGTCGGCCAGGGCCACGGTGCGGATGCCGTGCTTCTCGAGGCTGTCGAGGACGCGCTGCCAGAGGCCGCTGCGCACTGCCGAGCCGTGGCCGCGGCACACCAGCGCCACCTTGGCGCCGCGGGAGGCCGTAAGCTCGCCAACGCGCTCCTCGACGCCGCGCCCGAACACATATTCGGTGCTCAGGCAGAGGGTGAAATTATCCATCAGGTAATAGGGATCAGATGGCGTGGTTGCGGGCCTGAAACTCGTCGGCGATGGCGCGGGCGATCTGCTTCATCTTCTCCGGGTCGGGGTCCTTGATCTTGTGGCGGAAGTCCATGTCGCCCTCGTTGCGCAGGGGTACCAGGTGCACGTGCGCGTGTGGCACCTCCAGGCCGAGCACGGCCAGGCCTACCTTGCGGCAGGGCAGCGCCGCCTTGATGGCCTCGGCCACGCGCTTGGCGAAGATGAACATCTCGCCCAGGTCGTTGTCGTCGATGTCGAAGATGTAGTCGGTCTCGCGCCTGGGCACCACCAGGGTGTGGCCCCAGGCCACCGGGTTGATGTCGAGGAAGGCGAAGAACTCGTCGTTCTCGGCTATCTTGTAGCAGGGAATCTCGCCGTTGATGATTTTCGAGAATATGGTCATGGTATCCGGTTTTGTCAGTTCGGGAAAGGGTGGCGCAGGCCCTGTGGACCCGCGCAGCCGTGCGGTTAGATCTCTATTTTGAGGATTTCGAAGTTGAGCAGCCCGGCGGGGGCCTTTACCTGGACCTTGTCGCCGACCTTGTGGCCGAGCAGGGCCTGGGCGATGGGCGTGGAAGAAGCTATCTTCTTCTCGCGCAGGTTGGCTTCGCTCTCGGTGACGATCCAGTAGGTCATGGTCATGTTGTTGGCCGTGTTGCGGATGGTGACCTTGTTGAGCAGCTGCACGGTGTCGGTGTTGAGCCTGGAGTCGTCGATGATGCGTGCGGTGGAGACGAGCTCCTTGAGCTGTGCTATCTTCATCTCCAGCAGGCCCTGTGCCTCCTTTGCGGCGTCGTACTCGGCGTTCTCGCTGAGGTCGCCCTTGTCGCGTGCCTCGGCGATTGCCTGCTTGATGGCGGGGCGCTGGGCCTCCAGGGCCGCCAGCTCCTCCATTTTCTTGTCGAATCCCTCCTGGGTAAGGTATGTTGCCATTGTGGTGTGTGTTCTTGTGTGATGTGTGTCTTTAGGTTGAGCGCGGCCATCTCCGGGCCGCGCTATAAGTCTTAACAAATTTGTCCCGCCCGGGGTTTACCTCAGTCTGCCGGCAGTGTCTCGTTGCGGAAAGGCTCGTGTTCTCGTGGCCTGTCAGCCGGGAATGACTATATCTACTCTATCTCCGGGGTGGATGATGGTATGTCGGCTATCGGAGGATGAGCATGGCGTCGCCGTATGCGCCGAAGCGGTAGTTCTCGCGGACGGCGGTGCGGTAGGCCTCCATGACGAGGTCGTAGCCGCCGAATGCCGCCACCATCATCAGCATCGTCGACAGAGGCAGGTGGAAGTTGCTGATCATGGCCGTGCAGACCTGGAAGTCGTAGGGGGGGGATATGAACTTGTTGGTCCACCCCTCGTAGGGCATTAGGTGGCCGTTCATGCACACCGAGCTTGCCAGGGCGCGCATTACGGAGGTGCCGACGGCGCAGACGCGCCTGCCGGCGTCGTGGGCGCGGTTGACGGTCTCCACCAGGTCGTCGCCCACCTCCATGCTCTCGGAGTCCATGTGGTGCTTGGTGAGGTCCTCGACGTCGATGTCGCGGAAGTTGCCTCGCCCGGAGTGCAGGGTGAGGAAGGCCTGCTCGACGCCCTTGATCTCCAGGCGCTTGAGCAGGGTGCGGCTGAAGTGCAGGCCGGCGGCCGGGGCCACCACGGCGCCCTCCTTGCTGGCGAAGATGGTCTGGTAGCGGTCGGCGTCCTCGGGCTCGGCCGGGCGGGTGATGTAGTCGGGCAGCGGCGTGGTGCCCATGGCGTACAGCGCCGCCTTGAACTCCTCGTGGTCGCCGTCGTAGAGGAAGCGCAGGGTGCGCCCGCGCGAGGTGGTGTTGTCGATCACCTCGGCCACCATGGAGTTGTCGTCGCCGAAGTAGAGTTTGTTGCCGATGCGGATTTTGCGGGCGGGTTCCACCAGCACGTCCCAGAACTTCTGGGGGCCGTTGAGCTCGCGCAGCAGGAACACCTCGATCACGGCCCCGGTCTTCTCCTTGCGGCCGAACAGGTGCGCCGGGAAGACCTTGGTGTCGTTGAACACCACCACGTCGCCCTCGTCGAAATAGTTGATGATGTCGCGGAAGGTGCCGTGGTCGATCTTGCCCGTGCGTGCGTCTACTATCATGAGCCGGGACTCGTCGCGCACGGGTGCGGGGTGCTGTGCTATGCGGTCCTTGGGCAATTCAAATCTGAACTGTGATAGCTTCATTTATGGGTTTCGGTTGTATAATTTTGCGTTAGGAAAATAGATTACTCGTTTTGCCGCCCGGGTGTCGGTGAGGATTCGGGCAGGCGGTAGTCGTCCGGGAACTCGAGCGTGCAGTCGGCTATGCGCCGCAGTGCCTGGTCGAGGCTGAGGCAGGATGCGGAGTCGTGGTCTCCGACGCGTGTGCGGCGCAGCTCCACCAGGTGTGCGCCGGTGCCGAGTGCCCGGCCGATGTCGCGTGCCAGGGCGCGGATGTATGTGCCCTTGGAGCAGACCACGCGCAGGCAGAGTCGGTCGCCGTCCAGGGCGGTCATCTCCAGGGCGTCGATGCGCAGGGGCTTGGGCCGCAGCTCCACCTCGCGCCCCTTGCGGGCGAACTTGTAGGCGCGCCTGCCGTCGACCTTCACTGCCGAGTACACCGGCGGCACCTGCATGATGTCGCCTCTGAAGCGGGGTAGCGCCTGGCGCACCAGGTCTTCGGTGACGTGTTCGTAGGGGTATGTGGCGTCCACCTCCGTCTCCAGGTCGAAGCTGGGGGTGGTGGCGCCCAGGCGCAGGGTGGCCAGGTACTCCTTGGTGCCGGCCTGGAGCTCGTCGATGCGGCGCGTGGCGCGGCCCGTGCACACGAGCAGCACGCCTGTGGCCAGGGGGTCGAGGGTGCCGGCGTGGCCCACCTTGAAGCGGCTGAGCCCCAGGCGCCGCTGGATGGCCCCGCGCAGGCGCTTGACTACGTCGAACGACGTCCAGCCCAGCGGCTTGTCCACCGCTATGATTTCTCCTGAAATGAAGTCCATGTCGTATTAATTCCAGAGGATGCAGATTACGCCCATGATGACGCAGTAGATGGCGAACCAGAGCAGCTTGCCGCGCTTGACGAGGCTTATCATCCAGGCGCAGGCGCAGCAGCCGGAGGCGAAGGCTGCCGCGAAGCCTGTCAGCAGGGGGAAGACGCCCACGGCGGCGCCGGTGTCGGCAGGGCTGCCGAGCATCTTGACGACGTCAAGCAGGGCCTCGCCCAGTATGGGCAGTATCACCATGAGGAAGGAGAAGGTGGCGACCTCGGCACGGCGGTTGCGCAGCAGGATGCCGGTGGCGATGGTGGCGCCCGAGCGGCTCAGGCCCGGCAGCACGGCCACGGCCTGCGCCACGCCGATGATAAGCGCGTCCCACCAGCCGATGCGGCGCCCGGCGTCGGCGGGCTTGAGCCGGCCGGTGCCGCGCTGGAAGTCGCTGTAGTAGGCGAACGTCAGCAGCAGCGCCGTCACGCACAGGCAGATGCCGACAACCAGCAGCCCGGAGCCGAAGATCTCTTCCACCTGCTTCTTGAGGAAGACGCCGACGATGCCCACCGGGATGCACGACAGCAGTATCTTGCACACGGTTTGGAAGTCCTCGTCGCGGCGCACGGTGAAGAAGCTGCGGCAGAGGCGGAAGAAGAGCTTGCGGAGCACTACGATGGTGCTGAGTACGGTGGCGGCGTGGACCATGACCGAGAACATCAGGTTCTGGTCGTCGGGCAGGTCCACCCCCAGTATCTGCTTGAAGATTTCCAGGTGTCCCGACGAGCTTACCGGCAGGTATTCGGTCAGGCCCTGGACCAGGCCCAGGATGAGGGCGTCAAACCATTCCATATTCTATCGGGTGATGGCGTGGCACTGCGCGAGTGCCGTTCTTGTGTGGTGAAGGGGATTATTCTTTGGTGTCGGGGGTCGCTTCCCCGGCGCCTTTCTTGTGCCCGTTGTAGATGATGGCGAAGGCCATCAGCAGGAAGCCGAGGAATGTGATGGTCGGGCCGACTACGATGCGGCGCGTGGAGAAGACGTCGGGGTTGAAGCCTCCCTCGACGCTTGAGCCGGCGCCTAGCATGAGCAGGAAGCCGACGATGATCAGGCACACGCAGCCGGCCATGAGGTAGAAGTTGATGCGCCGGAACGGGCGGTGCTCATGGCTGCATGTGATGATTTCGGGCTTCTGTCGCGAGGCGTCGCGGCCCAGCGGGCGCGGCGTGGCTTTGGTGGTCGGTCGGGTGGCGGTTGCCATATTCGTTCGTTATTCGTTTTTTGTTCGGCTCAGGCAAAAAGGGCTTCGGTGCGTGCGCGGAGGTGCCGGCGGGTGGCGTACCAGGCTGCGGCGGCGCACATTGCCGTGCCGGCGCAGAGCAGGGCGAGCACTATCAGCGCCAGGTCGGCCCAGGGGAGCAGCAGGCCCATGTCGAGGCCCATCGCCGGGGCGGCTCCGAGCGCCAGCGCCACGAGCACGGCGGAGGCCACGGTCCCGGCCGTGAGTCCTATCAGCGCGTGCCGCACCAGGAAGGGGCGCCGCACGAAGGCGTCGGTGGCGCCCACCAGCTGCATGGTGCGGATGGCGAAGCGGCGCGAGTAGATGCCCAGGTGCACCATGTTGTTGATGAGCACCAGGGAGATGGCCACCAGGCCGGCGCACAAGGCCGCCAGGCCCCAGATGATGCGCTTGAGAGTGCGGTTCATGCCCTCCACGAACTCCGTCTGCGGCAGGGCCACGCCCTCCACGCCCGGCATCTTCTCCAGCGCCCGCTGCAGGGTCTGCATCTGGCGCGGCGAGGCATAGCCGGAGCGCAGGCGCAGCGTCACCTCCGGGCTGAGGGGGTTGACGCCGTAGACGGTCCTCAGGTCCTCGCCGGTGGCCGCCTGCCAGTCGCGCAGGGCCTGGTCACGCCCGGTCACGCGGCAGTCGGCCACGTATGGCCTGCCGCGCAGCGAGCCGGCGAGGATGGCGGCCTGGGCGTCGGTGACGGAGTCCTGCATTACCAGCGTGAGTTCGAGGCTCTCGCGCAGGCGGGCGGACTCGTTGCGGCCCGCCAGCGCCAGGGCGCCGGCGATGCCGGCGATCAGCAGCAGCAGGCTCACGCTCACCAGGGTGGTGAGGTTCTCCGCGCCGCGGCCCGGGTCGTGGGGTCTTTCGCGTCTCATTGCTCCGATAGCGGGGGCGTCCTGAGCGGCCGTCCCTGCTTATGTCGGGCAAAGTTACAATATTTTGGCCCCGTTGTCAATAGTTTTGGCCCAAAATCCGCATTTCCAGCCAGTTACTAAGGGTGGCGATGAAACGAGCGGGTGCCATGGAGGATGCAGATGCGCCTTTATGGTGCGTGCTCACTTTTTCAAGGGCACCTGTCTGCTGCCCAGCCTGTACCCGTCGGCGAACACCTCCACGGTGTACGGGCCCGGCGTCAGCGACACGCCCGCCGCGTTCCAGTACACGTTCACGTGCAGCTCGCCGTTGTCGTACTCCTCGGTCTTGGCAACGGTGCATGGTATCGAGTGGCCGTCCATGCTGAAGCTGCCGCCCTGGCCGAGCAGCGCCCCTGACGGACTCAGGATGCGCACGTAAAAAGTCTTCTTGCCGGCGGCGGCCGTGTTGTTGGGCGTCACGGTGAAGCTCACGCCCAGGCGGGTGGCCTTGGTGACGTTCTTCTCGGCCTTGTCCTTCTTGTTGTAGGCACGCAGGCCGAGGTTGGTGATGGTCAGCTTGCGCGCCAGCTGCACGGTCTGGGTGAGCTGCTCGTTCTGCGCCGACGTCTGCTGCACGGTCTGGGTGAGCTGCTGGTTCTGCTGCTGGCTGGAGGCCAGTTCGGTGCGCAGGCCCTCGTTCTCCTTGCCCAGGCGCTGGATTTCCTCGAGGTAGTGCTTGACGATGCCGCGCAGGGTGCCGATTTCGGCCTCCAGCTGGGCTATCTTGCGCTGGCTGGCGGCCTGGTCGCGGCTGTGGCTCCGGCGCTCCTTCTGCAGCTCGCGCATCAGCTCCTCGATGCGCGCCTTCGACTGGTTGTACTGCGTCACCAGCGAGTCGTTCTTGAGGTACACGGCCTGGTCCTCGTACTGGTCGAAGTCGGCCTGCAGCTCCGAGTACTGCCGGTCGAGGTCGTTCTGCTGTATTGCCAGCTTGAGGCTGTCGGCCTCCAGGCGGGCGCGCGCCGCCTCGTCCTCGCTGCGAGTGTTGCCCGTCATCAGCAGGATTATTATAGTCACGAAACCGGCCACCAGCACGGCCCCGGAGATGATTATGAATAAGACCTTCTTGTTCATGCCGCAAAATTAGTGAAAAAAGTTGTATCTTTGCAGGGTAATGGAAATGAAACCGATATTTCGGGCGGTTCTGCTGCTTGTGGCCGCTATTCCTGCGGCTTTCGCCAGCGCCTCCTGGCCCGGGGAGGGCACGGACGCCTCGCCCTACCTTCTGCGCACCCGCGCCGACCTCGACTCTCTGGCCGACAGGGCCGAAAAGGGCGCCCTCTTCGCCGACACATGCTTCCGCCTCGACGCCGACATCGACTCGGTGGGCGCCATGATTCCGCGCTTCGGCGGCACGCTCGACGGCGCCGGGCACTCGCTGACCCTGGCCATCCGCGCCGAGGCCGGCCCCGCCGCGCTTTTCCGCGTCATCGGCGAGGGGGGCACGGTAAGGCGCCTGATGCTGAAAGGCACGGTCGAGGGTACGCGCTATGTGGCCGCGCTGGCGGGCGACTGCCGCGGAGTGGCAGACAGCGTCGTCGGCGAAGTGGCCGTGAAAGGCCGGGACCACGTGGCCGGACTGGCCGCCATCGCCTCCGGCACGCTCCGCCGGTGCATAAACCGGGGAACGGTGTCGGGCGCCTCCTACGTGGCCGGCATCGCCTGCAAGCTCCCCGACAAGGGCGTGCTCGAAGACTGCCTCAACTCTGCGGACCTGGACCTGCCCCGGGCCGACAACGTGGCCGGGGTGCTCTGCTACACGGTGGTGCGGGTGACACGCTCCCGCATAAGCGGTTGCCGCAACTCGGGGCGCATCGCCGCCTCGGAGTACGGCGCCGGCATAGCCGCCCGCTGCGAGGCCGGCCTGCGTCTCGATACCTGCGAAAACTCCGGTGCAGTGGCCGTCTCGGGCCGCTATTCGGGCGGCGTCGTGGCCGTCGCCACCGGCGACCCTATATATAAGGTGTCGCTGACGGGCTGCTCGAACCTGGGCGCCGTGTCGGGCGGAGAGAACTACCTTGGCGGCATCGTCGGCTTCGCCTCCGGCAACGTCGCCCTCGACTCGTGCATGAATGCCGGGGCGGTGTCGCATGCGGGCATCGCAGGGGGCGCATATGTGGGGGGGCTGTGCGGAATGTCGTTCGGCACTTTCGACCGCTGCGCCAACGTCGCCTCCGTCTCCGCTCCGCTATGCCGCGGTGTGGGCGGCCTCGTCGGCGCCACTCAGTCGGCGGCCCGCCTGACGCAGTGCTACAACGTGGGCGCCGTCACTGTCACCGCATCCTCGGAAAGTGGAGAGGATAGGGCGGGCGAAGCCGTAGGCGGCCTGGTCGGCGTCGCCGAATACACTTCGTTCAATAACTGCTACAATCTCGGGTCGGTGAGCGCCGACATGGCCGTGGGCGGCCTCGTGGGCATGCTCCACGACGGATGCGCGCTGCGTCGCTCCTACTCGGCGGGCGCCGTCACGGCCACCGCCACGGGCGCCGCCGGTCTCGCCTCGGCACTGGCAAACGCCGAGGAGGGCACCACGCCCGCCACCCTCGGCCTCTACTACGATGCCGACGTCTGCGTGCGCCTCTCCGCCTTCGACCGCGAACACGCCACCGGGCTGACCACCCGACAGATGTGCCAGTCGCGCCCCTCGGAGCTCTTCGACTCCGCCTCCTGGTGCTATCCCCTGCTCATCTCCCCCGCCCCACGGCCGCAGGCAGTCATCGCCAGCGCCTGTGTCGGCTTCACGAACCCCGGCGACAACGCCGACAACGTCAACGGCAACATCCTGCTGGGCGACCGCGCCGGCCTGACGTGGACTGCCAACCGCTGCTTCGAGCTCATCCCGCCCGACATCGCCATGCCCATGCACCGCGGCGCCGGCACCCTCACCGTCACTTCCTCCGCCGAAACAACCCTGAGCCGCACTTTCCACCTCTACGTCCGCTCCCACCACGGCTCCGTGAGCGAGACCTTCTCTCCTCCCGTGGAAGTGCGCTACTACACCCCCTCGGGCTTGCCCGTAGCCCATCCCGCGCCGGGACAGCCGCTCCTGCGCGTCACTCTCCGCGCCGACGGCTCCCTCGCCGCCGACAAGGTGATTTACTGATTCTCGGATGGAGAGGGGCGGTCGGCCAGGCCGGCCTCGAACTCGGCCACGGAGGCTTTCTCGCGCTGGTTGTAGGCCTCGACGATGCGCTGGACGAGGGGGTGGCGCACGATGTCCTTCTTCTCGTACTCGATGACGCCGATGCCGCGCACGCCGCGCAGGATGCGCAGGGCCTGCATCAGGCCGCTCTGCACGGTGCGCGGCAGGTCGATCTGCGTGGTGTCGCCGGTGACGATCATCTTGCCGTTCATGCCCAGGCGCGTCAGGAACATCTTCATCTGGTGGCGCGTGGTGTTCTGCGCCTCGTCGAGGATGATGACGGCGTCGTTGAGGGTGCGTCCGCGCATGAACGCCAGGGGGGCGATCTGGATGGTGTCGCTCTCGATGTACTCCTTGAGCTTGAGAGGCGGGAGCATGTCCTCCAGGGCGTCGTAGAGGGGCCGCAGGTAGGGGTCGATTTTGTCCTTCATGTCGCCGGGGAGGAAGCCGAGCTTCTCGCCGGCCTCGACGGCGGGGCGCGACAGGATGATGCGCTTGCAGAGCTTGTTTTTCAGAGCGCTCACGGCAAGGGCGATGGCGATGTAGGTCTTGCCCGTCCCGGCGGGGCCGAGGGCGAACGTCAGGTCGTTGTCGGCGAAGGACTGCACCATGCGCTTCTGGTTGGCGTTGCGCGGGGTTATGGGGCGGCCGTTCTGGCCGAAGAGGATGACGCCGTCGGCGCTGACGGCCTTGGGCTCGTCGCCCTTCACTATGTCCACGATGTCCTCCGGCGCGAGCTTGTTATACTTGGCGCCGAAGCTCTCCATCTCCTTGATCTTGCGCTCGAAGGCCGCCGTCTCGGAGTCCTCGCCGATGACCTTGAGCACATTGCCTCGGGCCGCCAGGCGCAGCTTCGGGAACAGGTTCTTGAGCAGGTTGATGTTGGCGTTTGCGGCCCCGTAGAATGTCTGCGGGTCGAGCTGGTCGATTATTATCGTGCGTTCGGTCATCGGTTATTAGTTGAGGGTTGAGGGTTGCGGCCCGCTTCGGCGCGGCGCGGGCCATCTTCAGCCTACCGAGCCTTCGAGGTTGATCTGCAGCAGCTTCTGGGCCTCGACGGCGAACTCCATGGGCAGCTTGTTCATTACCTCCTTGGCGTAGCCGTTGACGATGAGCCCCACGGCCTCCTCGGCGGGAATGCCGCGCTGCTGGCAGTAGAAGATCTGCTCCTCGTTGATCTTGGAGGTGGTGGCCTCGTGCTCGGTGGTGGCGTCGGCGCATCCAACCTCTATGTAGGGAAAGGTGTGGGCGCCGCAGCGGTCGCCGAGCAGCAGGGAGTCGCACTGGGTGTAGTTGCGGGCGCCGCAGGCGGCGGGGGCCACGCGCACCAGGCCGCGGTAGGAGTTCTGGCTCTCGCCGGCCGATATGCCCTTGCTGACGATGGTGGAGCGGGTGTTGCGCCCCAGGTGTATCATCTTGGTGCCGGTGTCGGCCTGCTGGTAGTTGCGCGTCAGGGCCACGGAGTAGAACTCGCCCACGGAGCTGTCGCCCTTCAGCACGCACGAGGGGTACTTCCAGGTGATGGCGGAGCCTGTCTCGACCTGCGTCCAGGAGAGCTTGGAGGCATGGCCGCGGCAGAGGCCGCGCTTGGTGACGAAGTTGTAGATGCCGCCGCGCCCCTCCTTGTCGCCGGCGTACCAGTTCTGCACGGTGGAGTACTTGACTTCGGCGCGGTCTTCGACCACGATCTCGACGATGGCGGCGTGGAGCTGGTTCTCGTCGCGCATGGGTGCGGTGCATCCTTCGAGGTAGGACACGTAGGCGTCGTCGTCGGCCACGATGAGGGTGCGCTCGAACTGGCCGGTGCCGGCGGCGTTGATGCGGAAGTAGGTGCTGAGCTCCATGGGGCAGCGCACGCCGCGGGGAATGTAGACGAAGGAGCCGTCGGAGAAGACGGCCGAGTTGAGGGCCGCCCAGTAGTTGTCGCGGTAGCCGACTACCGAGCCGAGGTACTTGCGCACCAGGTCGGGGTAGTCCTTCACGGCCTCGGAGATGGAGCAGAAGATGACGCCGAGCTCGGCGAGCTTCTCGCGGTGGGTGGTCTTGACGCTGACGGAGTCCATGACGGCGTCTACGGCCACTCCGGCCAGCTTTTTCTGTTCCTGCAGCGAGATGCCGAGCTTATTGAACGTGTCGAGCAGCTCGGGGTCCACCTCGTCGAGGCTCTTCTTCAGTTCCTTGGGCTTGGGGGCGGCATAGTAGCTGATGGCCTGCAGGTCGATGGGGGGGATGTTGAGGTGTCCCCAGTGCGGCGGGGTCATCGTCAGCCAATGGCGGTAGGCGCGCAGGCGGAACTCGAGCAGCCATTCCGGCTCGTGCTTGAGGCGGGAGATGGTGCGGATGGTCTGTTCGTCGAGTCCGGGGGGCACGATCTCGGTGTCGATGTCGGTCACGAAACCGTACTTGTAGTCGTCCTGCTCGGCCTGGCGGAGCAGGTCCTGGGTGTTCTGTTGCGTGTTTTCTGGCTTTGTCATGGCTGTATATTGCTAACGCCGGCTGGCGCCTGCAGGTTTTCGGGTTGGGGAGAGGTGTGAAGGTTGCGCAAATTGCCTGCCTGTAGGGACGCACCCCGGTGCGTCCGAAATCCGCGCCCCGGTGCATCCGCAACGGACTGCAGGGCGGGTCGGAGGCCTGCGGTATGTGCGAGGGTCAAGGCCACACAAGTCAAGCTCTCCGCCGGAAGACCTGCGGAAAGCTGCCTGTTGTGGTGTATCGCCGGGGCGTGGCCGGGATTACTTGGCGGGCGCCTGCTGTGCGGGGGCCTGCTGGGGTGCGGCGGCCGGGGTCTGCTGGGTGGTCTGGGGCTTGATGCCCGAGGTGGCGATCGGCGTCTTGATGGTGTACGTCGAGAAGATGCTCAGCAGGCAGATGGCGATGGCCAGGCTCCACGTGGCCTTCTCGATGAAGTCCGTGGTCTTGCGGTAGCCCATGAACTGGTTGCCCTCGGAGTAGTTCGAGGCCAGGCCGGATCCCTTGGATTTCTGAATCAGCACGGCACACATCAGCAGGATGCAGGCCAGCACTATCAGGATGGCGAAAAAGATATACATATCTGTTTGCTAACGATTTTGATGTTCTTGTATGATGATTAGTTTCCTGAGGAAACGGATTTGGTCCGCAAAGATAATGCTTTTTTCTTTATCCTCCAAATCGACCTTGTTGAGTATCTCGAGGGCCTTGGCGTAATTGTGGTTCTTGATCATCATTCGTGCCAGGCTCAGGGATAGGGAGGACCCGGCCGATGGTTTGGCTGGCGCGGATGCAACCGATTGGGAGGCAGCGGGTTCGGCGGGTTTGGGGGCGTCCGCCCCCTGGTGCGCCCCCACATTGTTGGCGGGTGGGTCGGCAGGTTCGAGGTGCATTAGGGCCTCGGGGGTGCGGGTGGGCTGGCGGCTGGTGGCCAGGAAGGCGTCGATGCGCGAGGCGGTCGGGTCGGGTGCCTGAGCGGCATCGGACTTGTCAGGCGTGTCCGGCTCGGCGGGGCCGCGACTCTCGGCTGTGGACTCCGGACTCTCCACACTCCCGGCGGGGGTGAAGATCATGCGGGTGAGCAGGTCGGTCTCCTTGTCGTCGCCAGTGTTGCCGAAACGGTTGAGGAAAGTGTCGATGGTGTCGTCGGTGGTCAGCCGCACGGGCTGCATGTCGGGGTAGAAGTCGGCGAAGTCGGTGTCGGGGTCGAGCACGCGGGCGAGTGCCTCGGGGTCGCCCGTGGCCAGGGCTATGCGGGCGCGGAGGGCCTGTGCCTGGCCGGCCTCGGCCACGCCATGTTCCAGGGCCATCAGGTCGGGCCAAACGAAGTATGGCCATTCGCGCCGCATCTCCGCGAGCTGCAAGGCGTCGGTGCGCCCTTCTGCAAGTGTCTGCCAATCAATCTGCTGCATATTACCAGTTGCCGAGGGTTGCGTTGAAGATGAGGTCGACGAGCTCCTCGGAGATTTGCTGGCATAGCTCGTCCTGCACATCCGTGAGCATCAGGTCGGAGGAGAAGTCGCGGTAGGCGGAGAAGGTCTGGTCGATGTCGTTGGCGGAATTGATGTGGTCGGTGTACTTGAGTCGGACGGTGATGGTGAGTCGTGTCTGCGTGGCGTAGGCGTCCTGGCCGACTGCCTGCGGGGAGAGGGAGTAGCCGGTGATCTCGCCGGTCATCTCGAGGTTGGCGTCGGAGCCCGGGACGATTCGCAGGCGCGTCTGTGCCTGGATCTGGTCCATGAGGCGGTTCTCGAAGACCTGCTGTAGGGGAGGGTAGACGAGGGCGGCGCGTATGGGAAAGTCACTTACGCGTATGGTGCGGTACTTGGTGTAGTCCAATGCCGAGCCGTTGAGCGTGTAGCTCACGCAGGCCGGCATGCAGAAGCCCACTACGCCGAGCAGCGCGGCCATTGCCGCGCAAGCGAGCAGGGGACGGAGGGAGGGTGCTCTTTTCATAAGGTCGGGGCGCCGGGCTGGCCGATGCCGTATTCTTTCATCTTGCGGTAAAGGGTTCGTTCGGAGATGCGGAGCTCGAGTGCGGTGCGCTTGCGAGAGCCGCCGTTGCGTGCCAGGGCGCGGGCTATGGTGTCGCGCTCGCTGAGCTCGAGGGGGGACTCGTCGCCGACCTCGCGGGCCTCGACGATATCGCCGCCGACGGGTATGACGGGCTTCTCGGGCCAGGGGATGAGCTGGGCGGCGGGGCGGCGCGGCTCTTTGCTGAGGGTGAGGGCGTCGAGGCGTTCGCGCAGGTCCAGGAGCTCTCCGCGCAGGCCCATGACGGTCTGCCACAGGAGTTCGCGCTCGGCCTGGTAGGTGGGGGTGGCGGCGGCGGGGAGGTGTCCGGCGTCGGGGTGGGGGAGGCCATCCTGCAGGTCGGCGGCGGTGATCTCGCGTCCTGCGTCGAACAGGGCGAGCTGCTCGACCACGTTCTTGAGCTGGCGCACGTTGCCGGGCCAGCGGTAGGCGAGCATCAGGGCGCGGGCGTCGTCGGCGAAGCGGATCGGCTCGGTCATGTAGTGCTCGGAGAAGTCGGCGGCGAACTTGCGGGCGAGCAGCTCGACGTCGCTGCCGCGGTCGTGTAGGTTGGGAACGTTGATCTGTATGGTGCCGAGGCGGTAGTAGAGGTCTTCGCGGAAGCGCCCCTCGGCCACGGCCTTCTGGAGGTCGACGTTGGTGGCGGCCACGACGCGGATGTCGGTCTTCTGCACCTGGCTGGAGCCGACCTTGAGGAACTCTCCGCTCTCGAGCACGCGGAGCAGGCGCGCCTGGGTGGTGAGGGGGAGCTCGGCCACCTCGTCGAGGAAGATGGTGCCGCCGTCGGCCTCCTCGAAGTATCCCTTGCGGGCGCCGATGGCGCCGGTGAAGGAGCCTTTCTCGTGGCCGAAGAGCTCCGAGTCGATGGTCCCCTCGGGGATGGCGCCGCAGTTGACGGCAATGTATTTGCGGTGCTTGCGGGGCGAGAAGTGGTGGATGATCTTGGGGAAGAACTCCTTTCCGGCGCCGCTCTCGCCGAGGATGAGGACGCTGAGGTCGACGGGGGCGACGCGCACGGCGCGGTCGATGGCGCGCAGCAGCAGCGGCGACGTGCCGATGATGCCGAACCGCCGCTTGACGTCGCGCAGCTCCTCGCTGCCCGTATGAAGTGCCATTTCTTTGTCGATTGCCATTCTCTGAAATCATTCGGACGCGCGGCCCGTGCGTCCCTGCAACTCTTAACTCAGCTTCTCGAGTTCGTACGTCCGTGCGCGGAGCAGGCGTCCGAGCTCCTCCACGGTGCCGCAGTCGCGCTGTTCCTCGACTGTGATGGGCTCGCCGATGCTCAGGTGTACCTCCCGGCCGCGCATGCGGAACACCTCGGCCGGCAGCCGCAGGGTGCGCAGGCGCCAGTCGATGATGCCCAGGATGTTGAAGAAAGTGGAATTGTGGCCGTGGAAGTAGACGGGAATCACCGGCACCTTGAGCTGGCTGATGAGGCGGATGATGGAGGGCTGCCACTGCCGGTCGCGGATGTGGAGGTCGCGCTTTACCTTGCTGACGGCGCCGGCCGGGAAGAATCCGAGCGGGTGGCCGGCCTTGACGTGGGCGATGGCCTCGCGGATGCCCTGCAGCGTGACGCGCTTCTTCTCCGGGTCGGCCGACCCGCTTGGGTCGACCGCGATGAAGCTGGGACGCATAGCCGACAGGTTATTGAGGAAGAGGTTGACCATCACCTGGTAGTCGGGGCGGAAGGTCCCCACCTCGTGCAGCAGCACTATGCCGTCGAAGGCCCCCAGGGGGTGGTTGGAGACGGTGACAAAGGCCCCGGTGGGGAAGCGGCTGAGAATCTCCTCGTGGTCCACGCGCACGCGCACCTTGAACTCCTTCTCCACCAGCGCGTGCGAGAATGGCACGCCCGGCGTCGACGCCCAGCGCGAGTGCACTGCGTTGACCCGGTCGATCTTCAGGAACCGGAAGATGGCCTTGACGAGCCACGGCTTGCCGCGGAAGAAGGGCGCCATGCGGCACACGTCCTCATATGTCAGCACCTCGGGCCGTATGTCGTAGCTCTTGCCGTATTCGTCCGTATAGTGAATAGTCTCGCTCATAGGGGTATATTAGCCTGCAAAGTTACGCAATTTTCCCGACATGCCGCCATCGCCGGAGGGAAATTCCCACGGCAGACGCATATTAATCTTTTACAACATCAAAACTTTTCCGTCATCACTGCTTCCTCGCATACATTTGCCGTCGATGGCGACTGCTCCTCTAAAGTCATAAAGAGGAAGTATAATCAATCTATAATTTGGAAAATTTTGAGACCTGTTTTTGACAATTGATGCTTGAGTGGGTCATATAAGGGAGGTTCTATTATTTGATTTTTCAGACTGGCGCATCGAGACAGAACCTC
>UQLL01000022.1 GCA_900541835.1 uncultured Porphyromonadaceae bacterium
CCGCCTGCTCGTCTACGGCCCCGGCTCCGGCGCGCAGCTCCCAATGCCCGCCGTAGAGCTACGCGCCGTCGCCGCTCCGAAGGACGGCACCTTCCGCCTCTCCGAATCCCTGCTTGATAAACTCTTTCAATGACAACCATGGAAAACGACCTTCTCACCCGCTGCCACGACGCGTGGCTGGCCCTGGAGCCATTCCGGCGCGAGCGCCTCCGCTGCAAGCGCCTCAGCTACGGCACCGACGGCGCGAGCGCCAACAACCTCGTCCGCCAGCTCCTCAAGTCCGTGGTGGGGCGGTACCGCTACCTGCGCGTCGGCTCGACGGTGGACCTCGACGCCGACGTCCGCGCCGAGCTCGACCTCGACGCCCGCACACTCGAGGAGTTCCTGATCTCCGGCATGGCCGTCAACCGCCGCCGCCTCGACCCGCACCACGGCCGCCACGAGTTCGCGAACGTCTCGCCGGAGCGCATCTTCTTCACCCGCTGCTCGGAGCCGGACGCCTCCGACGCCACCCTCGTCGGGATGCTCCACGACTTCTCCGCTACGCAGCTGCTGCGGCAGTTCGGCGACGACGACCCGGCCCTGTGCCGCGACCTCATGGAGCACTACCGGGGGCGCCAGGCGGCATATCCGGCGGCTCCCTGCGTGGAGGCGCCGATGAGCTGGGACACCTCCACCCTGCCCGGCCACGTGCGCGTCATCGAGGCATGGGAGGCCGTGTGCGTGCACACCCTCTACTGCCACGACCTGCTCCAGGCCGAGCTCTTCACCGTGCCATACACGGCCGAGGCGCAGGCCGCCGTCGATGCCGTCAACGCCCGCCGACGCGCCGACCGCAGCCCCGAGGTGCTGACCTTGCTCGACAACGACGACGCCTGGCTCCACACCTGGCTCTCGCCGGCGGGGCGCGTACTGCGCCGGGAGACCGTCAGCCGCGACGCCTTCCCCTTCGCCCTCCGCCTATACCCCATGACCGACGGCGAGACGCACTCGCTGGTGGCCGACGTGGCTCCCCAGCAGCTGCACATCAACCGCCTGGTGGCGCTGCTCGACCGCGTCATCGACCAGAGCGCCAAGGGTGTGCTCCTCTTCCCCACCGAGCAGCTGCCCGACGGCTTCACCTGGCAGGACATGCGCCGCATCTGGGCGAACCCGGGCGGCATCATACCCTACAAGCGGACGTCGCGCTCGCTGTCGCCACAGCAGGTGAACAGCACCGGCTGGAACCAGGGGGCCGGGGAGATGCTGAAGCTCCAGCTCGACCTGTTCGCCGAGGTGAGCGGCCTGGCGCCGTCGTTCCGTGGACGCGAGGCGGCATTCGCCGGCTCCGAGGCCGCGAAGGTCGACAGCCAGAACGCCTCCATAGCCCTGATGGACATCATGGGCGCCTTCCACGCCTTCGTCGCCCAAAGAAACCAAATGACCGGCAAAGAGGGTGTTGCAAAATCCGGCGAATCGTGGCGGATGCACCGGGGTGCATCCCTACAATATTGATTATCGGCGGCTGCACCGGGGTGCAGTCCTACAATTATACACAACATTTTCGTTTCCCAATCCCATTTTCCTAATCCGCAATACCAATGAAACTTTCCGAACTGCAGACCCGTTCGTGGCCGCTGCGCACCGAGGGCGCGGTGACCGACCTGCTCAATTCCCGCCCCGACGCCCTCGACTGCTACCACCCCGTGCCCAGGCCGCTGTGCCTGGGCGGGTCGGGCCGCAGGATCCTCGGCCTCGACCGCCGCGGCGACGTCGAGAACGTCATCAGTCTCGACCCCTCGCTCGGCGCCCTCTACCTGGAAGGCGTCATCGACCGCTTCGACGTCTACGCCGACCGCTCCGAGATGCTCTGCGGCGACGCCGGCGACGTCCGCGAGGTCTCGCACTGCGGCGACTACCTCGTCTGCCGCCGCGCCGACGCCACCCTCTACTTCCTGCGCTGGAGCGATGCCGAGCGGGACTACACCCCCATCGGCGAGATGCCGGCGGCGCTCGACTTCACCGTGGAGCGCGTGCCGGTCGGCACCATGTCATTCGCCATCCCCGCCACCGAGTGGGGCGTCAAGGCCGCCGACCTGCGCTCCTCCATCCCCGACCAGGCCCGGCGCCGCACCGCCGAGGCCGTCAGGCGCGCATGGGCCGACGCCGTCGACTCCGCCACCCGCGCCGGATACCTGCTCCAGCCCACCACCGTGCGCGTCATGGCCCGCCTGTGGGACGGCTCCGTGTTCTGCGTCTCAGAGTCCGTGCGCGTCCCCGGCGCCGACTGGCAGGGCTACGACCGCTTCCTCCTGCCCGTCGCCTTCGACTCCGACGGCAACGGCACCGGCATCTCCGGCGGCACTTTCACTCTCGAGCCCTACCGGGTAAAGGTGACGCTCGGCGCCCTGGAGCAGCCTCTGTGGAACGACGTCTTCCGCTGCGTGGAGCTGTACGCCGAGCCGGAGCGCAGTCCCCTGTCGGCCGGCGAGTGCAGCGTCACCTACGCCGTCGCCAACCGCGCCATGGCGGTGTACATGCCCACCCATCCCAGGCGCGAGATGGAAGGATGGCTCGGCTCCGGGCCGTGGCGCCTGGCGCTCTCCTCTCCCATCCCCGCCGGGGAGCTGGAGTTCGGGCGTCCCGAGGGCAAGACCCTCGACGAGCTGCCGACTCAGGCGCCCCTGACGGGCGAGGCCGACGTGATGCTCGGCCACGGCGCCTTCCTGCACATCGCCCGCGGCTCCCGGCTCGTCACCACCGAGGCCGGCAACCCCCTGGCGGCCGTCTCCTCCACCAGCTTCGGCTCCCGGATAAAGGCGCTGGCGGCCATGCCCGGCGCCGGAGGGGCGTATACCAGGCAATACATATATGTGTGCACCGAGAGCGCTATCTTCGCGCTGACGTGCGACGCCCTGGGGCGCCACACCAACTGCCGCCCGGTGTCGCCGCAGACGCTCACCGACCCGGCGCGCATCCTCTCGGCCGACGACGCCGTCTATGCCCTGTGCGACTCCGGTGCGCTGCTGCGCCTGCGCTCCGCCCGCGCCGACACGCTGTTCCGGGGCCTGCCCCTTTTCGGGGCGCTGCAGTGGGACGCCACCGCCAACGAGCTGTGGCTGATGCAATGCGCGGAAGCACCCCGGTGCGTCCTCGCATCGGAGGACGAGGCGCCGACGGACGTGGTGCTTCAGCTCGGGGCGCCGTGGCTGGCGTACCGGCGCGACGTGCGTGCCGCCTGTGCCGTGCCCCAGTGCGGACGGGTGCTCTTCGCCGACGCCGCAGGAGCCCTCTGCCAGGCCCGCAGCTACCTGGGCTACGACGCCTTCGCCGACCGGGCCGAGCAGGCGCGCCTGCGGATGGTGGCCGCCGCTCCCGGCTCGCGCTGGCTGGGCCTGCGCGGAGCCGCCATGGCCCCGGCGGCGTTCGACATCACCGTGCGCGCCGAGAACGAGACGCTGATGCTCTCCACGGCCAGCATCGGCGCCGACACCGCCGACAGCGCCCTGCACCACGTGGCAGGCACCACCACCGAGTGGGACCACTACGGCCGACGCCACTTCCTGCTCCCCATCGTGATGCCCTGCACCGCTCCCACGGCCATCTCGCCCTCGCGCGTGGAGCTGACCCTGGCGGGCCGCTGGAACACCCTCGAGACGCCGGTCCTGCTCCCGCTCGCCAACCGCAAATAAGGTTGTTGCGAAATCCGGCGAATCGTATTGATTACCGGCGGTGGTTGTTGCAAAATTTCGGTCAGATTGTAGGGATGCACCCTGGTGCATCCGCTGATAATCAATGAAGTAGAGCGGATGCACCAGGGTGCATCCCTACAATTCCCTCCTACAGGGGCAGGCATCCGCGTGCCCGCCAAAAGCAAGCCTCCGCAACGGCGTTACCGCTGCGGAGGCTTTGTATATGGGAGTAAGGGGGGAGTTTTACTTCATCAGCTTGCGGACCTGGTCGCCGGCCTTGACGATGAATACGCCGTTGCCTGCGAAGAGAATCTCCGAGTTCGCGCGGCCCTCGGCCACGAGGCTGCCTGCGGCGTTGTAGACCTGCACGGCGATGTCGTTAGGAGCCGTCACCATCACGCCATTCTGAGTAGCCTCAACCTGCACGCCGCCGTCGGAGAGGATGCCGCCCACACCCACGGTGAAGTTCAGATTAGCTGAGCCCAGACCGTGGTTCGACGGCTCAAGAGAGATGGCAGCCATGCGCTTGCCGTCGGCTGCGGGAGCCGAAGTGGCGGTGGAATAGTTGGCGATAGCTTTCAGGGTATAAGGATAGTTGACCGATTCACCCTTGTGGGTGCTCCAGTTCTTGCCGTCGGGCGAGGGGAGGTCGAACTGCGTCTCTATCCTGTAGAAATTATCGGCATTCTTATTGACATTGCCCAGGAAGATGGCCTTGGCGCCCTTGGGGGAGTTGCCCTCTACCAGGTATACGTCGAAGTTATCCACGTACATGTCATTCTTGTCAACGGAGAAGGAGGCGCTGGCGGTCACCGGCAGCATATTGGTCTCCGTGTTGCCGGGCACCAGCGTAAGTGCCTCGTGCTTGAGCGCGAGAGTGACATCGAAGTCGGGGATTTCCACCCTGGTATCAGCTACACGGAAGCCGAATTTCTTGCCGTAATCATCCCGGGTGCTATTGTAAACGCCCCAATCATCGAACTCTGCATGCAGAGTGGCAGTGGTCTTAAGGCCGCCGTGAGGATATGCCCATAGGTCTGAACCGATGTGCTGAACGGTCACGTCATCGAATGTGACATCAGCCTCAATGTCTTTGTAGTATCGGCTTGTGGGATTCTGGGCGCTGTTGACAGGCCACATGCGGTATACATAAGGATTACCGACATATGTTGACGAAGTTGCACGTATTTCACTTGCATCGAACACGTATTCAGTGTTGTAGCTCATGTACATCTTACGATTCCTGGCATCGTAACGACCTGCCATACGGTACCATGTGTTGTAGAAACCGAGTGCCGATGAAGTAGCGGTGCTTTTTGTAGCCAGACCCGTGCCACCCCAATTGGTGACGTTAAAGTTCTCGCCGTCGGAGTCGAAGATAAACTGTGCGGGATACTCACGTGAGGTTGCCGTGCCGTTGCCTGTGTATTTCGTGTCCCTGACAGTGGCAGTAGGCTGATAGAACATCAGTGAATACAGATTGTGATATTCAGTCTTGGCAGAAGTGGACAGCGCTGTAGCGCTGGAGGATGTGAAGTAGCGCACCTTCATAGGGTAATCGCTGAAATCCACCTGAATGGCATTCTTTGTGGCATCGTATGTTACCACGCCTTCAATTTGTGCGTACTGCACGTCGCCGTTGTTTTTAGCGGTGGTAGGTGTCACGCATACTTTTGGGTAAGTGGAACTGTGAGTCGGCATTATCTGTCCATATATGCCATAGCTGCTGCTAAGTCCTGCATTGTTGCCGAGGGTCAAGTATGTTTGACCATTCTCGTTGAAGACTTTGAAGTGGAGGTCTACCATGCCGTTGAACATATTAGTGACCTTCACCCAGCTGGAGCCATATTCTGATGCTTGAAGCAATACCCCCACTCCGTTGCCGTAAGCGTGGCTCGTAGCATTGTTATAACCGGTATAGACCAGTTCCATGCCGGCCTTGCTTCCAATGCTTATTAGCTGTTGGGCAGTGAGAGTAACGGCGCGGGAGGAGGACACGCAGAGCGTCAGCAGCAGAGCAGCCACCAGCAACGCCTTGAAGTTGCGTTGAAGTTGTTTCATCTGGTTGTTGTTGTGTAGTTTATTCGTTCCTTTTCTTTCTACCGGTAGTACTGTGGATACGTCCCGATTTTTCTGCAAAGTTAATGCCTATTCCCGACCTTTGCAAATAATTCCCTGATTTATTCTCGTAATTAACACAGTTTAACTGTATGCGACCCTTGTCCCCGCCTTACATGGACGCTCCGGCGGCTGCCGCAGGAAAAGGAACCAAAAAACCACACAATAAATAGATGAAACAAACATTGCGTAACCTCCCGGCGGCTGTAGCGGCCGCCCTGCTGCTGTGCGCCCCGTCAGCAGGCGCCCTGTCGCGGTCCTATTCCGTCGACGACCTGACCTCGGGGCAGTGGCTCCCCTCCGAGAGCATGTACCAGTACGTGGCCTATACCAGCCGTAGCACGCCAATCTTCAGGTCTGACATCTTGCTCGAGGTCAACACCGCAGGCCTGAGCCTGGAGAAGACGTCGGCAAACACCATAATGGTGAAGGGCGCTTTCGGTGGCCTTATGGACCTCCCGTTCACCTATAACGGCAGCACTTTCGTCCTCAATACAAACGCCACCGCAGGCGGTGACCCTGTGTACTTGGTGAACAACCCGGCAAACCACCCTGATATCCGCAAGATAATCCTCTCGCCCACACGAGTGGTGAGCGGCAACTATAACTACACCTACGGGCAGGTGATAAATTACGTGTACCAGTACACCAGCGGCGGCTGGACATCCCTTGCCATTGATGAAGTAGAGGACACGCAGGACGAGAACGGACTCTACGACCTGTGCCTCTCGTTCAACGACAGGCCCGTGGAGCTGCAGATCACCTACACCAACGGCAACACCGTCAAGATTTACGTCGACACCTGGCAGCTCGACTTCTTCAAGCCCACCGTCTCGATTTCCGACGTGGAGGAGAAGAACTCCGCATCGACGGCGCGCAGCTACCGTGGCGAGTTCGACTTCCTTCCGGACAGCAAGTTCCAGCTGGCCGGCCTGGGCGGCAGGTATGCGGGTGTGGCTCCGGAGTGGGGTTATGCCTACGGAACGTCCATCTTCGCCTCCAACGTGAATTACTTTACCGGCAGCTATGACCTCTCGGCCGGGACCGCCGTGCTCGGCAGCGCCAAGTACACCGCAGACCTGGACACCCCCAATCCACTCAGCCTCCTCTACGACCACGAGCTTCACGTCTACTGGACGGCCGAGCGTAAGGCCGACGGCTCTTACAAGAAGGACATCGACGGCACCGTGCGCGTCATCCCGGACGCCGCCGCCCACAGGGGCGCCACCCGCTGGGTCACCAACGGCGGCGACTGCACCACCTGGACCCGCCTGGAGTTCAAGTTCAACGACTTCGTGGCCCTGGACGAGGACGACTACACAGCCGACGCCAACGTGGGCGTAATCAAGGACACCAGGATCGTGCCCGACAAGGATGTGGAGGTGACGCTGGGCGTCGACATCCTCGCAGGGCGCCTGGAGCTGGGCCTCGAAAAAGAGACCGACCCGTTCCTCACCGCAAAGGTGCCTTTCGTAATCACCGAGAACGAGCACTTCTCCACCTCCTACGACGTGTACGTGCTCCAGGGCAATGTCAGCCACTACGCCAACGTTGACATGTCCAAGGCAAAGCTCGTCGGCTCGGTGGCATACGATGCCGCCAACAGGGGCGAGTACATGGTCAAGGGCACTTTCGTGCCCGACATCAATGTCGGGCCGGGCGAGAAGTTCGAGGACGACTTCACCTTCTTCGTCCGCGCCAACTATGGTCGCGAGCAGGCCGCCGGCACGCAGCGCCGCGCCGCCGCCCCTCTCGAACCGACGCACCACGACCTCACCACCGCGCACTTCTCCACCACCGTCGGCGTGGACGGCGTGGGCGCGGAGAGCGTCCGCGTTGAGAAGACCCTGAACGGCGTCATGGTATGCGCTCCCGCCGACATGCCCGTGGAGGTGTACAACGCGGAGGGTGTGAAGGTGGCCCAGGGCCGCGCCAACGAGGAAATCGCCATCAGCGCCGGCGGCGTGTTCATCGTCAAGGTGGCCGACAAGTCCTTCAAGCTGATGAGGTAACCCTCCACACACCGATACAGAGCCTCCGCAGCGAATGCCGCTGCGGAGGCTTGCTTTTGCGCAGGTGCGGCTAAGGGTGTGTCAAAATTTATTGGTGTCCGATAAAACTTACAAGCCATATCACTCAAATTTTGCGAACTGGAAAATTCGGTCTGCCGTGTCATTACTTAAAAGTGCGGCTTGCCGCACTTTTAAGTAATGACATTATTATAGAACCGGTGCAGCCGCTGATAATCAAAGGGTAGAGCGGATGCACCGGGGTGCATCCCTACGATTCGCCGGATTTTGCAACACTCTCATTCAACGTCGTAGAGTAATTCGTATCCCGAACTCGCGTCATGAGGTGTTATGCCCGCTCCACGGCTAAATGACGGGATGCACAGGAATTTTCGGCTTGCTCCCTTGGCGGCCCTTAAATACCTTGCCGTGCAGGGGGGCCGTGCAGGGCCGGGGGTACGGAAAAGCCCGGTCGGCGTGTGCGCGCCGGCCGGGCTGATGATTGTCTGCTGCGGGTTATTCCTTGACCATGACTTTCTCGGAGCGGGTGGTGCCGTCGGAGAAGATGGTGATGCGGACGTTGACGCCCTGGCTCGGGCCGCTCAGGCGGGTGCCGCGCAGGTCGTACCACTGCACTTCGCGCACGTCGGCGTCGTTGGCGATGCCGTCGACGCCGGTGGTGGCGGCGAGCTTGAGGTATACGGTGCGGCGGCTGTCGCCGAGTGTGGCCGTCAGGGGCGTGAGGTTGCTGAGGTCGGCGCTGCTCCAGGTGGCGGTGCCGTGCTGGGTGAAGGTCATGTCCTTGGCGGCCCAGCTCAGGCCTGCGGCCTGGCTGACGTGGAAGGAGCCGAGGACGTTGTCGGCGTGGCTGCCTTCGGGGAGCACCACGGCGGAGAATGCCAGGGGGGCGTATGCCTTGTCGGCATGGGCCTTGATGACGGGGTAGCCGTCGGCGTTGGCGGTGAAGCCGTCGCCGAGGTCGGCCTTGGCCAGGGCTGCGGTGGTCAGGGGGGTGACGCCGTCGAGGGAGTGGTCGGCGTAGCCCTCCTGCGCGCTGGTGCCTGCCATCTGGGAGTCGTAGTAGTTGTTGGCGTAGTTGACGTAGGTGACGGCGGTGGTGTTGTTGCCTACCACCATGCCGCAGGTCTTGGCGTTGGCGGCCACGGTGCACTCCACTCGGCCGACGTTGTAGCAGTTGAGCACCTGCGTGCCGGGGGTGGTGGCGTTCTTGCCCTTGATGGGTAGGCCGACGATGCCTGCGACGTTCTTGCGGCCCTTGAGGTCGCCCTGGTTGACGCAGTTCTCGACGGTGGCCCAGCCGTAGCCGAGGATGCCGGCGATCTTGAAGGAGTTGGCGTCGGTGGTGCCGAGGCTCTGCACCTTGCCGATGTTGACGGCGCCCGAGATGCGGCAGCCGTAATCGGTGACGGTGGAGGTGTTGCTCTTGCCCACGATGCCGGCCGCGGAGTACGTGCCGGCGGTGACGTCGGCCTGGTTGTAGGCGTTGATGACCGAGCCGGTGCAGCTGCCTGCGATGCCGCCTGCGCCGTAGGTGGTGGCCTGTACGGAGGGGCCGTGGTTCCAGGCGTTGCGGATCTGGACGCGTGTGCCGGCCGCGCCGATGATGCCGCCTGCGTAGTAGGTCTTGGAGGCGGTCACGGAGCCGTGGTTGGCCACGGAGTCGAGGTAGGGCGCTTCGTCGGCGGAGCCGGAGTTGGAGTAGCCCATCACGCCGCCTGCGCCGTAGGTGGCTATCACGTCGCCGAAGTTCTCGCAGCGCTCCAGGCGCCAGGAGGAGTTGGACGTGGAGGCCTGGCCGAGGATGCCGCCGGCATAGTTGCCGGTGGAGGTGACGTCGGCGCGGTTGACGCAGTCGCGGATGTAGGCGGAGTTCTGCATGGAGCCTGCTATGCCGCCGCAGCCTGCGGAGGTGGCGGAGACTTCGCCGGTGTTCTCGCAGCCGGTGATGGCGAATGGCTCGGTGGGCCACACGTAGCCGACTATGCCGCCGCAGGAGCCGGAGGTGCTGACTACACGGCCGAAGTTGCGGCAGTTGGTGATCGGGGACTTGGTGGAGCCGATGATGCCGCCGGCGGAGCCTGCGGAGGTGATGAGGCCGTAGTTGGAGCAGTTGCGGACGTCGGCGCCGGTGTCGGTGCTGCCGGCGATGCCGCCGCCGCCGTTGGACTTGGACCATATCTCGCCGTGGTTGACGCAGTCGTGCACGCGGGCGCCGGTGGCGAGCGTGCCGGCCACGCCGCCCGCGTACTGCATCTTGGCGGCCTTCATGTAGCCGTGGTTGACGATGCCGTATGCCTCGCCGGCGAAGGAGCCGGCCACGCCGCCAACGTACTGGTTGCCGACGAAGGAGACGGTGGTGTCGAGGGTGAGGTCGTAGACCTTGGCGTCGGCGGAGGCGCGGCCGAGCAGGCCGACGTACTTCATGTCCTCGTTGTCGTAGACGGCGCGGATGATGCGCTTGCCGTTGCCGTCGATGGTGCCGGCGAAGAGGGTGGAGCCGTCGGAGCAGATGGGCTCGAAGTTGCCGTTGAAGTCGAGGTCGGCGCCGAGGCGGAAGTGCTCCTGGCTCAGGGGCTTGTGGTACTCGTTGGTGTAGAATGCCACGGTGTTCCACTCCGTCGGGGTGTTGATGACGTAGGGGTCGGCGGCGGTGCCGGTGCCGTTGTCGAGCAGGCGCGGGGTGCCGAACAGGGGTGCCGAGAGGGTGCAGAGGCCGTCGGCGGAGGTCAGCGTCAGGGTGTCGGTGGCCACTGCCTTGCTGGTGGGGTTGACGAGCTTGCCGTCGGCGATGGCGAAGACGGTGCCGTCGGCCAGGCGGGCGACGGTGCCCCGGGGCATGCGGACTACGGCGTCGGTGCGCTTGTCGAAGCGGGACTCCACGCGGGGGCTGGTGGCGAACTCCACGCGGGCGGCGGCGTACCACTGCGATGCGGGCTGCGATGCGAATGCCTTCAGCACGGGGTAGGAGCCTGCGGCGAACTGCCAGAGGGCGTCGTCGCAGCCTTCGAGCCTGGAGCCCGCGGTGAGCTGGGCGGTCTGCATGGCCCTGACTCCGGCGTGGGCGTTGTTGGCGGCCGCGGCCAGGGCCGAGAACTGTGCGTCGTAGTAGTTGTTGCGGACCAGGGACTGGTCGTTGCCGTAGGGGCTGCCGATGATGGCTCCGCGCGTGCCGTCGGTGCCGTTCTCGAGCACGATGCCGGTGTTGACGCATCCCTGCAGGCCGGTCTCGGCGTTGGCCGTGAAGTCGCCGGCGATGCCGCCGGTGTGGTCGGCGCCGACGATCATGCCCTGGTTGAGGCAGTCGGAGACGTTGCCGGCGCCCTCGCCGAGGATGCCGCCGGTGTAGATGAGCTGCTCGGGGTCGTCGGAGAAGGGGCCGAAGATGGCGTTGGTGACGTTGCCGGAGTTCTGGCAGCCGCGGATCTCGGAGCCGCGTGCGGCGATGCCGACGATGCCGGCGGTGTAGCGGCGGGCGCCGCGGATGCGGCCGGCGTTGTAGCAGCCGGTCACCTTGCCGGTGGCGGCGAGCTGGCAGGCGATGCCGGCGGCGCCGTCGTTGTAGGCGGTGACGTCGGCCAGGTTGACGATGCCCTGCAGCAGGCCGTGTGCCTGGGCCACGAAGCCCACGTAGCTGCCGCCGACGAAGCGGCAGGAGCGATCGACGGTGAAGTTCTTTACTTCGGAGGCCGGGCCGGTGTAGACCATGAAGGCGCCGGTGACGGAGGCCGACGTCGGAACTGCCTGCACGAGGTTGCGGATGGTGTGGCCGTTGCCGTCGAGCACGCCGTTGAAGGCGTAGGCGGGGGCGGTGTTGGAGTAGCCGCGGAAGCCCTGCACGCCGGCGAAGTCGATGTCGCCCTCGACGCGGAAGTGGGTGCCGGTGTAGTCGTAGAGCTCTGTGTCGACGGCGTGGAAGACCTTGTCCAGGTCAGCCTTGTTGCGGATGAGGTAGGGGGACGCTGCGGTGCCTTCGCCGTCAAACTCTTTGGGAACCACCTTGAGGCAGTACATGCGGAAGAGCTGGCCGTCGGCGTTGACGGCCACGAGGGTGTCGGAGCAGAGGGCGGTGGCGGTCAGCGACACGCTGGTGCCGGAGATGGCCAGGCCGTTGCCGGCGGTGGTGTAGCGCATGTCGTGCAGGAAGTGCCAGCTGACGTTCTCGCCCGTGCCGAGGGTGAAGGCAGAGCGGACGTTGCGCTGGTTGTCGGCGGCGCCCAGGAAGAAGGGCACGGCGTCGAGCTGCACTTTTTCCTGGTTGCGGAGGGCAGTCAGGACGGGGTACTTGCCGTTGGCCGGGGTCCAGGCGGCGGCGTCGAGGCCCTTGGGCAGGGTGCCGGAGCTGAGGGTGGCCGTCGGAGTGGCGCCCGTGGTGCCGAAGTTGTAGGAGGTCTGGGCGTCGAAGTAGTTGTCGGCCAGGGTGGCCTCGCCCGGGTCGGCGGTGATCTCGTTGCCGCGCACGGAGCCGCTGACCATCAGGGTGCCGGTGAAGAGGTTGCCGGAGATTTCGGCGGCGGCGTTGGTGACCTGTGCGGTGATGCCGCCGATGGTGGTGCCGAGGTAGCTCGAGATGATGCCGGAGGACTGGCAGTCGTGCACGCCGCCCTTCTCCTGCTTGCCGGTGATGCCGCCGATGATGGCGGAGGAGGAGGAGGATGCCTGGTGCAGCACCTGGCCGGCGAACTGGCAGCGGCGGATCTGTCCGGCGGTGGGGTTGCCGACTATGCCGCCCGCTATCTCGTTGCCGTACAGGCGGATGGTGCCGTAGTAGAGGCAGTCCTCGACGACGGCGGTGTCGCGTGTGATGACGGGGGCTATGCCGCCGTAGCGGGGAGAGTCCTGGTTGCTGGGCAGGCGCACCACGTCCATGTTGGAGACGCAGCGGCGGATCTTGGCGCCGTTGCAGTTGCCGACGATGGAGGACACGAAATCGGCGCCGGTGACGGAGCCGCCCTGCACGGTGATGTCCTCGGTGACGGCGGCGTTGACGGAGAAGCCGAGCACGCCGCCGTAGTAGCTGCCGGAGAGGCTGCTGCCGGCCACGTCGGCGCCTGCCACCTTGATGTCGTGGACGTGCGCGGCGCTGTATCCGGCCACGGAGCCTGCGTATGACTGCGCGGAGCGGATGACGGGCCTGTCGAGTGTGAGGGAGTGGACGGCGGCGCCGGGGGCGAGCTCGCCGAAGAGGCCGGCGCGGTAGCTGGTGCCGCGGCTCTCGCTGACCTTCAGGCCGGCGATGGCGTGGCCGCGTCCGTCGTAGATGCCGCCGAACTTATAGTCGGCGGTGCCGCCGATGGGCTCGAAGGTCTCGACGTCGCCCAGGTCGATGTCGGCCGTCTGGGCGAAGTGCTTGCCTGCCAGCACGACTTTGTTGACGCGCAGCGCGGTGTTGTTGTTGGCCACGAAGCTGAGGCGCTGCAGGTCGGCGGCGGTGGCGATGAGGTAGGGTTCCTCGGCGGTGCCCTTGCCGGCGAAGTCGACGGCGGTGCTGAGGTTTGTCCAGGCCTCGTCGGCGCTCACGCGGATGACGCTGCGCTCGAGCAGGTCGGCGCGGGCCGAGGTGCTGCCGGTGCCGGCGGCCACGCACCAGGGGCCGGTGACGATGCTGTCGCCGGCGAACAGGGCCGCCATGGCGTTGCTGTTGAGCGTGGGTACGGGCGGATTCTTGGTGCGGTCGATGGCCGTCACGTTGTAGTTGTAGAGGTTGACCATGGAGCCCGACGAGGTCTGCCCGGCGCCGATGGCGGTGCGCGGCACGGTGACCTTGCCCACGGTGTCCACGGTGCACTTGATGGCCGCCCCGTGGCCGCCGAAGTTCTTGATCAGCAGCTGGGTGGGGGTGGTGCGGGAGTAGTGGATGGAGTAGGTGTTGACGGGCTTGTCGGTGTTCCACAGCGAGTGGTCGGTCATCTGCGCGTTGTAGCGGTACCACTCGTCGCCGTAGCAGCGGATCTGGCCGCTGGTGGCTCCCTCGGCGATGATGATCATCTCGGGGAAGCGTATGATTCCCTTGGGGGAGACGACGGCGTCGAAGGGCTGGTTGAAGAAGTGGAGGTTGGCGAAGTCGGCCGGGTAGAGCTTCAGCGTGGAGCCGTCGGAGAGGGTGCCGACGACCTGTCCGGGCTGGAAGGTGATGGTGCCGGCACCGGGGTTGACGGTGCCGGCGAAGGTGCCTCCGGCGTTGTAGAAGTTGGCGATTCTGACGTCGTTGGCGCCGGTGCCGGCGCTGATGGTAAGCTCGCCCATGAAGGTGACGGCCCCGGCCTGCTGGCCGTGGGAGTCCTGGATGTAGGTGCCGAGGATGGCCTGGCGGGTGGTTGGGGCGGTGCGCTCGCCCGCAGGGAGGGTGGCACTTCGCAGCTTGGCGCCGGCCTGGGACTCGGTGAGCACGGCCTGCGAAAAGGCCTCCGTGCCGAGCCGGTCGGGCACCTGCTGCCGCATCTGCGCGACGGCGAGGCCGGGCGACAGGCCCAGCAGGAGCGCGGCGGCGAACAGTCTGGCAATTTTTCTCATAATTGCGGAAATGTTAGTGGAAAAAGTTGTTGGTAAGAAAAAAGTAAGTGGGCGAGGAGAGGGTATGGGTGCTGCCGGGCGTGACCGCGCCGGGCGCAGGTTTTATCTTTGCATTATCCGCCGAGGAGAAGATAGTGGGCGAAGCCACCGGCTCGGCGTGATCTACCGGATTACGGTGATGTGGAAGCAGGGTGACTTGACTTCGTACTTCACCATGCAGCGGTCGGCGGCGCGGAGGTCGTAGACGGCCTCTGCGAGGGCGAGGCGGTAGCGAGGGTCGTAGACCTCGGTGCCGCGGCGGTCGTAGAAACGGAGGTAGCTGACGTCGAAGGTGGTGGCGTACTGGTGCGTGGAGAACTCGGTGGCGTTGCGGTTGACGCGGCGCAGCTTCTTTACCGAGGACTGTGTGCGCAGCAGGCTTGTGACCTTCAGGCGCAGCGGAGGGAGTCCGCGCCGCGACAGGGTGTCGTTGAAGGCGCGGGCCAGGTCGTCGAGCAGCCGGGCGGCCTCGGGCACCAGGAAGGGCACTGAGTGGCGGAGCGTGTCGAGGCGGTAGGTGCCGGTGTCGCGGACGCGGACCACGGGGCGGTCGGAGGCGAACACGTCGGCCGGGCGCGCGATGGGCCGGATGCCCATGTGCCGGGCGTGGGCCAGCTGGAGGTAGTTGGAGTCGTTGAAGATCTCGCGCATCCTGCGCTCCAGGCGCGGGCGGAGGGAGTCCATGGGCGCGGGCATGCGGCAGTCGGAGCTGCGAGGGCGCTCCGTGGCGGCCTCTTCGGCTGCCTGCGGCATGCTCTCGTCGCCCCACCAGCGCCCGCCGCCGCAGCCCCACAGGGCCGCCGCGCAGAGCGCCGCCAGGGCGCCCGATACAATAGTCTTCAGCTTCACGACCACAAATTTAGTGAAAAATTCTGAAACAGAACAAAATTTTCAAGAGGGTGTTGCAAAATCCGGCGAATCGTAGGGATGCACCCTGGTGCATCCGCTCTCCTTTATGGATTGTCAGCGGCTGCACCAGGGTGCAGCCCTACAATCTGACCGAAATTGTGAATTTTGACACGCCCTCTTATCGCGCTTACTTGCCGAGCTTGCGCAGCAGCGTCAGCAGCGTGTCGGGGAGGTTGATGGCGTAGCCGGTGGAGGCGAATACGACGCGGCCGAAGCTGTCGGCGATGGCCACGACGGGCAGCTGCAGGGGCTGCGGCAGGTTAAGCGAGGTGCGGAGCTGCTCGGCCACGCGCCCGCCCAGGTCCACGCCGAAGTGGATGTTACCCGCCTGCAGGGACGCTCCGGGGAGCGTCCGCGGTTGCTGCCCGGCGGGGTAGAGCAGTATCATGTGCTCGGGGCGGGCGGCGTACTGCTCGGCCACTGCCTGCAGGTCGACGAGCAGGTGGGCGCTGGGCTCTGAGCCATCGGCGACGAGGGCCACGACGTAGTAGCCGCGTCCGGCCGTGGAGAGCAGGGACGTCGGCTGGGAGGAGCAGTCGGCAAGCGGCAGGTACTGTGTCTCGGCGTCGAGGGAGCCGATGACCTGCAGCTCGCGGTCGTCGTGGCGCATGACGAACGGCAGGCTGACGGCGGTGTCATTCGGGGCAACGGCGAAGAGCTCGGAGCGGGCCAGGACGCCGCCGTCGGCCAGGCGCTGCCCGGTGGTGAGCATGTACTGGCCGGGATCGAGGCGCACGCCCTGCCTGAGCCATTCCTGCACGGTGACGCCTTCGGGCCATTCCATCTGGCGTGGCAGCAGGTCCGCGCCGACCTGCGACAGCGAGTAGTGGTAGTAGTAGCGGGGCTCGGCCACCAGCGGCGTCTCCACCGTCGACACGGCGAGCCTTGCAGGTGCACGCCCCGGTGCGTCCGCCTTTTCGGCGGCCCGGCTGTCGGCGACGTCAGTCCAGGCGCCTAGGGCGGAGGCGTACTGGGTCTTGCCGGTGACGGGGTCTATGCGGGCCGGGACGCCGAAGGCGCGCAGGCCGCTCACCAGGCATATGCTGGTGCTGAGGGCGTCGGCGGAGCCTTCGCGCCACACGGCCTCGGGGCTCATGCGCAGCAGCTTGGGGTTGCCGTCGCGCCGCTCCGCCACGTGCTTGTGCACGGTCTCCACCCACTTCTGCGGGTGCTCGCGGTACTCGGCGCGCTCTTTAGGGGTGAAGGCGCCCAGGAAGAAGGCCTTGCATGGGGTCAGCCCCTCGTTCTCCACGCGGGGGTTCAGCACATATTTATTATATAGGTCGGCGTCGAGTGGCGCGGTGCGTGCGGGGGTGTTGCGCAGGTTGTCGTCGAGGACGGCCCGGGAGACGTCGCGGCGGTCCTTCTCGCTGATGCCCAGCAGCAGGTCGAGTGCGCGGCGGCGCTCGGCGCGGGGCACGGAGTCGAGCCAGGCGGCGAGCATGGCATGGTTGCCTCGGCTCTCGACGAGCGCTTTTTCCACGTCTTTTGCGGGTAGACCGAGTTTTTTTGCCAGTCGGCCGGCCTGGTCGGAGGTGGCGAAGGTGGCTGTGTAGGCGTTGCGTATGGAGTCTTCGGCGGCCAGGCGCCGCCTGTTCTCCTGGGCCTGGTCGGGCGTGGCCCGTGGCAGGCTGGCGCTGGCGGGCGGCGGGGTGAGGTCGAAGTCGAGGGTGGCGCGGGAGGCGGGGGTGTAGGCCAGGCTGACGCTCAGGGAATCGCCGGCGGTGGCCTTCTGCAGGCCGAAGCGCTTGCCGTCGGTGGCCCATACCACCATGTCGCCCCGGCCGGTGAGCAGGCGTGCGGTGCCGGAGGCGTCGGCGCGGAGCCTGGCCATGGGGTAGTACTCGGCGTAGTTGTAGATGCAGAAGGCGACGGTGGCGCCGGGTACGGGATGCCCCAGGGAGTCGAGCACGGTGACGGCGGTGCCGGCCGTGGGGGCGTAGTTTCCGGTGACGTTGATGGTGGTGTAGTAATCGTTGCGGTCCATGACCTGCTCGGGGCCTCGGTAGTCGCCGAAGACGTTGGTGTGCATCATCATGCCGCGCGATGCGGGGACGTTGAACCAGGCGAGGTCGAGAATGGGCTCGGGCTCGCAGGCGCCCAGGAAGTGCCACCGGCCGTCGGCCCAGGCCTCGACCCAGGCGTGGTTGTCGTCGGTGTGCGCCCAGCGGGGTGTGTAGACCTGCCGGGCGGGTATGCCGACGCTGCGCAGGGCGGCGACGGCGAATGTGGACTCCTCGCCGCAGCGGCCTATGGCCTGGCTGACGGAGGAGAGGGGGGAGGAGGTGCGGGCGTCGCTGGCGCGGTAGGTCACCTTCTCGTGGCACCAGTGGTTGACCTCGAGGATGGCCTCGGACATAGTCTTGCCTTTCACCCTCTCTTTCAGCTCCTCGTAGAAGAGGGGGCGGCTTAGGTCGAGGTCCTCGTTGTTGACGCGCACGGGCAGCACGAAGTGGAGCCATTCGCGCATGGGGACCTGTGCGCCCCAGGGCATCTCGGCGCGGGCGCGGAGGGAAGCGTCGACGTTTGCGCCCCAGAATGCGGAGTCGTGCATGGCGCGGTCGGGGTGCGGCATGTGTCTGTATAGGAAGTCGAGGGCCTCCCGGCGGCTCTGTGCCGCCGCGGGCAGCGCCGCCGCCAGGGCCAGCGCAAGAGCGAGCGTTTTCATGAGATTGCCTGTTTTATGGAGTGTACGGTGCCGGGGTCGGTTTCGGGGTATGCGTACTCGTCGGCGCCGGGGGCGCCCATGCTGACGTCGGGGCGTCGGAACGTCATGCGCGATTCGAGGGGCTTGCGGGCGGAGGCGTGTAGCTCGTCGGCGCAGGCGGCGATGCGGGCGGCGTTGTCGGGGGTGACGCCGCCGCCGGCCATGATGGCGATGCCGAGCTCCCGTCCCCGCTCGCGCAGGCGCGCCAGCATCTCCAGGCCCTTCTCGGCCGTCGGGGCGCAGCCGGACGTGAGCACGCGGTCGAAGCCGAGCAGGCGCGCCTGCTCCAGGGCCTTCAGCGGGTCGGCCGTCAGGTCGAAGCAGCGGTGCAGGGTCAGCGAGCATCCCGGACGGAGGCGACGCGCGCGCACCACCTGCTCGTCGAGCAGGTCCATGTCGAGGGTGCCGTCTTCGAGCAGCGCGCCCAGCACCAGGCCGTCGGCTCCGGCGCGGATGGCCTCGCGCAGGTCCGTGTCCATCTGCGTGCGCTCCTGCCTGGAGTACACGAAGTCGCCGGGCCGGGGGCGTATCAGCACGTTCACCTTGACGGGGAGCGGCTTGGTGAGCTTGATCAGGCCGACGGAGGGGGTGAGGCCGCCGTCGGCCAGGCCGGAGCATAGCTCCACGCGGTCGGCGCCGCCCCGGACGGCCGCCTGCACGGCAGTCAGGCTGCCGCAGCATATCTCGAGTGTCATTTCAGTGTCAGTTCTATTATGTGGTCGGGTCCCTTGGCGGACTCCTTGTCTATGTTGAGCGTCATGCCCGCCTTGCCCTGGCTGATGCGCACCTTTTCGCCTGTGTGGAAGACACGGGCGGCCCTGGCGTTGATGCCTGGCAGGAGAAGTGTGCCTCCGGCGGGGAGGCTGTCGGGCCGGAGCACGTGCACGAAGAGGCGGTTGCCGGCGCGCGTGGTGGCTCCCCATGGCTGCGGCGGCACGTCTCCGGCTTCGGTGCCGTAGATGGTCTCGCCGTTGGCCTTCAGCCATTCGCCGATGCCTTGCAGGCGCTCCAGGCACTGCTCCGGCAGGCGCCCGTCGGGGCGAGGCCCGATGTTGAGCAGCAGGTTGGCGCCCATCCCGGCGCAGCGCACCAGTAGCGCGACGAGCTCGTCGACGCTCTTGTAGTCGGTGTCTTTCACCTTATAGCCCCACATTCCGTTCATGGTCTGGCAGGTCTCGCGGGGCAGGCGCGCCAGGGCCTGGGAGCTGTATCCGGCGGTGTTCTCGCCCGGCACGTCGCGCTCGAAGATCTGTATGTCCTCGCCGTCCTTGACGTCCTCGTGGTGGTTGTTGGCCACCAGGCATCCCGGCTGCAGGGAGTGCACCAGGGCGTACTGGCTCTCCAGCTGCCAGTCGAATGGGACGCTGTCCGAGTCGTGGTCCCAGTAGCCGTCGAACCAGATGGCGCGGATGGGCCCGTAGCCGGTCAGCAGCTCGCGCAGCTGGGTGTCCATGAAGGCGCGGTAGGCGCCCCAGTCGGTGCGGGTGGTGTCGCGCCCGGTGGTGCGGCCCGTGCGGCCGAGGGGGTAGTCCTCTCTTCTCCAGTCCAGGTGCGAGTAGTAGAGGTGGAGCCTGAGGTCGTGGCGGGCGCAGGCCTCGGACAGCTCCTTGAGCACGTCGCGGCCGAACGGCGTGCCGTCGACGATGTTGTAGGCGCTCGTCCGGGTCCCGAACATGGAAAACCCGTCGTGGTGGCGGGCGGTGAAGGTGACGTATCGTGCGCCGGAGGCGGCGATGGCCTCTGCCCAGGCGTCGGCGTCGAAGCCGGCGGGGTAGAAGGCCCCGGCGGCCTTGGAGTACTCGCGCTCGTCGAGCCCGGCGTTGAGGTACCATTCCCCCTGGCCGAACAGCGAGTAGATGCCCCAGTGTATGAAGATGCCGAAGCGGTCGGCGGCGAACTCTCGCCGGCTCTGCCGCGCCTGCAGGCTCGGCTCGTAGGCCAGGGCGCACAGGCAGGCCAGCAGCAATAATGCAGAAACAGCTTTTCTCATGTGTTTACCGTGAAAATGCATGGACGCGCCCCGGTGCGTCCGATACGGATTCATTTGGCATTGTTCATTGTTATGAGCGATGCGGCGCCGAGCAGTGCGGCGTCGGCCTCGGGGAGGGTGGATGCCAGGAACTTGACGTCGGCGTACAGGCCGAGGGCATTCTCCCGGAAGGCGAGCTTCATGGCCGGGGCGAAGTGGCGGAAGGCGTGCGCTATGCCGCCGAAGAGGATGATGGCCTCGGGGTCGGAGAATGTGACGAAGTCGGCGACGCCCCTTCCGAGGGCCTCGCCGGTGCGTCGCATGGTCTCCAGTGCCCACTGTTCGCCGCGGTCGGCGGCCTCGCCCACGTCGCGTGCCGTGAGCGCCTCCGGGGCGCTGAGTCCGTGTCGGCGCAGCTCCTCGCGTCCCGTGTCGGCCACTCCCCGCGCCGAGCAGTAGGCCTGCAGGCAGTCCGGGCGCCCGCAGGCGCACGTCCTGCCCGGCCCGTGCACGCGGATCGAGCAGTGTCCCAGCTCTCCCGCAAAGCCGCGGAAGCCCGTCAGCAGGTGTCCGTCCACCACTACCCCGCTGCCCACGCCCGTACCCAGGGTTAGCATGATGAAGTCCGTCATGCCGCGTGCGGCGCCGTAGCGCATCTCGCCCACGGCGGCCGCGTTGGCGTCGTTGCTGACGGCCACCGGCAGGCGCAGCGTCTTCTCGGCCAGCGTCCGCAACGGTATCGGCGACGGCCACGGCATGTTGGTGGCCGCCTCTATGACGCCCGTCCGGAAGTTGGCGCAGGGCGCCCCCATGCCGATGCCGGCCACCTCTTCGCGCTTCACGCCCGATGCCGACAGCATGCGGTCCACCTCGGCGTCCAGCGCCTGCATGTACTCGCGGGGCGTGCCGCCGGCGGTAGGCAGCGCCGACCGCATGGCCACGACCCCGTCGTCGCATACCAGCGCCAGCGCCGTGTTGGTGCCGCCGATGTCGGCTCCGATCGCGTATTTCTTTTCCATGGCCGCAAAGATACAAAATTTACCGCAATTCCGAAAACCCACTTCCCTCCCTCTCCCCTCCCCGTCCACTCTGCCCGGAAATAAAATTTGCTCCCTGGTGTAACTATTCCGCCTCCGATGACGTCTAATTAAAAAATAAGTGTAAACTTTGCAGGCGCGGGGGCGTGTCCCGCCGCCTGCACTGCATAATGTGTGATAACCTGGCAATACCAAACAAAATCATAGCCATATGTTTAAAAACCTCATCCGCCTCGCCCTGGGGCTGCTGTTGCTGGCCGGCCCGGCATCCATGAGCGCCCAGGCAGGCGACCCGATGGCACAGCCCCTGCCGCTGATGGTGAATCCCGTCACCGGGGAGTCGTACGTGCGCTCCGGCAAGCTGCCCAACGGCCTCAGCTACTACATCCTGCACAACGCCGAGCCCAAGGGCCGCGCCAACTTCTACATCGCGCAGAAGGTGGGCTCGACCCTGGAGAACCCCCAGCAGCTCGGCCTCGCCCACTTCCTCGAGCACATGGCCTTCAACGGCACCGAGAACTATCCCGGCAAGAACATGCTCAACTACCTCCAGAGCAAGTCCCTGCGCTTCGGCGCCGACATCAACGCCTACACCAGCTTCGACGAGACCGTCTACAACATCGACAACGTCCCCACCTCCGACAAGCCCCTGATGGACAGCGTCCTGCTCGTGCTGCGTGACTGGTCCTGCGCCATCACCCTCGACGGCGACGAGATCGATGCCGAGCGCAAGGTCATCCAGGAGGAGTGGCGCACGCGCGACGGCGCCGGCAACCGCTTCTACACCAACATGCTCCCGGCCATCTACCAGGAGTACCAGTACCAGCAGATGCCCATCGGCAAGATGGAGGTCGTCATGAACTTCCCCTACGAGGACCTCCGCTCCTACTACCGCAAGTGGTACCGTCCCGACCAGCAGGGCATCGTCGTAGTCGGCGACTTCGACGCCGCCGAGATGGAGGCCAAGGTCAAGGAGATGTTCTCGTCCATCCCCATGCCCGAGAACGCCGCACCCCGCACATACCCCTCCGTGAGCGACAACCGCGAGCCCATCTACTTCCAGTACGAGGACGCCGAGGCTCCCTATTCCCTCGCCTGGATATGCTTCAAGCAGGACGAGACCCCCTTCGCCGAGCGCAGCAGCCTGGGATGGTGGCTCAACAACGTCACCAACGACCTCGTCACCAGGATGCTCGACAACCGCCTGAACGAGTTCGGCCAGAAGCCCGAGTGCGAGTACGCCAGCGCCGGCGTGGACTTCGGCGACTTCTTCGTGTCCAAGACCAAGGACGCCTTCACCGTACAGGTGCAGCCCAAGGGCGACGACGTGGCCAAGGCCACCCGGCAGGCCATGGAGATCGTGGCCCGCGCCTGCCAGACCGGATTCACCGACACCGAGTACCAGCGCGCCAAGGATGACCTCCAGTCGCTCTACGAGACCCGCAAGAACGAGCTCAACACCACCCGCAACGGCGTGCTGGCCAAGCGTCTCATCCGCCACTTCATCGACAACAACGCACTGCCCGGCGCCGAGCTCGACTACCAGCTCTTCCAGATGATTTCCGGCCAGATTCCCGTCCAGGCCATCAACCAGGGCGCCACGCAGCTCCTGACCGACACCAACCAGTGCATAGTCGTCTTCAATCCCAAGAAGGAGGGCTACACCCTGCCCGGCCGCGAAGCCATGCTCGCCGCCGTGGAGGGCGCCATCCACAAGCAGTACGAGGCTTACAAGGACGAGGTCATCACCGAGCCCCTCATCGCCAAGGCACCCAAGGCCGGCAAGATCGCCAAGGCCGAGAAGAACGAGACCTTCGGCACCACCGTCTTCACCCTGAGCAACGGCGCCAAGGTGATCCTCAAGACCACCGACTTCAAGAGCGACGAGATCCGCTTCAACTGCTTCGCCCCCGGCGGCTTCGGCCTCTTCAACCCCGCCGACCCCAAGGCCGTCAGCGACCTCAACATGATCGGCACCGCCGTAGAAAGCAGCAAGCTCGGCAACTTCACCAACACCATGATGCGCAAGTACCTGGCCGGCAAGAACGTCAGCTGCGGATTCGGCGTCAATAACCGCACACACGGCCTGACCGGCTACTCGGTCAAGAAAGACCTGCCCGTGCTCATGGAAATCGTCTACAGCTACTTCACCCAGCTCAACCCCGACGCCGAGCAGTACGCCGTCGACCTCAAGAAGGAGTGCACCGACATCGAGCGCGGCAAGAACGACCCCATGGCGCTCTTCGCCGACACACTCGCCTACCCCATGTTCAACGGCGACCCCCGCTTCGCCGCCGCCACCGTGGCCAGGGCACAGGCTGCCGACTACTCCCGCATGCTCGCCACCGCCAAGGGCCTGCTCGCCAACGCCGCCGACTACACCTTCATCTTCGTCGGCAACGTCGACGAGGCCACCCTGCGTCCCCTCCTGGAGAGCTACATCGCCTCCCTGCCCAGCAAGGGCAAGGCCACCAAGGCAGGCAAGACATGGCCCGTCAGCTACTACACCGGCACCAGGACCGTGGCCTTCGACAAGCCCATGGCGACACCGGCCACCACCTACTACTCCTTCACCTCCGGCCAGGCCAAGATCGACGCCCTCAGCGACATCGACTGCTCCCTGGCAGGCTCCATCCTTTCCACCCTCTTCACCGAGGTGATCCGCGAGAAGGAGGGCGCAGCCTACAGCCCCGGCGCCATCGGCCGCCTCAACGAACCCTACGGCCGCTGGGAGATCATCCGCGTCATCGCCACCAACAGCGAGCAGCAGAACCGCGCCTTCGAGCTTGCCGACAGCCTCATGACCGACGTCCTGGCCGGCAAAGTCACCGAAGAGCAGTTCCAGAAGGTCAAGGGTGCCGCCGTCAACCAGTTTGACATCAAGCTGCGCGACAACGGCTTCTGGATGAGCACCCTGCGCGACAACGAGCTCGGCTACGACACCTACCTGGGCCATAAGCAGCAGCTGGACAACCTCACCCTGCCCGCCTTCCAGGAGTGGTGCCGCGCCCTGCGCCGCCAGAACACCCTGACGGTCATCATGACCGGCGTACCCCAGAAGTAACCCTTCCCCACACCATATAGAAAATCCCGGCGCTCGCCCGAGCGCCGGGATTTTCTATTATGTCTCGATCGCGTCCCTGAAGATCTTACTGGCCAAGCCCTTACCGGCCTTAAAACCCATGAAGGCCCTCAGAAGCCCTTGCCCGGCCCTCGCCGGTAGGCCGGCGACACAGGCGGGATGAAAGCGTCCTCGAGGTGCTCGATCTGCCAATGGGGGGCGTCGCCCACTATGGCGATGACGTCGAAGCGCGGTTCCAGCACGTCGCGCTCGCCGGGCGGCAGCGCCTGCACATACGCGTTGGCGGCCCGGCAGACGCGTGCTATCTTGGCGGCGTTGACCGCATACACCGGGTCCACGTAGCCGTCGGCCCGCGCCTTCACCTCCACGAACACCAGCGTGCGCCCCTGCTGGGCCACGATGTCCAGCTCCACATGACCGCCCGACGGCGACCAGTTCCGGTCCCGGATCACGTACCCATGCGCCGCCAGATGCTCTGCGGCCGCCTGCTCCGCCCGCCGCCCGTACTCCGTGGCCCTCCCGGTCTTTCTCATGAGCTGGGAAGCTCCGCTATCCGGGTGAGGATGGAAAGCGCCTCGGAGACGGTGTCTACGCCGGTGACGAGCATCGAGCGGCGAGCGTTGAGGTCGCGCAGCTTCGTGCGCGCAGGCTCAACCTGGAAGTAGGTGATGAAGCGGCCGAAGGCCGGAGAGCGATAATATGCCTCGTTGTCGGCGTCCGGGAAGTAGAGATACATCTTGCCACCCTTCAGGTGCAGGCGCTCCACGCCCAGGCGCCGCGCCGTGGCACGCAGGGGCACTATGTCGACGAGCTGCTCGGTCTGCTTGGGGATGGCGCCGAAGCGGTCGCGGAGCATGGCACGGAACTCGTCGGCCTGCGCCGGAGTCTCCATGGCGTCCAGGCGCCGGTAGAGGGTGATGCGCTCCGCCTCCTGCGGCACGTAGCCGGTAGGGATGAGCAGCTCCAGGTCCGTCTCCACAGTCGTCTCGGCGATGTATTCGGCGTCGTCGGGCACTTTGCCCTCGGCCATCAGCTCCGGGAACTCCTGTGTGCGCAGTTCCGTGACCGCCTCCTTGAGGATGCGCTGGTAGACCTCGTAGCCCAGGTCGGCGATGAAGCCCGACTGCTCGGCGCCCAGCAGGTTGCCGGCCCCGCGTATGTCGAGGTCCTGCATGGCGATCTGTATGCCGGCGCCGAGCCCGGAGTAGCTCTCGATAGTCTGGAGGCGCCGGCGCGCCACGGGCGTCAGCTCCGCCCCGGGGGGGACAAGCAGGTAGGCGAAAGCCTTGCGGTCGCTGCGGCCCACGCGGCCGCGCAGCTGGTGAAGCTCGCTGAGCCCGAAACGCTGGGCGTTGTCGATGAGGATGGTGTTGACGTTGGGCATGTCGATGCCGTTCTCCACGATGGTGGTCGACAGCAGTATGTCGTAGTCGTGGGCGGCGAAGTCGAGGATGGCCTTCTCCACGCGCTCCGGCGGCATCTGGCCGTGGGCGCGCACCACCCGGGCGTCGGGCACCAGCCGCCGGAGCATGTTCTCCAGCACGTCCAGCCTTTCGATCCTGGGAGTGATGAAAAAAACTTGTCCGCCGCGCGAGAGCTCGAAGCTGACGGCCTCGCGCACCGTGTCGTCGTCGAGAGGGGTGACGGTGGTGCTGACGGGCCGGCGGTTGGCCGGAGGCGTGTCGAGGTTGCTGAGGTCCCGGGCCCCCATGAGCGAGAACTGGAGCGTGCGCGGGATGGGTGTGGCCGACAGCGTCAGCGTGTCGACGTTCACCCGCAGCTGCTTGAGCTTCTCCTTGACGGCCACGCCGAACTTCTGCTCCTCGTCGATGACGAGCAGTCCCAGGTCGTGGAAGCGCACGTTCTTGCCGATGAGCTTGTGGGTGCCGATGATGATGTCGATCTTGCCGGCCTGGAGGTCGGCAAGGATCTGCTTCACCTCCTTTGGCTTGCGGGCGCGCGAGAGGAAGTCGACGCGCACGGGCATGTCCTTGAGGCGCTCCGAGAAGGTGTGGTAGTGCTGCATGGCGAGCACGGTGGTGGGCACCAGCAGGGCCGTCTGCCTGCCGTCGACGGCGGCCTTGAAGGCGGCGCGGATGGCCAGCTCCGTCTTGCCGAATCCGACGTCGCCGCACACCAGGCGGTCCATCGGCCTGGCGCTCTGCATGTCGGCCTTGATGGCCTGGGTGGCGCGCAGCTGGTCGGGAGTGTCCTCGTAGAGGAACGACGCCTCCAGCTCGTGCTGCAGGTACGTGTCGGGGGAGTAGGCGAAGCCCTTCTCCTCCTGGCGGCGTGAGTAGAGGGCTATGAGGTCGCGGGCTATGTCCTTGACCTTGGCCTTGGTGCGGTCCTTGAGGCGCTGCCAGGCGCCAGAGCCGAGCTTGCTCAGCTTGGGCGGAACGCCTTCCGAGCCACGGTACTTGCTGAGCTTGTGGAGGGAGTGGATGTTGACGAAGACGATGTCGTCGTTCTGGTAGAAGAGCTTGATCATCTCCTGCGTCTTTCCGGCCACGTCGGTGCGGACGAGCCCGCCGAAGCGGCCTATGCCGTGGTCGGCGTGTACCACGAAGTCGCCCGGCTCGAGCTTCTGGAGCTCGCGGAGGCTCATGGCGAGCTTTCCGCCGCGGGCCCGTTCGGAGCGGAGGTTGTAGCGATGGAAGCGGTCGAAGATCTGGTGGTCGGTGAAGAAACAGGCCTTGGAGGCGTTGTCCACGAATCCGGCGTGCAGGGTGGGGGACACCGGTGTGAAGTCGAGGGCCGTAGGGCCGCATTTCGCACCCCGTTCCGCGAAGATGGCACGCAGGCGTTCGGCCTGGGTGGGGGAGTCGGAGAGGAGGTAAATTCCATATCCCTCGGCGGCATATCGCGCGAAGGACCCCTCTATGAGGTCGAAATTCTTGTGGTAGAGGGCCTGGGGGTCGGTGGAGAAGCGTATCACGTTCGGGCCTTCCGTGTCGGCCTTGGGGGTGAAGACCACGCGCCTGGAGGCCTCGAACAGGGGGCGGAAGGCGTCGGGGCGCACCACCTTTAGCATGGCGTCGGCGTCCCCCTCGCCGGTGATGTCCACCTGCGCCGCCAGCGTCGAGGACGCTATCGCCTCGATGCGCGCCATCAGGTGCTTCGGGTCTCGGCAGAGCCAGACCGTCTCCGGCCCCGCGAACTCCGGCAGAGGCACTCCCCCATCCTCCTCCAGCTCGCCCATGTCGGGCAGGATAGTGACCTCCGAGGGAGTCTCGGTGCTGAGCTGCGTCTCCACGTCGAAGTTGCGGATGGAGTCGACCTCGGTGTCGAAGAAGTCGATGCGGTATGGCGCCGGGCAGGCGTAGGAGTAGACGTCGAGGATGGAGCCGCGCAAGGCGAACTGCCCCGGCTCGTAGACATAGTCCACCTGGCGGAAGCACAGCTCCAGCAGGCGTTCGCGCACCTGCCGCACGGGGATGTCCTGCCCCACCTTCAGGGTCAGGCACGACCGCTCCACGCTCTCTGTGGCCGGCACTTTTTCCGCCAGGGCCTCGGGGCACGTCACCACGAAGCGTATGCGTCCCGAGTGCCAGGCCTTCAGCGACTCCGTGCGCAGGATCTGCGCGGGCGGGTCGGGCTGCCCGTACTTGATGTCGCGGCGGTAGCCGGAGGGGAAGAACATCACCTCCTCCTCGCCGCCCGGACAGAGGCGCGACAGGTCATGGTAGAGGTAGCCGGCGTCGTCGGGGTCGTCGGCCACCACCACGTAGGGCGTCCCGGGCTTGCGCAGGCGCGAGAAGAGCATCGCCGGCGCGGAGCCGCACAGCCCTGCCAGCGTCAGCTCCCCCTTGGCGCGGATTCCCTTCTCCACGGCCTTGAGCACCGCGTCGGTGGCGAACACCCCGGCCAGTTCCAGCAGCGTCATGATATCTGGTTTTAATAGTGCGGCCTGGGCCTCCGGCCCGGTGCCGCACCGGCTTTGAGGACGTTATTTTTTCTTCTTGCCGGGCATTGCCGGGGCGGAGAGGAGGCGGCGGTATTCGGTCGGGTCGAGCAGGATCCTGACGGCGGCCCTGACGGATGGGTCACGCTCCACCTCGGCGGCGTATCGGGCCTGCTCGAAGCCGTAGCGCTCGGCCAGCATCGGCACCAGGAAGCGCTCCAGCTCGGTGCGCGCCTCCGTCAGCTCCGTGCGCGAGTCGCGCTTCAGCGCCTTGCCAAGGGCGTCGAACCGCGCACGTGTCTCGTCGTTCATCAGCCCCTCCCTGGCGGCTGCATTGCGCAGCTCCTGCAGGCCCTTCTCCATGCGGCTCTCGTAGTTCAGGGCCGTGTCGGGCAGCGACGTCACGAACTCCTCCCAGACGGCGTCGGTCATGGCGAAGGGACCCTTGACGCGGGCACCGTAGCGGTTGGCGAAGTCGAACATGTACGGCTTGGAGACGAGGTTGTAGACCAGGTCGGAGTGCGCCAGGGTGTCGCTGACGGATACCTCGGGCTGGAGGCCGCCCCCATCCTTGACGGGGCGCCCGGCGTCGGTGCGGAACGTCTTCGCCAGCGAGTCGGGAGTGTATCCGGGGCGCCCGTCGGCGTCGCGGTGGCTGTAGTCGGCGGCCTGGATGAGGCGCCCCGAGGGGATGTAGTACTTGGCGGTGGTTACCTTGAGCATGCCGTCGAAGGGCATCGGCAGGGTGCTCTGCACCAGTCCCTTGCCGAATGAGCGCTCGCCCACCAGCACGGCGCGGTCATGGTCCTGCAGCGCGCCCGAGAGCACCTCCGAGGCGGAGGCCGACCCGCGGTCGAGGATGACCGCCAGGGGCATGTCGGGGAAGATGGGCTCCTTGGTGGTCTTCAGCACGCGAGTCTCGCCGGCGTCGCGGCCTCGCGTCTCCAGGATCTTCGTCCCCTTGGGCAGGAACATCGAGGCGATGTCTATGGCCTGCGACAGCAGGCCGCCACCGTTGTCGGCCAGGTCGAGGATGATTCCCTTCAGCTCCTTGTCGCGCTTGAAGGATTCGAGGGCGCGGCGCACCTGCTCGCCCGTGTCGTCGGGCGAGAACGTGTTCAGCTCGATGTAGCCTATTCCGCCGGGCAGCACGGCGTAGTAGGGCACCGCCGGGATGACGAGCTTCTCGCGCTCCATGGTGAACGTCAGCACCGAGTCCTGCACGTAGGGGCGCACGACGGTGATGGTCACCGGGCTGCCGGCCTGCCCCTTGATCAGGCGCGTGGCGAAGTCGGCGTTCTTGCCCCGCGTGGAGGTGGAGTCCACCTTGACTATCTTGTCGCCCGAGCGCAGGCCTGCGCGGAAGGCCGGCTTGCCCTCCATGGGGTCGGTGAAGTATGCCTGGCCGTCGTAGGTGGCGATGCGTATGCCGATGCCGCCGTACTCGCCGTTGGAGCTGGAGCGGAAGCGGTCCGCCTCCTCCTGCGTGTAATACTCCGTGTAGGGGTCCAGGGAGGCGAGCATGTAGCCCATGCCCATGCGCATTACGGAGTCGATGTCGAGCGAGTCGACGTAGTGCTGCGCCAGGGATGTGTATATGGTGTTGGAGGTGCGCATGGCGCGCTGCAGGGCGCTTTCGGGATCCTGCCGTGCCGGGGCGGCTGCGAACGCCGCCGCCGCTATGGCGCATCCCAGCGCCGGGGCGAGTATCTTGGCTATTTTCATTGATTACAGGTTATGGCGTGACCGGCGGGTGCGGGTAGTCGATGGTGAAATGCAGGCCGCGGCTCTCCTTGCGCTCCATGGCCTGCCGCATGATCAGGTAGGCCACGTTGATGATGTTGCGCAGCTCGCAGAGCTCGCGGCTCGGCTTGCTGACCTTGAACAGGCGTTCCGTCTCCTCGTAGAGGATGTCGAGGCGGTTCCAGGCCCGGTGCAAGCGCAGGTCGCTGCGTACTATCCCAACGTAATAGCCCATGATCTGGTTTACCTCCTTGATGCTCTGGGTTATGAGCACCATCTCCTCGGGGTGGTTGGTCCCCTCGTCGTTCCAGGCGGGGATGTCGGTGCGGAAGTCGTACTCGCCCAGGTGGGCGGCGGCGTGGCGGGCGGCCGCGTCGGCGTACACCACCGCCTCTATCAGCGAGTTGGAGGCCAGGCGGTTGCCCCCGTGCAGGCCCGTGCGCGAGCACTCCCCCACCGCGTACAGCCGCTTGATGCTCGACTCCCCGTTGAGGTCCACGTCGATGCCGCCGCACAGGTAGTGCGCCGCCGGGGCCACCGGGATGTAGTCGCGGGTGATGTCGATGCCCAGGCTCAGGCACTTGGCGTAGATGTTGGGGAAGTGCCTCTTTGTCTCCTCGGCGGGCTTGGCGGTGACGTCGAGGTAGACGTGGTCGGAGCCGGAGGCCTTCATCTCCGAGTCGATGGCGCGGGCCACGATGTCGCGCGGGGCCAGGCTCAGGCGAGGGTCGTAGCGGTGCATGAACTCCTCCCCGTCTATGTTGCGGAGCACGGCTCCGTAGCCGCGCATGGCCTCGGTGATGAGGAACGACGGGCGGTCGCCGGGGTGGTAGAGCGCCGTGGGGTGGAACTGGATGAACTCCATGTCGCGGACGGTGCCCTTGGCGCGGTAGGTCATGGCGATGCCGTCGCCGGTGGCTATCAGCGGGTTGGTGGTGATGGTGTAGACGCCGCCCACGCCGCCGGTGGCCATCAGAGTGACGCGTGCCAGGAACGTGTCCACCTGCTCCGACGCCTCGTTGAGCACGTACGCGCCGTAGCAGGTGATGTCGGGTGTGCGCCGCGTCACCACCTTGCCCAGGTGGTGCTGGGTCAGGATCTCGATGGCGAAGTGGTTCTCGAAGATGTCGATGTTCGGGTTTCGGCGCACGGCCTCGACGAGCTTTTCCTGTATCTCGGCGCCGGTGTTGTCGGCGTGGTGGAGGATGCGGAACTCGCTGTGCCCCCCCTCGCGGTGCAGGTCGTACTCGCCGGCATCGTTGCGGTCGAAGTCCACGCCCCATTCCACGAGCTGGCGTATCTGCCCGGGGGCGTCGCGAACCACCTTCTCCACGGCCCGGGGGTCGGAGAGCCAGTCGCCGGCCACCATCGTGTCGCGGATATGCTTGTCGAAATCGTCGACGGCGAGGTTCGTCACGGAGGCCACGCCGCCCTGGGCGAAGTAGGTGTTGGCCTCCTCGAGGGTGGTCTTGCAGACCAGGGCCACGCGGCCGTGGCGCGCCGACTTGAGCGCGAAGCTCATGCCCGCGATGCCCGACCCTATCACCAGGTAATCGTACTTGTAAGTCATGTCTTGTTATAGTCATAGGCAGGCGCGGACAATTCCGGCCTGCCGACTCTCGATAGTTTCAACGCGCAAAGTTACTAATTTATTGGCATCCGCCCTATTTTAAGTTTCAAACGACAAGGGGGCGCCCCGGTCGGCGGGGCGCCCCCTGTGGGTGGGGAGGGGTGTTACTTCACCATGAGCTTGTGGATGCGGTCGCCTACCCGTAGCAGGAGGGCGCCGGAGGCGGGGGCGGCGATGGTGCCGCCGCCCGGCTGCAGGTCGGTCTGCATCAGCAGGCGTCCGCTCAGGTCGTAGAGGGCGGCGCGGCAGGCGTTCGGCACGATGACGACGATGTCGCGGCCGCTGACGCTCACCTGTGCGCCGTCGTCGGCCGCGGATGCCACCCCGAGGGTGTAGTCGACGACTACCGGCGCGGTGGGGTCGGACCATATCTCGGCGATCTCGCCCAGGCTCACGGTCTCGGCCACGGCGGTGACGGTCGCGGAGAGCTGGTATCCCTTGCCTCGCTCGGCCGGGAAGGTGGCCGTCAGGTCTGGGGTGCGGATGTCGCCCAGCCAGCTGACGACTTTCTGGCCGGCGCCCTTGAGCTGGTCCACGGACAGGGAGTTTATGAATAGCTTGTAGTCGCCGGCGTAGGCGAGCACGACGCGGCAGGAGTCGGCGCCCTGCGCGAAGGTGACCTGGTAGTCGGCGAAGCCCTTGCCCAGCAGGATGTCCTTGGCCTGGAGGGTGTCGCCGGCGGCGTTGAGCAGGTAGGCGGTGGCCTGGCCCTCGTAGAAGGAGCCGAAGGCGCCGCAGGCCAGGCTGGCGCTGACGGTGCACGAGCCGTCCTTGCCGCGCAGGTCGAGCGGCGGGGTGGAGAGCCAGCCGGTGTGGCCGTAGGGCGTCAGCACCATGTGGCCGCGGGCTATGGCCAGGTCGGAGCCGTCCCAGCCGGGAAGCACCGTGTATCTGTCGAGATGGTTGCTGAAGATGAACTCGATGTTGTCGAGCTCGCCCTTGTCGGCGCGGTCGAAGTCCTCGGCCAGGATGTTGACGGTGGTGTCGGCCGGGCAGGTGAAGATGCGGCTGACGGAGAGGATGTACTCCTGGGCGTCGGGCACGGCGTCCCAGGCGGCGGCGATGTCGCCCGAGTGTGTGGACACGCGCAGGTTGCCAGGCGTGGCCAGGGAGTAGATGACCTTTACGACGCGGATCTCGTCGCTGGGCTCGGAGACGCCGGTGCCGTTGGTGGCCCGCACGGTGTAGTAGTAGGTGACGGCGGGGTCGAGTCCGGTGACCTTGTAGCTGGTGACGTTGCCGGTGTCCTGGTCGCGCAGCAGGTATGCCTTCTCGGTGCCGTTGTAGGAGTAGACGTCGAGCAGGTAGGATGTTGCGCCGCGCACGCTGCTCCACCGGGCGGTGAAGGACTTGCCGTCGGCCTGCAGGGGCTGCTGGGCCGTCGGCGCGGCTACGAATGCCGGGCTCTGCTCGAGCCTGAGGTTCTGCATCAGCAGGCCGGAGGCCGAGAGCATGGGCTCGGCCTTGACGCGGGTGGAGGAGGTGCCGCCTCCGAGGATGATGGAGACGTCGTGCCAGGACGAGTCGGCCAGCATGAGGTTCTGGCTGGCGGAGTAGCCCACGGAGACCTTGAGGACGCCGCCGTAGGCGTCGAGCATGCGTACGCGGGCGCTGACGCGCACCACGCCGCCGTTGGCCGAAAGGTTCTGGGAGCTGGTCTGCACGTAGCCCCCGTCCTTGACCATCAGGGCGCCTCCGGCCTGGGCGACCTTGGAGCTGAACCAGCCGGAAAAGTAGGAGCTGAACGAGCCGGTGCCGTAGCTGGGGAAGTCGGCGGGGGCGGAGGGTGAGCCCTCGGTGAACTGGGTGAAGTCGGCGTCGAGTACCACGGTGACGTCGGCGGCTGACGCTGCTGCGGGCGCGGCGCCCATGGCCAGGGCCGCCGCCGCGTAGAGTAGTGTCTTTTTCACTCTTGCTTGTTTTTTGTTAGTATTATATATGTGTATTATGAAATACAAGGTCAATATATAACGCGCATGAGGCGTATAAATTGCTTAGGGCGCGAAAAAAATTGCCCGGCAGTCCGCATAATTTGGGAAGTGGGGCGTCCTGTCTGCCGGGATGCCTGCTTGGCGGGAGCCGTCCGGGTATGTCAGAGGGGCTTGCGGTAGGCGCGGCGGCGGCGGTGCTGGCGCGAGGTGAAGTACTTCCACTGCTCCTGGACGGAGGAGTTGGCGGCCAGTTCGGGGTTCGACTCGGCCCAGCGGAATCCGCGCTTCTGGTACTGCGGGATGAGGTCCTGGAAGAGCATGGCGTTGACGCCCTTGCCCTGGTACTCGGGCTTGATGCCGACCAGCATCAGGTCCACGCGGTCGTTCTTTCCCTTGAGGGCGCGGAGCAGGGGGAGCCACCCGGTGGGGAAGAGCCTGCCGCGGCTACGCTGCAGGCCGCGGCTCAGCGACGGCATGGAGATGCCCACGCCCACGAGCTTCTCGTCGCGGTCCACGATCAGGCTCACCAGGTCCAGGTCCAGCAGCGACAGGTACTCGTTGATGTAGGCCTCGATCTGGCGGTCCGTCAGCGGCGAGTAGCCGTAGAGCTGGTCGTAGGTCTCGTTGATGAGCTCGAACAGCGCCCGCCCGTAGTCGCGCTTGATGGCCTTCTTGTCGGTGTACTTCCTTACCTTGAGGCCGAAGCGGCGCTTGACGATGTCGGCCACGCGGTTCATCACCTCGGGGATGGCGTCGGGAACGTCCATGACGAACTCCAGCCACTCGGTGTCGGGCTGGTATCCGGCCCCCAGCACGTGCTCCTCGTAATAGGGGAAGTTGTAGTTGGTGGCCATGGTGCCCAGCTCGTCGAAGCCGAAGGTGAGCAGGCCCTCGCGGTCGAGGTCGGTGAAGCCCAGGGGGCCGACTATGTGCGTCATGCCCTTTTCGCGGGCCCACTGCTCGGCGGCTCCGAGCAGGGCGGCCGACACGGCCCGGTCGTCGACGAAGTCGAAGAAGCCGAAGCGGGCGTCGAGGTGGCCGGTGCGCTCGTTGACCTGCCGGTTGATTATGGCGGCGATGCGCCCGGCGGGCTTGCCGTCGCGGTAGGCCATGAAGCACTGCGCCTCGCAGAAGTCGAAGGCGGGGTTCTTGTCCGGTGAGAGCGTGGCCACCTCGTCGAGCACCAGCGGCGGCACGTAGCAGGGGTTGCCGCGGTACAGGCGGATGGGGAACTTGACGAACGGCAGCAGGTCGCGCTTGCGCGGGGCGATGGCTTTTACTTCGATCATTTCATGAAGACGATGAGGGCGGTCATGAGCGCTATGGCGATGACGATGGTGGCGATCAGGAAGAGGTACAGCTGCGCCGAGGAGCGTTTCTCGATGGCGAGCTGGAGGTCGGCCACGGTGTGGTAGCCGCCCCCGGCGGCGCGGTTGGCGATCTTGCGCAGGCGCGGCATCTTGGCCGGCAGGTGGTCGAGCACCTCGCCCAGCACCAAGCCGTAGGACCGCAGGTCGTCGTCGGTGTCCTGGCGCGTCAGGTGCTCCGCCTGGTCGTAGCCCACGTTGATGAGCTTGAGGTTCTCGTTGTACTCGGTGAAGATGATGTTGTCGGCCGTGATGGGGTAGTGCACCAGGTGGTTCTCCTGTATGTACTCCAGGGCGTCGATGAGCTGTGTCTGGAGGCGGTTGAGGATGCGGGGCGTGAGGCGCTTCTCGTCGATGAGGCGCCGCAGCGAGTGGCCGTAGACGTCGTCGGTGATGATGGCGCGGCCAAGGCCGGGGATCTCCTCCAGGTCGTTGACCATGACGATGTTGGGGTGCGCCAGGTTGTAGCGCGTGTCGAACTCCCGGTCGAGCATCTGCCGGCAGTGCTCGTCGTTGGCGTAGCGCTTCTTGAGCGCCTTGAGCATGACCCACTTGCCGTGCTTGCGGGCAGTGTAGACGTCGTAGTACTCCTCCTCCCACTCGGGCAGCAGGGTGAGGTCGGACCATTTGCCCGACGGGTCGTCGATAGGTATCTTTTTCTCTTCCTTGCTTGTGTAGCTCATCGTGGGTGGAATTGGTGGTTGTAGGTTGTCAATAGCCGTGCGGGCGGCAGGCTTGCTCTGGAATTGGTGCTTTCTCTCAGCTGATCCTGTCGAATCCGGTGTATGGGCGCAGGCACTCGGGAATGATGATTCCCTCGGGTGTCTGGTTGTTCTCCAGCAGGGCGGCCATGATGCGTGGCAGGGCCAGGGCGGAGCCGTTGAGGGTGTGGCACAGGTGGGTCTTGCGGTCGGCTCCGCGGTAGCGGCACTTCAGGCGGTTGGCCTGGTACGTCTCGAAGTTGGAGACGGAGCTGACCTCCAGCCAGCGCTCCTGGGCGCCGGACCACACCTCGAAGTCGTAGGTGATGGCGGAGGTGAAGCTCATGTCGCCGCCGCACAGGCGCAGGATGTGCCATGGCAGGCCCAGGCCCTCGAGCAGGCGCTGCACGTGGTCCTTCATCTCCTCCAGGGCGGCGTAGGAGCTCTCCGGCTTCTCGATGCGCACTATCTCCACCTTGTCGAACTGGTGCAGGCGGTTGAGCCCGCGCACGTCCTTGCCGTAGGAGCCGGCCTCGCGGCGCCAGCAGGGGGAGTAGGCGCAATTCTTGCGCGGCAGCGAGTCCTCGGCCAGGATCACGTCGCGGTACATGTTGGTGACGGGCACCTCGGCGGTGGGGATGAGGTAGAGGTTGTCGAGGTCGGCGTGGTACATCTGGCCCTCCTTGTCGGGGAGCTGTCCGGTGCCGTATCCTGAGGCCTCGTTGACCACGAATGGAGGCTCGACCTCGGTGTAGCCGGCGTCGGCGGCCGAGTTGAGGAAGTACTGGATGAGGGCGCGCTGCAGGCGGGCTCCCTTGCCGATGTAGAAGGGGAAGCCGGCGCCGGTCACCTTCACGCCCAGCTCGAAGTCTATGATGCCGTACTTCTTGGCCAGCTCCCAGTGGGGCAGGGCGTCGGCGCCGAGCCGGGGCATGGGGCCGCCCTCCTTGACGACGACGTTGTCGGCGGCGGTGAGGCCCTCGGGCACGTCGGCGCAGGGGGTGTTGGGGATGCCCAGCAGCAGCTCGCGGATCTGTTTCTCGGCCTCCTCCTGGCGGGCCACGCGGTCGGCCGAGTCGGCCTTGAGGAGGGCCACGCGGGCCTTGGCGGCCTCTGCCTCCTCCTTCTTGCCCTGCTTCATCAGGGCGCCGATGGAGGACGCCAGCTTCTTCAGCTCGCTGGCGGTGGTGTCGTTGGCCTTCTGGAGGCTCCGGCGCTCCGCGTCGAGCTCCAGGATGCGCGCGATGGGTTCCTTGGCGTCGAAGCCCTTGACGGCCAGGCGCTCTATGATATGTTCGGGGTTCGCTTTTATGTCTGCGAGTACTAACATGGGTGTCTTTACTTGTCTTCAGCACCGCCGCCTTTTACCGGCACGCGGTTTCACAGATGCAAAAATACAACTTTTCCGCGAAACGGCCAAACACGGCGCCGGATTTGCCCTCTTTCGGGCTTCCCGCGCCGTGTCTCATCGTTTTTTGCGGGTTATCGGACGGGTGCTGCGAGCAGCTCGTCGATGAGGGCGTGGTTGGTGAGGCGGTTCATGTTCTCGTCGGTGTCGGCGAAGGTGACGGTCACCTCGGAGGCCCCGGCGGGCAGGTCCACGAGCACGGGGTTCGTGAGGCCCCAGTCGTTCCAGTTGGCTACGCCGCGCTGCGGCATGACGACGGCCCCGGCGCGCCTGCCGTTCACGGAGACGGAGCGGATGGCGCACTTGTTCTCGGTGTTGACGGGCCCGTTGCCGTTGGCGTATCGCAGCGTCAGGGCGTAGGTGCCTGCCGCCTTGACGGCTATGGGGATGGTGATGGCTCCGGTGGCGTGGTCGACCTCGCGGAAGCCCTGGCCGTGGTAGCCCTGCACGGGGGCCGCGGGGGCGTAGGAGACTTCCTTGCTGGCTACGGCGGTGCCCTCGCCGGGGAGCTGGAATGCCAGGGTCTCGCCCACGTAGCGGGGCTCGGAGGCGAAGCTGCGGGTGCCGTCGGAGGCCACGCCCGCCACCTGCCATTCGCCGATTTCGGCTACGGGCCAGGAGGTCGTGCGCGTGTCGGCCACCTTGCGGCCGTTGTGGAGCACCTCGTAGCCGGCGATGTACTCGATGGGGTTCCAGCTTAGCTGCGTGGCGCCGGTGGCGGGGTCGGTGTCGAGCCAGGCCATGGGCGTCAGCGGCGCTTTCAGGTTGGGCTGTTCGTTGACCTTGGAAGTCGTCAGGTCGTTGTCGGCCAGCACGATGTCGATGTCGGCGCCGTGGCGCAGCTCGCGGGCGGTCAGGAAGCAGCCGTCGGTCACCGGGCGCTCCTTGCCGTTGACGCGCAGTGTCCTGATGCGGTTGCCGTGGCCGGAGACGGTGATGTTGAGGCGTGCGCCCCGGTAGGGGAAGTTCTCGAGGGTCCGGGTGGCGGCCAGGGCCTTGGGCACCACCGGGGCGATGCGCAGGCCGTCCGGCTCGAAGTGGATGCCGAACAGCACCTGCTGTGTCAGCGCCAGGTTGCCGCTCAGCGACCACAGCATGTTCGAGGAGTTGAGCTCGGTGTAGATGTCGCCGTTGTCGAGGTTGAAGTTCTCCTTGTTGGTGGCGAACAGGGCCGCGGGGCGGACGATGGAGCCGAAGCCCTGCATGATGCCGGCCTCGTTGCCGGCCCTGGCGTTGGCCAGGGTCCAGTAGGCGGCCACGAATGGCCACAGGGCGTTGTTGTGGTAGCTGGGCATGTCGGCGATCTGGGGGTAGAAGATGGCCGGGCCGTAGGGGGTGACGGGCACGGACTCGGTGATGGTGACGGCGCGGGCCGGGGAGGCTATGCCGTAGAGTATGGCGAGGGCCTCGCCCAGGGTCTCCTCGCGGTCGAGCAGCACGAGGTTCTGCCGCCCGTAGCGGTACATCCCGTAGTATCCCTTGTCGGGCATGTAGAAGGCGTCGTTGATGAGCCTGGCCAGGCCCTCGGAGCGCGCGGCCCAGTCTGCGGCCTCCTTGCGCTTGCCCAGCTGGCGGGCCATGTCGGCCAGGATGCCCATGGCGGCGGCGTGCACCACGTTGGTGCTCATGGCCTCGGACCGGTATATGTCGGCGGTCTGCATCCAGCGGGGATAGCTCTGCTCGCGCCAGTCGATGAAGGATGTCTCGCCGCGCACCAGGCCGTCGGGGCCGTAGGCGGTGGCGTGGTCGTCGGCCATGGAGCGGACGCCGGCGCGGTAGGCGAACTCGAGCCAGGCGTGGTCGCCGGTGACCTTGTAGACCTCCCAGGCGGCCAGGAGCCAGACCATGCGGTCGGTGCTCACGGGCCAGGCGCCCCCCGAGCCGGTGTCCTGGACGATGCGGCCCAGCGGGTCCACCTTCTTGCGCAGGGAGATCATGGAGGCCTCGGGCTGGAGGGCGGCCATGCTCAGGATGATGGAGTAGCTCACGTCGCGGGTCCAGACGCCGGCCCACTCCTTGCCGGTGCGCAGGGTGGTGTCGGGCTCCACGGCGTTGACCATCTCGTCGAGCCCCATGTTGTAGACGGCAGCCAGGAGCTTTTCGGGGGTCTTGAGGCGGGGATAGGCACGCAGGTCGTTTTTCTGTTTCCAGGTCCGGTCCACGCCCATGTAGTAGCCGGGACGGGCGGAGTAGTTGCCGGTGATCTCGAAGGGCGAGACGGCATATGCGCGGAATGGCCCCTGGAGGATGCTGTCGCCGACCCAGGCGTAAGCCGGCGTGGCGACGACGGTGTCTGTGGCGGCGGCCCGCGCTCCGAGGGCGCAGGCTGCGGCGGCTATGAGTATGCAGATCTGTTTCATGACGGGGGTAGTGGGTTGACAATGAACAATGTCAGCTTCGCGCCGGTGAGCGCGAAGCTCGTAGTTCATTGAAAATTACTTGCGGTGTGAGCGGGCGCGGGGGCGCTTCTTTTTATGGGCGGAGAGGGCGGGGAGGGGCCTGTTGGGGTTGCCGGTGTCCTCGATGAGGGCGAAGTCGAGCTGCTTGCGCTCCAGGTCGGCGCGCGCTACCTGCACCTTCACCTCGTCGCCCAGCGTGTAGCGGCGGTTGTGGCGGCGCCCGATCAGGCAGTAGTTCTTCTCGTCGAAGTCGTAGTAGTCGTCGGCCAGGTCGCGGATGGGCACCAGGCCCTCGCACAGGTTCTCGCCGAGCTCTACGTACAGGCCCCACTCCGTCACGCCGGAGATGACGCCCTGGTAGACCTCGCCCAGGCGCTCCTGCATGTACTCGACCTGCTTGTAGCGGATGGAGGCGCGCTCGGCGCTGGCGGCCAGCTGCTCCATGTCGGAGCAGTGGCGGCACTGCTCCTCGAGCTTGTCGGCGTTGGCCGAGCGCTGTCCGTCGGCGTAGCGGCGCAGCAGGCGGTGCACCATCATGTCGGGGTAGCGGCGGATGGGCGACGTGAAGTGGGTGTAGTAGGGCATGGCCAGGCCGTAGTGGCCTCGGTTGTCGGTGGTGTAGACGGCCTTGGCCATGGACCGGATGGCGAGCATGGAGAGCATGTTCTCCTCGCCGCGCCCCTTTACGTCTTTCAGCAGCTTGTTGAGGCTGCGGTTGACCTCGCCGGCGGTGCCGTCGGGCTTTACGCGGTGGCCGAAGCGGGCGGCGATGGAGGCCAGGTTGGAGAGCTTCTCGGGGTCGGGGTTGTCGTGGACGCGGTAGACGAAGCTCTTGGCGCGGCGCCCCTTGGCGACCTTGCCGATGTGCTCGGCCACCGACAGGTTGGCCAGGAGCATGAACTCCTCCACGAGCTTGTTGGCGTCCTTGGACTCCTTGAAGTACACGCTTACTGGTTTCCCGTTCCTGTCGATTTCAAAACGGACCTCGGCGCGGTCGAACTCGATGGCGCCCGCCTTGTAGCGCTTCTCGCGGAGCTTCTTGGCCAGGCGGTCGAGCATGAGGACCTCGCCGGAGTAGTCGCCTCGGCCCGTCTCGATGATCTCCTGCGCCTCCTCGTAGGTGAAGCGGCGGTCGGAGCGGATGACGGTGGGCACGATGCGGCGGTCGAGCACTCTGGCGTCGGCGTCCATGGTGAAGATGGCCGAGAAGGTGAGCTTCTCCTCGCCGGGGCGCAGGGAGCAGATGCCGTTGCTGAGGTGCTCGGGGAGCATGGGGATTGTGCGGTCCACCAGGTAGACGCTGGTGGCGCGCTTGCGGGCCTCCTTCTCGATGATGGTCTTGTCCCGGACGTAGTGAGTGACGTCGGCGATGTGGACGCCTACCTCCCAGCGGCCCTCGCCGGCGGGGCGGATGCTCAGGGCGTCGTCGAAGTCCTTGGCGTCCCTGGGGTCGATGGTGAAGGTGGGCACGGCGCGGAAGTCCTCGCGCTTTGCCACCTCCTCGGGGGTGATGCCGGCGTCGATGTGGCCGGCGGCCTTCTCCACGGCCTCGGGGTATTTGTACGGCAGGCCGAACTCGGCCAGGATGGCGTGCATCTCGGTGTTGTTCTCGCCCTTCCGGCCGAGGACGTCGAGGACCTCTCCTACGGGGTTCATCTGGTCCTGCGGCCAGGAGGTGATTCGGGCGACGGCCTTGTCGCCCGCCTTGCCGCCGCGCAGGCGGTTGCGGGGTATGACGATGTCGGCGGCCAGGAACTTGGAGTCGGGCACCAGGGCGGCGTAGTTGCGCTCCACCTTGAGGGTGCCGATGAAGTTCTGGTCGTGGCGCTCGATGATCTCGACGACGCGCGCCTCGGGCTCGGCTCCACGGCGGGAGGCGGAGATTTCCACGCGGACGCGGTCGCCGTTGAGGGCGTGCATGGAGTTGCGCTCGGTCACCAGGATGCTCTCGTCGTCGATCGCCACGGAGTTGCGGCCGTTGCTGCGGCGCGAGAAGACGCCCTCCTTGGCGGTGCCTCGGTTGGAGGGGGCCTTGTACTTGCCCAGGGACACTTCCTGGATCTCCTCGGCGGCCACCAGGTCGTCCAGGAGGTTTATGATGTCGTTGCGGGCCGAGGCGTGGGTGGCGCCTATGCCGTAGGCTATCTGCTTGTAGTTGAACGAGCGGCGGGGGTCGGCCCTGAGGAAGTCCATGACGGCCCGGGTCATCTCGCCCTTGCGGAAGCGGCGGGGCGCAGGGATGGCCGCCTTCTTCTTATTATTGTCTTTCATTCTATGGTCGTGTTTATCAATGTAACACCTTGGCGTGTGTTTTTCCTCTTGCAGGGGCGCACCGGGGTGCGCCCGAAAACCTGCGGGGTAGGCGGACGCACCCTGGTGCGCCCCTACATATTATAACGCGGAAAGCGCCGTCCGTATTACGCGGGCGGCGCCGTTTTCGGATGGGGTGGTGGCGGACTTCAGATTTGTTCCGCCCGGAACATTGCCGAGCGGAGGTCGTCGAGGGCGGTTTCGGGGTCGTAGCGGCGCATGAGTGCCTCTGGCAGGCCGGGGGCGAGCTCGCGCACCATCAGGGCGTCGAGCAGGGCCCGGGCAAGCGGAACCGCCCTCTCGGGAACGTATCGCCAGGCCGACAGGTGCGCGGCCACCCTCTCCGTGGCACGTTGCCACAGGGGCTTGAGGAGGTCGTCCCTTTCGTTTAGGTCGAGAATTGTCCCGAATGACGCATCCTGCTCGGCGTCGGCGCCTCCGCCGCGGAAGGCGAGCTGCGACTGAAGCCGCTCCATGAGCCGTGCGCGGTCCGCCGCGTAGGAGAAAAGGGAATTTGTGCTTGTTTCTTTTTCCATGATTTGTTGCTGTTATGTTAATCAAATGTTAATTAGTGTTAAAATCGGGGGGGTAAAATGTGGTCTCTGTTTTACGAGTAAAATTATTTCGTAATTTTGTAGTGTGGATAAAAAAGAACCCAACGAACCGGTGAAGCCTGCGAAGGTGGTAGCCGGTTTTTTTTAGGCTCTGTTCCTTAAAAAATATTGCGTCAGGGCGGTGGATTTTCGCGGAAATTTCGCGAGT
>UQLL01000023.1 GCA_900541835.1 uncultured Porphyromonadaceae bacterium
TAAAAAGGCGTTCTTCCGTGAAATCGCTAATTTTGCACTTGCCAGTTGAGAGTAGCACCCGTCGGGCTGCCGGACACCATATGTTAAAAGATGGAGAAAAATTTTGCGGGTATCGATAAAATGACTAATTTTGCAGCGCCTTTTGGCGGGCAGCCTTTCGGGGCCGCAAACGCCATGCAAACAAGCATAAAAACCAAAAACAGATAAAACCAAGTACCAGACAATGATCATCGTACAAGTAAAGGAAGGCGAGAACATCGAGCGCGCCCTCAAGAAGTTCAAACGTAAATACGAGCGCACCGGCGTGGTAAAGGAACTGCGTCGCCGCCAGGCCTTCGAGAAGCCTTCGGTAACGAACCGCAAGAAGATGATGAAGGCCGTTTACGTTCAGCAGCTCCGCCAGGGCGAGGAGTAAGCCCCTCCCCCACCGAAGGAGAGGCCGACGCCTTCGTCAAAGACGCGTAGCGAGGCAACCGACCTGCCTGCAGCACAGCCAAAGATTTTAGCCCCGGCGTCCACGATTCCTACGCGCATCCACTTGTAAACCGACATATATCCAGGCTTAGCCGTCGGCGCCTCAAGGCGTCCCTACTGCCAAGCCCGGATAATTGTCTGTTTACTTTTTTATTGCAGTCCGGGAAATTTCATAATGAAGTTGTTTCACTTATTTCTTTGTTAAGATTTCAGCATATATCCGAGGGGATTTTCATACACGAAGAGGGAGCGATGCGGGCATCGTGACCGATGAGTGGATGGAAATACACCGGATAGATGTTGAAAGATTGACAAAGAGAAGTTAATCATTAGAACAACTTCATAAATTTTCAGATTCGCAAATAAGTAGAAACAACTTCAATACAAGGCGACGCGCCCGCAACGCGGGTGCCGGGAAGGCCGACCGGGGCTTGTACGCCCGAGACCTGATGCCAACACGCATTAATAAGGCAATCCCGTCACCACTTTCGGGTTTATTGGGTCAAGCCTAAATATCGGTGCATTTCATTATTTTGCCGTGGAGTGAGCATAGCTACTAATGAAACGCGGTGGCACCAGACCGAAGGACCGCCACACCAAGTTTCCGGCTTGACTCGTTTTATCCGACAGCACATTCCCATTCTTTTGCGTCTTCCGCCGATCCTCCGTTGAACCGGCGTATGCTTATACCGATTCCGCAACCAAAGGTAAATAGTCAGAGCGAGGGCTTAGAAGAGCAGCTTCCGAGCTTGCGGTATTCGGCGGCAGCGAGGCCAGTGAAGCGCTTGAACCAGATGGAGAAGCTGGAGCGAGACCTGAAACCTACGGACTCGGCCACTCCTTCGATAGAATAATCGCCGTAGGTGCGGCAGTCGTCGAATCGGCGCATGGCCTCGCGAATGCGGGCCTTGTTGACAAGGGTTCGGAAGTTGCAGCCGAAGCGCTCATTGATACACTGGCTGACATAGCGGCTGTTGCTGCCTACGATCTCGGTTAGCTGGACCAGGGAGAAGTCGGGATCGAAGATCGCCGACGAATGGAGTATGACCTGGCGGATTTTTGCCTCGAGCTCGTCAAGGGCCTCGGACGTGATGCTGCTGGCCTGCGACAGTGCCCCGTCACTTTCACTGCTTCCTACTGCGGCGGCATCTCCGGCAGGGAAGTTGCCGGCTTCCTCGTCTGGTTCGTCGGGGATGTCAGCCTCGGCGAGGGCGCGGCGCGACAGCCAGCGATCCTCGTGCGCCGCCAGCTCCTGTAGCTGGCGGTACAGGACCTCACTGCGCTCGTGGAGTTTGCGATTGCGACGCTTCATAAACACCAGAAAGATGGCAGTGGCGACAAACAGGATGGCCACCAGGCCTATGATCCAGCTGCGCAGGCGGTTCTGGAACTGGGCCTCCTTCATCTGGTTCTGCATCCGGCGCCGCTCGGAGGTAAAGTTGAGTTCCTGGAACTGGGCCACGAAGCGATCGGTGGCCAAAGAGTCTTTAAGGGCGAGGTAATGGCGGAAGTACTCGTCGCTGCGGACGCGGTCTCCGGTCTTTTCGTATGCGCTGAACATCAGCGCGAGGGCCACCTGGCGAACGTCAGGCATGTTATATCGATAAGAGAGGCCCAGGATGGTGTCGAGCGTCGCCATCTCCCTGTCATTCCCCCCCATGGCAGCCTCCACACGGAGCCGCTTGATATAGAAGGAGGTTAGATAGCGCATGTTCTCGGCACGGCGGGGCACATTGGCGATAAGATCCTGGAAGGTGGCGTAAGCCTGCCGGAGCTGCCCGGCCTTCTGCTGCCGGAAGCCGTCGTAGATCAGCAGCGACTGCCGATGGTGCCAGGCGTCAGGCTCCCTAAGGACCCGCAGTGTGCGGTATTCCCTGTCCATAGTCTGCATCGAGTCGACGACAAAGGTGGCGGTGGCCAGGTTGTCGAACGCCCGGTGCAGGGTGGGATAGTCCTTCTGCTCGAGGGCCTGCCAGAAAGACGCCCGGAAGTACGGGATGGCGCGGGAATAGAGCGAGTGGTCGCCGGCACTGCTGGCTATTATCATGTAGCAGACGCCGTAGAAGTATTCGAGCTTGGGAGCGGGTTCGCCGATGGCGGCGGCGATGTCGGAGGCCATGTAGATGTCCTCGAGGGCCATGGGGGCGTTGCCGTAGCCGAAGAAGAATGTCTGCCAGCGGCCGTAGTAGCCGTCGAGGCACACCTTTTTCTCCTCGTTGGTCATGTCGGGCCGGTAGCGCTCGGCCACCACCGTGTAGCACATCAGCGCCGAGTCGGGCTTCATGTATGTCATCAGGAAGTCCTCACCCCGTTCCAGCAGCCTCTCGCTCGGCATGCCCTTGTAGGCGGCATACTGGCGCTGGTTCCAGTCACGGTGGTTGGCGGCTACTGCAGGCAGGCAGGACAGCAAAGCGACACACAGCAGCGCCAAAACCCCGAACGTATGGATGGCACAATCTGGCCAAAAAGCTCCGGCACACCGCTCCGCACATGTCGTTCCAGGCAGGTCTCGGACTGAATCGAGATTCAAACTTTCACACATAATAAAGAGACACGGATGCATTAACCGGACATATCACCAGATTGCATCGACACGACAAAGTTAGGCAATTTATTCTATACCCGCAAACTTAAACCACGGTCTCTTTCAGCCTGAACCGATTATTTTAGGGGGTCAGAGGGTGATTCGGATGGAGCGGACCGGGGCGCCGGTGAAGAGAGTGGCCATGGTGTCGAACTTGCCGGGTTCCTCGGTGGTGAGGTACCGGCAGTCGGCCCCGCGCAGACAACGGCTCTCCATCTCGGGATGACGACGGAGATAGTCGGCCAGGCTCTCGGCCACGAGGGGTCCCTGCTCGAGCAGGCGGACGTTGGCGGGAACGTGGCGACGGATGCTGTCGACAATGAGGGGATAGTGGGTGCAACCGAGCAGGATGGTGTCGATGTCGGGGTCGGCCTGGAGGAGCCGGGCGGTGTACTTGCGCACGAACCAGTCGGCGCCCTGGCTGTCGGCCTCGCCGTTCTCGATGAGGGGCACAAGCAGGGGACAGGCGAGTTCGGTGAGGCGGATACGGACGTCGGTCTTGGCTGTCTCCATCCGATAGGAGTGGCTGGGGGGGGCGACGGTGCCGGCGGTAGCCATGAGGCCGACGTGGCCGTTGCGGGTGACGGCTGGCAGGGCCTCGACGGTGGGGCGTATTACGCCGAGCACGCGTCGGTCGGGGGCGTTGCCGGGGAGGTATTCCTGCTGGATGGAACGAAGGGCCTTGGCTGAGGCGGTATTGCAGGCGAGTATGACGAGCTGGCATCCGGCGGCGAAGAGGTGCCGAACGGCCTGTAGGGTGCACTCGCGCACGACCTCGAAGGAGCGTGGACCGTAGGGGGCGCGTGCATTGTCGCCGAGGTAGAGGTAGCTGTATCCGGGCAGTCGGCGCCGGATACAGCGTAATATAGTAAGGCCGCCGTAGCCGGAGTCGAAGACGCCGATGGGGCCGGGGGTGTGGTCCGTGTTTTTCAAGAGAGACAGAAAAAACGGCGCAGAGAGCGGAAATGAATCCGTCTCCGCGCCGGGTTGTATGTGTGTTTGGTTTTTATTTGATGCCGAGTTTGGCCTTTACCATAGGTGTGATGTCCACGGCGGGTGTGGCGTAGTATAGCATCATGTCCTTGTATAGGACTACGGTGAACGAGCCTTCCTTGCCGACGGCGTCGACGGCGTCCTGGAGCTTGCTGTGGAGGGGCTGCGCGAGCTCGGTCTGCTTGCGCTGGAGCTCGGTCTGGGCCTGCTGGTAGAACTGCTGGAGACGGGTCTGGAGGTCCTCGATGTCCTTGGCCTTGCGCTCCTTGATGCTCTGGGGCTCGTTGGCACCGAGCTTGTCGTATTCGTCCATCTTGGTCTTGAGCTCGGTCTGCATGGCGGCGAGCTGGTCCTCGTACTTCTTGGAGAGGTCGGCGAGCGTGCTTTCCACGGTCTTGAACTCGGGCATGGACTTGAGCACGTCGTCGGGATTGAGGTAGCCGATCTTAACTGTCTGGGCGGAAGCTAGCACGGGCACAATCAGGGCCAGTGCAAGCAGTACTTTCTTAATCATTATCTGTGTTGGTTGTTTTTGTTCGTATAAAATGTGCCTGCAAAGTTAACGAAAAAAGTCGAAAGAGCCAAGTGTTGAGAGAAGGCGCCCTGAAGCGAGCGCCAAATGCAAATGGCAATGCTCCGGCTGGCACGGTGGCCGACTCTCGGCGGACACCAGGGTGCGTCCCTACATTTCGCTACCAGCAGATTGTGGCGTCTGCTACTTGGCGTAACCGAGCTTTGCCAGGACGTCGTTGCTGATGTCGATGCGGGGCGATGCGAAGACGATGCTCTGGCTGGATGCGCGGTCGAAGATGACCTGATATCCTTTCTCCTGGCTGACGGCCTTGATGGCCTCGTAGACTTCCTCCTGGATGGGTTTCATGAGGCTCTGGCGCTTCTTGAAGAGCTCGCCCTCGGAACCGAAGTACTTGTAGCGCAGATCGCTGACTTCCTTCTCCTTAGCCACGATTTCCTGCTCTCGGGCCTGCTTCTGCTCGTCGGTAAGGAAGACGCGGTCGCTCTGGTAGTTCTTGTACATGGTCTCGGCCTCGGCCGACATGTCGTTGACTTCTTTCTCGAAGCGGGCGCTTATCTGGTTGAGCTGCTCGTTGGCCATCTCGTAGCTGGGTACGTTGCGAAGTATGTACTCCATGTCGACCAGGGCGAATTTCTGTGCGCTGGCGCCCAGGGACACGGCCACTACGGCCAGCAGGGTGAGAAGTATCTTTTTCATAATAAGGGTCTTTTCTTATTATAACTCAATAACCGCGGAATTGTTACATCAGAATTCCTGTCCGAGCACGAAGTGGAAGTTGGAGCCGCCCTTCTTGCCATTTACGACGTCGAAGCCGTAGCCCCAGTCGATTCCCATGAAGCCGAGCACGGAGAGATATATGCGGAGGCCGGCGCCGGCGGAGCGCTTGAGGTTGAACGGCGAGAAGTTCTTCATCTGAGCCCAGGCGTTGCCGGCCTCGACGAATGTGAGTCCGTATATAGTGGTTGTGGGCTGGAGCATGAAGGGGAAGTGGAGCTCGAAAGTAAACTTGCCGTAGGCGTAGCCTTCCATGCCCCAGGGGGTGAACTGGCCGTTCTCGTATCCGCGCATGGCCACGGTCTCGGTGGCGTACGATCCGGAACCGGTCATGCCGTCGCCGCCGAAGTAGTAGGTCTCGAAGGGGGTGCGCAGATAGCGGTTGTAGTGGCCGAGCAGGCCGAAGTCGGCGCGGGTCATGAGCACGAGGGTCCACTGGCTCTCGGGGTCGGTGAGCGGGGTGAAGGTCTTGGACTTGAAGCGGATCTTATAGTACTCGATCCAGCGGTACATCTCCTTCTTGGCGCTCTCAGAATTGGCGTAGGTGGCCTCGTTGTAGAGCTTTCGCCAGTTGCGGTGGCGGAAGGCGGACATGGGCGGGGTGAAGTCTATGCCGAAGCTGAACTCGGAGCCGCGGCGGGTATAGTAGGGATTGTCGATGCTTGAGCGGGAGAGGTTGAGGCTGAACACCAGCGAGTTGGAAGTGCCGTTGTTCATGTAGTAAAGGTACTCCCAGTTCTTGAGGTAGTACCAGCGGTAGGAGAGCGATGTCTGGAAGGTGAAGTACTCGTCGGGCCAGGTGAGGCGTGATCCGTAGCCGACGGTGACGCCGGCGAGCTGTAGCACCTTGTTGGGGTCGTAGGCCTGCTGTATGGAGTAGTTGGAGTTATATCCGTAGTTGGAACCGTAATAGTAGAGAGAATTCTGCCAGGCATTGTTCCAGTTGTCGTTGTAGTACGAGGAGTTGATGCCGGTGGCGCGGGAGTAGTCGAGGCTGACGCTTAGGGAGTTAGGGCGCCGGCCCCCGATCCAGGGGTCGAAGAATGAGATGTTGTAGCTCTGGTAGTACTTGGCGTTGGTCTGCGCCGAAATGGAGAATGTCTGTCCGTCGCCCTGGGGTATGAGGCCCTTGTACATGGACGGGTGGAAGAGGTTCTTGATGGAGAAGTTGGTGAAGCTCAGGCCGAGCTGGCCGGTGAGGCCTGTCTGTCCCCAGCCGAATGAGAACTGGAACTTGTCGTTGGCCTTTGACTCGAGGTTGAAGATGATGTCGACAGTGCCGTCGGACTCGTTGGGCTGGGGCCGGATGTCCATGTTCTCGGGGTTAAAGTGGCCGGTGGTGGCGATTTCGCGAGCGGAGCGCACAAGGTCGCTCTTGGAGAAGAGGGCGCCCGGCTTTACGCGCAGGTCACGGCGGATGACTTTCTCGTAGAGGCGGTCGTTGCCGTTGATGACGATGTTATTGATAGTGGCCTGGGGGCCTTCGATGACGCGCATCTGCAAGGCCACGCTGTCGCCCTTGACGTTCTCCTCGATGGGTACGAGCTGGAAAAAGAGGTAGCCGTTGTCGAGGTAGAGGTTGGACACTGCGTCGTCGTCCTCGGTGGTACGCTTGTTGAGGAGCTTCTGGTTGTAGACGTCGCCGGGATAGATGCCGAGCAGGTCGCTGAGGACCTGGGTGTCGTAGATGGTGTTGCCGACCCAGGAGATGTCGGAGATGTAGTAGCGGTCGCCCTCGTCGACGTTGAGGAAGATGTCGACGGTGCCGTCGTCGTACCGGGCCACGGAGTCGCTCACGATGCGGGCGTCGCGGTAGCCGAGCTCGTTGTATTTCTCTATCAAGCGGGTCTTGTCGTCGGCATAGTCCTGCTCCACGAATTTTTTCTGCTTGAAGAGGTTGAGCAGGTTGCCTTTCTCGTTGGTTTTCTTGAAGACGCGCTTGAGGCGCTTGTCGCTGAGGACCTGGTTGCCCTCGACATAGATCTTGTGGACTTTGATCTTGTTGGACTTCTGGACGTCGACGTCGAGGAAGACGTAGTTTTTCTGGCTGAGATCGGGGACTTCGGAGATTTCTACTTTGGCGTTCTTGAAGCCCTTCTTGGCATAGTACTGCTCGATGAGCTGCTTGGCGCGGGCGACGATGTTGGGAGTGATCTGCTGGCCGCTGACCATAGCGAGGTTGTTGAGGAGGTCTTTCTTCTCGCCGCCGGAGACGCCGGTGAAGCGTAACTCGCTCATGCGTGGACGCTGGCCGAGCACGATGGTGAGGTATGCCTTGTCGCCGATAATCTTGTCGACGCGGACCTGGACCCGGGAGTATATTCCCTGCCGCCAGAAGCGCTTGGTGGCGTCGGTGATGTCCTTGCCCGGAATCTCGACGCGCTGGCCGACGTTGAGGCCGGAGAAGCCGATGGCGGAGTATTCGTCGCCGGCGTTGACGCCCTCTACGTTGATGGCGGCGATCTCGTAGGTGCGCGGCATGGACGAATAGACTACCTTGGGATTGAGGATCGTGTCGGGGATGTCGAGGGTGAATGCCTGAGCGTGTGCCATGGTGGAGGCGCAGAGACTCAGGAGCAGGGCGAGGGACAGGGGAATCAGGCCCGGCAGGCGGCGTGTATTATTTGTGGTCATGAGTGTCGGTTAGTTGTTGCGAGGTCTTGCCGAATCGGCGCTCGCGGTGCTGGTAGTCGCGCAGGGCCTCGACGAGGCGGTCGCGGTCGAAGTCTGGCCAGAGCACAGGGGTGAAGTACAGCTCGGCATATGCAGCCTGCCAGAGCAGGAAGTTGCTGATGCGGCACTCGCCACCGGTGCGTATGAGCAGGTCGGGGTCTGGCAGGGGGGCGGTGGACAGGGCGTCGGACAGGCGCTGCTCGTCGATGTCGTCGGGGCGCAGTTCTCCGCGTTGTGCCTGGAGTGCGAGGCGGCGTGCGGCGTCAGCGAGCTCCCATCGGCCGGAGTAGCTGAGGGCCATGGTGAGCACCAGGCCGGTGCAGTGCGCGGTGGCGGCCACGCCGGACTTGAGCTTGGCCAGGGAGGCGGCGGGGATGCGCTCGAGTTCGCCGATAAGGTTGAGGCGGACGTTGTTTTCGACCAGGAATGGTGTCTGAGCCTCGATGGTGTCGCCTATGAGGGTCATGAGGATGTCGACCTCGGCCTGTGGGCGACGCCAGTTCTCGGTGGAGAAGCCGTAGAGGGTGAGATGGCTGATGCCGAGATCGGAGCTGGCGCGTGTGATGTCGATCACGGCGTCGACGCCACGGAAGTGTCCCTGGCAGCGTTCCTGGCCACGGCCGGCGGCCCAGCGACCGTTGCCGTCCATGATGATGGCTACGTGCCGGGGCAGCTTATCGGGGTCGAGCCCGGCCGCTATTGCGTCTGCTTTGCTCTTGCTCATGGTTTGTAATGGCACTCGGCGCAGCGTCGGCTGAACTCGTAGGTCACCGTGAAGGTGAGCGTGGAATACCAGTCGGTGTTCTTCATGAACGAGTGCTTTATCTGGTTGGGGTCGGCAAGGTCCTTGCCGTCCATCTTGTCGGTGAAAGTCTTGTGCATCAGGAAGCTGAGTCCGAGGTTGACGCGCTTTGAAGCCTTGTACTTGACGCCGATTCCGAAGGGGACCTCGATGCTGAAGGCGCTCTCGCCGGAGGTTGTGGCGAGCACGAAGCCGAGGCCGGCGGCTATGTATGGCGTCACGCGGCTGAGCTTCTGGTAGCGGCGCCCCATGCCGTAGTTGAAGAAGTTGAACTCGAACATCTCGGAGGCGGAGTAGAAGGTGGTGGAGAACTTGAAGGTGTTGGCGTCTGGGAAGACGTTCTCCATCTGCTTGGAGTCTCCGCGCAGCCCACCGGCGTAGAACTGTGTCTTGAGGGCGAAGCGTGGATTGATGATGTATCGGAATGCGACCTCGGCGTCCCATCCGGGATTCTTGAGCAGGGAGGCGGTGTTGGCGTCTCCGAGGTACCCGGTCATGCCCACGCCACCGCCTATCTCGTATCGGTAGTCGTCATCGGCGCTGAAGGCGGCGAACTCCTGCGCCCGGCCCAGGGTCGGAAGCAAGAGCAGCGCGGCTGCCAGCAGTCCTTTATATAATAATGTGGGGCGGGTCATTAGATGAGGGGTTTGAAGCTCATGCGGTTGATGACGCCTCGGTAGATCCAGGGACTCAGTGCGGCGCCCGGTTCGGAACTTCCTCCCACCAAGTAGATGTAGGGGCAGTTCCAGGATATCCTGTAGCCGTTGATGACGTACGGGAGGCGACGCTGGCCACCGAACGTGCGCTTGCCGTTGATGTCGGTCCAGGCCTCGGGGGAGAAGTTGGCTTCCAGGGGAGTGTCAAGCACGGCGTGGTCCACCTCGAAGATAGCAGGGAAGTCGGCGGGCAGCTGCATGGCCTGCGGGGCCTCTTGCCAGTGCACACCGTTGTCATAGCTGATGTATACGGTATGGTTTGGGGTGCCGTCTCCCAGGGCTCCGCCAATGTATAGCCACACGGAGTATTCGTTGAAGAGCCAGAGGGTGGAGGTGCGGAGATAGGCGTAGTATGGCACCATGACTCCGCCGTAGATTGCGGGCAGGCCACGGTTGGAGATGTCGACCCAGGTGGTGCCGTCGAAGGCCCAGGTCTCGCCGGTGTAGTTTGTGCCGTCGTATCCTCCGGTGATGAGGCCGAGAGGCAGGGAACTCCACTTGGTGGAGTAGATGCTCATGTCTGATGAGTGAAGGTAGGGGAAGCCGGGCTCCAGGGGCGTCTCGGCGTATGTACCCATGGGATACTGGGTGTGCACCAGCTGGCCATTCGCTTCCCGCACGCCCTGTACGGCGTTATTGAAAGCGCCGATGATGCTCGTCCACCGGCCTGCTTCGGTGAGCTGCCGCCAGTCCAGGCCGTCGGCCGAGCGATAGAGCTGGCCTGAGGTGGAGAGGAGGTAGAAGGCGTCGTCGGTGGCCGTCAGCGAACGAACGTCAGGAGTGAATCCGGGCATGACGGCATGACGGGTCCAGGTGCCGGCCTCGATCCTGCGAGTGTGGGAAAGGGTGTAGCTACCGTCGTTTTCCTGGATGAGACAATAGACGGTGGAGTCGCGGCTTACCGCCTTCTGAGCGGCCGGGTTGTCGAGCCGTGCGGGGAGAGCCATGCGGGCGTTCATGTCGAAGAAGAGAGAGTCGGGATTCATCTTGTGGACATTCACTCTGAGGGCGTAGGAACGATCGACGGTGCCGTCGAGGTTTGCCAGACGCAACGTGACGCGCCGGGTGAAGTCGATGGTGTCGCCGGGGTTCTCACGGTAGTCGTGCACCGTGCTCTCGCCGGTCTCGGGGTTCTCGACCACAATCTGAACCTGACCCACCGTCGACGGGATGGTGAGCATGGGGACGAGCTTATCTACGGGAGTTCCCACAGGCAGCGAGTCGGCGTTGTAGATGACTCTATGGTTGAGGTCGATGGCGAAATAGACCGAGTCGAGGTTCGTCATCACCTTATAGTCGGCCTTGAGGTAGAACTTGGTCACAATCAGCTCAGTACCGCGGTCGTACGGCTCGTCAAAAGGGTCGGAACTGGAGTTGCACGACGACAGTGACAGCAGTGCCGTCGCAAGTATGAAGAACGCCAGGGGCGCAGTCAGTCGCTTTATGCTCATGCGTAAGTCGGTTTTCAATCTGCAAATTTAATAATTTGTATCAAAACTGCGGCCATGAAACGGACGTCAATGTGAGATTAATCAAAAATTATGGCTTTTTAAATCTTTTTAAGTGTCAGATTGCGCCCACGGGCGAAGATTTCGAGGCGATTGGAGCCGAGGCGCATAGTCTCGGAGAGGATGACATCGACCGGAACATCGGGCGCAGAAATGGCCGCAGAGGGGCCGACTGCTTCGGGGGAAGTCTCTACACGTATGCGGTCGTAGAGACCGGCGTCAATGAAAGCCTGCAGCAGGCGCGAGCCTCCCTCCACCAGCACCGACGACAGGTGATGCTCCCGCCACAGACTCTCCACGAGCGCGGGCAGGTCGGAAGCGTACGGCAGCCAAAGGGTATCGGGGGCGGAGCTCAGGAAGGAGCCGGCCAGGGGGGACCCGTCGCCGCCTACCACCACAGGCAGCGGATTGCCGCCCGGCCAGCGGCGCGTGTCGAGATGCGGGTCGTCGGCTTCCACGGTATGGCGCCCCACCAGGATGGCGTCGTGCATGGCCCGCTCGCGGTGACACCACACCTGTCCCTGCGGACCCGATATGAGCAGGCGTCGGTCGGTGGCGCCCATGAAGCCGTCGGCCGTGCGTGCCCATTTCAGGGTGATGAAGGGGCGTCCGAGCTCCTGGGCGCACAAGAAGGCGGGGTTGACGGCGCGGCACTCGTCCTCGAGCACTCCGGCCTCCACCTCCTTGCCGGCCCGGCGTAGCATCTCCAGGCCGCGGCCGCTGACCTTCGGGTTGGGGTCCACGCTGCCGGCCACCACGCGGGCTATCGGCATCTCTGCCAGCAGCTTGGCACAGGGAGGCGTCTTGCCATAATGAGAGCAGGGTTCCAGGGTGACGTACACGGTGGCACCCCTGAGCAGCTTCGGATCACGCACGCTGGCCACAGCGTTGACCTCGGCATGCCCCTCGCCGTAGCGACGGTGCCACCCCTCACCCACCACGGTACCGTCGGATCCTACTATCACGCATCCCACGGCAGGGTTCGGCGACACATGCCCGTGACCTTTGCGTGCAAGTCCGATGGCCCGCCGCATCCAGTACTCGTCGTTGCTTTTCATGCCACAAAATTACAAAAATCCTGCAAGAATTTAGTAACTTTGCAGTGTTATAAAGTCATGAAAGAGTCAGTAATGGAGATGCGGCGACGACTCGAACCCATCTACGGCAAGGACGAGTCGCGCGCCATGATCCGAGAGATATTCCGCGTTCTGAAAGGCTGGGACGCCACCGAGTTCATCATCCGCCTGACGGACGACTACCCGCTCAGCGACTACATCCGCTCCAAGATCGAAGACATCCTGGGGCGGCTGGAGAGGCACGAGCCGCTGCAGTACATCCTGGGCGAGGCACACTTCTACGGACTCGACCTGCACGTGGAGCCGGGAGTGCTGATTCCACGCCCGGAGACGGAGGAGCTGGTGCGCGTCATCGCCGCCGACAACCCCTCCAGCGACCTGCGGGTAGTGGACCTGGGCACCGGCTCCGGCGCCATCGCCATAGCCCTAAGCCGATACATGAGCTTCCCCGAAATCACAGCCATAGACCTGTCACCCAAGGCCATAGAAGTAGCAACTGACAACGTCAAAGCACTGAAATGCAACGGTATACGTGTGGTGCAGGGCGACATGACGAAGTGGAACCCGGAGAGCGCCTCGCTCGACGTGGTGGTCAGTAACCCACCGTACGTCGACGAGAGCGAGAAGGCCGGCATGGAGGCCAACGTGCGCGACTACGAGCCAGCCGAAGCATTGTTCGTGCCCGACTCTGACCCGCTCAAATTCTACCGCGCCATAGCCCCGGAGGCCCTGAAGGGCCTGAAGCCGGGCGGGCGCCTCTACTTCGAGATCAACCCGCGCCACGCCGACGAGCTCAAGGCCCTGCTCGCCCACGACGGCTTCACCAACGTGGAACTGTGGCGCGACGCCCAGGGCGCCTACCGATATATCAAAGCACAGAAACCTGTCGATGACTGAGCACGACGAGGATATCCACAAGGCGTTGCTGTACGTGACCGGCCTCTGTGCCCGCGCGGAGATGTGCGAGCAGGAGATCCGCGAGAAGCTCAGACGCCGAAAGCTCGACACCCGCGACGCCGACCGCATCGTCGGCTACTTGACTGAAAACAACTACGTCAACGAACAACGGTACGCATCGGCCTACGTGCGCATGAAGCTGCGGCAGGGGGGCTGGGGCCCCTGGAAAATCCGCCAGGGACTGATGGGCAAGGGTCTCGACACCAGCGTGATACGCGCAGCCATGGCCGAGGTGCAGGCCGACCAGTACGAAGAGAACGCCCTGGCGGCAGCCAGGCGCAAGGCCGCCAGGCTGGACCTCGACGACGTCAGCGACCGCCAGAAGCTATACCGCTTCCTCTGCTCACGCGGCTACGAGAGCGCCACAATAGGGCGAGTGATGCACACCCTCGGCACCGAAGTCGCCCAGGCAGACACCGACGCCCCATGGGAGGAATGAAGGCCTTGCGCGAAATCGGCAGCGCGGTAGCCGACATTCTCTGGCCGGCGCAGTGCCACATCTGCGGCCAGCGTCCCGGGCCCTCATCACGCTGGCTCTGCGCCAAGTGCCTGCGTTCGCTGCCACGCTTCGCCGCCACCAGCTGGGACCTCAACCCCATGGCCCGGCACTTTGCCGGACAGGTGCCCTTCGAACGTGCCTCGGCCTTTCTGGAATACAACGCAAAAGGGATGCTCGCACCTGTCTTCCACGATTTCAAGTACCGCGGCTTCCCGTCGCTGGCGCGTTATATGGGAGAGCTGGCTGGCGGCGGAATGCCCGATTTCTTCGACGGTGTGGAGACGCTGCTGCCGGTGCCGATGTTCGCGCTCAAGCAGCTGCGACGCGGCTATAACCAGGCCCGCGAGATAGCATTGGGCCTCAGCCGCGCCACCGGCATCCCGGTAGGTCGTGGCCTGAAGGCCATCCGCGGCCACCGCACACAGACGGGCATGACGTCCGCAGAGCGGCAGGCCAACACACGCGGCATCTTCCGCTACCGCCCCCCGATCGGACAGCTCGGCGCCACCGTGTGCCTGGTCGACGACGTATGCACCACCGGCTCGACGCTCCTCTCGTGCGCCCGTGCCGTACTGGACGCCGACCCTGCAGCCCGCCTGCGCATCTTCGCGCTCGGAGCCGTACTCGATTACTGACCGCGCAGCAGTGCGAAACTATTCGATTGCCAAGCCATGCTGTCTCGCAAACGGGAGCAGTTCCTCGAAGAGGGAGGCAGTGTGGGCAATGCGGACGGCTTCGCCCAGGGTGGTCGAGGCAATGGGCAGAGAGACGTACTCGCCTGCCAGTCGCTCTGTGATGTGAAGCGGAGACGCCGCCAGGCCATGATAGCAGGGCTGTAGGTGAGGCGGCACAGCGTAGTGGATGTCGGTCTGGATACCTCTATCGAGCATATAGGCGCGGAAAGCGTCGCGCCTGCCGCCGGGCACGCGCACCACGTACTGGTGCCACACGGCGCCCGAATGCCATTCGGGTGCCATGACGTGCGTGTGGCCGCGCAAGATCGCCGTCATGACGGCGGCGCGGGCACGCCTCTCGGCGCTGATGCGGCCCAGGGAACGCAGACGGATGCGCAGGATGGCCGCCTGTGTCTCGTCGAGGCGGCAGTTATACCCTCGGTAGATGTTGTGGTAGCGGGTGTCGGAGCCGTAGTTGGCCAAGGCGCGGATGGTGTCGGCCAGTTGGGGATCGGCGGTGGTGACGGCCCCGGCGTCGCCCAACGCGCCGACGTTCTTTGTCGGGTAGAAGCTGAAAGCGGCGGCATGGCCCAAGGCGCCGGTGTGGCGTCCGTCGGCTATGGTGGCGCCGATGGCCTGGGCGTTATCCTCCACCAGCAGCAGGCCGCGCTCCATCAGCCGGGGCGCGATGACAGGGTCCCAGCAGGGCGAGCCGTAGAGGTGCACGGCCATGACGGCCCGTATGCCCGGGTCGCGGTCGGCAGCACCCTCGGCCAGCTTCCAGTCGAGGTTGAGAGTGCGCTCATCAGGCTCCACGAGCACCGGCCGCAGCCCCATCTCGGTAATGGGCAGCACCGAAGCGATGTATGTGTTTGCGGGCACTATGACGCCGTCGCCAGGCTTCAGCCGACCATTCAGAATCAGCGCCCGGAGGATGAGACGGATAGCGTCGAGGCCGTTGCTGACACCGATGGCCAGCGGGGAGCCTGTAGCCAGGGCCAGTTCATGCTCGAAAGCCTCGGTCTCCGGGCCGTGCAGATACCTGCCTGACTCAACGACACGCCGCAGCGCCTCGATCGTCTCGTCCTCGAACGGGGCATTGACGCGCCGCATATCCAGAAACCGAATCATATTCCGAACTGCTCGGCCGAGTACCGGCAATAGTCGTCATAGTCGCGGATATAGTCCTCCTCCTCGTATCGCTGCGAGGCGAGGGCGACGATGACGGTGCCGGTGGTGAAGTTCTCCATGACCTTCCACACGCCGGGGGGGATGAGCAGGCCCCTGTTGGAGCGGTCGAGGTGGAAGAGCAGCTCGTCCTTGCCGTCAGTCAGGCGCACGGACAGGCTGCCGGCCACGGCAATGAGCACTATCTGGCACTGGCGGTGGGCATGGCCTCCGCGAGTCTCGCCGCCGGGAACGTCGTAAATGTAGAAAACGCGCTGGATGGAGAAAGGCACGTGGCGTCCGCCCTCCACAAAGGAGAGGTTGCCGCGAGGGTCGCAAATCTTGGGAAGGTCGATGAGCCGGACCTTGTTGAGCGGGGATGTCTCGGTCATGGCGCAAAGGTAGTAATTTTTTCTGAAAGTTGAAAGTCGAGAGTCGAGAGTTGCGGACGCGAACTGAGCGTCAACTATCGGCTCTCGACTCAAAATATAAACCAACGCGGTGCGTTACTGTTAATAAAGCATAATCCAAAACACACATGATGAAGAAAAATCTACTCTGGGCGCTTGCCGCCCTTCTTTTCGCCGGAGCCTTCAGCTCCTGCAGCGACGATGACGACGATCCCTACATCTACACCCTCGACTACAAGCGTGCCGGCCTCAGCTACACCGAGAGCCAGGTGTGGACCGGCGCATTCAAGGATGAGCCACTCTACATCAATCCGTTCAGCTTCGCCCACACCGGCAGCGAGGAATACGGAGGCTACTTCTCCGGCTATGTCGCTACAAAATCCACCGACAAGGGCTACTTCCCTGACATGATGGCACACCAGTTCGATGTCACCGCCGGCGGCAGCGCCTCTGGCGTGGGCAACCCCTACCTGGTGGCCTACTGGAACTCCTCGGAGACCGACGACACCGAGCTCGGCCAGCGCTCCACCATCATCTACGTCAAGCGGCAGTACGGCAACCACCCTGCAGACTTCACGCCCCGCTCGGTGAAGATCTGCAACACCTCCTACACATACTATTGCATGACACGCGGCAACGACTTCTGCCGCAAATTCGCCGAGGGCGACTACCTGAAGCTGACGGCCCACGGTGTGCACAGCCAGGGCGGCGAGACCACCCTCGACTTCTACCTGGCACGCTGCGAAGGTCCCGAGGAGGACTGGTACGTGACCGACTGGACAAACTGGGACCTGTCGCCGCTGGGCAACGTCATGGCCATCTACTTCACCATGGAGTCGTCCGACAAGGGCCAGTGGGGCATGAACACTCCGGCCTACTTCGGCCTGGACGCCCTGGAGGTCAGCTGCAACCACTACATGCTCGAATGATATGACCCTGCAAGAGATAAAGGCCGCGCAGGCCGCCGGAGCCACCGGAGAGGAGACGCTCCGTGCGCTGGACGCCTACATCGCCGCCCACAACTCCGACGACGAGGCGCTGACGGAGCGCGGCATGCTCAACTGGGCCATGAACCGCCGCTCGGCGGCCATAAACGACTACCTGGCGGCCGTGCGCCTCAATCCAAGGAGCCGCGCCGGACAGGCCCTCAAGGCCGCATACGATATCCTAAACTTCTACAACAAGGACCTCTACAACCCGTAATCAGCCGAGAGCTGAGAGCCGAGAGAGATAGCTGACGCACCCGTGGCTATGCCTACTCTCAGCCCTCAGCTCTCAGCTTTTGAAAAATTTTTATTAATTTTGCAGGCGAATGAAGATCGAGAGCGCGAAATTTGAGATCAGCCAGCCCGACTACCGCCAGTGCCCCAGCCACGAAGTACCCGAATACGCCTTCATCGGCCGGAGCAATGTCGGCAAGTCGTCGCTCATCAACATGCTGACAGGCCGCAAGGGTCTGGCCAAGACCAGCCAGACCCCCGGCAAGACGTTGCTCATAAACCACTTCAGCATCAACGACGGCAAGTTCTACATTGTGGACCTGCCCGGCTACGGCTATGCCGCACGCGGCAAGGACCAGCGAGCCAAGCTCCGCGAGCTCATTGAAAACTACGTTCTGCACCGCCGAGAGATGACGCTGCTGTTCGTGCTGCTCGACATACGACACACCCCCCAGAAGGTCGACATGGAGTTCATGACCTTCCTGGGCGAGAACCAGGTACCTTTCGCCATCATCTTCACCAAGGCCGACAAGCTCGGGCCCGTCGCCGTGCAGCGCAACGTCGACGCCTACCGCCGGGCACTGTCGGAGCACTGGGAGGAGCTGCCCCCTGTTTTCGTGACCTCATCCAGCACCGGCACCGGACGCGACCAGGTGCTCGACTACATCGAAAGCGTCAACCGCACCGTGCTCGCCCAGCAGAAAGCACAAAAATAACAGAGTATGAGCCACACCGCCGCCACGCAAGAATCCGAACAGCCGAAGAAACCCGGCCACAACATCTTCCACCGGCTGATGCGCGGCGACGGACAACTGGCGCAGATAGTGCGTTTCGGCATGGTGGGCGGCATGGCAACCCTCATCCAGTACGGCGTGTACGTGGTCTTCGTGGGTCCTGTCGGAGTGCCGGCCGTGCTGTCGACCATGATCAGCTACGCCATCAGCTTCATCTTCAACTTCTTCCTCTCAAACTACTTCACCTTCCACTCGCGGCCGAACGCCCTGCGTGGCATAGGATTCACCCTCTCGCACCTTATCAACATGGGCCTGCAGGTGGGCATGGTGGCCATCTTCCAGCAAATCATGAGCAAGGAGCTGGCGCTGCTGCCGGCCATGGCCGTCTGCATCCCCCTCAACTACCTTCTGGTCCGCTTCGCCCTCACCTCCGCCTTCATGGACCGCCTCTCACAGCGCCTCGCCGACCTGCGGAAGAAGTAAATTAACTTTTCTCACTCTCTCAGTGTAACTTTTATACCTTCCCGACGCCTAAATGGGTACAAGGTGGAAATGGGCATAACACATTCCTGAACAGCAAGTCCAGGCAACAAAAGCGGCGCTCACCTCTCTGAAGTGAGCGCCGCTTTTGTAAAGGTTGTAATTATTTGCGCTTCTTGGTCTTCTGGGGCTTGGAGTAACGCTTGGTGTCGGCCTTGGCGTCCTTCTTCAGCTCCTGAGTGGCAGTGGCCTTGACGGCAGCAGCGGGACGGGCCTCGCACTCAACGGCTACGTTATCGGCCTCCCTGGCGCAAGGAGTGGCGGTGGCGCATTCGGCCTTGACGGCTTTGACGGCGGGCACGGCCTGCCGCGAGCACTGGTGGTTAGGCTCGTTGCAGCCGGTACCCGTGCATTCGTGGGCGGCCTCGCGGACGGTGGCCTTGCCGTCGATGGCAGTGACTATGCCGGGGTTGGCTTGCTCGATGCGCTGCATCTTCTGCGCGGCTTCCTTGCTGACGGCCACGCCGTTGGCGCACTGACCGGCGGAGGCACGTACGCACTTCTCGGCCGGAGTGGCGGTATAGCCGATACCGGCAAGCGCCTGCACGATTACCTCAGGCTTGAGACTGGCGCCGTTGTAGACGACCTCCACGGTCTGGGCTCCCAGGCACGTCTTCACCGAGTCGACGCCGGCGAGGGCCTGAAGGGCGGACTGCACACGGGCGGCGCAGTTCTCGCAGTTCATATTAGGGCTCAGGGCGTACACCACCCGCGAACTGCTCTGGGCGTAGCACGACACTCCGAAGAGCACGGCCAGCACGAGGGCTAATAACTTTTTCATGATTTCTACGTTAAAAAATGTGTGAGTACTTATTTTTGCAAAGGTAAGACTTCTCCGCCAAATATAAAAGCATTACCTTTGTAAAAAGTTCCGCACGAACCCAAAATACCTGAAAACAATGACTGACAACGACCTTATACTGCGCATAGTCAACCGTAGCCCGCACCCCCTGCCGGAATACTCCACGCCAGGCGCGTCGGGCATGGACATCCATGCCTGGCTACCCGACGGACCCATCACGCTCAACTCGCTCGAGCGCCGCCTCATCCCCACCGGCCTGTACATGGACATCCCCTACGGCTACGAGGTGCAAATCCGTCCGCGCTCGGGCCTGTCGCTGCGACAAGGCCTGACGGTGGCCAACACCCCCGGCACCGTCGACAGCGACTTCCGCGGCGAAGTATGCGTCATCATGGTCAACATCGGCACCGAGCCGGTGACCGTCAACGACGGCGACCGCATCTGTCAGATGGTGGTGGCGCCGGTGATGCACGTCACCTGGCAGGATTCCGGCGACACCCTCTCACAGACCACGCGCGGCGCCGGAGGCTTCGGCCACACAGGCGTATAAGAGAACCCCACTCCAGAACACTCACAGGTTGAAAAAGAAAATCACATTCTTCGCATTCGCGGCCGCCTTTGTCGGCGCATTGCTGCTGATGCCTGCCGTGCACGGCGCACCCGGCAACGACACCGCCAAGTCGCTCTATTACTCACGGCAGTCGTACAAGCATACCGACAGCACCGACCAGGCCTACGAGCTGGCCCGCTACGCCTCGCGCCTGGATCCCGGCAACCTCAACGCCGGCTTCTACGCCTCGCTCTACGGCATCCTGCTCTCGCCCGACTCGGCCACCTTTGCCCGCGGTCGCCAGGCCATGCGCCGATACGTGGAGACCTACCCCGGCGACATCAACGAGGCAGCCCTCTACGCCATGCTCTGCGAGAACCTGCTCCGCGACCCCGGGGAATCGGCCCGCATCCAGGAGCGCCTGCTCCGCATATACCCCCGCCGCACCGACATACTCATGACCCTGGCGCAGACCTACCAGAAGCTCGACAGCATCGCCCTGGCCGTGCGCACCGTGCGCCGCTACGAGCACGCCGAGGGACAGGACGACAACACCGTCACCACCAAGGCCTCGCTGCTGCTCACCATGGGCGACACCGCGGGCGCCATAGCCGCCGTCGACACCCTCGCGACCCTGCGCCCGGATATGTCCGGCACCTGGCTGCTGCGCGGCTCCCTGTTCGACTTCATCGGCCAAAAGGACTCCGCACTGGTGAACATGCGCCGCGCCGAGGCACTGGAGCCTTACCGCTTCCACCCCAAGATGGCCCTTTCGCAGCACTACCAGGAGGCCGGCGACACCGTCATGGCCGACCGGCTGATGACCGAGGCCCTGGCCACCAACGACCTCTCCGTCGACGAGAAAGCCGAGGGACTGAGCCAGTTCATATCCACCCTCTACACCGACTCGGCCAATGTGGCCCGCGCTTTCCCGATGATCGAGGCGCTGCTGGCCCAGGAGCCCGACAATACCGCGATACTCCGTCTCCGCGCCGCCGTGGAGGATGAACTCAAGATGTCCAAGGACCTGGAGAAGACCATGCGCCACATCCTGGAAATCGAGCCACAGTCCAAGAGCATCTGGGAGCAGCTTATGCTCGAACTCATCGACGCCAAGGACTACGACGCCGCCAAAAAAGTCTATGACGACGCCGTGGCCACCCTCGAAGAGAAGGACCCGACCCTGGACATCTACCTGGCCTCCGCCTACGCCATCCAGGAGAAGCCCCGCCAAGCCGCCGACATGCTGCTGCAGACCGTGCGCCACTACCTGCCCACCTACTCGGCCCATATGCCCGTCAAGGAGCTTAAGGACTCCGTCGAGGCCCGCGACTACTACGCCCCGGCCGTCGCCAACCTAATGCAGATGTACGGTGACCAGTTCGTCAGTCTCCGCGACACAGCCACCGCCTTCACCATATACGAACAGGTACTCTCCATCGACCCCGAAAACGTCATGACGCTCAACAACTACGCCTACTTCATGGCCCTGCGCGACAGCGACCTGGACCGTGCCGCCGAGATGAGCCTCAAGACAGTCACCGACCAGCCCGATAACGGCACCTTCCTCGACACCTACGCCTTCATACTGTTCAAGAAAGGGGACTACGAACGCGCCAAGGTATACCAGGAGATGGCCATCGAGGACACCAAGCCCGAGGAGGCCTCCGCCGAGCTCTACAACCACTACGGCGACATACTCTTCAAGCTCGGGCAGACCCGCCTGGCCGTCGACAACTGGCGCAAGGCCCTGGAGAAGGAGCCCGACAACGAGCTGATTAAACGCAAGATCAAAGATGAGACGTACTACGATAAATAGGTTGCTGGCGGCTCTATTGTTCATTGTTCATTGCTCATTGTTCGCTGAGAGCCATGCCGCCACCGACGCCGAAGGACAGGCCTTCCTCAACGCCCTGGCGGCCTCCTACACCCCCTGGAGCAGCGTCCAGCTCGACGGCAAGCTGCGCATGGACAAGCTCCCCGTCATCCCTTCGGTGCGCATATACATGGAGAAGGGCAAGAAGCTCTACATCTCCGTGCGGGCGCCGTTCGTGGGCGAGGTCGGACGACTGGAACTCGACGGCACGCAGCTCACGGCCGTCAACCGCATGAAGAAGGTGTGGGTGCGCGAGGACCTCGGCCAGGCCATCGGCTCCACGCTGCCCGTCAAGACCGAGGATGCCCAGGACCTCTTCCTGGGGCGCGTCTTCCTCACCGACTACGGCACCCTCAGCACCCGGAACATGGCCCTCTGCAACGTCTACGACGAGACCGACTGCTGGCTGCTCGTGCCCCTGACCCAGCCCGCCGGCGGCTCCGTGCGCTACGGATACGCCTTCGACTACCAGCGCCGGATGCAGGACCTCTACGTCACCACCGTCAGCGAGAACTACGCCGCCCTGGTGGCCTACTCCTACAGCGGCAGGAAAACCATTCTCGACTTCGACATCCATGTAAGGGATAAGTCGTACGAGGCCACGCTCACCCTCGACGAGCCCAAGTGGAACCCCGACAAGCCCCTCGGACCCATCGAGATCAGTGACAGCTGGCGGCGCGTCGATATCAGGACTTTCCTCAAATCATTCTGACACTTGCCCTTGAAAATCAGACACATACGGCTATTTCTCCTGACGGCGCCCCTGCTGGCGGCGGCGATAATCGGCGCCGGCATCGGAGAGCTTGAGGCGCGTCCGAAAAAGAAGAAGGCGCACGCACCCACGCGCACGGAGCTGCAGAAGCAGAAGCGTGCCGCACAGACAGAAATCAGGCAGGCCCAGGGACAGATACGCTCCAACGAGGGCGAGATAGCAGCCAATCTGCGCAAGGTGCAGGTGCTGGAGACACAGATCGACGATACCCACAAGTCGCTCGACAGCCTGGCCGCCGTCAGCAGGCGCCTAAGCGACACCGGCGTTAAGCTGCAGAGCGACATCGCCGGCAACCAGGCCGAGCTTGCCCGTCTGCGCGCCGCCTACCTGAAGGAAATAAAGCAGATGCGCCTGCACCGGGCACAGACCACCGGTATGGCATTCCTCTTCTCCGCCAAGAACTTCCACCAGGGCCTGGCGCGTATGCGCTACATGCGCCGCATAGCCGAGTGGCGCCGTTCGCGCACCGACGCCATCGGCGACCAGCTGACGCTGCTGGAGACACAGAACCGTCAGCTGGCGGTCACTCGCCGCGCTCAGGACGCCACGGTAGCCGAGACGCGCAACCGCCAGAGCCGCCTCGGCAGCGACAAGCAGCAGCTCGAGAGCCTCTCCGCCCGGCTCCGCTCCGACAACCAGGGTCTACAGTCGCTCATCGCCAAGAAACGGTCGGAGATAACCTCCCTCGACCGTAAAACGGCCGCACTGATAGCCCAGGCGCAGGCCGCCGCCGAGGCCCGGCGCCGTGCCGAGGCCCAACGCCAGGCCGCGCAGAAAAGAGCCGAAGAGCAGCGCCTCGCCGCCGAACGCCGCGCCGAGCAGGAACGCCAGATTCACGAGCAACGTGCCGACCAGTCACATCGGACGAGTCAGACCAGTCCGACTTCCAAGCCTGCGCCCAGCATAGCATCCACATCCGCCTCTTCATCCCCCTACGCCGAGGCCCGCAGACGGCGACCCCGCGCCTCCGCACCTGTCCAAAAGCCGCATGAGGAGAAACCGGCAAAAACCACCACCGCCACTTCCACCCCGGCCTCCGGGTTCGCCTCCGCCAAGGGTTCCCTGCCCCGGCCTGTCCGAGGCAGCTTCCGCATCGTCATCCCCTACGGACGCCATTCGCGGCCAGACATGCCCAAAGTGCAGCTCGACAACACCGGCATAGATGCCGAAGTAAACTCAGGAGCCGCCGTGCAGGCAGTGTACGATGGCCAGGTGGCCGCCGTGTACCGTGCCCAGGGCTTCGGCACGGTCGTGCTCCTGCGCCACGGCGAATACTACACCGTATACGCCAACCTCGGCTCCTGCTCCGTCTCCACCGGGCAGAAGCTGAAGCAGGGCCAGACCCTCGGCACCGTCGCCTCCGGCGGCGACCTCGCCCCCACCATCCACTTCGAGGTATGGAAACAGCGCACACGTCTAAATCCGAGCGAATGGCTGAGATGACCTGGCGCATCGAGCGCTACACCCCCGACCGCAAGTCACTGTGGGACGACCTGACTGACGCCTCGCGCAACGCCACCTTCCTGCTACGGCGCGACTACATGGACTATCATGCCGACCGCTTCGCCGACTGCTCCCTCATCGCCATACGCGGCGACAAGCCCCTGGCGCTGCTGCCGGCCAACCTGCGCGACGGCCGGCTCTACTCCCACCAGGGCCTCACCTACGGCGGCTGGATACTGCCCAAGACAAAGATCGACGGCGCCGACATACTCGCACTCTTCGATGCCTGGCTCGCCTGGTGCCGCTCCGAACATGTCCGCGCCATCCACTACAAGCCCCTCCCCTGGATCTACGCCCGGCAGCCCGCCCAGGAAGACCTCTACGCGCTATGGCGCAACGGGTTCGTGCAAGAAAGCGTACTCCTTTCCTCGACCGTGTGCCTGAGCGACAATCCGGGCTTCGACTACCTCCGCCACCGCTATCTGCGCCGCGTGGCCGAGCAGGGAGTGACTGTCCGCGCCGACGTATCCCTGCGCGACTTCTGGCCCGTGCTCGAAGCCTGCCTGGGCGAACGCCACGCCGCCCGGCCCGTGCATGCCCTAACGGAGATGGAGCGACTGCAATCCCTCTTTCCCGACAACATACTGCTGCGGACGGTCCACGACGCCGACGGCCTGCAAGGCGGCGTGCTGCTCTATCGCACCGCCACCGTGGACCACTGCCAGTATATAGCCTCCACGGCCCGCGCCCGCGCCGGGCGCTACCTCCCATTCCTCTTCCGCCGCCTCATCGCCGATTGCCCCGGCCGCTTCTTCGACCTGGGCACCAGCAACGAGCAGGCCGGCCGCGTGCTCAACGCCTCGCTGCTTGCCAACAAATTCGGATACGGCGCCACCGGCGTAGCCTACACACAATATTACATAGAGCTGTGAAACGCACCGGCACGCTGTCGCAGAAAATACTTAAGGTGATGGCCCTCTTCACCGGGATGCAGTTCTTCACCATCCTCTGCACCATCGTCAAGACCAAGCTGGTGGCGCTATGGCTGTCGGCCGACGGTGTGGGCCTGTTCGGCATCCTCAACACCACGGTCGAGACCACGGCCACGCTCACCGACATGGGACTGAGGCAGAGCGCCGTGCGCGACGTGGCGCAGTCGGCAGGGAAGCCCTCACTCCTTGCCCGTACAGCCGCAGTGGTGCGGCGCTGGAGCCGACTGACGGGCCTGCTGGGTGCCGTGGTCGTCAGCGCCCTCTGCCTGCCACTGTCGGCATGGTTCTTCGGCGACACGAGCCGCTGGTGGATGTTCGCGCTGCTGTCGGCGGCGATGCTGCTGAACGCCATCACCGGCGGCGAACAAGCCCTTCTGCAGGGTTCCCAGCGCCTAAAGGCCCTGCTCCGCTCCACCGCCTGGGGCGCCGTGGCCGGGTTGCTAATCTCCATCCCCCTCTTCCGCTGGTGTGGGCTCACAGGCGTCGTGTGGTCTGTAATAGCTTATGCCACAGCCGGTTGCGCAGCTGTACTCATCAACCGCTTACGCCCGACAGGAAAGCCGTCGCTGACACGTCGGCAGGTGTGGAAAGAGGGGTCCGGCTTCATGCGCCTGGGGATGTGGATGGCCGTGGCGGCCTTCGTCACCAACATGGCGCAGATGACCTTCCTGGCCTACCTGGGGCGCATCGCCTCCCTGGCCGAGGTCGGCTACTACCAAGGCGGCGTAACCCTGGTGGTGCGCTACATGGGACTCATCTTCACTGCCATGGGCATGGAGTTCTATCCCCGCCTGGCGGCCAACGCCTTCTCGCCGCGCCGCACCCAGACATTCGTCAACCACGAGGCACGAGTGCTTCTGACGGTGCTGATACCCGTCATAGCCCTCTTCCTTCTGCTGAGGGAATGGATAGTGCTGCTTCTCTACCGCCCCGAGTTCGAGGCCATGATACCCTTCATCTCGTGGGCCGTGCTGAGCTGCGTGTTCAAAGCCACGTCGTGGAGCATGGCCTACGTGATGCTGGCGCGCGGCGACGGACGCATCTACCTGCTTACCGAGGCCACCGACGCCCTCTGCGGCCTGGGTCTCTGCATCCTCGGCTACCACCTCTGGGGCTTGGCCGGCGTCGGCGTCGGCTATATCCTCTGGTATCTGCTCTATACCGCCATGGTGGGTTGCGTCTACCGCTTCCGCTATCGCCTGCGCCTGCGCCCGGCGACCCTTCTCCTCACCCTCCTGTGCTTCCTGCTGGGCCTCGGCTGTCTCTGCGCCATGGACCTCCTTCCGTCGCCTTGGCGCTACTCCCTCCCGGTTCTCGTCGCCCTCGGCTCCCTCCCCTTCGTAGCCCGCATCTGGAAAAAATAAAAGCGTACGCACGGCGTACACTTTCAAATCGCGCCTACGATTTCGTAATTACCTGACAATTGGAAACCCAGGCTGAATCCACCTGCGCCTGCAAAAGTGTCAAGCACCTTAAATTTTACGCTCATATCTGTTCAGTGTGTTGTGCTTGCAAAGCTATTCAAAAATTTACGAACTCGTGCGAAAGTTTCCAGACTCATTTTGCCATACGTTCCCAGGCGGAGAGAAGGCGGTCGGCGACGATGCGGACGTCGTTGTGGCGCTCCACGAGCCGGCGACCTTCGCGCGAGCGGCGCTGCAGGTCGGCGCGGTCCAGAAGGATGGGCTCGAGGCGGTCGACGAAATTGTCGTGCCGCGGGTCGAGATTGATGATCGGGCGCAGCTTCTCTTCGCCGATAAAGCGGTAATACTCCTCCTCGCCGCCGCTTATGACCACCTTGCCCATGGCCATGCTCTGCAAGGCGTTGGTGGCCGGAGTGTAGGAGTAGATTTGGTCGGCCACCACGTGGCAGCTGTCGGCCAGCCGCAGATATTCGTTCAAAGGCAGTCCCTCGGCCACCAGCAGCTCTATCTCGTCGGGATACCGCTCCTGGAGCTTCCGCAACTCCTTGTGCAGCAGGCGTATGCCCTTGTTGGGCGCCGTATTGGGCTTGATGGCCACCAGCACCCGCAGGGGACCGCCCGCCGGGATGGGGCTGTAGGCGAGGCGCCGCGTGTCGACGCCGATGCCGACGTAGTTCAGCCGGTCGCCGAAGATAGGCTGCCACACCTTGTGATATTCGTAAAGAGCCGAGACGGCGCCGTCTACCTCCTCGTAGAGCGTGTCGGCCCATACCTTGTTGACCGGCAGCAGCCAGGAGTCGATGGTGTCGGAGCAATGCAAGGTGAACTCCGTCTGGCGCCCGTCGAAGCCATACTCGGAATACTCCAGAACGTTGCCGGCGAGCATCGCCTTGGCATAATAGTAGTCGGTGGAGCAGTGGCTCAGGAAGACGTGTCCGTTGTTGCGCTTCAGGCCGTTGAGGAAATAGCTCAGGCGCCCGGGGCGCAGGCGCAGGAAGTGGGCGTTGATGAGCTGCACCACGTCGTATCCCCTGAGCCGCTCAATGACGCGGCAGGCATTGTATAGGTATTTCACCGAGCCCACGAAGCCGGGCTGGCGGTGCAGGGTGATGTCGCGGTCGGTGTCCATGAACGTGGAGCCGTCGCTGACCACCGTGCACTGGTGGCCACGGCGCCGCAACTCCTCCGCCAGGCTGGCGTGGAAGCCCGAGTAGTCGCCTACGAAGAGTATCTTCATGACTGCAAAGTTAGTGAAAATAGTTGAGAGTCTATCGTTGGGACTGAGAGTCGCGGGCAGTCGGAACTCCGCCACCGCCTCCGAAGCCCGCTTCAGCGCGACGCTTCCCTTCCCGTAGAGCGGACGCACGAGCCGCGCGTCCCTACAGCCAGGACACTCAACTCTCGGCTGAAAAGCAATAACACGCCCCGGTCGTCCGTTTGCTTAAAAGCACACTTGGAACAATGAACACCATAAACCGATATACCGTGCGGGCGGTGCGCCTGCTGCTCGTGGTGGCACTGCTGCTGGCAGTGCTCCCCGCCGCCGCGCAGAAGCGCAACGACAAGCTGCTCAACCGCCCGTACGCCGACCAGAAGCGCATCCACCTCGGCTTCTCCGTCGGAATGCACCTCCAGGACCTCAAGCTCACCAACAACGGCCTGGCCAGCGACGACGGCCAGCACTGGTACAGCGAGGTGCCCGCCTACAGCCCCGGCTTCTGCGTCAACGTGCTCGCCGACCTGCGCCTGCACAAGCACTTCAACCTCCGCTTCAGCCCGGGAATGTACTTCGGCAACAAGACGGTGCACATGCGCGAGAGCGGCTCCGGCCTGACCTGGACACAGGACATCAAGTCGGCATACGTAGTGCTGCCCGTCGACCTTAAGATCTCCGGCAACCGATACATCAACTCGCGTCCCTACGTCACCGTGGGCGGCATGGGCACCTTCGACGTCAGCAAGCGCCGCAGCGAGCCCATCTGGCTCAATACCACCGACTTCTACCTCACCCTCGGCATCGGCTGCGACTTCTACCTCCCTTTCTTCAAGTTCAACCCCGAGGTGAAGTTCTGCTTCGGCCTCAGCGACATCCTCAAGCATGACCGCCCAGACCTGGTCGACGACTACGAGACGATGAAGATCACCAACTCCCTGGCCAAGGCCAAGTCCAACATGATTGTCTTCACTTTCTACTTTGAATAAATCACGCCTACACATATTTCTCAGTGCGCTCCTCGTGGCGGCAGCCATGCTGGTGCCGGACTTCGGACGTGCGCAGTCGGACCCGCAGCTGACGCAGTACTGGGCCCTCCCGGCCTTCTACAACGCCGGAGCGGCCGGCAGCACCGACTACCTGCGCGTGCGCGGCGGAACGCGAATGCAGTGGATAGGCGTCGACGGCGCCCCACGCTCGTTCTTCATCCAGGCCGACTCGCCGCTGGCAATCGGCCGCAAGCGCATCGGCCTCGGCCTGCAGATGCAGCAGGAGAAGATAGGCCTCTTCTCCAACATGCTCATCGGCGCACAGGCCGCATACAAAATCAAGCTTTTCAAGGGCGAGCTCAGCGTGGGCGTGCAAATAGGATACTTCAACCAGAAGTTCAGCGGCTCGGAGGTCGTCACTCCCGGCGACGACGACTACCACGACCCGTCCGACGAGGCCATCCCCAAGCAGGACCTCAACGGCGCCGCCTTTGACCTCGGCGCCGGCATCTTCTACACCCGCCCCCGCTTCTGGGTCGGCGCCAGCGCCACGCACATCCTCAAGCCCACCATCAAGATGAGCCTCGAAGGCTCCGAGAACTCCGAATCCCAGGAGTTCGAGAGCGAGCTCGGCCGAATGGTCTATTTCATGGGCGGATGCAATTTCCCCATAAAAAACACGTTATTTGTATTGGAACCGTCGGCGCTGGTGAAGACCGACTTCAACTTCTTCACCGCCGAAGTCACCATGCGGGCCACCTACAACCGCTTCCTGACCTTCGGAGCCGCCTACCGCTACAACGACGCCGTGAGCGCCATGCTCGGCGTCACCTTCAAGAACTTCTACCTCGGCTACAGCTACGACTACCCGCTGTCGGCAATCGGCAAGGCATCCTCCGGAAGCCACGAGATAGTGGCCGGATACCAGCTCAAGCTCGACTTCTCGGGCAAGAACAAGCACAAACACCGCTCCATACGCATCATGTGACGCCACGGAGCCACAACATAAAAACTAAAGTAACACCGGGTCCGCCCGGCCAAGCAAAGAAATATGAACACACTCAAAGCATATAACGCCCGGACACTGATGCACCTCGCGGTGGTGCTGGCAGCGGTAGGCTTCGGCCTGCTGTGCGTATCGTGCATGTCGTCGAAGGGCTCCCGCGCAGGCGGCGAGGTCACCGGCATCGGCGGCGCCGCATATGCCGAACCCACACCCTACGGCATGGTGCTGGTGGACCGCGGCGCTTACAAGATGGGTCCGGCCAAGGACGACTCCGCCTGGAACATCAAGGCCAACCCCCGCGGCGTCTCCATCGAGTCCTTCTGGATGGACGAAACCGAGGTCACCAACTCCAAGTACAAGCAGTTCGTCTTCTGGGTGCGCGACAGCATCATCCGCGAGCGCCTCGCCGACCCCGCCTACGGCGGCAACGAGGCGTTCAAGATCGAGGAGGACAAGGAGGGCAACCCCATCACGCCCTACCTCAACTGGAACAAGGCCATCCCCTGGCGCAACGCCAACGAGGACGAGGCCCGCGCCATAGAGAGCGTATACCGCACCAACCCCATCACCGGGCGTCGCGAGCTCGACCCCACCCAGCTCAACTACCGTTACGAGACGTTCAACTACACCGCCGCCGCACAGCGGCGCAACCGCCTCGACCCCACCCGCCGCGAGTATAACACCGACATCGAGGTAGACAACACTCCTCCCACCATCAGCAAGGACACCGCATACATCAACGAGGATGGCGTCATAGTGCGCGAGACAATCTCCCGCCCACTCAGCGGCGACTACGACTTCCTCAACACGTACATAGTAAACGTGTATCCCGACACCACCGCCTGGATCAACGACTTCGAGAACGCTTACAACGAGCCCTACACCCGCATGTACTTCGCCCACGCCGGCTACAACGACTATCCCGTGGTAGGCGTGAGCTGGGACCAGGCCAACGCCTTCTCCAACTGGCGCACCGACTACCTCAAGCGCTCCCTGGGTCGCGAGAGCGCCTTCGTGGAGCCTTTCCGCCTCCCCACCGAAGCCGAGTGGGAGTTCGCCGCACGCGCCGGAAACTCCGAGAGCATGTACCCCTGGGACGAGACTCTGCCCATGGACGAGCGCGGATGCTTCTACGCCAACTTCAAGCCCATGGAGGGCGACTTCGTGCGCGACGGGCACCTCATCACCTCGCGCGTGGGCACATTCAAGCCCAACGACTTCGGCCTGTATGACATGGCCGGAAACGTAAGCGAGTGGACCTCCACCGCCTACACCGAGAGCATCGACCGCCTCACCTCCGACATGAACCCCGAGTACCGCTACAACGCCGCCAAGGAAGACCCCTACAAGATGAAACGCAAGATCGTGCGCGGCGGCTCCTGGAAGGACGTGGGCCACAACCTCCGCTCCGACCTCCGACAGTGGGAATACCAGAACGAGCAGCGCTCATACATCGGATTCCGCAACGTCCGCACACAGGTCGGATTCGCGCGCGGCACAAAAAAGAAATAACACAGACCCCAGCATACAGAAATGGCAAAACTCCGTAAATACGCCAACGTCATAGAGCGCTTCCTGCACGGCAGCGCCGGCCAACGCTTCTTCAACTTCGCCTACTCCATAGGCGCCGCCATCGTCATCTGGGGCGCACTGTTCAAGATCCTGCACCTGCCCGGCGGCTCCACCCTGCTCTGTGTGGGCATGGGCACCGAGATTGCGATGTTCATCCTCACCGCCTTCGACCGCCCGCCCAAGGACTACTCCTGGGAGGAAGTCTTCCCCGTGCTCGACAGCCACGACCCCGAAGACCGTCCCTTCGTCCGAGGCGCGGGCGCCACCGTGGCAAATAACACCGAAGGCGAACCTGTGGGAACGCACCCCGGAGCGTCCGCATCCCCCGCTCCCGCAGCATCCCCGGCCGCCGTGGCCGCCGGAGTGCCCGTCATCGCCGAGGCCCTCACCCCCGAGGACGCCGAGTCCCTACCCGACTCAGTCACCCGCATGGCCGCCGCCACCGACCAGCTCACCCAGGCCGCATCCCTGGCACAGGCCTCCCAGGACTACCTCGCACAGGTCCAGGGCATAGCCGACCAGCTTGCCCAGCTCCGCTCCACCACCGAGGCACTCAACCAGGTTAGCAACACGCTGCTCGACTCATACCGCGCCATCACCGACAACTCCGACCTCATCAACCAGTCCTCCACCGGATACGTCTCCCAGATGGAGAACCTCAACCGCAACATCGGCGGCCTCAACACCATCTACGAGATCCAGCTCCGCAGCATATCCTCGCAGCTCGAGAGCATAGACCGCGTCAACCGCGGCCTCAAGGACATCCGCGACATGTACGAGAAGTCGGCCCACGAATCCTCCCGCTACTGCGAGGAGACCGAGCGCATGGCCCGCTACATGAAGCAGCTCAACAGCGTATACGAAAAAATGATCACCGCCATGACCATCAACATGGCCAACCCCATGATGGGCGGAGTGGCGGCGCCCCAGCAGCAGGCCGACGCCAACCCATTCGCACCCGTCAACAACGATTAAGCGATGGCAGGAGGAAGCAACAACATAGCACGCATGTCGCCGCGTCAGCGCATGATCAACCTCATGTACATCGTGCTGACTGCCATGCTCGCGCTCAACGTCTCCAGCGACGTGCTCAACGGCTTCAGCCAGGTGCACGAGGGCCTGCGCCGCACCAACAACAACCTGCGCGTCAAGAACCGGGTCCAGTACCAGTACCTCGCCGACCTCTACGCCTCGTACCCTCAGCAGGCCCGTCAGGCCTACGCCGAAGGTACCCGCATCCACACCCAGACCGACTCCCTGTACAACGTCATGGAGGGTCTCAAAGTCCTCATCGCCAAGCATGCCGACGGCGAGAAAGGCGACTACACCAACCTCGTCAACCTCGATGACCTCGAGGCCTCCTCGGCCGTGCTCCTCAACCCCGTCAGCGAGCGCGGCGCGCACCTGCGGCAGGGCATCGACGCCTACCGCCGCCTGATCCTCCCCTTCATCACCGACAGCACCAAGCGTGCCGCCGTGGCCGAAGTCCTCTCCACCGCCGTCCAGAACGTGCCCGGAATAGAGACCGCCCCGACCTGGCAGCAGCAGATGTTCGAGTCCAAGCCCGCCATCGCCGCCATCACCCTCCTCACCAAGCTCCAGGGCGACCTGCTCCAGGCAGAGAACGAAGCACTCACCAACATCATCAACGGAGTCACCACCTCCGTCTCCTCAAGCCCCTCCACCCTCACCCGGGCCATCGTCGTGCCCAACAGCTCCGTCGTAACCGCCGGCGACAGATACACCGCCCAGATAATGCTCGCCTCCATCGACACCGTACACGGCCCCTCCATCTACATCGGCGGCCAGCGCCTCCCCCGCAACGGAGTCTACTCCTTCATCGCCTCAGGGGTCGGCGAACACACCTACAACGGCTACATCGAGATGCCCCATCCCGACGGCTCCGTCTCCCGCTTCGACTTCAAGTCCGCCTACACCGTGGTCGAAGGCTCCGCTGCACCCATCCCCCCGTCGAACGCCTTCACCATCGCCCCCACCATGATGAACGTGCTCTACGCCGGAATCGACAACCCCATCTCCATCACCGTCGGGGGACGCGCCGCCAACGTCTCCGCCTCCATGACCAACGGCTCGCTCAGCAAGAGCGGCGACCACTGGGTGGCTCGCGTCAGCGCAATCGGACAGCAGGCAACCATCTCCGTCCACGACGGCGGCCGCCAGGTCGGATCGATGACATTCCGCATCCGCAAGCTCCCCGACCCCACCGCCTATATGCCCATCGGCAACAACCAGTACAAAGGCACCCCGCGCCGCATCTCCAAGGCCACACTGCTCGGCTGCCCCGGAATACGCGCCGCACTCGACGACGGAATCCTCGACATACAGTACACCGTAGTGAGCTTCAAGACCATCTGCTTCGACTCCATGGGCAACGCCATACCGGAGAACTCGGCCGGCGCCAGCTTCTCCGAGAGGCAGAAAGAACAGTTCCGGCGCCTCAAGCCCGGCTCCCGTTTCTTCATCTCCGAAATCAAGGCCAAAGGCCCCGACGGCATAACCCGCGACATCTCACCCATGGAAGTCGCCCTCAACTAACCCAGAAAGGAAAGACAACATGACTATACGCAAATTCATCATAGCAGCCGCGACAATGCTCGTCTCCATGTCCGCCCTGGCCCAGGTGGAGAGCGCGGGCGCCGTGCGCCGCCGCACACCCGGCGACAAGAAGCCCCAGACCAACGCCGGCCAGGTCACCGAGCGAATGCAAAGCTTCTACGAGCACAAGGACGCCGGCGACGCCGACCTCGTCTGGACTCGCGACATCATACGCCAGGTCGACCTCAAAAAGGACCAGAACGCCCCCCTATACTTCCCCGAAGACGTCATCGACGGCCAGGAGAACCTCTTCCGACTCGTCCTCAACCTCGTACTCCAAGGCAAGATACCCGCCTACGAGTACCTCGACGGACGCGAAGTCTTCACCGACCAGTACAAGATCAAAGTCGGCGAAATGCTCGACCGCTTCGGCATCTACGCACAGCCCGCCAAAGGCTCCACCGACAAGAACCCGCGCTACGAAATCGCAGAGGCCGACGTCCCCACCAACCAGGTCCTCAACTACTACGTCATCGAGAAATGGGAGTTCGACAAGCGCTCCAACCAGACCAAGACACGCATCCTCGCCGTCTGCCCCATCCTCAACCGCATAGGCGACTACGGCGAAGAGACCCGCTACCCCATGTTCTGGGTCAAGTTCGACCAGCTACGCCCATTCCTGGCACAGCAGTACGTCTTCCTCAACGACGACAACAACCTTGCCCGCTATAGCCTCGACGACTACTTCACCCTCGGCATGTACGACGGCGACATCGTCAAGACCAAGAACCTCCGCAATCTCTCCATGATGCAGATGTTCCCCGACCCCGACGACCTTCGCGCCGCCCAGGACAGCATCGACCACCGCCTGCGCCACTTCGGCGGCGACCTCTGGGTACCCACCCGCGAAGAGTTCCTCGCCCAGCAGGAAGCCCGAGAGGCTGCCGAGGCCGCACAGGGCGGCGAGCTCCCCGACCGCGACGAAGTCTCCGCATCCGGCGACACCAAGACCAACGTCCGCGCCACCCGCAACACCCGTGCCAAGGCCAAGGCCCGCAAGGCCCGCAAGCCCAAGTACTCCTCCGGCTCCAGCTCCTCCGGCGCCGAGCGCTCCGTCCGTCGCCGCAAGAAGTAACACCATTGCCGACCTAAGTCCGCAAATTCCATTCAACTCTATACTTTCCGACCGATATGCCTGTCATCACCGACAGCATATCGGTCTTCAATCATATATTACCAAACATTGCTGTCCGGGGAAACTTAAAATGGGGACGGACGCGAAGACAGGCATCATCAGGGCGATTCCATCCCCATTTTAAGGTTCCCCGGACAACAACAAAAAGATATAGAACCGCATTGAACACAGCTGAAATAGCTGATTTAACCCTTACATCATTCCAGCCACTCGAACGCGGAGCGGGTGTGTAGACACTCCAAATTCGCCACTGGTAGTGCAAATACGAATAACCATATAAAATTATTTTCAAAATAATTTGGTTTATAAAATAAATCATTGTAACTTTGCAGCGGATTTCAGAGCGGCCAGCGCAACGTCAATGGGCCCGGACAATGCGAACCGCTCTTTTTCCGGCCAAACAAAGTTTACAAAATAAACCATTCTGCAACAATGGACGACAGACAACTCACACCCGCCGAGAGCATGAAGCTCATCGCATCCATGATCAGCACCACCAAGCACCGCGTCGGCATCGTAGACCTCCGCATCTCCGTGATGTGGGCAATCCTGACAATCGCCACAGCCGCCCTGTGGCTCATCCTCATGCTGTGCCTGCACAGCCCCTGGCTCAGCATCATCTGGTTCGCCATACCCGTCATCGGCTTGCCCGCCAGCTTCTTCATGGCGCGCAAGCAAGCTCCGAAACAGCCCAAGACATACCCGCAGACCCTCTGCGACGGCATCTGGAAATCCGTAGGATTCTTCGCAATCCTCCTTACACTCGTCTGCACAGGCTTCAACCTTGCCGGCCATCCCCAGGCTTGGTTGGCAATGTTCTTCTACGCCTTCATCGTGGTTGGCGCAGGCACCACCGCCATGGGCCTCGTGCTCAAAGAAGCCTCCTACGTGGCTGGAGGCGCCTTCTCCGTAACCGCAGGCTTCGTGCTGGTCATCCTTTCTCTCTGCGGCATACCTCTGCCGGCAGTGTGGGTAATCCCCGTCTACATACTCAGCTTCATACTGTCATTCATCGTTCCCGCGTTCATCATTGGCAGAAGAATCAAGAATGAAGACGCTTGACCCACTGCTCCACTCCCAGCTCCGCCTGGCCGTGATGTCGATACTTATGAGCGTCGACGAGGCCGACTTCGTCTATCTGCGTGACAAGACAGAGTCCACGGCCGGCAACCTCAGCGTGCAGCTCGACAAGCTCGCCACCGCCGGCTACATCGGCGTGGAGAAAGGCTTCGCCGGCCGCAAGCCCCGCACCGTCTGCCGCGTGACGCCCCTCGGCCGCCAAGCCTTCGAGGCATACGTCGACACCCTGCGCGAATACCTCAACCTCTGACCGAGAATAGAACCGATTGCCACAGCGCCGGGCCACAACGATTGCCCGGCGCTGTGAATAATTATAATCGGTTTATCTCCGCCTCGGAGGCGGCGCGGCCTTTGTAGGCGCTCTTGCGGGGCCGGAACCGGTACTGGACGCTCAAGGTGATGCCGCGCCGGTCGTAGCTCTGGAGCTTCTGCATCAACACCCCGCAGGTGTTCATGCTCCAGTCGTTGTTGCGGGTATTGAAAATGTCGGTCGCTGCCAGTTTCACGGCAATGGAATTGTTGCAGAAGGTCTTGCGCACACTCACGTCCATCACAAACCAGGAAGCCGCGAAACGATTGGTATGGATGTCCCCGCTCCCCTGCCCACGCATATCGGCCGAGAAATAAAAACCATGCGGCAGCGTCAGCGTGTTCCGGAACACATACGAGCACGTCGGCTTGTCATAGCTGCCGCCTACATACTTCATCCACGGCTTGACGAAGCCGAGAGTGATCTCCGGCTTCCATCGCCGCACGGTATGCCCCCACATCAGAGACACGTGCAGCTCCGACACGTCCACATTCACCGGATGCAACAGGAGCTGCAGGCCCTGGGCCGGATACACCTCCTTGACAAATGCATACGTGTCAAGGCTTCGGACGAAATCCGCCTGGAGCATGAAATCCTCCCATTGGCCGAACAGCTGGACATCGTGCCTCCTCTCGTCGCGCAATCCGGGGTTGCCACCCTCGATCTGGTGCTCTCCGACATATGTCAGTCCGCTCGAGAGCTGTGCATACGGAGGCTTGACTGCCGCCGTGCGGTAACTGAGATTGACCATCGCAGTCATGCCAAAGGAATACCCGAGAGATATGTCCGGCGTCAGGAAGTTGTCAGTCCGGCACTCGTCGCGGTCCCTCACCCCGTTTCTCCGATAAACGTAATCGACGTATTCGTACCTCAGTCCGGCCGACAGGCTGAAATTGCCGAACTGCCTGTTCCAGGAGGCAAAGGCTGCAAGCGAAGTCTGGCGTATGTCCGAGAGCGACGACGGTATGTACTCGCTGACCTCGGCATTCAGCATCCTGTAGTCGAGGCGCGTCTTAGTGTACGAATCCTGTGTGCCTACCGTGAACGTGCCATCCCCCAGCGGAAAATCAAGATATAGCTTCCCTGCCCACAAGCTGCTCGACGGCCTCTGCGAAGAGTTGACGTCGGCCAGGTCCGAACGGTCATAGACCGTCGCACTGCGGCTGTCGCCGTCCGAACCTCTGAAATTGCCGTCGAAATGCAGGTGGAATGTGTCAGAGAACGTATCGTCATAATAGACCGACACAAGGTGGTTGCGAGAGTCGCTGATGCCTGTTATGGTCCTCGGAAGCGGTGATTCCATATCCAACCATTCCGTGCCCTCATTAACGAGATGCCGATGAGAATACGAGAAACGGTAATACGCGCCCACCGAACGAGAATCACAGGCGAAATTGAATCCGAACTTGCCGAAAACGCCATTGGCGGGATAGACGTTGTGCATGGACGCACCCACCACAGTAGGCTTGCCGTCGTAGGTCAGCGTGTTTATCGTCGAGCCTTTTATAAGACTGTTGGAATGGTCGTAGCTTCCGCTGCCGAACAGCTCCCAGGCGCCGGAGTGGTAACTGAAATCCAGCAATTCACTGGCCGACCAGCGGCGCCGTACCCGGACTTCGACCACGTCGCTCACGCTCAACCCCTGCGAGAAATTCCTTCGGGTGGTGATTCTGAGCACGGCCTTTGTGGTGCTCTCATACTGAGCCCCCGGAGCCATCACCAGCTCCACCTTACGGATGTCTGACGACTGCAACGAGCGGAGTTCGCTCACGTCGCGCATAGGCCGGCCATCTATATAGATTGCCGGAGTACCCCTGCCGGACACCGTCACGTCATCGTCGGCCACACTGACCAACGGCAGCTGACCAAGCACATCGACAGCGTTGCCTGCCTTCTCGAGGTTCGAGCCTGCAATGGTCGAGACTAGAGTGCTACCCTTGAGCCTCGTGGCCGGTTGCCTGGCAGTGATCACCACCTCCTGCAACGCCCGCACGAGAGAATCCTGTGACTCGGCCTCCTGAGCCGACGCCATGAAGCCGAAGCTCACGGCTACTAACACGAATGTCATGTATCTACGCATCAGATTGTAATTTTCCGTCGATGCAAAATTACAATCTTAAACCGCCCCACACCAAAAACGCAGTCTGACTACGACATTTGTATACCATTGCATACCAACGACATACAAGCGCCGTCAAGTAAATCTTCTGACAGGCTCAGAAAATGTCCATAAAATCAGAAGCATCGGGGCGGCTGAGCACCCGTATGCGCTGCTTCAGACGCGATTTCCGCTTATAGACATTTTCAATGGAGACTCCCATGAGCAGACTGATCGAGCGCGATGAAAAGCCGCAGGCAAGCAACGTCGCCAACTGATACTCCTCATCCTTAATGCCCGGACATGCATCCTTCAGACGGGCGAGTATATTGTCACGGCACTCATTGACCGTCTTCTCCATCTCGGAGAAAATAGCCGGGTCAGTCCTGACGGCCTCTATCTCCGACTTCACCCTGTCGGCGATGACCTTGCGCTCGTGCGTTGTGCCCTGCGACTGATAGTAAGTGTCACACAGACCGTCGATGAGGGCGAAACGCTTGCCAAGAAGACCATGCAGCACCGTCTGCATCCGCGACGCATCCATCGAGGCCGACTGCAATTGCATCTGCAGTCCCGAAGCCTCCGCCATCAGAGCATTGTTCTGCGCCTTGCGAAGCCGCAGACTCTGCCAAAGCCATACAATCACCACAAGCGCCAACGCCAGAACAATCATCGAAACCAGCATAAATTGCTCCCTTCGGTGCCGTTCCACATATATGCGGTATTCACGCTCCTTCTGGAGATACCTGGCCTCCGCCAAAGAATCGGGGTCAGCATGGTCAGGCGCGGACAACATCTGTTGGGCCAGCTTCGCCCTTTTCAACGCCGCGTCGTCATTATGGCGGGAGTAGAAGTCTATGGCCACATTGACAATCGTATCCGTCGGCGCATAGATATGGTTGGCAGCCATCGCCTCACAGTAGAGCAACGACCAACGAGCCACCACCCCCGAATCGCGCAAATGCGACACGTCAATCCCGTTCAGCTCCTCAAGAGCCTTCCGAGGATTCCGTTCCAGCAACGACTGCGCGTCATCAAGCCTCCGCTCCGCAATCCCGGAGTAGCTGCATGACGCCACAATCACCAGCAGAAACAGATATACCAGCTTGCGCATTATCACAGACAGAATTACAAAGAGGACAACCCATCCCCATTCATACTACACAAATCCTTGCGATGACAAAGCTCACACTCCATAAGTACCTCGTTTCCCAGGTACTCCAATGGAG
>UQLL01000024.1 GCA_900541835.1 uncultured Porphyromonadaceae bacterium
GAGGTTCTGTCTCGATGCGCCAGTCTGAAAAATCAAATAATAGAACCTCCCTTATGGATTACACTGTTCTCGATTTCCTTTCGCTCCTGGGCGCCGTGTGCCTGTTCCTGTACGGCATGAAGGTGATGAGCGAAGGCCTCCAGAAAGTTGCCGGCGACCGGCTGCGCAACATCCTGGGCGCAATGACCAGGAACCGGGTGACCGGCGTGCTGACCGGCATCCTCATCACGGCGCTGATCCAGAGCTCGTCGGCCTCGACGGTGATGGTGGTCAGCTTCGTCAACGCCGGCCTGATGTCGCTGGCGCAGTCCATGGCGGTGATCTTCGGCGCCAACGTCGGCACCACCGTCACCACCTGGATCATTTCGGCGTTCAGCTTCGAGATCAACATCTCCACCTACACCATAGTGCTGCTGGCGGTGGCCGTGCCGCTGATGTTCATGAAGAAGGGGGGCTACAAGTCGCTGGGCGAGTTCATCGTCGGCTTCTGCTTCCTGTTCATGGGCCTGGACCTGATCAGCACCTACGTGCCGAACCTGGAGGAGAACCCGCAGATGCTGGCCTTCCTGCAGGACTACACGCAGATGGGCATCGTCTCGGTGCTGACATTCTTCTCCGTGGGCATCATACTGACGATGGTGGTGCAGTCGTCGGCGGCCACGTTCGCCATCACGCTGATCATGTGCTCGCAGGGGTGGATCTCGTTCACCCTTGGGTGCGCCGTCATCCTGGGCGGCAACATCGGCACCACCATCACGCCCATCCTGGCGTCGCTGAGCGGCAACCTGGCGGCGCGGCGCACGGCCATGGGGCACGTGCTGTTCAACGTCGTCGGCTCCATCATAGTGCTGCTGGTCTTCTACCCCTTCGTGCACCTGGTGGGCGACATCACCGGCGCCTGCATGGGCCTCGACCCCTGCGACATAGACCGGGCGCAGGAGCTGGCAATGTCCGGGAACACCCTGCTGGACGAGGCTGGCCGCAAGATCTCGTTCGACCAGAAGACCGTGGCCTTCGGACTGGCCATGTTCCCCACCGTCTTCAACGCCGCCAACCTGCTGGTGATGATATGGTTCACCCGGCTATACGTCAAGGCAGTGTGCTGGCTCATGCCGGCCCGCCACCGCGACACCGAGGAGGAGTTCACCCTCAAGTACATCGGGCGCGGCCTGCTCGGCACCTCCGAGCTCAACCTGGCCCAGGCCCAGAAGGAGATCGTGGTGTACGGCGAGCGCGTGCAGCGCATGATAGGCATGGCCGAGACCCTCGTGGGCTCCGACCCCGACTCGCAGGAATACCTCGACAACGTCAACCGCATAGAGAAGTACGAAGAGATCTCGGACCACATGGAACTCGAGATCGGCATGTTCCTCAACAAGGTGGCCGAGGGCCGGCTCTCGCCCGAGGGCAAGAAGGAGACGGCCGCCATGCTCCGCATCATCTCAGAGATAGAGAGCATCGCCGACTCCTGCCTCAACGTCTCCAAGACCCTGCGCCGCAAGAACCAGGCCAAGGTGAACTTCGACCAGTGGATCCAGGCACAGATCGCCGGGATGTTCCGCATCGTCGACGCCGCCATGGACAACATGCTCGCGCTGCTGCGCGAGATGGACGCCCCCGACGAGGCACGCGTCATAGAGGCATACAACCGCGAACGCGAGATCAACAACTACCGCAACCGCCTGCGCGACGACAACATCTCCAACATCAACGACCATAAGTACAACTACCAGGAAGGCATCTTCTTCATGGACCTCATCAGCGAGGCCGAGAAGCTCGGCGACTACATCCTCAACGTCGTCGAGGGCGTCAAGCACCGCTTCAAGGAGGAGGCCTTGGCCTGACATAGACCGATTCATTATCCACCCATGGAAAAAAGACTCGAAAACACATACTGCGTGATCATGTGCGGCGGCGTGGGCAGCCGCTTCTGGCCCTTCTCGCGCCAGGACCGCCCCAAGCAGTTCATCGACTTCTTCGGCACGGGCCGGTCGCTGCTCCAGACCACCGTGGACCGCGCCCTGGAACTCGTGGACGCCGACCACGTCCTGCTCATGACCAACGCCGCCTACGCCCCCGTGGCGGCCGAGCAGCTCCCCATGATACCGGCGGCCAACATCCTCTCCGAGCCGGCCCGCCGCAACACCGCCCCCTGCATCTGCTGGGCCGCGCACCACATCGCAGCCCGCGACCCCAAGGCCGCCATCGTCACCATGCCCAGCGACCACCTCATCCTCCGCCAGCAGGCTTTCGAGAAGGCCATAGCCAGGGGCGTCGACTTCGTGCGCGACACCGGCGCCCTGCTCACCCTCGGCATCAGGCCCACAGGACCCAACACCGGATACGGATACATACAGCAGGGCAAGCCCGTCGAAGACTGGCCCGGCATCCTCAAAGTGAAATCCTTCACCGAGAAGCCCGACCTGCAGATGGCCGAGTTCTTCCTCCGCAGCGGCGAGTTCTACTGGAACGCCGGCATCTTCCTGTGGCGCGCCGACGCCATCCTCCGCGCCTTCGCCGAGCACGACCCCGAGACCGGCGCCGTCTTCTCCGAGGGCGACGGCGTATACGGCACTCCCGGCGAGATGAACTTCATCGGCCACGCATACCCCAGCGCACCCTCCAACTCCATCGACTACGCCATCATGGAGAAGGCCGACAACGTCTACGTCCAGACCGTGGACCTGGGCTGGAGCGACCTGGGCACCTGGCGCTCCCTGCACGAGATGAGCCCCCGCACCCGCGAGGGCAACGTAACCCAGAACTGCAAGGTCCTGACGCAGGACTGCGCCAACAGCGTCTTCGCCATCGCCGGCGACAAGATCGTCGTCGCCGCCGGACTCGACGGCTACATCGTGGCCGACAACGGCAACGCCCTGCTCATCTATCCCATCGACCAGGAGCAGAAAGTGAAACAGATAGTCAACGAAGTGGGCCTCCGCTTCGGCGAAAAATACATATAACAATGCCACTGACAGAAACAGCATTCCGCCTGCCCGGCCAGGTGTCCGAGTACCACGGCAAGGTGCGCGACGCCTACACCCTCTCCGACGGCCGCATCGTCATGGTCGCCACCGACCGCATCTCCGCCTTCGACGTCATCCTGCCCCGGGGCATCCCCTGCAAGGGACAGGTCCTCAACCAGATCGCCGCCTACTTCCTCGACGCCACAGCCGACATCATCCCCAACTGGAAGCAGGCCGTGCCCGACCCCATGGCCACCGTCGGCCTGCTCGCCCGGCCCCTCAAGCTCGAAGTCATAGTGCGCGGCTACCTGGCCGGATCCGCCTGGCGCGAGTACGCCGCCGGAGCACGCTCCATCTGCGGCGTGCCACTGCCCGAAGGCCTGCGCGAGAACCAGCAGCTCCCCCACCCCATCATAACCCCCACCACCAAGGCCGACGAGGGTCACGACCTCAACATCTCCGCCGACGAGATCATCCGCACCGGCCTCGCCACCGCCGAGCTCTGGAAGCAGATCGAGCAGGTGGCCCTGGCTCTCTTCGCCCGCGGACAGGAGATGGCAACCAGGCGCGGACTCATCCTCGTCGACACCAAGTACGAGTTCGGCCTCGTCGACGGCCGCCTCATACTCATCGACGAGATCCACACCCCCGACTCCAGCCGCTACTTCTACGCCGACGGCTACCAGGAGCGCCTGGAGAAAGGAGAGCCCCAGCGACAGCTCAGCAAGGAGTTCGTGCGCCAGTGGCTGCTCGACCACGGCTTCTGTGGCAAGCCCGGCCAGCAGGTGCCCGAGATGACACCCGAGTACTGCCGCTCCGTGGCCGACCGATACATCGAGTTGTACGAGCACGTCACCGGCCTGGAATTCGTCCCCGCACCCGACCAGGACGACGCAGCCGCCAGGATAGAGAAGAACCTCACCGACTACCTGGAGCAGAAATAGCCGTGCCGGGAGTAGAAAAGCTCAATCCCTACAAGGCAGGAGCGAAGGCCCCGCAGGTCGAGGCGATGTTCGACCACATCGCCTCGGCCTACGACCGCATGAACTCGCTCATGACCCTGGGCATGCACGTGCGGTGGCGCACCCGCGCCCTAAACGAGCTGCGAAGGGCCGTGGGCGACACCGACGGCAGCCTCCTCGACGTCGCCACCGGCACCGGCGACGTCGCCATACACCTCCGCCGCCTCTTCCCACGCGCCTTCGTCACGGGCATCGACCTCAGCCAGGGCATGATGGACGTCGCCCGCGGCAAGGTAGCCCGCCTACAGCTCCAGGGCATGGACTTCAGGCAGGCCGACTGCCTGGCCCTCCCCTTCGCCGACGGCACCTTCGAGGCCGTCACCGTCGCCTACGGCGTCCGCAACTTCGCCGACCTCGAAAAAGGATACCGCGAGATGCTACGCGTGCTACGCCCCGGCGGCCGCCTCTGCGTCATAGAGCTCTGCGAGCCCAAAAACCTCCCCATGCGCCTCGGCTACCGCCTCTACACACGCACCTTCGTGCCACTGATGGGCCGCGTCCTCAGCGGCGACCGATCCGCCTACTCATACCTCCCCCGCTCCGTGGCCGCCTGCCCGCAGCGCCACGACATGACAGCCATCATGCGACACGCCGGGTTCGCCGACGCCGCATACAAAGTCCTGCCGCCGTCGGCCATCGCCATCTACACCGCCAAAAAACCAGAATAATGCGCCAATACCAGGAAATGCTCCGCCACATCCTCGACCACGGCACCGTGCGCGAGGACCGCACCGGCACCGGCACAATCTCCGTGTTCGGCTACCAGAACCGCTACGACCTCAGCCGGGGCTTCCCCCTGCTCACCACCAAGAGGGTGCACCTGCGGAGCATCATCCACGAGCTGCTGTGGTTCCTGGCCGGCGACACCAACGTGCGCTACCTGCAGGAGCACGGCGTGCGCATCTGGAACGAATGGGCCGGCCCCGACGGCGACCTCGGCCACATCTACGGCTACCAGTGGCGCTCCTGGCCCACCCCCGACGGCGGGCACCTCGACCAGGTCTCCCAGGCCCTCGACCTCATCCGCAACCACCCCGAGTCGCGCCGCATCATCGTCTCGGCCTGGAACGCCGGCGAGATCGACCGCATGAACCTGCCCCCATGCCACGCCCTGTTCCAGTTCTACGTCAGCGACGGCCGCCTGAGCCTGCAGCTCTACCAACGCTCGGCCGACAGCTTCCTGGGCGTCCCCTTCAACATCGCCTCCTACGCCCTGCTGTGCATGATGATGGCGCAAGTGACGGGCCTGCGGCCCGGCGAGTTCGTGCACACCTTCGGCGACCTGCACCTGTATCGCAACCACGTCGAGCAGGCGCTCCTGCTGCTGTCGCGCACCCCGCGCCCCCTGCCCCGCATGCTCCTCAACCCCGCCGTGAGCGACCTCTTCGCCTTCCGCTACGAAGACTTCCGCCTCGAAGGCTACGACCCCTGGCCCGCAATCCGCGCCGAAGTCTCCGTGTGATTCACGATGCGTCCCGCACCGTCCGGTCCGGAAAGCCGGAAAACGCCGCGAAGGCACGAAAAATCACACTGACACCCGCGATTCCACCGAGAGAAACAGCGATTCCCCCGGTGGATTATCATCGTAGCTTGATATTGCGAATTTCTTTTTGCAGCCCGTCGAGGAAACGGGCTGCATGGGCGCCGTCCATCTGAGTGTGATGGAACTGGAAGGAGACAGTCAGCTTTGTCTTGAACCAATACTTGCGATAGCGGCCCCATATCAGGAACGGATTGTTATAGATGCCGCTGTACATACCGACCGCGCCGTCAATATCATATTGAGCCAATGCCGAGGTGCCTATCACCATGCTGTCGGTCATGTCGTGGTTTTCGCACGATTCCGCGACATGCCTGGTAAGCCGGAAGTATTCGTCGCTGAACGTTGCCAAGTCGTTTGAAAACGGCACATCGCACGAGCTCACCTCGCCATCCCGGTTCATCACTATGGTATTGACAGCAAGAGTGTCATATTGAATCAACCGGCCATTGACAGGCAACACGTAGAACTCCTTGACCTTGCTTGCGGCGCGACCTATGCACCAGCACATCAGCATATTGAATCTCATTCCCTTGCGGGAGCTTACCTTTCGCAACCGTGTGACGTCAAGCGTCTTAAACAATGTCACCATCGGCATCGGCGCGTTAATCCACGCCTCGAATGCGAAGGCGCGGGTTGTCTCTTTGGGGTCAATCTCTCTCATTCTTTTTCTTTCTCTGTCAAAGTCAGGGCTGGCCAGCGAGCCTGAAATGCCATTCCCATAATATTCTTTCGTCATAAGGCAGAAATGCTCGGTGCGTGTATCGCCGAGCGGAAAAATGACACCTTCGTTCGTATTATGATATCGAAAGCCGCATTTAGCGCATACTCACGCGAGTTCGGGACAAAAATTGCCAAGTAATTGAAATTCAATTACTTGGCAATTTTGCAAGTGGTGCCACCAGCATTGTTTGCTATTTTACAGTCGCGTGATTATCAATAAGATACACGCTATAATGCGGCAGATAATATCGTTTGCTCCACTGATATCTTGTGTCATTATGGGCATTTTGCACAGGGATTCTTGCGCATGACCCATTAGCCAGATTCTCAAAGTCCTCTCTGATGGTGCAAAGGTAATGATTTATTCTCATACTGACAAGAAGCGCAAATAGCTTAACTCAATTTAACAAAGTGATGAACATCAAAAACAAAAAGTATTAGGCATCAAAAACACAAAATTATTTTGTGGGATAAAATTTAATCACTAATTTTGCAGACAATTATGAAGGAGATAAACTATCTGAAAAGAATTGCTGACAAGACTCTTGATTTGAGGCTTGAGGCATTCGGTGCGGTGCAGATTGCCGGGCCTAAGTGGTGTGGCAAGACAACGACGGCTGAACGCCGTGCCGCAAGTGTCATCAAGATGCAGGATCCGGACCGAAGGGAGGGGTATCTTGCCACCGCAAGGACGAAGCCATCATTACTGCTCAAAGGAGACACTCCACGACTGATTGATGAGTGGCAGGTGGCTCCGGTAATATGGGATGCTGTGCGTCATGCCGTTGATGAGCGAAGGGCGAAAGGTCAGTTTATCCTTACAGGATCGACTGTAATAGATGACGATGAAATAATGCACACTGGCACCGGACGCATTACCAAGATGGCAATGTATCCTATGAGCCTCTTTGAATCGCTCGAATCAAATGGTTCAATCTCGTTGCGCCGACTTTTTGATGAACCGGATTACGACATTGACGGCGAGATGTCGCAACTCCCCATCGAGCAACTGATTTTTGCCGCGTGCCGTGGAGGGTGGCCAGCCTCTCTCGATGTCATGAGCCGTGAGGCAAAATTGCTGATTGCAAAAGATTACGTTGAAGTTATCTGCAATGAGGATATATCAAGGGTGGACAAGACCCGGCGTAATCCGGCTTTGGCGAGATTGATACTTCGCTCTTACGCGAGAAATATCTGCACATTGGCAAAGAAAACTTCAATGCTTGCCGATGTGTCCGAGGAAATGGAAAGCACATCAATGCCGACTTTCGATGACTACGTCGGTGCGTTGGAGAAACTGTTTGTCATTGATGACATTGAGGCATGGTCACCGGCCATACGTCCAAAGACAGTAATTCGCACGGGGAAGAAACGCTGTTTTGTGGATCCATCTATTGCCGTGGCATCTCTGGGTGCATCGCCGGAAAGTCTCGAACTTGACCTCAACACATTCGGGTTCATCTTTGAGTGCCTGTGTTTTCGCGACCTTCGGGTCTATTCACAAGCCATAGGTGGTCGCCTATCGTATTACCATGACCGTTTTGGTCTTGAGGCTGACGCTGTATTGCACCTTGATGACGGACGATATGCGTTGATAGAATGTAAACTCGGAAGCCGGGAGATAGAAGAAGGCGCAAAACACCTCCTTGAAATAAAGCGTCTTGTCTCTGAAAAGAATAAAGCTGAAAAGCAGATGAAACTTCGAGAACCGGATTTACTGATTGTCCTCACCGGTGGAGAAATGGCATATACCCGCGAAGACGGAGTGAAAATAATCCCGATAGGCTGTCTGCGGGATTAGGAGATTTTTAGATGACCCCCATATCGCAAATTTCATCAGTAAATTTCCTCAAAAATATTCAGCACATCACCGCAAAATCATCCATATAGCCCGAAAATATCAGCCCTCGATAATCGCGATGGATTACCGAGGGCTTTGACATAGTTCACTTATACGGCGGATGATAGTTCTGCCGGAGGTAGGCTTCGATTTCGTGCTCGGAGTAGAGGATTTTGCCTTCGAGGGAGTAGTAGCCGAACAAGCCTTTCAGCCGGTAGTTGGCGAGGGTGGATTTACTGACCGACAGACGGCGGGATAATTCGGAGTCGGAAAGGAATCTTACGCCCTCAAACATCGGTCTGGATCTCTCGGCAAGCTCGTTAGCTACGGAATTGATTTCACTGAGCATAGTGAAAATCTCCTTACGCTCCTCTTTTGTCTGCATTGGTATATTCTCAGCCATATTTCTTATAATTTTCATTCAGAATTCTGCCAATCTCATCGGCAGGATAGTAAACCTTGCCCTCAATCAGAGTGTATCCGATTTTACCGTCAGCACGCAGCGCAGCCATTGAGCGTTGCGAACGCCGGAGTATGCTTTGTGTCGAATTGTTGTCAATCCATTCCTGACGCCTATTGTGTGAAAGCCGACATAATGCCGTTGTAAGCATCTGGCGACATTCTTTAAGAGCGACGACCATAGCGTCATATACGGTGCGCTCAATCATAATGTAGTCCATAATAAATCTGGGGTTAATGGATGAATAAATCTAGACGGTGACATTCACCATTGTTCGTTGCCCGACTTGATAGCCGTGTCCGGGTCAACTCATCTCCAAGCGTAATAGCGCGATGCCGTTGGGCTGGAGGACATCAATGACTCCGAATGATCAGCCATGCACACATTCATTCATACACACAGTCATACACATAGTCATACACACGTTCATACACATGTTCATACACATGGCTATACACATGTTCATACACATGAATGTAGATGTATTCCAACACTTGAATGAAGGAATGAATGTATGCTCACTCATTCATTTGAGTAAATGTCAAGACATTTGAGCACATACATGGATGGATAAATGAATGTATAATTGAATATCCATTCCTTCATTTTATTGCATATATGAATGTCTGTTCATCCATAGGTCTCATCAAATGAGCCTTTGTGCAAGTGTAACGATGAGTGTATGTAAAAAGATTATTGAAAATCAGCCGTTTCTCAATATTTCCGATATGTTTCTCAACATTTCCCAACTTTATTTTCGTTCAAAAACTATTGTCCGGGGTGCAGATGTTATCATATCGAATCAGGCAGCATGTGAATAGACATTCCGGTGTACTGATGGTGTACTAATTGCCCATATTTCCAGTATGGCTAAGATTGCACACCCCACAGTATCACAAGATAATGCTCACATGATCATAGCAAGGTATGTTTTATGCTGCATGAAACCTGATTTGCAGCACAAAACCCTTGCTATGGCAGATTGCGATTACTCCAAAGTCGTAATCGCCAAAAGAACCTGCGGTGCAGAAACGCACTTCACATATTATCCACTAAAATCCCGTAATAATGAATCAGAAATTAAACTCAGGAGGCAGACCGCCCAAAATCAGCTCCACTGCCTTCCGCTGTTCCGTGAACTTCACAGACACCGAACAGGCCCAACTGCTGACGATGCAGGAGAAATCCGGCATCGCCTCCTTGTCAGCATTCATCAAGATGCGCGTCTTCGGCAAGCCCTTCAAGGTGTTTGTCGTAGACGAGAACACCCGCATCTTCATCGACAAGATGTCATCCCTAAATGCCCACTACCGCACCATCGCCATAGACTACGACCTGCTGTTGAAAACCCTCCGAGAGAACTTCACCGAAAAGAAGGCCATGGCCGTCCTCGCCAAACTGGAGCGCCAGACAATCGAACTCGTAAAGACCAACCGCGAAATCGTCGCCCTCGCCAAGCAGTTTGATGACCAATGGCACAAAGATGCGTTATCTTAAGACTTGCTTTGTGTCGCTTAGTTGACATCTCATGGAATATCAGATAGAAGAATCAATTCTTTACATTATATTCAATATCATTTAGGCTTCGCATTTTTGACGCGTTTTTTTGACGCGTTTTTGAGAACATTTCTCGCCTTAACCGATTGGCATGTCAGAAAAAATCGTTAATTTTGCATATAGAACCCCGTGATGCGTGGTGCCTCAGAGGAGGATTCACACCGGGTGTTGGGTGGTTCGTTACATACGAAAGGCGTTTACTGCGCTTTATTTCTTGGCCAATCGAAACTTCGGAAATTTTGAATTAGCAGTCAAGGATGAAGCAATAGTAGATGTCCCTTGGGTAGTTTATGTATGCCTTACACGCATAGAGATATTGTGTGTAGGGAATTTCTACATATTCATACTTCGCGGGGTCATTCTACCATTGCTCGTTCCACTGCAATGGTTCCGAAGACCTCGATTGGCGGAATGAGCACGGAATGGCTCCCGCTTTTCTCTTATACAAAATCAAAGTATTGCCATTTGGAGTCAATGGCTGTGAAGCGAATGACCCAGGAGTGCAATTGAAACTCATTGATAACATAACGAGTACCTTGAGAGACGATTTGATGACAACAATCAAATCCGGTAGTCGTATATCTATTGCTGCCGCCAGTTTTTCAATATACGCATTTCAAGAGCTTCGCGAGCAATTAAATGAAATTGCCGAGCTGCGATTTATCTTTACTTCCCCTTCATTCGTTACAGAAAAGGCTGAAAAACAGCGCAGGGAGTTTTATATACCCCGGTTAAATCGTGAACGAAATTTATTCGGATCTGAATTTGAGATAAAGCTTCGCAATGAACTATCCTTAAAGGCAGTTGCAAGAGAATGTGCAGACTGGATAAGGCAAAAGGCTTGTTTCAAATCAAATTGTACCAGCGAGAACATGATGGGTTTCATCAATGTCGATGAAACAAATTATATGCCTATTACCGGATTCACTACCGTAGACCTTGGATGTGAGCGTGGCAATAATGCCTATCAGTTTGTTCAGCGTACTGATGCACCATTATCTCAATTTTATCTTAATCTATTCAACGAGGTATGGCTCGATGATAGCAAACTACAAGACGTTACTGAACAGGTTCTTGACAACATTACAACAGCATATAGAGAAAATGCCCCCGAGTTTATCTATTTCGTATCTCTATATAATATCTTCAACGAATTCCTTGAAGACATATCGGAGGACGAGTTGCCAAACGAAGCCACCGGCTTCCGCAACTCGCAGATATGGGGAAAACTCTACAACTTCCAGCGCGATGCAGCTCTGGCAATCATAAACAAACTTGAAAAATATAATGGCTGCATACTTGCCGACTCCGTAGGTCTCGGCAAGACTTTCACCGCTCTTTCGGTCATTAAGTATTACGAGAACCGCAACAAGTCCGTTCTCGTCTTATGTCCGAAGAAACTTTATGAGAACTGGGTTACTTTCCGCGCCAACTATCGGAATAATCCTATTGCCGCTGACCGTTTACGGTATGATATACTTTTCCACTCTGACCTCTCGCGCGACCGGGGCAAGAGTGCCGGAGGTCTCGACCTCGATTATATAAACTGGGGCAATTATGACCTTGTCGTTATTGACGAAAGCCATAATTTCCGCAATGGTGGTAAAATCTCTACTAACGAAGATACAGGCGAAGAACGCGAGAACCGCTTCCTCCGTCTTATGAACCGCGTCATCAAGCCGGGAGTGAAAACCAAAGTGCTTATGCTTTCGGCTACGCCGGTAAACAATCGCTTCAACGACCTCAAAAATCAGCTGTCATTAGCATACGAGGGAGAGAGTGAAAATATCAATGGACTGCTCGACACCGACAATACCATTGAAGATATTTTCCGTATGGCTCAGGCTGTTTACAACAAGTGGGCTAAACTCGACCAGGAGGAACGCACTACCGAGCGGCTGCTTTCCGATTTGAGTTTCGACTTCTTCAAAGTTCTTGACGCAGTAACAATCGCACGAAGTCGCAAACACATCGTTAAATATTACGACACAACGGATATAGGCACTTTCCCCAATAGATTGCCGCCGATTTCACGGCGTCCTCCGCTTACCGACCTTGACAAGAACAAGACAGTAACTTTTAAGGAGATTGCTCAACTGCTCGACGACTTGAACCTCGCTATTTATACACCATCACTGTTCATACAACCGAGTGCAAAAGATAAATATGCGCTCAAATTCGAGGGCTATGGTAAAATTTCAGTTGACGGACGCGAAAAAGGCTTGCGTAAACTGATGGCGATAAATATGCTCAAACGCCTTGAAAGTTCGGTTAATTCTTTCCGACTCACGCTTGAACGAATTAACAGCTTTATCGCCAACTCCATTGCCGCCATTGATAACTTCGACCGCAATTCCGGCTCAGGGCTTATTGACGTTACAGAGTTCAGCGATGATTTCGACAACGAGGACTCGGAGAACGACCCCTTTGTTGGTCGTAAATCGCGCATCGACATTGCCGATATGGATTATGTCTCGTGGCGACGCTGTCTGAAAGAAGACCACGAAAAGTTATCATTGCTTCTTGCTATGCTTGAGCCTATAACTCCGGTTCACGACAGCAAACTGCAACAACTCTATACCGACCTCTCCGAAAAATTCAGCAATCCCATAAATCCCGGCAATAAGAAAGCCCTGATCTTCACTGCTTTTGCCGACACCGCCGAATATCTTTATCGTGAACTCGCTCCACGCATCAAAGAAGAATATGGTCTAAACGTGGCTCTCGTTACAGGAAATACCGATGGGCGGTGGTCACTTTCTCGCCGTGATGTCAGCTTCAATAACGTACTTACTTTCTTCTCTCCGCGCTCGAAAGACCGCGATGTTCTTTATCCCGGTTGCACTGATACTATTGATGTTCTTATAGCCACCGATTGCATTTCCGAAGGTCAGAACCTTCAGGATTGCGACTACCTCGTCAACTATGATATTCACTGGAACCCGGTACGCATAATTCAGCGATTCGGACGTATCGACCGTATCGGCTCGCAAAACTCCGAAATCCAACTTGTCAACTATTGGCCCAATGTTGACCTTGACGAATACATCAAGCTCAAAGGACGAGTTGAAAGTCGAATGAAAGCAACTGTTCTTACTTCGACAGGCGACGGAAACCTCCTATCGCCTGAAGAAAAAGGCGACCTCGAATATCGCCGTCAGCAACTCAAAAAGTTGCAGACCGAAGTTGTCGATATTGAGGATATGGATACAGGAATAAACATTATGGATTTGGGCTTGAACGAGTTCCGCCTTGACTTATTGGCTTACATTAAGGAACATCCCGAAATCGAGCGGACTCCTAACGGTATGAGTGCCGTTGTTGCCGCTTCCGAGGAACTTCCACAGGGAGTTATTTTCATACTGAAAAATCGTCGCCAAGAGGTCAACATCGGCAAGACCAATCAGCTTCATCCGTTCTATATGGTTTACATATCATCCGACGGAGAAGTGATTGTAGACCACCTCGCCCCGAAGCGATTGCTTGACAACCTCCGATTGGCTTGCAAAGGTAAGACAGAGCCTATTGTGGAACTTTGCCGCCGGTTAAATGCGGAAACCGATGACGGACGCGATATGTCGGCTTACACCGAACTTCTGCATCTCGCTATCGAGAGTATCGTTTCCGTCAAGGAGGAAAGCGATATTGCATCGCTGTTTTCCGATGGCGAGTCCTCATTCCTCCGCAATGAAATTGCGGGGCTTGATGATTTTGAGTTAATAACCTTTTTAATTGTAAAATGATATGAGACTTTTTTCAGAGTCTGAAAATAATATCATAAAGGAATTGGTCGAGGCCAAATCAAGAGGCATCGATGCTATCCAACATTTACAAGCTGCAAAAATACTAAGAAAACAATTCGATTTTTTTGCGCTAAAATGGACCGTCGGAAAAGCACCATCTATTTCAATTTATAATCGCCATACTGAGGATAGCTCAAAAATAGAAGAATATAGTAAATTATATTTCAAAGTTGCTGACTTTATATATTTTTTCAAAGAATTAGAATCCTTTGGATTTATTGCTATTCAGACAATTACTAAAAAACATGAACGAGAATATAGTTTGCTTTTTGACCGCAATAAGTATAAATATGATGAAAACAAAAATGAGTTCATTCCTATAAATGAACATCCTATTGACACTTCAGACTTTATTAAAGGTGATACGCCGCCTTTTGAGGAAGTGTCTCCAGGTATCTATACTTTATTGCAGGTTGATAGACATGAGATAAATCTTGATTTTGCTAATGATTTGGAAAGATACGGGTTAGGCATAATTTATCCCCTTCCTTTAGCCGTGGACTATGTCAATCATAATTTCCAAACATTAGACCAACGTCAATATAAAAAACAATTCAATACTGCCATATGGGCAGCATTTTTAAGCGGAATCTCAGCTATAGCTGCCCTCGGTGCATTGATTTACACTCTTGCAACGGATAATAAGCCCACAACAATAGATAGGCTCGACCTTGAAAGAATTGAAACTGCGATTAAGGCTAACCACATTTCAGAGCCTATTGAAATTATAACTAATGACACAGTTGTTGTCAATCAAGTTCAACCAGCACAAAAGAAAAATAATGAACAATCCGCTCCAATTCCCGGCAACTACTATCGTTGACAGACTGATTCCTAAAGCTCAGTTTGTCAAGGCGAGCAATACGCCTACGGCTGTGCGCACGCTTCTTGCTGAGGAATTTGAGCAGATACGTTTACTCTATGTCCTTCGCCCAGACACCGTCAACGTTGCCGAAGGTAACGAGGTAAAGGAGATTGATGTGTTCCTGTTTCGGTGCAAGACTGACTATTACTCTGTCAATCCCTTCTGCGGCATAGACGACCTTATACCTCGCCATACAATATACATTATCGAACACGGCAACCATACCGATCTGCTTATGCAACATAAACGGCGTTCCATTGTTGCCGGTACGGTAAAATGGTCTCGTGAAGTCAGCATCTTGCTTTCTGACATTGACCTTGCCACTCGACCACTACAAATCGAGGGGCAGAATCTCGATCGCGTTTATTTCAATTTCTTTAGTCAAATGTCAGGCTACAAGATTGACAATTCAGCCACTATAACTGAGATTAAAGAACTTGAGACGCGCCTTGCAAAAATGAGACGCGAAGCCGAGAACCTACAAAAACGGGTGCGGAATGAGAAGCAGTTCAATCGCCAAATTGAACTTAACTCGCAGGCTCGCGCTATTAAACGAGAAATTGCCGAGTTGGAAACCCAACTCTCAAACATAAAGAAATAAATAATCTCGATAAATATATGAATCCTGAAAAATTGCCACTACAAAGTGCCGACGGAGCGCAGATCAATCTTGATATGCTTTATCAGATTGCCCCATCATGCTTTACCGAGGCTCGCGGAGCCGACGGCAAAGTGCGTCGGGTGGTTAACTTCGACGTATTGCGCCAGTTGCTCGGCGACGCTGCCGCCGACACGGGCGAAGAATTTTATCAATTCACTTGGCCTGGCAAAGCCGAAGCCCGACGTGAAGCAGCCCGCTCAATCCGTAAAACCCTCCGACCTGTTCCCGAAGATAGTGTAGATTGGGACACTACCCAAAATCTCTATATCGAGGGTGATAACCTTGAAGTCCTGAAACTCCTTCAAAAGTCTTATATGGGAAAGGTCAAAATGATTTACATAGACCCGCCATATAATACAGGCAAAGACTTCGTATATCACGATGATTTTGCAACTACTGCAACCGAAAATGACCTGGCAGAAGGCAATACCGATGAACTCGGCAACCGCTATCGTAGAAACACAGATTCAAACGGACGTTTTCATTCCGAATGGTGTTCGATGATTTTCTCCCGACTCACTATTGCACATACTCTTTTGGCAGATGATGGTGTAATTTTTATCTCCATTGATAGTCACGAGTTAATCAATTTGAAGAAAATTTGCGACCAAATTTTCGGAGAACGTAATTTTATCGAGATTTTTAATTGGGCTAAGACCGAAACACCTGAAAATCTCTCAAAGAAGGCTAAACAAATCATAGAGTACGTTCTTTGTTATCAAAAAAACAAAGACTCCGTCAAATTTTCGGGGATAAAGAAAACATCCGTAAGTTCAAATGGCTTGTTAAATCAACCTAATGGAGTAAAAACATTAGTATTCCCGGCTAATAAAGTACTTACATCTATCCCTAATCAAGTTATTCCGGCTGGAATGTACGGAACAGATTCATACGATGTTGAGCTTCTTGAAGAGACGGAGGTAAAAGATGGCTTGTTTGTTAAACCTGTTACACTTCGTGCCAAATTCAAATGGCAACAGGAATATCTTGAAGAAGAAATGCGGAACGGAACTATCATAAAGATTCCGACACTCAAATTCAGTCCTTCCTATGAAAAGACAGAGTATGATGCTGAAGTCCCTTCAAATCTTATCAATTCTAAAGTAAATGTTGACACCAATGAGGTTGCGGGTAATTATCAAGTAGAACTTTTTGGTAAAAAAGTATTCAATTACCCGAAACCAGTCAGTTTAGTAAAATACCTTTTAGGGTTTAGAGATATATCCAATGATGATGAAATTATCGTCATGGATTTTTTCTCAGGTTCAGGTACTACTGCGGAAGCTGTAATGCAGTTATCTTTAGAGATAACTAATAAGCCAGTAAAATACATTCTCGTTCAACTTCAAGAAGATTTACATAAGTCATTAGCATCTGCTAATACTCCAAGCGAAAAAGAGATAATACAAAATGCGATTGACTTATGCAATGAAAATAAAATGCCTTGCTACATCACTGAGGTCGCGAAAGAACGCATCCGTCGTGCCGGACGTAAGATAAAAGAAGAAGCGGGGCTGCAAGGGCAAAACTTTGATACCGGCTTCCGTGTTTTCCGCGTTGATGAAAGCAATATGGAAGACGTTTATTTCCAACCTGCCTCTCTCAGTCAGGATAAACTCGACTTGCTGTTAGACAACGTAAAGCCTGACCGAACCGACCTCGACCTGCTCTTTGGAGCAATGCTTGACTGGGGCGTTCAGTTGTCTCTCCCGATGTCGAAAGCCACCATTGACGGCTGCAATGTCTATACCGTCAATGCCGGCGACCTTGTGGCTTGCTTCGCTGAAAATATCACTGAAAACGTAATAGCGCATATTGCCGACCAATCTCCGCTTCGAGTCCTTTTCCGCGATAGCTGCTTTAAAACTGATGCTGATAAAATCAACATCTTTGAACAGTTTAAGCAGAGGTTAGGATGGAGTGATGAAGAAGCGATGAAAAATATTCGTGTGATATGAAACTTAGATATAAACATCAACGTTTTCAGACCGAAGCGGCTCGTGCTGTAACCGACTCCTTTAAGGGGCAGCCTTTCATTGACCCGGCGGAGTTTCTGCATGATGTAGGACAAGGACGAATCAACTACGGAGAATATGGCTTTGCAAATGCCTCACTGTTGATTGACCGCACACAATTGACTGAAAATGTTCGCGCAGTGCAACTCGCACAAGGGTTGAAGCCGATAGAATATTTCGAGGGTGAGGGCGACGATGTTACGCTCACTGTAGAGATGGAAACCGGAACAGGCAAGACCTACACTTACATAAAAACGATGTATGAACTTAACAAGCTATATGGCTGGACTAAGTTCATTATAGTTGTGCCTTCGGTTGCTATCCGCGAGGGTGCGCTTAAATCTTTCCAGACAATGGACGACCACTTTGGCGATGAGTATGGAAAACGTATGCAATATTTCGTTTACAACTCAAAGCAACTTTCCAAGATTGACGCTTTCGCAACCGATAGCGGAATGCACTGCATGATTATCAATACTCAGGCGTTCAACAGTTCTTTCGATGATACTGCCAATAACGCTGCTTCACGAATTATCTTTGACCGACGCGATGAATTTGGGTCTCGTCGCCCCATTGATGTAATTGCCAAGACTCGCCCGATTATGATTATCGACGAGCCGCAAAGTGTTCTCGGTGCAAATAAGAATAACCGCACACGTCAAGGCTTGCGCCTGTTTGACCCTCTTATGTTGTTACTTTATTCCGCAACCCACCGAGAGGGCGATATATATAATATGGTGTTCCGTCTTGACGCTATCGACGCTTATAACCGTAAACTTGTCAAAAAGATAGAGGTTAAGGGCATTTCGCAGGTCGGCTCTACCGCCACAAATGGCTTCCTTTGTCTTGAAGAAATCGTTATTGGCAACGGTAATCCTCAGGCTCGTATCTCTTTTGACGTCAAAACGGGTTCCGGCACCAAACAGGTTACGCGACTTGTCGGTGAGGGGTATGATCTGTTTGAACAGAGCGGTGGACTTGCCGAGTACCGCGACCGCTGTATTGTGACACGGATTGACGGACGCGCCGGAACTGTTGAACTGCTCAACGGTACCATCCTTTCAGAGGGTACTATGACAGGCAATGTTCATGAAGATGCAATCCGACGTGAGCAGATTCGAGAAACCATCCGAAGCCATTTTGAACGGGAACGTATACTTTTCTCAAAAGGAATAAAGGTGCTGTCGCTTTTCTTTATCGATAAGGTAGAAAATTATCGCGTTTATGGCTCCGGCAATTCTTTCTCGCTCGGCAAGTTTGCCGAAATTTTCGAGCAAGAGTATATTAACGTGCTGAATGAGAATATTGACATCTTCTCGCCCGAATATACTCTCTATCTGCAAAGCCATCCGGCTTCGACCGTACACGCCGGTTATTTCTCTCAGGATAAAAAGGGAAAAATGACCGACACGAAGGAGACCACTGAAAAAGGGCGCGATGAAGCCCTGCGCGCCTACGACCTTATTATGAGGAACAAGGAGCGGCTGCTGTCATTCGACGAGCCTGTGCGTTTCATCTTCTCTCACTCCGCTCTGAAAGAGGGTTGGGATAATCCAAATGTTTTTCAGATTTGTACGCTGAAAGACAGCGATAATCTGACAAAAAAACGTCAGGAAGTTGGTCGCGGTATGCGTTTGTGTGTAAATAAAAATGGTGAGCGTCAAGACCAAGATGTTCTCGGCGAGCATGTATTCGACACCAATATCCTTACGGTCATTGCCTCCGAGAGTTACGAGAAGTTTGCAAAACAACTTCAACAAGAAATTGCAGAAGCAGTGGCTTATCGTCCAACGGTTGTAACGGCAGCACTATTTGAGGGTCGCATTTTATCAGATGCTGACGGAAACTCTGTTAAGATTACACCTGAACTTGCGCGGGATATTCACGAAGAACTTATCAGTCAAGGGTATGTAAAAAAGGGCGCACTCACGCCAAAATATCACGATGACAAGCGTAACGGCTCGCTCGATTTCGGAGAAGATTTTACCGCCATTTCTTCGGCTATTGTCAAAGTTCTTGACGGAGTATTTGATCCGAAAGCGGCTGCTCCCGGTAATGGGCGCAAACGCCGCATCGGTAATTTTGACGCTGACAGATTCGCTAATTCCCGGTTCAAGGAACTGTGGGAGCAGATTAACGTGCGCTCGGTCTATACGGTTGATTTTAGCTCTGATGAACTGATTGAAAAGAGCATTGAGCAAATAGACCTGCATCTTAATGTAACTGAAATTCACATTCAGGTTACTACCGGTGCGATGGAGCAAATTCGTGGCCGAGAGGCATTGGAAACTGCATCTGCAATGACACAAGGCAAGACTATACGAAAGTCAGTTCACGAAGCTGTAAGCAAGTCTGTAAAATATGACCTAATAGGCGATTTAGTCAAGGAAACAGGCCTTACCCGATGCACTATCATTCGGATATTAAAAGGTATATCTCCGGGAAAATTCTTGCTTTTCCGAGTTAATCCTGAAGAATTTATTATCAAGGTCGCATCAATAATAAATGACTGCAAGGCTATTGCCGTTATAAAGAGAATTACATATTCTCCAACCGACCAGACTTTCGATACGGACCTGTTCACGGTTGATGAAGTCAGGGGCGTTGTCGGGGATAATGCAATGGAAAGCGAAAAGTCGCTCTACGACCTTGTCGTTATCGACAGTAAGGGCACCGAAATGGATTTTGCCAAACAGCTTGAAAGCAATACTGATGTCGAAGTTTATACGAAACTTCCTCGCGGATTTTATATTAACACACCTATGGGACAATATAATCCTGACTGGGCTATCGTCTTTCGAGAGGGAAGTGTGAAACACGTCTATTTCATTGCCGAAACCAAAGGCTCTATGCGTGAGGTTGATCTGCGCGAAACCGAGAAATCAAAAATTGCCTGCGCCCGTCGCCACTTCGCATCATTGTCTAATTCGGCCGTTAAGTACGACGTAGTAAATAGCTATAATGACCTTTACAACCTGGTAAAGAATAACTAACACAAAATAAAGAGAGATAATTGAAGCTGATTTTTGCTCCGGTTATCTCTCTAATATTATATTATCGAATTTAAAAATTGAATAATCAGCTCTATTGACTCCATTGACAAATGCGGATGAAAAAATATAATCAGCTGTTGTTGTGTCAAATGAGAAAGATTTAACTAGACTATATAAGGATTATATACGATTCGCTTATTCAGAATCAACGACCTCAGCACGGTTCCTGAGGTTGAGGGTGTCGCGGATGTTGTTCATGTCGCGGAGGATGGAGGAGTCGAGGACGCGGGCGTAACGCTCGGTCATCTTGACGCTGGCGTGACCGAGCATCTTCGATACGTTCTTGAGGCTTACACCTTGCGAGAGACAGAGGGTGGCGTAGGTATGCCGGGCGGTATGCATCGTCAGATGCTTATTGATCTTGCAGATGGTGGCTATCTCTTTCAGATAGCGATTCATCACCTGATTACAGGGGATTGGGAGCAGCACACCTTTCTTGGCTGCCTTCTTGTCGCCTTGATATTTCTCGATGATGGCAAGGGGAATATCAAGCAGAGGAATATTACTCATCTGCTTTGTCTTCTGGCGGGGCTTGTGTATCCATTTGTTACCGTCGTTGTCGGTCACGATATGGTCTTCGGTAAGTTGTGAAACGTCAGTGAATGCAAGTCCTGTGAAAGCCGACATAAGAAACATATCGCGGATTACCTCCAGCCGTTTGCTGCCGGGGTTGCAGTTGTATATGCGGTCAACCTCCTCCAGCGTGAGGAATTCCGGGTATGTCGGATCCTCACGGAATTTTATTCCGGCGAATGGGTCTTTATGAATCCAGTCGTTTGCGAGACAACGGTTGGTTATCTTCTTCAACGCCTTCATGTAGCGGATAAGTGTGTTTTGGCACAGGTCTTTCTCGGTCTTGAGATAGACCTCGTATGCCCGGATTACCTCGCCGGTGAAATCCGACAATGGCAGGTCGTCAACTCCGTGTTTTTGCTTGAGGAGTTCGCCGAGGTAACGTTTCATCGTTTCATATCTTCTCCACGTTATCTCCACAAAGTCCTTGCCGATAAGCTTCTTTGCCTCGTCGTTGTGTTCCTGTATCACCTGCAGTATGGTTCGCTCCTGTTTGCGCACCTGCCCGACACCATAGAATCGCTGCTGGACAATCAGCGGGTTGATTTCCTCTCCCGATTGCTGTAGCTCCGTCACAATCTGGTGGATTCTGATGCGGGCTTCTTCGATGAAACGGTTTAGGTCGACTGCGGAGGCACTTGTGCCTTTGGCTCGCTCCTTGGTCTGGTCCCATAGATTAGGGAGAATGCTCTTGCGGATATTGTTCTCCACACGCTGGCCGTCAATGGTGATTCTCATGGCGACCGACGCCTCGCCGTTCTTCAGCAGCTTGGTCTTCTTCAGGAAGAAAGACACTCGGAAATTGGTTTTACTTCTCATAGCCAATGTCTTCTGTTTTGAGGTTGATGACTTGGTGGAGCAAATCTGATATGTGTTTTAGCGGATAAACAGTTGAAACATAACATCTAAACGCTATTCCGGTGGAGATAGTTCATCGGTGGTGTTTGCTCCACCGAGTGCTCCACCAGCATTTCAATCTGACCATCCCGTAAACTCATTAGAAAACTCCAGCCTTGTCAATGTTCTTGTTGATTATCTCTTCACAGAGAGGTCTATTTGAGAAGTAGGCAATATACACAATATCAGCGTATTGAATATCATCAGTCACCCACTGTCACCATCCGATCCACCCGGTTCGCGATTGCTCACCCGCTGGATTGGTGGAGATTGAATAAATTGCACAGCCCTATAAACACACAAAACACCAAATATCTCTGATATTCAGTGTTTTGCATCGCCTTTCGGCTTTAGGTTGTGGTGCCACCAGGAATCGAACCGGGGACACAAGGATTTTCAGTCCTTTGCTCTACCAACTGAGCTATGGCACCATCTTTCTATGGACAACATTTGCGCAAACAGTAGTGCCGTTTGCGAGTGCAAAGTTAATGCCTTTTCCCGAAACCGACAATAGGCACGCCCTATTCTTAACATTTTTTAAGAATATGGCCGTGTTCTTGGGTCCCTTGCGGCAATGCGGGGACGAATGGAGGCGCCCCCCCTACTTCTTGGGCAGCAGGTCGAGCCAGCGGGACGGGCTGACGGCGATGGCGGTGTCTCGGCCCGAAGGAAGGGTGGCGTCGAGCGTAGGCTGGCTGCCGTCGGCCGGGAAGGGGGTGTAGGAGACCGTCTCGCCGTCGCAGGCCCTGAAGTGGTAGGTGGCGATGCCGGAGCTGCCCTCGACGGCCACATAGCCTGTCATGGTCAGCGCGGGAGCCTGGCGCATGACGGCAGGCGAGGTGAACTTGGCCAGGCGGTAGGCCGGCCCCTTATGCGCTCCCTTGGCCAGGTCTATGCGGTAGACGGCAGTGCCGCCAACGGCGCGCAGGCACATCACCGGGATCCAGTCGCCCCGCAGCGACGGAGCCAGCGATGCCAGTTCGAGCCGCACCAGCGAGTCGAGCATTACCCGCTCGCGGCCCGACACGTAGCTGACGCTGTAGACGGACTGGTCGACCCACAGGTACCGGCCGTCGAGCAGCGTCCAGCCGCGCCAGCCTAACTGGCTCCAGGCCGACGGCGGAGAGGTGGTCACGACACGGTGCAGGGAGTCGTCGACCAGGACGGGGTAGTAGGAGATCATGGCGTGCTCGTCGGCGACGTCGGGCAGGGGGTACGGGCGCTCCAGGGGATAGTCTACGAGGCGGGCGAAGGCGGGCGCGTCGCTGTCGGCAACGGCACGCACTATCTGCTTGGCGATCACGGGCACGGAGTCGCTTTTCTGTATGGCCTCCACGGCGTCGTGTTCGGCCTGGGCGCGGTCCTGCCTGCTGCGGCAGCCGGCGCCCGGCAGCAGGGCGGCCAGCGCCATGCCTGCCGCCGGCAGGGTGTGTCTGAGTCTGAGTGCGGACATTGTCAGTGGTGTGGCGGGTTAATGCTTGTTGAGGCTGTGGTTGAGGGGGTCGCCGAGGTATAGCTCGTGGTATTCCTCGGCGCGGCGCTTCTGCAGGCTGCGCAGCACCTTGCCTCGGTATCGGCAGTGGGCCAGGTAGCTTTCCTTGATGTCGCGCTCGCCCGAGGCGAGCTTCTTGAGGACCCGGGACTTGAGCACGTTGCCGGGGCCTATGTTGTAGGCCAGCACGGCCAGGATGAGCGAGTCGCGGCCGTAGCGGCTGAACCGGGAGCAGAGCTTTCGCAGGTCGCGGCGTAGCAGGGCGTCGGCCTCGGCGGCCGTCAGGGCCCTGGCGCGCGAGAACTTCTCGCCGGGGAGCACCAGGTGGCCGTGGCCCACGAAGGGCCAGTGCCGGGGGGTGCTCATGCCCTCGTATTTCTTGATGATGCCCACAGCCTTCTCGAACATGTCGTCGCCGCTGCGTGCCGGCACCTGGAGCAGTGCCCCGGCCATCAGCAGCACCGGGATGGCGATTGACGTAAGTATTTTCATAGCTACTTGTATAACACCGCGCCGGGGCGCCGGGGTCGCTCCCTCCCTATTAAAAAAGTTCAAAAGTCCGTGGGCGCCTTCTCAGAGGCCGTCGAGGATGACGAGCTGGTAGAGCGCCATGCCGACGCTCACGGATACGTTGAGGGAGTGCTTGGTGCCGAACTGTGGTATCTCGAGGATGTGGTCGCACAGGTAGAGCGCCTCCTCGCCGACGCCCTCGACCTCGTTGCCTGCCACCAGGGCTATTTTCGCGTCCCGAGGCGGGCGGAACAGGTGCAGCGGCACGGAGCCGTGGGCCTGCTCCAGGGCGCAGAGTGTCCACCCCTCGTCCTTGAGGCGGCGCAGGGCCCGGACTGTGTCGGGCCAGGCCCGCCAGGCCACGGACTCTTCGGCTCCGAGGGCCGTCTTGTGGATGTCCGGGTGGGGCGGTGTCGGGCTGATGCCGCACAGGTGGACTTCGGCTATGCGCAGGGCGTCGGCGGTGCGGAGCATGGCCCCGACGTTGTGCTGGCTGCGGACGTTGTCGGCCACCAGGCACACCCGGGCCTTCTCCGCCTCCCGGTACTCGGCTACGGTGGTCCTTGTCAGCTCCGTGATGTCCTTCTTAATCATGGTCTCTGAGCTTTCGGGTGCCGATCTGGCGGGCCGGGTTTCCTCCGACCACGGTCCATTCGGGCACGGACTTGAAGACGGCGGCCCGTGCTCCGGCCACGGCGCCGTCGGCCAGGGTGACGCCCGGGCCGATGAAGGCCTCGGCGGCCACCCACACGCGGTCGCCCAGGGTGATGGGCCCGGTCACCAGGGCCATCATGGGCGAGGAGATGTCGTGCGAGGCGGTGCAGAGGAAGCTGCGCTGGCTCACCACGGTGTCGTCGCCGATGGCGATGGGGGCCTTATTGTACAGCTCCACGCCGGGGCCTATGGTGCAGCGGCCCAGCGTCAGCTGCCAGGGCGCGAAGATCTTGGCCGACTCGTAGACCTGCGCCTGCGGGTGGACGCTGGCGCCGAACAGGCGCAGCAGGGCGTTGCGGACGCGCCGCAGCTGCGGGCGGGCCAGCACGCGGAACAGGGTGGCGTTGACGACGCACCACACTATGCGGCGCAGTCGGTGCGGCTTGGGCTCGCGGTAGTCGAGTATCACGTTCTTTTCTCGCATGTCGCCACAAAGGTACGGCTTTTTTTGCGTCCGGGCAAGGGGGCGCGAGAGCGACGGGAGTGGCGGGCCGGGTGCCGGGGAGGGAAAAAATGACACCCCGCGCCTCACGGCGAAAGGTGTCGCATACTAACTGTAAAGTAATGAAATGGATTATTCGGTCAGCTTACGCATGAGTTCGGAGATGAAGAACAACAATGGAATGGAGAGGTGTGCCGCCACAGAAAGGTCTGCAACGTACAAGGCGCCCCGTGGCCGTCGCGGGGGCGGTCATGGGCGCATATGGGCGGGGCATGGGGGAAGGGGGCCGTGCCGCAGGGCATGGCCGCGTGTATGGGGTCGGTGGGACGCAGCGGCCGCGGCTCTGTGCGCGGCGGGGGTGTGCATCGGTGTATGACAAGAGGGCGAGAGTGATGGATTGCTCGTCATTGCGGTTGCGGGTGTGAGGTTGTTTCAAAAGGCCCCGGAGGACCTGCAATAGTTGATTTGTTTCTGCTTTAAGCAAGAACGACTCGAGGCCCAGTCTTTGGCCGGGACGATTTTGTCACCGCAAAGTTATGTTACTTTTAGAAAAATTGCAATAAAGAATGGGTAAAAAAGGAAATTTTTAAGGATAATTAACATTCTAGCCGACCTTCGAATCGTTGAAAAAAGCGGAAAAAGGCCGGGAGACGAGGGTTGGCGACGAGGGTCCGCGCCGCGCTGCAGCGCGGCGCGTGGGCCGCCCGTCCCTACACGTTGAAGAGGAAATGCATGACGTCGCCGTCCTGCACCTCGTAGTCCTTGCCCTCCACGGACAGGCGCCCGGCGTCGCGCACGGCGGCCTCGGAGCCGAGCGACACGTAGTCGTCGTACTTGATGACGTTGGCTCGGATGAAGCCGCGCTCGAAGTCGGTGTGTATGATTCCGGCGGCCTGGGGTGCCCTGGTGCCTCGGCGGAAGGTCCAGGCGCGGACCTCGTCGGGCCCAGCGGTGAAGTATGTCCGGAGTCCGAGCAGGGCGTATGCGGCGCGGATGAGGCGGGCCACGCCGCTGCTCTCCAGGCCCAGGGCCTCGAGGAACTCGGCTCTCTCCTCCTCGGTGTCGAGCTCGGCTATGTCGGCCTCGGCGGCGGCGGCCACGACGAGCGTATCGGCGCCTTCGGCGCGGGCCAGCCCGGCCACGCGGGCGGAATACTCGTTGCCGGAGGCGGCGGCGCCCTCGTCGACGTTGCAGACGTAGAGCACGGGCTTGGCAGTGAGCAGCATGAGCTCGCGGAAGAGTCGGCGGTCGTCGTCGCCTTCGGGCTCGGCCGTACGGGCGCTGCGGCCCTGCAGCAGGGCCTGGCGGACGGGCTCGAGCACGGCCATGAGGGCGCGGGCGGTCTTGTCGCCGGAGCGGGCTGCCTTCTCGGCCTTGGCCATTCGCGCCTCCACCGTCTCCAGGTCCTTGAGCTGTAGCTCGGTGTTGATGACCTCGATGTCGCGCACGGGGTCGACGGAGCCGTCGACGTGGACTATGTTGTCGTCGTCGAAACAGCGGACCACGTGCAGGATGGCATCCGTCTCGCGAATGTTGGCCAGGAACTTGTTGCCGAGGCCCTCGCCCTTGCTGGCACCCTTGACCAGGCCGGCGATGTCCACGATCTCGACCGTGGCCGGGACCACGGACCTGGGCTTGCACAGCTCCACGAGGCGCTGTATGCGCACGTCGGGGACGGGGATGACGCCCACGTTGGGCTCGATGGTGCAGAAAGGGAAGTTAGCCGACTGGGCCTTGGCGTTGCTCAGACAGTTGAAGAGGGTGGACTTGCCGACGTTGGGCAGGCCTACTATGCCGCATTTTAGTGCCATTGAATATCCAAATTTTGCGCAAAGTTAGCGAAAATTCCGCAATCGGCGCTCCTTATGTCGGCCCGCAGGCGCGGACCGGCACTCTCGCCGGCGTTAATTATGGCTGCGCCGGGCGTATCCCGACCGTTTCGATTGTCAGCCAACGCACCATGTGTATGCCTTGAACGCGAATTTGAGCCACGCACTGCTATTTAAAGTCCATATAAAATCTGCCGCCTACCGTAAAATCACGGAAAACCGTGATTGACGGGCTTTGAATTGCTGCATAACTTTGCAGCGAAATCATCGGCCATCCCAAACCGGTACATGAACGCAGAGACTATTCGCACAAAGGGACATCATCGTTGTCAAAGACCACGACCTCACACAAGGGAATGCCCCGGCTCCATTCCCGCCAACGGAGGCGTCGGTAAGTTCGGCACGGCCACGGAATTTCAGCAGCCAGCCCGATAATCCAACCACCACAAATAATCATTCACATCATGAAAGCAACCTTTCCCGCAGCCGTGCTATGCGCACTGGCTGTCACCCTGGCCTCCTGCGGAGGCGGCTCCTCGTCTTCCGGCCTGTTCGGAGGCATCATCTCCGCCCAGCAGAACTACGAGGAAAAGTCAGATAAGCTGACAGGCTCCATGGACGAGCACAACTACCAATCCAGGCAAGAGGAAGCTGACAGGCTCAAGGAAGAAACCGCCCGGAAGATCGAGGCGGACGCCACCGGGCTCAGCGGCAGGGAAGCGCCCTGCGAGGCAGAAGCGTCACAGCTCGCCATCAAGGAGCCGATCACTCTCCTCTTCGACGGGATGAACCACCTCCGTCCCATGTTCAAGCTGGAAGGCAAGGTGGTGGCTTCAGCCGACCTCAGCCTCAAAGCCGATCCCTCCGACCTCAAAGGCGAGAAACTACTGAGCGGCGGCAAGGTGACCGTGACCGTCACCATGCCCGTCGCCCTCGACATTCTCGACAAGGACGGCAATGTGCTCAGGCACATGAACGAGATTGGCGTCCTCCCTGCGGAAAATCTCGGCACCTCGGCTGTGGTAAAGGCCGGAACTCCTGTGGACCTCAACGGCAGCATAGTAGTGGACAAGGAGCTCGAGGGAGCCACGACATTCCGTCTGAGCATAGACCTTTCCAAGGCTCCATACACTTCCCGCGGCCTGAAATAAGGCATACCGCCCGCATGCGAGTCCGCCGATTCGTAGGAATCGGCGGACTCGCTTTACGGTTCCCGCAGGGTCGGCTGCCTGCCGTACCCGCGCCGGAGGGTGACGGCAGAGGCTTTGCACCGTTGCGGGAATTTTCGTAACTTTGCGCCAAAGTGTCTATTAACCGATGATGATGAAACGCATATTCGCCCTCGTGACGCTGCTGGCGGCCTTCGCGGCCGGCTCGCGCGCCGTCACGCCCGAAGAGCTCGAGCAGGCCAGGACCCACGCCGCCATCGTGTACCTCCGCAACGCCAACCCGGGTTCCGACTATCTCGACAAGGTCAGCGTGGGTTCCCGTTCCGCCCTCAGGGCGAAGCTCCGCAACGACAAGGACCGCGACAACCTGGAGCTGTTCAACCGCAAGCTGCCGTCGACGTCCGGCTACGAGTCGTGGGACAAGGAGAAGCTCTCCGACTACGCGCAGAAGGCCGTGTCCGCACCCGGCAACTACCAGTCCACGGGCTTTGCCCGCTCGCAGGTGAAGAAGCGCATCAGCGCCATGGCCGTCAAGGCGCCGTCCGGGACCGCCAGGCCCGCCGACGACACGCAGGCCCGGCAGCCCGAAGAACAGCCCGCAGAGGAGCCGGTGGCCGTGCAGGCGCCCGCCGACTCCGTTCCGGCGGCAGTGCTGCCCGACGCCATGGACACCAGGCAGGCAGAGGCCGACTCAGCCCTCAGCGCCGCCGAGGACTCACTGATGGCACAGCAGCCGCAGCAGCAGGAGGTCGCATCGTCCGGCTCCAACACCGTATACATAGTCATACTCTGCATCCTGGTGGCGCTGGTGGTGGTGCTGGTAGTCTACGCCGCCCGCTACTTCAGCCGGCAGGAGAAGGAGAAGCGCGGAGAAGAGAGGTTCGTGAGCGGCGGAGAAGAGAGGTCCGTAAGCCGCGGAGAAGAGAGGTTCGCAAGCCGCGGAGAAGAGAGGTCCGTAAGCGGCAGGCCCGACCCGCTCTCCGCCCCCGCCACCCCGTCGCGCCCCACCGAGCGCCGCGAAGATAGAGATACCCATCGCCGTTCCCGCGTGGAGCCGGAGCTCGAGCCAGACGACAACCCGCAGCGCGTCATCGAGAGCCTCCGCGCCGAGAACCGCGAGCTGCGCCGCGCCTGCGAGGAATACAAGTACCACATCAACTACCTCAAGTCTGAAAAGGAGAAGGCCGACGCTGACCGCGCCCGCACCGGCGCCACCACCGCCCTCGGCCCCCAGGCCCGCGCCGAGGAGCACGCGCCCGTGGTAACCCTCAACGACCGCTACACGCAGCGCCGCGAGCAGCAGCAGCCCGGCGTCGGACAGGCCGGACCCGTCCGACACGCGGAAACGCAGCCCGCACCCCGCCCAGGCCAGCGCATCATATACCTGGGGCGCGCCAACCGCGAGGGCATGTTCGTGCGCGCAGAGCGCAGCCTCAACCCCCAGCACTCCCTGTTCCGCCTCCAGACGACCGACAACGTCTCCGGCACATACACCGTGGCCGACGACCCGGAGGTGGCCTCGCGAGTGCTCGCCAACCCCGACCTGCTCATGGCCGTCAGCTGCGAGCTCGAGGACACCGACACCTACGGCAAGGAGAGCGTCGACACCGTAACCCCCGGCACCGCCATCTTCGAGGGCGGACGCTGGCGAGTGCTCCGTCCCGCGCTCATCCGCTTCATATAGAAGTTGTTTCGACTTATTTCTTTGTTAAGATTTCAGCATATATCCGAGGGGATTTTCATACACGAAGAGGGAGCGATGCGGGCATCGTGACCGATGAGTGGATGGAAATACACCGGATAGATGTTGAAAGATTGACAAAGAGAAGTTAATCATTAGAACAACTTCATAAATTTTCAGATTCGCAAATAAGTAGAAACAACTTCATAGCATAACCTTATCATCCCGACATACATGAACAAGCTTATCTTAGCGGCAGCGCTGTCGGCACTCGGCGCCGCCGCCATGGCGGCGCCCCAGGCCAATCCCCTGTGGCTGCGCAACACCGCCATCAGCCCCGACGGCCAGACCATCGCCTTCACATACCGGGGCGACATCTACACCGTGCCCTTCGCCGGCGGCGCCGCCACGCGCATCACCACCGACCCCGCCGTCGACTCGCGCCCCGTATGGAGCCCCGACGGCCGCAAGATCGCCTTCGGCTCGGACCGCATGGGTTCGACCGACATCTACATCGTCGACGCCGCAGGCGGACAGCCCCTGCGCCTCACCACCCACTCCGGGAGCGAGGTGCCCCTGGCATTCGCCGACAACGGCACCGTCATCTTCGCCGGCAACATCATGCCCTCGCCCCAGGCCATCAACGGCTACGTCTTCAACCAGCTCTACACCGTGCCCGCCGCCGGAGGCCGCCCCAGGCTGCTGCTCAGCCTCCCGTCGGACGCCCTGAGCGTCGACGCGCAGGGCCGAATCCTGTACACCGACAAGAAAGGCTTCGAGGACAAGTTCCGCAAGCACGAGCAGTCGTCCGGCACCAGCGACGTCTGGCTCGTGGAGGGCGCCCTCAAGGGGAATCCCGTCTTCCGCCAGCTCACCCGCACCCCCTACCACAGCGTCAACCCCCAGTGGGGCCGGGGCGACAGCTTCTACTACGTCAGCGAGGCCGACTCCACCCTCAACGTATACGCCACTACCCTATCCGGCGGCCAGCCCCGCCAGCTCACACATTTCAAGGGCAACCCCGTGCGCTCACTGACCGTCGCCCCCGACGGCCGCATCGCCTTCAGCCAGAACGGCGAGATATGGACCATGGCCTCGGCCGACAGCCAGCCCGTGCGCCTGGACGTGCGCATCACCGCCGACAACCCCGAGCGCTCCGAGCAGAACGTGCGCCGCACCTCCGCCTCAAACATGGCCATCGCCCCCTCCGGCAAGGAAGTGGCCGTGGTGGTGCGCGGCGACATCTTCGTCACCCCCGCCGACTACTCCACCACCCGCCAGGTGACCGCCACCCCCGGCCAGGAGCGCGACGTATGCTTCAGCCCCGACGGCAGATTCATCGTCTACGACTCCGAGCGCGACGGACGCTGGCAGCTCTACAAGGCCGAGATCGGCAAGGACGACCCCTCCTTCGCCTACGCCGCCACCATCACCGAGACCCCCCTGGCCACCGGCGCCGGCAACGCCTTCCAGCCCGTCATCAGCCCCGACGGCAAGAAGGTGGCATTCCTGCGCGACCGCACCGAGCTATGCGTGCTCGACCTGGCCACAGGCTCCGTCACCACCGTCATGCCCGGCAAGTTCGCCTACTCCTACGTCGACGGCGACCAGAGCTACCGATGGCATCCCGACAGCGAGTGGCTCCTCTTCAACGGCTACATCGGCCAAGGAGGCTGGAACAACTCCGACGTCGCCGCCGTCAGCGCCGACGGCAAGCAGATCATCAACCTCACCGAGTCCGGATACTCCGACGGCAACGCCCGCTGGACACCCGACGGCCGAGGCGTCCTCTACTCCTCCGACCGCAACGGATACCGCTCACACGGCTCCTGGGGCTCGCAGGAGGATGTCTTCGTGATGTGGCTGGACCCCGCCGCCTACGAGAAATTCAACCGCACCAAGGAAGAGATAGCCCTCGACGAGCAGCGCGAGAAAGACGCCAAGAAAGCCGCCGCCAAGGACAAGAAAGAGGACAAGAAAAAGGGAAAGAAGGCCGACAAGGCCGCAAAGCCCGCCAAGGCGCCCCTCGACTTCGCCAACCGCAAGGACCGCCGCCAGCGCCTCACCCCCAACTCCTCCGCCCTCGGCGACTACTGGCTCAGCCCCAAGGGCGACAAGCTCTACTACGTAGCCGCATTCGAGGACGACGGAGACCTCTGGGTGGCCGACCTCAAGGAGGGCACCTCCAAGCTCCTCAAGAAAGGCTGGGGATACGGCGAGCTCGTGCCCGACACCGCCGGAACCAAGCTCTTCACCCTCAACAAGGGCCGCGTCAAGAGCTTCGACATAAGCAAGAACGAAGTCAAGACCATCGACTTCGACGCCCGCTCCACCTACTCCGCCCCCGCCGAGCGCGGCTACATCTACAGCCACATGAAGGCGCTGGTCAACAACAAGTTCCACGACGTCAGCCTCCACGGCACCGACTGGGAGGCCGCCACGGCCAACTACGCCCGCTTCCTCCCCTACATCAACAACCGCCAGGACTTCGCCGAAGTCCTCAGCGAAGTCCTCGGCGAGCTCAACGCCTCGCACACCGGCGGCCGCGCCTACGGCTCCATGTCCTCCCTCGACGCCACAGCCTGCCTCGGCGCCTTCTACGACGAGGACTACGACGGCGACGGCCTCCGCATCGCCGAAGTCCTCGCCAAGGGCCCCCTCTCCACCAAGCCCGAAGTGAAGCCCGGCACCGTCATCACCGCCATCGACGGCCGCCCCGTCCGCGCAGGCCAGGACTACTTCCCCCTGCTCGCCGGCAAGGCAGGCCGTGACACCCGCCTCGACCTCACTCTCCCCGACGGCACCGCCAAGGCCATCACCATCAAGCCCATCAGCCAGGGCCGCAACCGCGAACTGCTCCGCGACCGCTGGGTGGCACGCAACCAGGCCATCGTCGACAGCCTCTCGGGCGGCCGCATCGGCTACGTCTCCATCCAGGGCATGAACTCACCCTCGTTCCGCGAAGTCTACGAGCAGGCACTCGGCAAGTACCGCAACTGCGACGCCCTCATCGTCGACACCCGCTACAACGGCGGCGGATGGCTCCACAACGACGTCGCCCTGCTCCTCTCCGGCAAGAAATACGTCGACTACGCCCCCCGCGGCCAGTACATCGGCTCCGACCCCTTCTCGCAGTGGACCAAGCCCAGCGCAATGCTCGTCAACGAGTGCAACTACTCCGACGCCCACGGCACCCCCTACGTCTACAAGACCCTGGGCCTGGGCAAGCTCGTCGGCGCTCCCGTGCCCGGCACCATGACGGCAGTGTGGTGGGAGACCCAGGTCGACCCGCAGATAGTCTTCGGCGTGCCCCAGGTCACCAGCCGCGACCGCAACGGCAACATGCTCGAGAACCAGCAGCTCGACCCCGACATCCTCATCTACAACCAGCCGGCAGACGTGCTCCGGGGCATCGACGCCCAGCTCGCCGGCGCCGTCAAGGCCCTGTTGGGCAAATAACCGATTTTTCGATAAGTAAGTGAGAAAAATTAGCTTGTAGGAATTTTGAGAGTATTTTGAGATGGATTTTGAGTTTGAACGAAGGAGCTTAGCGAGCTAAGTGACTGAGTGAAAACTCAAAATAGGCTCAAAAGACTCCAAAATTACACAAGCCTGATTTTTAAAATTCACACAAACAAGAATAAACTAATTTTTTGAACTTACTTAAAGCGAAAGGCTTAACGGTTACAAGACCTGATAACCAATAACTCTAACCTAAAAAGAGCCGCGGCTTCAATAAGGCTGCGGCTCTTTTTCCTTTCTTTCTTTTCTCTCTCCTCTCAGCTTTCGGGTTGAGGCTCAGCTCTCCCCTACCTCTTCACTTTCACTCTCCTCACTCTCCTCACTCTCCTCACTCTCCTCACTCTCCTCTCCATTCTCGGCTTCCGCCTCCCGATCGGTCAGCTCGCCCTGGTAGATTCCGAGCTTGTCATATTTCAGGGTTTTGCCGGAGCTGATGCCAACGGTGTAATAGGCAAGCGAGCGGCTGATTTTTACTATCTTCACGTCGCCGCAGCGCTTGGCCACATTGGTGCGGATAGCCTTGGGCACCAGAGTCTCGGGCACGCTGCCCTTCTTGCAGTCTATGGAGGTCCATTCCCCCTTGTTGCTGAACTCTATCTTGGTGCCGTTGGTCAGTTTCACGTCGTAGTCGGTCTTGCGCAGCAGATGGCGGTCGACCTTTATCATGCTCACCTTTGCCTTGGGGAAATGCTCTGAGAGCATCGTACGGGCCGTTTCAGGCAGATTTTCGCGCTTGATGGTGTATTTGTCCAGCGGCAGCTTCGCAGAGGCTGCAGAAGCCCCTATGGCGATTGCAAGGATGAGTATCAGTTTCTTAAGCATAAGTATGTTTATGATTTGTGTTTGTTGCTGATATAACGGGCCGCAAGGCACGATATTAGCCGGGCAACTTTTTTTAGGCCTTGTTCCTCAAAAAATATTAACGTCAGGGTCGCAGATGTTCCTGGGATTCAGCCTTGCAGCCGAAGGAGCATAGCGAGCTATGTGACTGAGGCAAAAGGCTGAAGCACAGGTGCAGCTGCGAGACAAAGCCAATACCTTTTCTGATGTTGACATTATGAACCGGATCATATTTTACATTTCTTAATAATTGGGCATTTGACCGGTGTCTTTTCGGTAAATTTCGCCGAGTTTCATCGGTCACGATGCTCGCATCGCTCCCTCTTCAACTCGCGAAATTTCCGCGAAAATCCACCGCCCTGACGCAATATTTTTTAAGGAACGAGGCCTTAACAAAAAGGAGGCGCGGGGTGAGCCGCGCCTCCTTTATGGTGGTGTGTGTCGGGATTAGCCGTTTACTTTGGCCATGTGGGCGATGAGGTCGAGCACCTTGTTGGAGTAGCCGATCTCGTTGTCGTACCAGCTGACAACCTTCACGAACTTGTCGGTCAGGTACACGCCGGCGTTGGCGTCGAAGATGCTGGTCAGGGTGCATCCCAGGAAGTCGGAGCTTACCACGGCGTCCTCGGTGTAGCCGAGCACACCCTTGAGTTCGCCCTCGCTGGCGGCCTTCATGGCGGCGCAGATCTGCTCCTTGGTGGCCGGTTTTTCCAGGTTCACCGTCAGGTCGACCACGCTGACGTCGATGGTGGGCACGCGCATGGAGATGCCGGTGAGCTTGCCGTTGAGCTCGGGGATGACCTTGCCGACGGCCTTGGCGGCGCCGGTGGTGGAGGGGATGATGTTGCCGGAGGCGGCGCGGCCGCCGCGCCAGTCCTTCAGGCTCGGGCCGTCCACGGTCTTCTGGGTGGCCGTGATGGAGTGCACGGTGGTCATCAGGCCGCTGACGATGCCGAAGTTATCGTTGAGCACCTTGGCGATGGGGGCCAGGCAGTTGGTGGTGCAGGAGGCGTTGCTGACGAACTGGGTGCCCTTGACGTAGGTGTCCTGGTTGACGCCGCACACGAACATCGGAGTGCTGTCCTTGCTGGGGGCGGACATCACCACGTACTTGGCGCCGGCCTCGATGTGGCCCTGGGCCAGCTCCTGGGTCAGGAAGCGGCCGGTGGACTCCACCACGTACTCAGCGCCGGCCTCGCCCCAGCCGATCTCGGCAGGGTTCTTGCAGGCGGTCACGCGGATGGGCTTGCCGTTAACGATCAGGAGGCTCTTCTCCAGGTCGTAGTCAACGGTACCCTCGAAGCGGCCGTGCATAGTGTCGTATTTGAGCATGTAGGCCATGTAGTCCACCGGAAGGAGGTCGTTGATGGCAACTACCTCGATGTCGTCGCGCTTGGTGGAGGCGCGGAACACGAAACGCCCGATGCGTCCGAATCCATTAATACCTACTTTTGTCATTGCGGTATGTGTGTTTTTGGTTTTGTTATAAAACATTTGGTTTCCTTATGCGTTTCCCAATCAGAGGCAAGAGCCTTCCCTCCGTTCCTGGAAACGCTCTTCTTTACCTTGTATTACCCTGCAGCGCTGCAAAATTAGCACTTTCCCGCCAATTCTGCAAATTACGGGGCGATTAAGGCTCGGGAGGCGGCGCCTCCCGGGAACATAACAAACGAGAACCGCAAAAATATCGAACCCAATGGGAAAATTTTTCAAGGACTTCAGGGAATTCGCCCTCAAGGGCAACCTCATCGACATGGCCGTCGGCGTGATCATAGGCGGCGCGTTCGGCAAGATCGTGTCGTCGCTGGTCAACGACATCATCATGCCCGTCTTCGCCGCCATCGGCGGCGCCGGCGACTTCAAGAGCCTCAAGTGGGTGCTCAAGGACTCCGTCCCCGCCGCACAGGGACGCGAGGCCATCGAGGAGGTGGCCATCAACTACGGCATGTTCATCCAGAACATCGTCGACTTCCTCATCATCGCCTTCTCGATCTTCATCGCCCTGCGGGTGATGATGCGCTTCAAGAAAAAAGCCCAGGAGGAGGCCGCCGCCCCCGCCGGGCCGTCGGCAGAGGAGAAGCTGCTTACCGAGATCCGCGACATCCTCGCCAAAGACCGGGAAGAGAAATAGCCGCCAGGGCTGCCAGCACCAGCCATACCGGCCACGAGGCGCCTCGGCGCGCCCTCGCGGCCGGTTGCCGTATTGTCACCGTCCGCGTCCGCACCACCGTGTCGCGGCGCGCGAGCCGGAGCGTGTCCACCCGCTGCAGGAGCCGGTAGCGGTCGCGCCAGGCCGTCTTGAACACCGTGTCGCCGCGCCGCTCCACCACCACCGAGTCGAGCCGCGCCACACTGTCGCGCCACAGACGGTTTACATATAAGGTGTCATGCACGCGCTCCGTGGCCGTCGTCTCCACCGGCACGTACACCTTCCGCGAGCACCCCGCCATCAGCAGCACGAGGAGCAAGAGAATCGTTATCGCACGCATATGGCTCATTACAGGTCTTTGATGTCGAAGCAGGGGCAGGCCTTGGCGGCGAACTCGCGGTGGCCGTGCACGGTGGCGCCCGGGTAGCGGTTTCTCAGCATGCACACGAGTGTGCGCAGGCTGTCGCGCTGGGCGGGCGTGCGGGTGTCGGCCGGGCGCCCCCGGCCGTCCAGGCCCCCGACGTACACCACGCCGACGCTTTTCTGGTTATGTCCCTTGCAGTGGGCGCCCGTCTCGGCTTCCGGGCGCCCGGGATGGATGGTGCCGTCAAGGTACACCACCCAGTGGTAGCCGATGCTGCGGAAGCCTCGCTCCCGGTGCCAGGAGTCGATGTCCCTGACAGTAAAACTCCTGCCGGCCCTCGTGGCCGTGCAGTGCACGATGATTTCTGTGATTTTTCGCATGATGGTTGAAAGTTGAGAGTGTCGGGGCATTCGGCCCCTTTCAGCAGGCTGCCAGCTGCAGCCGCTCGTTTTCGTCGCGCAGGCGGCCCACCTGCTCTTCGAGGGTGAGTATGCGGTCCTCGAGGCGGGCGCGTTCGCGGGCGTGGCGCTGTTCGGCGGCGTCGAGGTTGTCGCGCAGGGTGGCGATGGCCTTCTGCAGCGCCGACACCTCGGCGCCCAGGGCCTCGGCCTCCCTGGCGCGGCCCTCCTGGCGCCGGTGCAGAAGCGTCTGCACAAGCTGTACCAGTGCGCCGCCGCCAAGCAGGCCAGCCAGCAGTGTGGTGATGTTTTCCATTTGTCTTCAGTTTTTTCAGTCATAGAATTCGGCAGGGGAGAGGGTGGGGGAGAGGAGGGCATCCTCGAGCAGGTACCCGGCGCAGAGGCGCCCCAGCAGGAGAGGCGAGCGGTGCGCGTGGGCCGGCGAGAATCGCCGGTAGAGCGCCGTGGCGCCCGGCAGGCAGTCGCGCAGGCGCCGCTCGCCCAGCAGGTGCAGCTGGATGTCGGCCATCTCGCCCAGCAGGTCGTCGGTGAGCGTCAGCAGCGGTTCGTCGGCGGCGTAGCAGAGCGGCAGGGAGCGGCGCGAGGCGAAGCGCAGGCACCAGCGGCCATGGCGCACCGTGCCGGGCGGCGCGCAGTCGGCGACCGCCAGGCTCGACCCCGGATGCCGCCGCAGCTCCCTTTCCGCCAGGGCCATCAGCGCCTCCGGCGAGTCGGCCGGCAGGTGCGGCAGGGCGTGGATGCGCCCCTCGCTCACGGCGAAAGGCGCCAGGACGAAGCTCTCCGCGCACACGGCCACCAGCAGGGTGGGGGAGAGGTCGGCGGCCGCCTCCTGCGCCAGCCCCTCGAGCAACGGGGCCGGGAAGGGACTGCCGCCGCTGGTGGCGAACGCCTCCTCGGGAGTGGAGGGGAACTCGGCCATCATCTCCGCGTGCGTGGAGTACTCCCGCCGCTTGTCGTGGTACCAGGCCAGGGCGTCCAGGCGCACCCCGTCAGCCATCAGCCGCAGCTCGTAGTCGTCGAGCAGGGCGGGCAGTCTTTCCCTCTCGGAGGGGGAGAGGGGCTTTCGGTAGATCTCGATCTCGTGCCAGGGCACGAAGACGGGCGTCTTGTCGCTCCGGCCCGCCACGGCGCGGCGCCATTCGGCGGCGAACCAGTTGTCGGGGCCGTTGGCGGTGGACTCGATGACCACCACCGTGTCCGGCGCCGACGGGACCGTTCCGCAGACGGTGCGGACGATCGCGGAGGCGGCCGCCGGGTCGCCGTCGCCCCAGAAAGCGGCCTCGCTGAGGTGCGCCAGGTGGTAAGACGCGCCGCGCAGGCCGTCGGGGCTGCCCGCCGAGGTGATGGCCAGCCGCGCCTGGCACGCCGGCACCCACAGCGTGCCCTGCGTCTGCTGGTAGGGCCGCAGCTGCCACTCCTTCTCGCCGCCCGGCTTGAGCTCCGCCGGGTAGTGCGCCAGCAGCAGCGAGTAGGTGGAGCGGATCAGCGCCGCCGCATCTTTTACGTGTGCGCACACCAGCGCATTGCGGCCCTTGGCGCGGACGAGCTGGTGCCAGGCCATGTACGCCTGCACGAGCGTCGAGCCGCCCCACTGCCGGGCTTTCAACAGGATTACCCGGACAGGCCTGCCGGCGCGGCGCCGGGCCTCCATGACGCGTGCCAGGCGCTTCTGAGGGGCGTTGAGGCGGAACGGCACCGGCAGCCCCGAAAGCTTGTCGGCCACCGTCACGCACTCCTCGCACCACCGCTCGAAATCGTCGAAATAGGCGGCATGGGTCACGGGGCGCCGGGTCACGGCGCCCAAATCGGTTGCATTCATGTGGAAGGGGATTTAAAATTTCAGTGCAAAGTTACGAAATAATTCTGATTTATACAAATAAATTTGGATATATCTGAATTTATTCGTAACTTTGCAGTACAAAAACGGGCCTAATGGCCGAACTACGGGTATGCATCCCGGAGGCGACGGCCTGTACGGCGCGGGATGCGGACACAAAAAAGACCCGGGAAGGGCTCCAGGGTCACGGCTAGGCTCTGTTCCTCAAAAAATATTAACGTCAGGGTCGCAGATGTGCCTGGGATTCAGCCTT
>UQLL01000025.1 GCA_900541835.1 uncultured Porphyromonadaceae bacterium
CGCGGCATCTACATCGTACGCGCCGGCAAGTACGCTCTGAAAGTCAGAATGTAAGGCGTAAAAACAACAAAGGAGGCTGTGTCGTAATTAAAGTTCAATTACGGCACAGCCTCTGATTTATGAGTCTTGAGGTTTATATATTTTTCAGGCTGCCGATTTTTGAGGATTTCTCCAAAATATTCGATTCTCAGGCGATAAAAATCGAGATATAAGCATCAACAGGCCAAAATAGGACGATAAGGAGGGGCGTTAAACATTTCCAGGAAATGGTTGTTAATATTTTTAACAAAACACGAAACATCCAACCCTAATTTCAAACTACTATGAAGAAATCACTGCATATCCTCTTCAGCACCCTGCTGATAGGCATCCTGGCCATCCCGACCGCAGCACAAACCAAGCAAGGCAAGGTCAAGGGCCACAGCACCAACCCCGACGTCTACTTCCTGGAGATCGACCAGGTGCCCAACAGCCTGGAGCTGTTGCCCGGGCCGCCCGACGCCGCCTCCATCGCCTTCCTCTACGACCAGGCCCGGTACAACTGGGGCAAGTCGCTGCGCAACACTCCCCGCGGCGAACAGGCCTTCCAGGACGCACGCGTCGACGGCCAGCACCTGCCCGACTCCTTCTCCGAGGCCTTCGGCATCAACATCAACCCGCAGGACACTCCCGAGATCTACAAGCTCATAGTTGGCATGCGCGAGGACGCCGGCGACCTGGCCACCCGCGCCGCCAAGGACCACTACAACCGCACCCGCCCCTACTCGTTCTACGGCGAGAACACCTGCAACCCCGAGCAGCAGGCCGAGCTGAGCACCAACGGCTCCTACCCCTCGGGCCACACCTCCATAGGCTGGGCCACCGCCCTGGTGCTCTCCGAACTCAACCCCGACCGCATCGACGAGATCCTGCAGCGCGGATACCAGATGGGCGAGAGCCGCGTCATCTGCGGATACCACTTCCAGAGCGACGTCGACGCCGGCCGCATCACCGGCTCCGGCATCGTGGCACGCCTCCACGCCGATCCCGGCTTCAACGAACAGCTCGCAAAGGCCAAGAAAGAATTCGCCAACCTACTGAAGGCAGGCAAGGTGAAGCCCTCCGACAAGAGGAATAAGTAACTTTCCTTCACAATAATTCACACATCCACCGTTATTACCTTTCGGAAACACACACGCATTATGAAAAAGAACATACTCATGGCAGGGCTGGCGCTGGCGCTGGCCGTCCCAGCGTTCGCCCAGTCCGGCGACGAACCCAAGCTCAAGATCAGCCCCACGGGCCGCATCCTCCTGGACGGCGCTCTGTACGCCGGCCAGACGCACGACCTGTTCGACCCCGGCGTGGCCATTACCGACGCCCGCGTGGGCGTGAAAGCATCCTACGGCAAATGGAACGCCTGTATCGACGTCGGCTACGCCTATGGCAAGGTGGGCCTAAAGGACATCTACCTCCAGTATAACTTCGACGAGGAAAACCTGCTGCGCGGCGGTCACTTCATCCACCAGTACGGCCTGCAGAGCGCCACCTCGTCGTCGATGAAGTGCACCATGGAGGAGCCCACCAGCAACGAGGTCTTCAACGCGCCCCGCCAGCTGGGCATCATGTACGTGCACTCTACCGACAAGTGGCTGGCCACGGCCTCGGCCCACGTCGAGCCCCAGTCCACCTTCCTGCACGCCAACAAGATGCAGAAGCAGGGCTACGGCGTGCTGTCGCGCGTCATCGCCCGTCCCGTGCACGAGGACGGCAACACCGTGCAGCTGGGCATCAGCGGCGGCTTCGGCACGCCCCAGTACAGCGACGACAACGAGGAGAACCACCACGTCTTCGAGCTGGGCGGCAACTTCCCCACCCGTGTCGACCAGGTGAAGGCCGTGGACGCCACCGTGGACCACGCCATGAACATGTTCAAGTTCACGCCCGAACTGCTGCTCAGCTACCAGAAGGTGGCCCTCGAGGCCCAGTACTTCTTCAACCGCTACAACCGCCGCCAGCACATCCACGCCTTCACCGGTCAGGGTGGTTACGTCACCCTGCGCGGCCTGCTTATCGGCGACCGCTACGGCTACGCGATGGTCGACGGCGGCCTGGCCACGCCCTCGGCCAAGAGCCTCGAACTCGTACTCAGCTACAACTACACCACCCTGACCGACGAACACGCCGGCATCTGGGGCGGCCGCGTCAACGACGTCAGCGCCACCCTCAACTACTACATCAACAAGTACATGCTGTTCCGCTTCCGCTACGCCTACACGCACCGCTGGGACTGCGACTTCGCCCCCAAGGTGGACCTCAGCGCCTTCCAGGCACGCCTCCAGATCATTTTTTAAGCAGGCACACATACGGGATAAAAGTGCGGATTGCTCCGGCGGTCCGCACTTTTCATCCATTACAATAATAGACACTCGCGGACCGTTAGTAGTGGAAAAGGGGTCTCATGCAGCCACTGGAAGCCTACGCGTCGTACCTGCGATTCGAGCTCAACCGCTCGGAAGCCACAGTGCGGGTGTACCTGAGCGACCTGCACCGCTTCATCGGCTGGATGGAACAGCAGAGCGGCGACTTCCGCCCCGAGGCGGTGGAGCAGCGACACGTGCGTGCCTGGCTGGCCGATCGCGCCCGCCAGGAGTGCACCCCGCGCAGCCTGCGCCGTTTCGCCTCATCCCTGGCCGCCTACTTCCGCTACCTGCAACGCCTCGGAGCCATCGACGCCAATCCCCTCAAGGGGCTGAAGCTCCCGAAGATTTCCAGGCACCTTCCCGCCCCGGTCAAGGAAGAGGAGATGGAGCGCCTGCTGACCGCCGAAGAGACCGCGCCCGCGTGCGAAGAGACAGCCGCCGACCGCTTCCGCCGCCTGCGCGACGCCATGATCATCGAACTCCTCTACGCCACGGGGATGCGCCGCGCCGAGCTCGCCTCCCTCAACGACGCCGACATCTCCCCCACCCTGGCCAACCTTCGCGTCACAGGCAAGCGCGGCAAGCAGCGTATCCTCCCCCTCGCTCCCGAACTCCTCGGACGCATCGCCGAGTACCGGCAGGCCCGCGACACCTGCTTTCCCGACCGCACAGACCCCTCACGCCCCCTGCTGCTGGGCAACCGCGGCCGACGGTTGAACCTTACGGCCCTCGCAAGCATTGTAAAAGTAGAACTGTCCGCAACGCATGCCGCACGCAAGTCGCCCCATACGCTGCGCCACACTTTCGCCACCGCCATGCTCGACGGCGGCGCCGACATCAGGACCCTCAAGGAATTGCTGGGCCACTCCTCGCTGTCGACGACACAGATTTACACACATCTGTCGGTCGACGAACTCAAGAAGAACTACAACCGGGCTCACCCTCGGGCCCATAAAAAGAATTAATTATGGAAGTACAGATCAACGCGATTCATTTCGACATCACCGAGAAACTGACCGCCTTCATCAACAAGAAGGTGGACAAGCTCGTCCGCCGCTACGAGACCATCACCGGCGTGGACGTGACCCTGAAAGTGGTCAAGCCGGAGACTTCCATGAACAAAGAGGCCGGCGTGCTGCTGAAAGTACCGTGCAGCGACGACCTGTTCGCGTCAAAGACAGCCGACAGCTTCGAGGAGGCATTCGACCTCTGCCTGGAGGCCCTGGAGCGCCAGCTCGAGAAGCTCAAAGGCAAGAAGTAACCCGCCACAAGACATACACACCGACCAGCAACGGCCCGGACTCCGCCACCGGCGGCGCCCGGGCCGTATCCGTATGCGGCAGGCGACGACCTGGCGGCGAGACGAAGCTCGCGTCGGCGCCAGAACAGAGACGCATGGCCAAACACCGTCGCTTGCAGGGACGCACCATGGCGCGTTCGCCCAAACCAACGCCGGACGATTGTCCTTTCAACACCCTCCAATGAGCAAGAAGGCACAAAAAAAGCGTAATTCAGCTCCACTACATAAAGACGATTTTGTTAAATTAAGTTAACCGGACCATCATTCTCTTGTACGCCCCAGGAAATTGCAGTAACTTTGCAGTGGATTAGGAAACATAGCCTATAGACCTGACATGTAAGAATTTATTTAGTTAAGCTACAGAGTGGAGCACTTGAGAAAGCGCTCCACTTTTTTTGCGTCCGTTCGGGCCGCGCCCAACCCTGAGAGGCATAATTGAATAGCGGTAACATGCTCTTTTTTGTTCATTTTTTTGCGCGGGAGCTTGTATGTGCCGAAAAAGTTGTAACTTTACGGCCTGATACCACCTTGCCATGGATATGCTCTCGGCCATACACGTGCAGACCTGGATTTACACGATACTCATCGTCGTGTACGCCATCACCGTCATCAGCTGCATCGTGGTGGTACTCAGCGAGAACCGCAACCCCATCAAGTCCCTGGCGTGGGTGACGGTACTGCTGTTCCTGCCGGTGGCCGGCCTGGTGTTCTACCTCTTCTTCGGCCGCAACCCCAAGAGCCACCACCGCCTGAGCCGCCACAACAAGCGCAAGCTGCTCCACCGCGTGGCCATGCGCACCGTGCCGGCCTCCGAACTCAACATCTCCGAAGAGAACCGCCAGATCGTCAAGCTCTCGGAGACGGTCAGCGACACGCCCGTGACCGTGGGCAACGACATACGCGTCTTCACCGAGGGGGCGCCCAAGTTCGCGACCCTCAAGCGCGACCTTCGCGCAGCCCACCGATTCATCCTGCTGCAGTACTACATCTTCAACGACGACAAGATCGGCAACGAGATCGCCGACATCCTCATCGAGCGAGCCCGCGCCGGAGTGTCGGTACGCGTCATCTACGACCACGTGGGCTCTTTCGGAGTCTCCAAGAAGTTCTTCCGGCGCATGAAGGAGGCGGGCATCGACACGCAACCGTTCCTGCGTGTGACCTTTCCGCAGCTGGCCAACCGACTCAACTGGCGCAACCACCGCAAGATAGTGGTGATAGACGGCGTGACGGGCTACATCGGGGGCATGAACATAGCCGACCGCTACGTGGAGCCGCACAAGAGTGAGCCTCCCTGGCGCGACACCCACTTCCGGCTGCGCGGGGCGGCTGTGGCGGCGCTGCTCTACTCCTTCACCTCCGACTGGGGATACATGGGGCGCCCGCTGCCGCGCACCGACATCGACTTCTCGCCCGAGGACATCAACAACGACACCGCGGTGCAACTGCTCTGCTCGGGGCCCGACAGCAAGTGGCCGGCGATAGCACTGACGTTCCAGCGGGCAATCGCGTCGGCCCGCAAGCGCCTGTACCTGCAGACGCCCTACTTCCTGCCCACCGACGCCCTGCTCAAGGAACTCCAGAACGCGGCCCTGGCCAAGGTAGACGTGCGCATCATGATGCCGCGCCACAGCGACTCGCGGCTGCTCAACCTGGCCTCGTACAGCTATATCACCGAGTGCCTGCGGGCCGGAATAAAGGTCTATTTCTACGAAAAGGGAATGATACACTCCAAGGTGATGGTGGTGGACGACGAGCTGACCATCGGAGGCTCGGCGAACTTCGACTTCCGCAGCTTCGAGCATAACTTCGAGACGATGCTGTGCGTCTACGACCGCTCTCTGAACCAGCACATGCGCGACATCTTCTTCTCGGACCTGGACCACTGCACCAAGCTGACCTACAAGCGATGGCGCGACCGTCCCCTGCCGCAACGGGCCTTGGAGTCGGTGGTGCGGCTGTTTTCCCCTATATTGTGAACGTCGTGGCGACGAGTCCGGCGGCAGCCTATGGGGAGACGGACGCACCAAGGTGCATCCCTACAAGCCGACACAATCAAAAAAAGGGAAGACGCTGTGGGCGTCCTCCCGGTGTACAGAAAGTGGGACTCGAACCCACACAGCCCTCACGGGCCAAAAGATTTTAAGTCTTTCGTGTCTACCATTCCACCATTTCTGCACGGTACAACATTATGACGCCGCAAAGGTAGCGATTTTTCGCGAATCGGCAAAATAGGGATTTGCGTGCGTGAATTTGTGCGTAAATCGGGTCAGGCCCAGGCGAGGATGGAGCTGACGATGCCAACTATGGCGAAGCAGAAGATGACTCCGGCTATGACGCGGTTAACCAGCCACATGCTGCGCACGTTGAAGTGGGTACGTACTTTGTCGACGAAAAAGGTGACGAGCCACCACCACCCAAGGCAGCCGGCTATGATGGCCAGATAGCCGACTATGTAATGGTACCACTCCATCTCGGGCAGAAGGAAGTTGAAGCGGGCGAACAAGCCGATGATGAGAAAGAGGATCAGGGGGTTGGAGACGGTAAACAGGAAGCCGCCGAGGATGTCCTTGCGGGGCGAGCCGCGGTCCACATCGTCGGGCTGGTGGATGTCCTTGGCGGGGTTCTTGCGCCACAGGTATATGCCGAAGGCGATGAGGACGACGCTGCCGACGAGCTGTATTACGTTCTGGTTGCGTTCCAGGAACTCCTGTATGAAGCTGAGACCGAATCCGGTAAGCAGGCAGTAGAGGAGGTCGCTGGCGGCGGCTCCGATGCCGGTATATAGGCCGGTGAGACGCCCCTTGTTGAGTGTGCGCTGGATGCAGAGTATGCCGACGGGGCCCATGGGGGCGGAAATCATGACCCCTATGGCCAGGCCCCTCAGCAGTGTCAGCAGCAGCAGCGCTATCATCGGGTTACTTTCGTCGGGTTATGGTGAAGCCGGTCATGGGGGTGCCGGTGCATCGGTATGTCTCGAGGCCGTACTTGTATCCTACGGCGGGGCCGGCCACGGGTCCGCCTCCGGACATGAGGGTGTAGCGGCTGTGGCAGACGGGGCAGACGGCCTCGAACTTGTCCTCGTCAACGTACACCCGGACATCCTGCTCGCACTCCACGGGACAGCTCAGGTCGAATGCCATGGGGAGGTATGGCCAGGTCTCGTCGGCGAAGTTGGCGGCGGCGTCGACGCCAACGAGCAGCAGTCCGCCGAAGCCTGTGTAGGAGGCTGCCAGGTAGGGGAACCCTGTCGGCACTCCCTGCTCCTTGATGAAAGTGCGCCACTGCCCTACGCCGCCCACGCCGTAGGTGTTCCACATCCCTGCGCCGGAGAGGCTGAGGTGGACGGGGTATGCCGGCAGGCGGGTGTTGTCGACGTTGTCGGAGCAGGATGCGGCCATGGCCGCCAGCAGGAGCGCCGGCAGCCAGGCTTTCTTCCTTATTATTGACATATTCAGCGCCAGGACGGTATTTGGGCGAGCATATTTGTGAGAGCGTCGAGACCCTTGCGCAGGGGCCCCTGCACCATGGGACGGAGCATATAGGGCATATCGGCCTGAACCATGATGGAGAGGATGCTCTTGTCGACGCCTTCGGGGGTGAGGTTGAAATCGAGGATGAGGGCCACTGGCGTGCCATCGCCGACGTACTGTACGTCGCTGTCGGGTGTGCAGTCACCCAGGCGGAAGGTGAGCTTCCCGGCCGGGCCGGCGACGATGGAGATGCTGTCGTCGGTGAATGATATGTTCTCGAGGTTCTTCTCGAGGTCGGCGGGGATGTCCTTGCCGTCGGCCTTGGCCTTGTCTACGGCCTGGCGGAGCACGGTGTCGAGGGCGCCGGGGTGGGCGAGGCGGTTGTATACTTCGGCGGGAGTGCCGCGCAGCACGGTGGCCGCGGATTTCATTTCAATCATGGTGTGTTTTCTTTTTTGGTTCGGACACGTGGGACAAGTCCGACTTGTCCCACGGCTGGGGCGCATCGGGGTGCGTCCCTACATTAGGAACCAACCGAGTGGCTTAACGGTTCAGGACCCAGTTTGCGGGGTCGCGGCGCCACTGCTGGAGGGTTTCCATGTCCTCGGGTCGGATGTAGTGGGCGTCCTGGGCGGCCTCGAGCATGGCGGAGTATGTGCAGAGGGGTATCATGCGGACTCCGGCGTCGCGGAAGCGCTTGATGCTGAGGGGGAACTCGTAGGTGAAGTTGGCGAGCATGCCTACCACTTCGCATCCGGCCTCGCGGATGGCGTTGACGGCCTTGAGCGAGGAGCCGCCGGTGCTGACGAGGTCTTCGACGACCACGACCTTGCTGCCGGGCTTGAGGTTGCCTTCGATGAGGTTCTCCATGCCGTGGTCCTTGGGGGTGGAGCGGACGTAGACGTAGGGAAGGCCGAGGGTATCGGCCACGATGGCGCCCATGGCGATGGCTCCGGTGGCGACTCCGGCCACCACCTGGCACTCGGGGAAGTCCTCGATGATGTGGCGGCACAGCTCCACCTTGATGAAGGTGCGCAGGTCGGGATACGACAGGGCCTTGCGGTTGTCGGTGTAGATGGGCGAGTTCCAACCCGAGGCCCAGACGAAGGGATTGTCGGGCTGCAGGGTTATGGCGTTAATCTGGAGGAGCTTCTCCGCCAGTGCTTTGTCGGGCTTTGTATTCATGTCTCTTAAGGTTATCTCCCGGATGTCGGGCCGTTCAGCCTGCAAAGTTAAGGTTTACGGCGCAAAGTTGCAAATATTGGGCTTATTTCGTAATTTTGCGCATAATATCGAGCGGCGACAGCGGGGGATCCGGGTCCGCTCCCCGATGCCGCCCCCGGGGAATCGCCGGTCATGAAAAAGCAGAAGGACTTTCATGGACTGGAACCAACTGATATGCAGCACCCGGCTGGGGCTTGAGGAGTACCGGGCCCCGCGCCAGACGCGCAACGACTTCGAGCGCGACTATGACCGGCTCGTGTTCTCGTCGCCATTCCGGCGTCTGCAGAACAAGACGCAGGTGTTCCCGCTTCCGGGCAGCATCTTCGTGCACAACCGCCTGACGCACAGCCTGGAGGTGTCGTCGGTGGGGCGCTCCCTGGCCCGCGAGGTGGTGAACGGACTGCGCGAACGCCACGGCGACCGTCCCTGCTTCGAGGCCTGGAGCGACATCGTGGCCGCCGCATGCCTGTGCCACGACATAGGCAACCCGCCCTTCGGCCACAGTGGAGAGAAGACCATCGGCTCCTATTTCGCCGAGACGCCGGGGCTGGAGGAGCACCTGCGCCCGCAGCTGACCGACCAGCAGTGGCTGGACCTGGTGCGCTTCGAGGGCAACGCCAACTCCTTCCGCCTGCTCACCCACCAGTTCGAGGGACGACGCCCCGGCGGCTTCGCCATGACCTATTCGGCACTGGCGGCCATAGTCAAGTACCCGCACTCCAGCCTGCTGGCCGGCGAGAAAGGCAAGTTCGGCTTCTTCGCCTCCGAACAGCCCATCTACGAGCGCGTGGCCGCGCGGCTGGGCATCGGGCGCCATCCCGATGGCTCTTACATGCGCCACCCCCTGGTCTACATCGTCGAGGCCGCCGACGACATCTGCTACCAGATCATGGACATGGAGGACGCCCACAAGCTCCACGTACTCGACACCGCCACTGTAAAGCACACCCTCGGCCTTCTCTTCGACGAAGACAAGCGCGAGCGCACGCTCGCCAAACTCAGCCGCGTGTCGGACCCCAACGAGCAGATCGCCTTCATGCGCTCCGTGGCCGTGGGGGAACTGGTGCAAGAGGCGGCTGCCGAGTTCCTCCGCGCCGAAGACGAGATACTGGCCGGCACCTACCGCGGCTCGCTGATCGGCAACCTACGATCCCAGGCCGGCGTCGGATACCGCGCCTGCTCGGCCCTGGCATACGCCCGCATCTACCACGCCCCCGACGTGCTCGACGTCGAGATAGCCGGCAACCGCATCATGACCAACCTGCTGGACCACCTGCTCCAGGCCGTGCTCCATCCCGACCGTGTGGCCTCGCGCCTGCTCCTGGCCAAGGTACCGGAACAGTACAACGTCCACGCCCCCGACGTCTACGGCAAGGTGCAGAGCGTGCTCGACCACCTCTCGGCCATGACCGACGTCTACGCCCTGGACCTATACCGCAAGCTCAACGGACATTCACTCCCCGCAGTATGAACCTACGCACCCGAATCCTCACAGCCCTGCTCTGGCTGCTCCTGCCCGCACTCCACGCGCTGGCCTACGACAACGTCGACGAGCTGCCGAGTCCCATGGACAGCCGGCACGTCGGCTACGTCTGCAACCCGGACGGCATCCTGACGCCCGCCCAGGTGTCAATTCTAAACTCTCAACTCTCCACTCTCAACAAACGAACCACCGTGGAGATGGCCGTGGTGGTGGTCAACAGCATCGGCGACAACGACCCGGCGCAGTTCGCCGTAGACCTCGGCACACGCTGGGGCGTGGGCAAGTCCAACGACAACGGCGTCATGCTGCTCGTGGCCATGCAGAGCCACGACATCGCCCTGCAGGTGGGCTACGGCGCCGAGGGGGCGCTTCCCGACATCCTCACCGACCGAATTATCAGAGGCACCATGGTACCGCTGATGCGCAAAGGCGATACCTACGGGGCCATCTCCGGCGCCGTGGCCGACGTCACCACCATAGTCACCGACCCCGCGGCGGCCGCCGAGCTGAAAGGCGACGCACAGTCGGCGCTGAAGAAACAGAACGCCGAGAACGAGCGGATGCTGCTGGAGCTGCTGAGCTGGGTGGTAGGGCTGTCGTTCATCGCCGCCGCCGGCTACTACGTGGTGCTGTCGCGCCAGAGCCGACGCCTGAAGCGCGACTGGTTCTCGCGCAGCAAGGTGTGGCGCAAGTCCCTGTGGCCCATGGCGATACTCTGCATCCTCTCGGCCGGTCTCGGCCTCATCTTCTACCTGCTGGCACTGTGGCGCTACCGCTACTGGCGCACGCGCCGGCGCATCTGCCACCGCTGCGGTTCCAAGATGCACCGCCTGGACGAGGAGAAGGACAATGCCTACCTCAACTCCGCGCAGGACACCGAGGAAAAGCTCGGCACCGTGGACTACGACGTGTGGCTGTGCGACCGCTGCGGCGAGGTTGAGAGCTACCCGTTCGTGTCGCGCCAGAACCGCTTCACGGCCTGTCCGCGCTGCGGTGCCATCGCCTACGCCACCGACTTCGAGCGCGTCAAGGTGCCCCCCACCCGCCAGCGCTCCGGCGTGGGCGAGAGGGTGAAGCGCTGCCGCCACTGCGGCCACACTAACTCCGAGGACTTCCAGCTGCCGCGCACCGGCGACGACTCCGGGGCGGGCGCCCTGGCGGCCGGGGCAATTCTCGGCTCGCTGGCCTCCCGCGGCCTCGGCGGAGGAGGGGGTGGCGGATTCTCGGGCGGCTCATTCGGCGGAGGCTCATTCGGAGGAGGAGGATCAACCGGCTCCTGGTAAACCTCGTTAACGGACGCACCAGGGTGCGTCCCTACATTGCATGGACATACAGGGGATACAAAGCGCTCGACCGTGGACACTCTGGCTCTGGCCGGTAGTGTTCGCCGCCGTCATTTTCGCAGCCGAGCTGCTCGGCCCACGCAACGGCGACACGGTGGAGTACAGCTTCGTGGTTCCCGCCGACCGCAACGCCAACCAGTACCAGTACGTCGGCTCCCTCGCCGACCTTGCCCACTCGCAAGCCAACCACTACATGCACGAGAACGGACGCGTGGCCGTGCACGCCGTCGCACAGCCGCTTTGCTCCATCGACAGGCACGCTCCCTGGGTCTTCCCCCTGCTCGACGCCGCCCTCTTCCTGCTGCTTGTCGGCCTGACCGTGCGGCTGCTGCGCTGGAGTCAGAGCCCCGGCACCATGCTGCTGCTCTCAGCCGCCATATACATATACATAGAGCCGGTGCGCACCGACATCGCCTACCAGGTAAACTACCTGTGGGTGACGGCGCTGGTGACGGGCTTCCTGCTCCTCTTCTTCAGCCACCGTCGGGTGCGGCGCTGGTGGATATGGCCGCTGCTGGCGCTCTTCGGCTTCGTCACCGGCGAAAGCAACGAGGCCTTCACAGCCGGCATCGGCCTGGCGCTGGTGGTGTTTCTGATGCGTCGCCACCGCCGCCGCGTCACCCTCTCGCAGCTGTGCCTGACCATCTCGTTCGCCGTCGGCTTCTTCGTCAACGTCCTCGCCCCCGGCAACCAAGTGCGCCTCGACAGCTTCACCGTGCCCTCCACGGGAGAGCTCGTCGGCAACCTTCTGGCGTGGAACTGGCTGTTCGTACCGCTCGTGGCCGTGGTGTCATGGCGTTCGCGGCGGGGGTGGGATGTGCGGGCCTATGTTCGACGCTTCTCGTTCGCCATCGTGGCCGTGTGCGCCCTCGCCTTCGTGCTGCTGATGGTGGGCACCACTTACCTGGGCGCCTGCATGGGAATGCGCTGGGCGCTGACGCTCATGCTGCTGGGCGCCTTGCAGGGACAGCGCCTCAGCCGCCTGTGGCAGGCCGTCATCTTACTACTGTGCGCCATCCTGGCCGCCAACAAGCTCAAGGCCACCGTCGCCATGCGGGCCAAGTACGACTACCTGCATGACCAGTACCTCGCCTCCGCCGACGGCAACGTATACCTGCCCGCCGACCTCATGCTCGACGACTACCGCAAGACCGTCGACATGTCGCGCCCATACACCTGGGAACGCCGCAACCTGGAGCCGTCGGCGCCTGCCATCCGCACATGGCCCGATGGCCTGCAAGGCATCCCGCAGGACCGCGACACCAACCTGATCCTCCGCCTCGACGACCGCACCTTCGTGGCCGTGCAGAGCAAGACCCGTCCACGCCCATTCTACCTGGTCAAGCGCCCTGTCACAGGCGGCCGCCCACGGGTGCGCCCCCTGCGCCTCTCCGGCCCCGGCGACATCGACTACTGGGGCGAGACCAGGGCCTGGCGCGTAGCAGTATACCACAACACATACCCACTCTTCTTCAACGCACAAGTAACCGACTCAATACCCCTATGATGGACTGGAAAGACGCTCTCAAGAACCTGCAGGCCGGCGGCACAGTACCCGTAGACGACACTCCCGACCCCGCACCCTCGCCCGGCCCCTCCCTCCAGAAGGAAAAACTCCACATCGCCGTGGAGAAGAAGGGCCGCGGCGGCAAGACAGCCACCATCGTCTACGGCTTTGCCGGGTCCGACTCCGAGCTGCAGGCGCTCGCCTCCACACTCCGCAAGCGCCTCGGCACCGGCGGCTCGGCTCGCGGCGGCGAGATTCTCCTACAGGGAAACCGCCAGGAAGATGCGGCACGCGCACTACGCGAACTCGGATTCAAGATTTAGGAGGGTGTTGCAAAATCCGGCGAATCGTAGGGATGCACCCTGGTGCATCCGCTCTACTTTATGATTATCGGCGACTGCACCGGGGTGCAGACCTACAATCTGACCGAAATTTTGAATTCTGACACACCCTCCTTAGGTAAACACTGTATCATATGCTCACACTCCAACGCGCCTCGGCCGGTTCGGGCAAGACCTACTCGCTGGCCCGCACCTACCTCCGCCAGCTCCTTTCCTTCCGCGACGACAACACCGGCACCGTCCGCCTGCGCACGCCAAAGGAGGTGCGCGGCACACACTCCCACCTGCTCGCCATCACCTTCACCAACCGTGCCACCGCCGAGATGCGCAAGCGTTTCATCGACAGCCTCGCCCTGCTCTCCCACGCCGACAACCCTCCCCTCGACAAAAACGGCAATCCCGTGACAATAGACTACCTTGCCGACTTCCGCAAGGAGTTCTCCGCCACCGACACCGAGATTGCCGCTACCACCCGCGCACTGCTGAGCGAAATCCTCAACCACTACTCCGACTTCCAGGTATCCACCATCGACAGCTTCTTCCAGCAGATCCTGCGCAGCTTCGCCTACGAGGCAGAGCTGCCCGACAGCTACGAAGTAGAGATAGACTCCGAGCGCCTCGTCAACCTCGCCCTTGACTCCATCTTCCTCACTGCCCGCTCCGAGCCCGACTCCGACGAGGCATTCTGGGTAGATCACTACACCTCACAGCTGCTCGGGAAAGGCAACAAGTGGAACCTCACACAGCGCAACGGCGGACCACGCCGCACCCTCGTCGACTTCCTCAACATGATGGACTCCGAGGACTTCAAGCAGCAGCGCGATGCCATCGACAAGTACTTCAAGGACACACCTCCCGCCACCCTCCGTCAGCTGCCCGGTGCCATAGACAAGCTCCGTCTGCCGTACCTGCAAACCGTCCACCAGAAAGCAGTCGACGCCACACACGCCTTCATGCAGGCCGCAGAAGCGGCAGGCGTGGCCAACAACTTGTCAAAAGACCAAGCAGGCCGCATCGACAAGGTACGTGCCGCCAAGCCCGACAAATATCCCTTCTCCCCAACCACCACACGCTACAAGAATCCCCTCGTCAAAGCCGGTTACAGCAAGCTCGGTGAGAACGAGTACAATCGCATCAAAGCCCTCTCCGACGACATAGCCGACGCCATGGACAGCTGGAAGGGCGCCGGAGCCTACTTCGACAAGGTCCGCGAGGCCGTGCCTGTCGTCATGCTCGTGCACCTGCTGCAGAAACACCTCGCGCAATACCGCACCGACAACAACCTCGTGCAACTCTCCGACACCAACACCATCCTGCGCGCCATCACCGCCGACTCGGACGTCCCTTTCATATACGAGAAGATCGGTACCCGCCTCGACTCGTACATGATCGACGAGTTCCAGGACACCTCACGCCTGCAGTGGGAGAACATGCGGCCTCTGGTCGACGAGAGCATGGGCCGCGGCAACGACAACCTCATCATCGGCGACGCCAAGCAGAGCATCTACCGCTTCCGCAACGCCGACTCCACCCTCATCACAAGCGGCGTCCCCGCACAGTATGCCGGTCCCCGCCTCCGCACCTGCGGCGACAAGGTGGACGAAAACGCCAACTGGCGCTCCGCACCCGAAATCGTCCGCTTCAACAACAGCCTCTTCACATATCTCGCCTCCACACTCCACGTCCCCGGCGCAGTGGCCGACATCGCCGCCACATACTCCGGCATCTGCCAGCAGCCTCAGCAGACAAAGCTCCGGGGATACGTCGAGCTCCGCAGCTTCGTTACCGACAAGAAGGACGCCGACGATTCCGCCACCGACATGCCCTGCCTGGTCCCCTGCATCGACACTCTGATAGCCCGCGGCTACCATCCGCGCGACATCGCCGTGCTCGTCCGCACCCGCGCCGAGGGCCGCACCGCCGTCCGCCTCATCCTCGAAGCACAGGCCGACAAGAATGCCAACGACCGCATCGACGTCATCAGCGACGAGTCCCTGCTCATAGCCAGCGCCGCCTCCGTGGAAATCATCACCACCCTGCTCCAGGCCGTCAAGAACGACAACGTGCAGAGCGCCGACACCGCCATCAGCGGCGGCAGCTACTCCCGGCGCATGGACGACTTCACCGGCGCCATGCACCGAATGCGCTCCAACGGCGAAGGCCTCAGTGCCGAAGAACGCATGGAACTCTACTTCGCCTGTCAGACACCCAAGAGCAACATCAGGCAGCTCGTCGCCGATTCTCCCTCCATGGCCCTGCCGGCCCTGGTGGAGCGAATCATCGGCAGCGACATGATTCCCGAGAGCATGCGCAGGCAGGAGGCCGCATACATCAGCGCTTTCCAGGACGCCGTGGCCACCTTCAGCGAGCGCAACCAGCCCGACGTCGCCTCGTTCCTGCTCTGGTGGGACGACAACAAGGACTCGCTGACCATAACCTCCCCCGAGGACGCCGACGCCGTGCAGGTCCTCACCATCCACAAGGCCAAGGGCCTGGAATGGCGCTGCGTCATCATCCCCTCCCTGACCTTCGACCTCAAGATCAACGGCAACAGAGAAAAGGACTGGCTCCCCGTCGAAGAACCATTCAAGCAGAAAGCCATCCTGCCGCCCCTGCTGCCCGTCCGCCTCAATTCCAGGGAGACCTTCGAGCACACCCCCTGGCAGCAGGCTTACGACGACATCGAGGCCAAGAACCACCTCGACATCCTCAACCTCGCCTACGTAGCCTGCACACGCGCCGCCGACGAGCTATATATCTTCATGAAAGAGAAGAACACGCCCAAGGATGGCCCCGCCGACATCCGCGACTACCTGCTGAGCCTCCGCGACAATGCCGACTGGCTCCCCGACTGCGACTTCGGCATGGAACCCGCCGGACTGCTCCTCGACACCGCAAGCGCCGGAGAGGGTGGCCTCGTGCTCTCCTACGGGCAGCCCCCCTCGGCCGAGCACATCGCCGCCCGCACCCGCAAGCTCGACGAGAAGCGGAAAAACGGCCAATGCGAGTCCCGACCGCTGGACGACTACTACGTCAACATGGACATCCCCAAGATCAACTACCGGGTGTCGGACCTGCCGCCACACGAGACCGAGAGCGCCAGCCGCCACGCCATACGCCTGGGCAACGTGGAGCACGCCATCCTCGAGGGCATACGCCCCGGCCACGATCCCATAGCCGAGGCCGACCGCCTGCTGCGGCACGCCCTGATCAGGGGGCACCTCACACGTGCCGAACACAATGACATGACAGAGGAACTCCACGCCCTGCTCACCTGCGGGCAGGCCCGTGAGTGGTTCGGTCCCGACGTCAAGGTCTTCGCCGAGCGCACACTCAAGGCAGACATCACCGGCCAGGACCGCCGCCCCGACCGCATCGTAGTAGACGCCGACAACATCGCCACCGTCATCGACTACAAGACCGGCGACAGGCGCCCCGCCAAGCACCGCGACCAGGTGCGCGAATACATCACGCGCCTACGCGCCACGAGCCTCTTCGCCGACGTCCGAGGCGTGCTCTGGTATCTCAAGGACCGGGAAAACCCATTCGACTGGGTCGCCGACTGATGCGCCCCCTCCCGGCGCCGTATTGCGGACGCACGGGCGGCTGGGGGCGGAAGCACCCTGGTGCGTCCCTACAGGCGGTCGTGGTCGGCGCGGCACTGGCCGTCGCGCCGGTACTCCGACGGCGACACACCCGTGGCGTGGCGGAAGTACTTGCCGAAGAAGGCCTGCGACGAGAACGACAGCCGCGTGGCTATCTCCTTGATGCGCAAGGACGTGGATGTGAGCATGATTTTCGCCTCCCGCACCACGTACATCTCTATGTAGTCGCTGGCCGTGCGCCCGAAAGCCCGCTTCAGCACCGCACTCAGATGCTTGGGAGAAATGCCCAGCAGCGCCGAGTAGTACTCCACGTCGCGGTGACGGTGGAAGTGCTTTCCCAGCAGGTACAGGAAGTGGGCCGTGATCTCACGGTTGCGCCCCGACAGCGCCGAAGTGTCGTCGGGCAGGCGCCGCTCGATGATCTCGTAGAGCGCCGCCTTGAAGATGCACCCGGCCTTGCGCGACGTGTGCGCGCCGGGAAGCTCGTTGGCCGTCATTGCCCGCAGCAGGCCGACGTAGGGCCTCAGCGCCTCCACCCCACCCGGCTGCATGCGCACCACCGGGTCCATGTGGGCCTTGATGACCAGCGGCAGCAGGTCGTCGAGCGTCGGCACGATACTATTCTCCACACGCTCGGTGCACCCTATCGTGGTCACCTGCAGCGGCTCGTCGCTGTGCAGAGTGAAGCTTGTCATATAGCTGTAGGGCCGCAGGATGCCGATGGTGTTCGGCTCCAGGCGGTAACGGGTCTCGTCGACGCCGATGGTGGCGGAACCGCTGTGCACGGCCATCAGCATCAGCGAGTCGAAACGCAGCGGACAGAAGTCCGTGGCGCTGCCAGTCATCGGGCCTTCGTAGAGCCACATCTCCGGACCCAGCGACGACCCGTAATGCTCGGCGTTCAGCTGCGCCAGCGTCAGTATGCGGCTCTCCATCAATCAGGAATGACGGCGGATGGCGCGGAATAGGAAGCCGACGTGGCGCGTGGCAGTGGGGAAAAAGCCGTAATGCTCGCTCATGATGGAAAAGCGTTCGCGAAGCGACTCGAACTTATGGCGGCGCGTCAGTCCGCCATCGAGATAGTGAATGGTGACACAGCGCAGGTTCTCGCAGCGTCCGGGGGTGGTGGCGCGGATGCAGCGCACACACCAGTCGTAGTCGGCCGAGAGGCGGTAGCGGGTGTCGAACTCGGGCGCCAGTTCGCGGCGCACCATGAAGGCCTGGTGGCACACCAGCATTCCCCGGGCGAAGCTATCGGCCGTCAGCACCCTCGGCGCCGACAAGTGGCGGGGGCGCAGGAGCGTTCCCGCCGCGTCCACAATCATCGTGTCGCCGTAGATTATGTCCGGGTCGCGCTCGGCGGCCATGGCGTATCGCGACAGCGTGGCTCCGGTGGCCAGCCGGTCCCCGGCGTTGAGGAAGAGCACGTACTTGCCCCGGGCCATACGCAAACCTTTGTTCATGGCGTCGTAGAGTCCTCGGTCGGGCTCCGAGAGGATGCGCAGACCGGGTGTGGAATGGCGCCGTGCCACCGCCAGCGTGTCGTCCGTGCTGGCCCCGTCAATGACGAGGTGCTCGAAATCCACGCACTTCTGCTCGCGTATGCTCTGCATGGTGGCCGGAAGCGTACCGGCGGCGTTGTAGGTCACCGTGATGACCGATATCAGGGGAGTACTCATTCTAATCTGCGTCTTTATGATGCAAAGATAGCGAATTTTTCCGTAAGCCAGGCCATATATGGCGACAAAACCCCTAACGACCACACGATGGCGGCATACGAAAACGTGCCGAAGCGGAAAGATGTCCGTTTCGGCACGCCGTGTTCTGTCAGTGTTGCTGTGGTCAGCCCTCCTCGATAGCGTCGTTGGGGCAGACGGCGGCACAACTGCCGCAGCTGATGCACGTGTCGGGGTCGATGTGGTAGATATCGCCCTCGGAGATGGCCTCCACGGGGCAGACGGGCAGACATGTGCCGCAGGCGACACACTTGTCGGTGATTACGTAAGCCATGGTTTAGTTCTTTATTTTTTGTTCAGGTTTTGCTTTTTGCGGACGGGCACATACCCATTCGTGGGTGCAAAGTTAGTGAGAAAATCCCGATTGCCAAAGCCGAAGGCCGAAAAAAATACTCAAATGTGAGTATCGACCCTCGCCAGGCCTCGTTCCGCCCCCTCTTGCGCCGTCCGTACGCCCATTGACCAATGTCGGCCTCGATGGGTTCGTAAAAGTCCCCATGCCTCCCAGATTCTGTCGTAAATGTTAAATTTCATTCCCTGTTAGCGTGCGCAATATGGAAAAAATCATTTTCCAGGCAGTAAAAAATTTGCATTCATTAACAAACCGACATCTATTTTTAGAACAATTTAACGGTTTTTTTAGTCTCCCAAACTGCAATCGTTCATAATTTTGCACTCGCAAGGAGGAAACATCCATGAATTGAGACTGACATGGATGGTTCATAATTTTTGAAGCAATAGTGATATAATTAATAAGAGTGAGGTAGGAGCTTTCCAAGCTCGGGAGAGTCTAAATTGCCACCGCCTCACAAAGCAAGGAGAAATTGTGAAATTTCTCCTTGTTTTTTGTTTCTGTTCAGCCTGTATCGTGCGGCGACGCGCCCGCAGTTCATGTGCAGGACGAAAATTTCCCCGGATATATAATGCGGTCCCGTCATCGAAGCCATCATGGCCGACCTCACTTGCGGTCGCGGCGTAGCTTGCTGAGGTATTCGGGGGTGATGCGCAGGTAGGAGGCGATCATGCGCAGGGGCACGCGGGCCATGATTTCGGGACGCGACAAGAGAAAAGTCTCGTAGCGTTGCTGGGCGGTACCGACAAGCTCGCTGTCACGTTCCTCGTAGCGGAAGAGCTGCCGCTGGGCCAGGCGCAGGTTCCACAGGGCGAAAGACAGGTTACGCTCCAGCAAGGCGTCGTAGTCGGCGCGGGCCACGCGCAGCAGCTTGCAAGGCGTACAGGCCTCGTAGTTGACGGCCGACGGCCGCCCCTGATCGTAGCAGTGGTGCGAGAGCACCAACGTGGCCGGCAGCCCGAAGGCCTCCGTCACCTCCCGCCCGCAGTCGGTACGCCAGATGCGCATGATGCCCTCGACAAGCACATAGAGGTTGTCGTCGAACTCCCCGGCGCGGATTATGGCTCGACCGCGGGGCAGTCGCAGCAGCCGTCCGAGCGAGATGAACTCGTCGGCCAGAGTTCGCCCCATGCGCATAGAGCATTCCATGTTGAGGTCGTCGCGCAGGCGCTCCCTGGCGGAAGCGCTCAGCCGCAGGACCCGCAGACCTTTGTCTGTATCTGTTTTCATCGTCCGCAGTCTTTGTTTTGGCAAAGTTAGCAATAAAAGTGGATAATGGAGGCACCCTCGTCCGCAATCGCAGATTCTCCGCCTCAGAAGCGGACGCCGACGGAGGCCGAGAAGGTCTCTATGGAGTTGAAGAAGTTATAGTGGTGGCCGCGGAACCAGTGGCCGTCCACCTTGCCGGCCAGGCCGAAGAAGAAGTCGGAGACGTTGTAGACCAGTCCCATGCGCCCCAGGAGGTTGAGCGTCCATGTGTTGCGCCGTCCGCCGGAACTGCTGCGCATGCTGTGCTTGACGCCGACCGAAGGAGCCGCAGTGACGTTGAACACGAACCCGCGCCCGAAGACGAGATTGTAGCCGTAGCCTACAATCAGGGAGTAGTCGTTGTAGTCGAACCGGTATTTCGTGTCGTTGCTGAGCAGGTGCTGGAGCATCTCCGGCGGCAGGGTGGAAAAGTCGATGTCGATGTCATGGTTGGAGACGGAGAAGCCGGCGATGAAGCTGCCGGCGCTGCGTTTCTGGAGGTTGGAGAACCCGTAGACGCACCCCTGCGAATACTTGGTGTGGTTGAAGAAGTAGTAGGCGTTGACGCCGATGGAGCGGAAGCTGACGCCGGGGATGTGCTTCTTGAAGAGGCGCCCGTCGTTGTAGTCGCCGAAGCGGCGCAGGTAGGTGCCGCCGGTGTTTTCGGAACAGTACCCCTCGGCATAGAAGCGGGCGCAGGTGAAGGCGAACTCCAGGCGCTTGTGTAACAGGGGCTTGTTGCCGATGACGTTGCTCATGTCGAGGCTGTATCCTACGCTGACGGCCATATACTGGAGGTAGAAGCCGAGCTGGCTGTATGGCTCGGAGAGCATCCATATGGGCACGTCGCCCTTGAAGTCCATGGCGTAGGAGTCTAACCAGTTGTCGTTGACCAGGCGTGCCTTCCAGCGCTTGCCGGTACCCTGCACGTATTCGGGCTCGTAGTAGTTGAAGGCGTGGTTGGCCCAGTTGTAGACATCGACGCAGAATCCCAGGAACTTAGGATATATGACAGATGTGTCAGCCATCTGGAGCGTGCCGGCGTGGAGGCGGTTCCACCACCAATCCGGGAGCCGGGAGCGCGGCACATCCATGGGGAGCTTGCCGCCAAGGATGGACTCCGGGGCGGACTGCACGGCGATGGTGTCGATGTCGGCAAGGGTATCGGCAGGTTCCTCACCCCTGGCCGTCAGGCACGGCAATGCCAACAGCATACACAGCACTGCGGACAGGCAAACGGACGGGAGTCTCCGGGTCATGGAATCAGACGGCGACTTTGCAGGTGAGGTCTCCTATCTTGATGAGGTACACGCCGTGATTATTGAGCGTCATGCGGTAGTTGCCGGCCTGCAGGGAGCTCTGCGCCACGAGGTGGCCGAGGATGGAGTAGACCTTGACCTGGACGGGCTTGTTGGTGGTGATGTAAATGACGCTGCGACCGGAGCGGATCTCGACATCGACCTGACGGACGACGATGCGGGCCTCGGGCACCGCGTCAATGCGCGCGATGTCCCAGCTGCGTGCCGCCGCCTCCCAGGGCAACGCCAGCAGCAGAGCGGCTATCACCACCAGCAGGCGGCGCCTCAACGTCCTGGTCATCTCAACTATCTTCTTCCTATTCAATGTCAATGCACATCGGCAATGCTCAGGCCAAGCCACGTCGGAGACGTGCGTTCATCCGCCGAGGCCGCGCCCTGCACATTGTTGTGCGCATTACACTTTTCAGGGCGTAAAATTACTAAAAATTTCTTATCCGTGCAAACGCCGACTCAGTCGCCGTGCGCGGCGATGAGTTCCTTGGCCCTGTGGGCGTCTTTTTCGTCCACCAGAAGGGTTGCGCCGCCGGTGCCTCCGCCAAGCGACGGGAACACGGAGTTAGTACCTGTGTCCTGCACCTGCGCCGCAATGCCGGCGTCGGCGAGCATGCCGCGCACTATGTACGCCTGCTCGGGCGTGCTGTAGGTTCGTAAAGCCTTCATCATAGCTTCTCTGTTTTGTTTATATAAACTTCCAACGTCGCCATCCGTCCGAAAGTTGAAAACCGCGAATTGCAGGGATGATTCTATTTTATGCCGCGCCGGTCGAGGGCGCGTCGGTAGTCCAGGGCGTTGCGCTGGTGCTCGGAATAGTCGGCGGTGAAGGCGTGGCGGCCGGAGAAGTCGGGCAGGGCGCACATGTACAGGTCATCGGAAGGCTTTGAATCGAGTATGGCGTCTATGGTGGCCGGCTCGACGGTTCGGATGGGGCCCGGCGGCAGTCCGGCCACACGGTAGGTGTTGTAGGGCGACTGTATGGCCAGGGCATTGCGGCCCACGCGGCGCATGACGAAGTCGTTTGCGGCGAAGCGCACGGTAGGGTCGGCCTGCAGGCGCATGCCCTTCTGCAGACGGTTGATGTAAAGGCGCCCGATGCGGCCGCGCTCGTCGGCGTGGTTCGTCTCCTCCTCGGCTATGGAGGCGATGATGACCACCTCTTCTGGCCTGAGGCCGAGCTTGGAAGCCTTTTCTCTCCTCCCGTCAGTCCAGAAAGAGGTGTAGACCTTGCCTACGCGCTCTATGACCTTGCGCGGCGAGTCGGTCCACCAGGCCTCGATGGTATTGTTGAGAAATAGGGCGTCGGCGTTGTCGGGCGTCAGACCGTACCCTGCCATGAGGGAGGCGTCGCTCAGGGCGCTGTCGAGCTGTGCGGGGGTGAAGCAGAAGCGGGCGGCGACGGCGCGGGTGATGTCAGCGCGGGTGCGCAGGTTGTTGTATGTCAGCCGCACGGGACTCTGCCGCCCCTTGCCGATGCGCCAGGCGGCCTGCAGGCGGCTCGTCCCCTTCCCTATCTCGTAACGGCCCGGATGCCCGTGGAGCTTGAGGCCCAACAGCGAGGCGGTGCGCTGCAACGAGGCTGCGTAGTCCCGACCATAATACTTGGCCAGCGAGTCGTTGACCATCTGCTCGGAGGCTCCGGGGGGCACGAGGATGACGGCCTGCCGGGGTGTGCCGCCCAGGCAGAGCAGCACCAGCCCGGCGCAGATGATGACGGCCAGCAGCAGGGCCGTCCCGACGAAGATATGCTTCCTCTTCAGTTTCATGCTGCAAAGGTAGTAATTAATTAGGAATCAAGAGTAATCATCGGGGACAGAGCGATTATGAAAGAAAATGGCCGGATCCGCGTGGGTATGGCGAATCCGACCGCACGGGTCCGCCGGTTTGCATGGGAACTGTTGGTTGTTGTTGGTGGCGGGTGGTCCGTATGGGTGTGCGCCCCGGAGCGGTGTCCGCACAGGCGCAGCCAGCGTTTTCAGGCTGCAAAATTACCGGCGGGCGCACACCGGCGGTGGTACGGTTTGTAAATCGTACCCGAAAAAGGCCGTAGTCCATGCGTATTTCACAACAACAACCCGTGAACTGTAGGGGCGTACCTAAAGTTTGGGGCGGAGGGTCTTGCCCAACTTCCGGTATTCGGCGGCGGTCAGCCCTGTGAAGCGGCGGAACCAGAGGGAGAAGGAGCGACGCGAGCCGAAGCCCACCATCTCGGCGACACCTTCCAGAGAATAGTGGCCGTAGTGGTGCTCGTCGTCGAGCAGGAGCATGGCGCGGCGAATGCGCACACGGTTGACCAGGGTGGTGAAGTTGCAGCCGAAGCCCTGGTTTACGACCTGCGAGAGGTACTGGCGGTTGGTGTCGAGGGCCTGTGCAAGGGTGGCCAAAGAGAACTCGGCACGGTAGACGTCCTCGCTGCCGAGCAGGTACTCGCGCACTCGATCCACCAGGGCGGCCGCCTTGTCGTCGTCCAGGCTCGACGTAGCATACTTCTCCGAATCACGGTTCTCAATCCAATCAGAATCCTTGGCAGCGGCCTGGAGCTGTCGGTAGAGGCTCTCGGAGCGGTGCCGCAGCCTACGATTTACGCGCAGCAGCCAGTAGGAGAAGATGATCACGACGACGACCACCACACATAGGCCCACAATGAGGGTGCCACGCTTGAGGGAGCTGTAGCGGGCGGCGTCGATATCGCGCTGCATGGCGCGACGGTTGGCGCTGAAAGTGATGTCCTGGAAGTCCACGGCCTGCTGCTCGCTGCTCAGCGAGTCCTTGAGCTCGAGATAGCGCATTCTATAGTCGCGCGCCATACGGACGTCGCCACGCCGTTCGGCCTCTTCGGAACGCAGCAGATAGGCCGTCATGCGCACGTCGGCCATACTGCAGCGCGTAGCCATCCGCTCCAGTGTGTCGAGGCTGGCCTCGTACTCCCGGTAACGTTCCTGCGCCAGCAGCACCTGCCCCTTCAGCACCAGCACGGAAGTGAAGCTGCGCGAGTTGATGTAATCGTGCGGCAGCATGCGCAGGATGGAGTCGTAGCGTGCCAGGGCGACGTCGGGGCGCCCTTCGTGGTCGGCGAGGGCGCCCTCGCACCATAGCTGCGAGATGTCGCGGCGCAGGCCCGCAGGCTCGCCGCTGGCATGCCAGGCCCGCACTATCGGACCGACTACCTGTGCGCTGTCCAGGCCGTAGGCCACCATCAGCAGGTTGCGGAAGGCGGTGTGGAAGGTGCGGTAGTCGCGCTGCCGCAGGGCGGAGGCGCATGAGCGGCGCAATGAGCCGAGGGCCTGGTGCCACATGGGCGCCCGGAAGCCGCTCGACAGGGTCACGCTCATGTAGGCGACTCCCAGGCATAAGTCGAGCTTGGCACGCGGCAGCGACGTGCGCTCTATGATCTCCTGTGCGGCGGCCAGGTCCTGCAGGGCAGCCGGCATGTCCGACGACAGCATGAAACGCGTGTCCCAGCGGCCGTAGTAGCCTTCGAGACACTCAGCAATCTCGGACTCCGACATGCCGGGGCGGTAGCGTTCGGCCACAATGGTGTAGCAGAGCATGGCGCTGTCCGGCTTCTCCTTCTTATACATGAAGTCCTCGCCCATGTCTATCAGCCGGCTCGAGGCCAGGCGCAAGTAGCGGGTGTACTGTGCCTGGTTCCAGGCCGAACGGTCGGCGACGGTGGCATAGGCCCATGCCGCAAGCGGCAACATCGCCGCCAGCAGCGCGAGAAGGAGTGTCCGAAGTCTCTTCATGTCCGCAAATTTAGCGATTATTACCGTCCGCGCCAAATATCCTGCGTCGCTCATGCGTTAAGGAAACAATGATGAAGCTGAGTGTGATAATCCCGGTGCACGACCGTGCAGAGCTGCTGGAGCGGTGTCTGGCGAGCGTGGAGGCGCAGTCGTGGCGACCGCTGCAGGTGGTGGTGGTCGACGACGGCTCGTCGGACGCGTCGGCGCAGGTCGCGCTGGCGTGGGGTTCGCGCGTGGCCGCGCCGGACTTCGAGGTCGAGGTCCTCACCCAGGCCCAGGCTGGAGCAGCGTCGGCCCGACGCGCCGGAGCCGGCAGGGCCACCGGCCAGGTGCTCGCCTTCTTCGACAGCGACGACACCATGCGCCCCGACTTCGCCCGGGCCATCATGGAGGCCTTCGCCTCGCGCCCCGGCTGCGAGTTGGTCTTCTGGAAACGGATGCAGCACCACGCCGGACGCTCGCGGGTGCTTCCCTACCGGCGGAGCCTGTCGCTGGCAACGCACGTGGTGCACTGCCAGCTCAGCACCCAGAGCTGCGCCGTGAGCCGAGGGCTCTACGACCGCTCCGGCGGCTGGGACCCAGGCCTGCCGCGCTGGAACGACTGGGAGCTGGGCATACGCTACATCTGCAGCCTGCACGGGCCGGCCGTCGGCATAGGCAGGGTGCTGGCCGACATCCTCGTGCATCCAGACTCCATAACCGGCGACAGCTTCCTGGCCGCCGCCGGACACCTGGAGAAGTCGCTGATGGCCGCCCTGGCCTTCGCCGCCACCCTCCCGGACAGCCGACAGCACCATCTTCGCCGACTCATAGCCTACAAGACGGCCATCCTCGCCGCCCTCTACACCCGCGATGGAGACCCCGAACTCGGCCGCAAGACCCTCCTCACGGCTCTCGACCTCCTGCCCGACACTGCCTGCCGCCATATATTAAAGTGTGTCTACGCCTACACATGCCGCGGCCTCCGAGGCGCCGACCGCTGGGCAATACCCCTGATTGTTCACTGAGACATGACTACAACTGAAACCATTTCTGCACCGGCCGAGCGGCTGTGGACGGCGGAGTACTGGAAGGTGATGACCACCAACTTCCTGCTCTTCTTCGCCTTCTACCTGCTCACGCCCCTGCTCCCCATATACCTCGATGCGCAATTCTCCGCCGACAAGGACATGATCGGCCTGGTGCTCAGCGGCTACGTCGTGGCCACCTTCCTGGTGCGCCCCTTCAGCGGCTTCGTCGTCGACACCTTCGACCGCAAGAAGGTGCTCACACTGTGCTTCCTCTTCTTCTTCGTCTGCTTCGCCGGATACATCGGCGCCGGCACGCTGCTGATGTTCGCCATCGTGCGCACCATCCACGGCCTGCCATTCGGCGCCGCCACCGTGGCCAACTCCACGGCCGCCATCGACGTGCTCCCCTCCTCGCGCCGCAACGAGGGCCTGGGGTTCTACGGACTTAGCAACAACCTGGCCATGGCCATAGCCCCCTCCGCCGGAATATGGATCTACCACGCCACCGGCAGCTTCGAGCTCCTATTCTGGCTCTCGCTGGTGCTGGCCGGGATGGGCTTCTTCATGTCCACCACCGTGCGCCTGCCCCGGCGCGAGCCCGTGCCCGGCAAGCGCAAGCTCGACTGGGACCACTTCTTCCTCAACCGCGCCTGGCTCATGGCCCTCAACATCCTGCTCTTCGGCCTCTGCTGGGGCATCATGAGCAACTACGTGGCCATCTACGGCCAAGAGAAGCTCGGCATCACCGACGGCACCGGCCTCTTCTTCGCCCTGCTCTCGGGAGGCCTGGTGCTCTCGCGACTGACAGGCAACAAGGCCCTGCGCAAGGGACGCATGACGCACAACTGCTCCCAGGGCGTGCTCCTCTCCCTGGCCGGGTACACACTGTTCGCCCTCGCCCTCGGGCCGTGGAGCTACTACGGCTCGGCCATGCTCATCGGCCTGGGCAACGGACGCATGTACCCCGCCTTCCTGAACATGTTCGTGACGGTGGCCCGCCACGACCAGCGCGGCACCGCCAACTCCTCCATCCTCGTGTCGTGGGACCTGGGCATGGGCCTGGGCATACTCGCCGGAGGCTTCGTGGCCGAGTACACCGGCTTCTCGGCCGCCTTCTGGGTATGCGCCGCCGTACAGGGCGCCGGGACCCTGCTATTCCTCATCGCCACCCGCCGCTTCTACCTGAAACGACGCCTCGAATAGCCCTGTTGCCCATATCGGAAATATGTGCTAATTTTGCAGACTAATAGCGTAATATGTCAAGCAATTCCACTCCTGCGTGGCTGCGGTCCATACCGCCCGTGACGCGCAACCTCATCATAATCAACGTGCTAATCTGGGTGCTGGAGTTCATCCCCGGCTTCGAGCACATGCTCATGCGCCGCCTGGCCCTCCACTTCTGGGGCGCCGAGGTCTTCAACCCGGTGCAGTTCATCACCTACGCCTTCATCCACGATCCCGGCAACCCGCTCCACGTAGGCTTCAACATGTTCACTCTATGGATGTTCGGCCGCCTCATGGAACAGGTGTGGGGCTCGCGCCGCTTCCTCATCTTCTACTTCGTGTGCGCCGTCGGCGCCGCCCTGATGCAGGAGCTGGTGTGGCAGTTCACCTGGGTCAACGAGCTCGCCGAACTCAACAAGATGCCGGCAGGACAGATGAGCGCCCTGCTCGACCAGTGGCACCAGCAGGATCCCGCCGCCCTCGCCGCACAGCTGAACATGTTCAAGGCCCAGCTTCTTTGCGTAGGCGCCTCGGGAGCCATCTTCGGCGTGCTGCTCGGCTTCGCGTTCGTCTTCCCCAACCTGCCCCTCTACCTTTTCTTCATCCCCATACCCATCAAGGCCAAGTACATGGTCATCGGCTATGCCGTGCTTGAGTTCTTCCTGGGCGTGAGCGGCGGCGGCACCGTGGCCCACTTCGCCCACCTCGGCGGCATGATCTTCGCCCTTCCCATGCTCCTGTGGTGGATGCACAACGGCACCCTCCGCGGCCGCAAATTCTGGTAACTTGGACATCAAAAGCATCACCGCCACGGGCTGGCTGATCTTCGCCAACGCCATCATCTTCGTGCTGGTGCTGGCCACGGGTCTGCCGGAGCCATACACGTCGCTGCCGGCCGACCCGGCACAGGCGCTCCGGCACCCCTGGACGCCCGTCAGCTACATGCTCGTGCACTACAGCTTCTGGCACCTGCTCATGAACATGCTCTGGCTGTGGCTCTTCGGGCGCGTGCTGGAGAACGTCTGGCCCGAGCGCCGAGTGGTGCGCCTCTACCTCCTCGGAGGCCTGGCAGGCGCCCTCTTCTACATCATGGCGAGCCTGTGGCTCTCCCACGCCGGATACCTCTGCGGCGCCTCGGCGGCCGTGGTGGCCGTCATGACCGCCGCCGGACTGCGGTGTCCCAATATGGAGGTGCGGCTGATGCTCATCGGCACCGTACGCCTGAAATGGATAGTGGCGGCCGGAGTGCTGCTTCTCTTCGTAGGCGCAGGCGGCGCCGGCTTCTGGGCGCACCTCGGCGGGCTCGTGGCCGGAGCCTCCCTGGCGCTCGTCCGCACACGTCACCGCCCTTATCCCAAAGCCCCCAAGCCTGCACACCAGCCCTCGCGCCGACGCGCCCGTCAGCTCGGCCGCGAGCTTGAACTCCGACGACTCCGGGGCCAGCGCCTCGACCAGCTCCTCGACCGCGTCCGCCTCAGCGGCTTCGACTCCCTCTCACCCGCCGAGCAGGCCGAACTCAAACGCATCTCCGACGGTTTAAAGAACGAGAATTGAGAAATTGAGGCGTCGCTGCAATTCCTGATTACTAATTGACATGACACCCAGCTACATACTGCGCCTGATCGGCAAGATACTGACCTACCTCCTCTACCTGTCCACTGTGCTGTCGGCCTATGGCGGCTTCATCCCGCCGCGACTGTGGGCGCTGCCGTCGGTGCTGGCGCTGGCATTCCCCTACCTGCTGATACTCAGCCTCTTAGTGGCCGTGGCGTGGCTCGTGGGAAGGCGCATCTTCACCGCCATCGCCGGCGGACTGACGATGGTGGCCTGCTGGCCCGTCGCCACAGCCGCCTGCCCCGTCGCCTTCAGCTCAGAACCCGAGAACCCCTGTTTCTCACTGATGACCTACAACGTCTACGACCTGCAGGACTACCAGCACCCCGAGGCCACAGGCTATTCCCGCTCCCTGGGCGAAGTAATCCGTTCGAAGGCCGATATCGTCTGCCTCCAGGAACTCTATAACCTGCCGCGCCTCAACGCCGAGCTGAGCAGCCAGAGCGACTCGTTGCGCCGCCTCTATCCATACATCATCAAGGGGAAGCCCTTCGAAGGCTCCTACACACCGTTCATGCTGCTGAGCAAGTTCCCCGCCCGCGAGGTTCCCATCCCCGAGCGCTACTGGGCCGACTGCGCCCTCTACCGCGTGGAGCTCCCCGGGCAAGCCATCCACGTGCTCAACGTCCACCTCACCTCCTACCAGCTCACGCAGTCCGAGCGCCAGGTCGTCAGCAACATCCGCAGCCTCCGATCGGCCCGCGAGAGCCTGAAGATGGACAGGCCCCTGTACGACAAGCTGTCGGTGGCCTTCCGCGACCGCGAGGAGTGCAGCCGCGCCATCCGCGAGCTCATCGACTCCATCCCCGGCCCGCTGGTGATCTGCGGCGACTTCAACGACGTCCCCGGCTCCTACGCCTACCGCACCATCCGCGGGAACGACATCTCCGACGCCGTGGCCAAGACTACCTTCGGTCCCATGATCACCTACCACGCCCACGGCTTCCTCTTCCACATCGACCAGGTGCTCTACCGCGGCGACCTGCGCCCCAACAGCGCCCGCCGCGGCTCCATCCGCAGCTCCGACCACTACCCCCTGACGGTCATCTTCAGCTACTGAAAGTGAGCTTTCGGACCATATTGGGAACTGGATGTCGACCATGCCGGGATAGAGCGGCGGCCACATGGGGCACAACCCTTTGGCGTCTGTGAGTGTTCACCCGGACGAAGGACAATAAGACAATAAAAGGAAAGCTACACAGTTTAAATATAATAGGACTAATCTAAAACCTACATACATATTACATGAGACTACGAAAAGGACTTATGAGTGTGGCGTCGGCGCTGCTGCTGGCGGCCATGCCGGTCTGCGCGTTCGCCCAGGGCGGCCATGAGAACCCGTTCCTGAAGCCCTACCCGGGCAAGTACGGCATACCGCCCTTCCAGGACATCACCACGGCCGACTTCCTGCCCGCCATCAAGGCCGGAATCGCCGAGCAGGACCAGAACATCCTCAACATCGTGCGCAACCGCGCCGTCCCCGACTTCGACAACACCATCATGCCGCTGGAGAACCTGTCGCCCATCCTCGACCGTGTCGCCGGCGTCTTCTACCACTACAACGAGGCGCTCAACACACCCGACTTCGCCGAGATGGCCGACCAAGCCATACCCCTGCTCAACGAGAGCCGGAACAAGCTCTACCTCAACGACCAGCTCTTCCAGCGCATCAAGCAAGTCTACGACACCCGCAACGACAAGGGCCGCAAGCTCACGCCCGTGCAGAAGCGAGTCATCGAGAAGTACTACCGCCAGTTCACCGAGCAGGGCGCCAACCTGCCCGAGGACAAGAAGAAGGAACTCGTGGCCGTCAACGACCAGCTCTCCAAGCTCTTCATCCAGTTCAACCGCAACCTGCTCAACTCCACCAACAGCTTCTACATCACCGTCTACGACAAGGCCGACCTGGCCGGCCTGCCGGAGTCGAGCGTGAACGTGGCCGCCGAGGAGGCCGCCAAGCGCGGCCTGCCGGGCCTGTGGGTCTTCACACTCCACGCTCCCAGCCGCCTGCCGGTGCTCCAGTACGCCCAGAACCGCGGCCTGCGCGAAGCCATGTACAAGGGCTACACCCACCTGGCCTCACAGGGCCAGTACGACAACAGCCCCGTCATTGCCCAGATCGTGAAGCTCCGCGCCGAGAAGGCAAAGATCATGGGCTTCGACAACTTCGCCCAAATGATGACCAGCCGCGTCATGGCCAAGACCCCGGAGGCCGCCGAGAGCCTGCTCATGCAGGTATTCGAGCCCGCCGTGGCCCGCTCCAAGCAGGAGGTGAAGGACATGCAGGCCATCGTCGACGCCGAGGGCGGCAACTTCAAGATCGCCCCCTGGGACTACTACTATTACTCCGAGAAGGTCAAGAAGCAGAAGTATAACCTGAGCGAGGCCGAGCTGCGCCCATACTTCGAGGTCAACAACGTGCTCAACGGCCTCTTCTACGCCGCCGAGAAGCTCTACGGCATCAAGCTGGTGGAGATGCCCGACGCTCCCAAGTACATGGACGAGGTGAAGGTCTACGACGTGCAGGACGCCAAGACCGGCAAGCACATCGCCGTGTGGATGTGCGACTACTTCCCCCGCGCCTCCAAGCGCCAGGGCGCCTGGATGGAACAGCTCCAGGGCGCAGGCATCTACGAGGACGGCAAGTACCGCCGCCCCATTGTCTATAACGTCGGCAACTTCACCCCTCCCACGGCCGACGCCCCCTCGCTGCTGACCCAGGACGAGGTAGAGACCACTTTCCACGAGTTCGGCCACGCCCTGCAGGGCATGCTCACCCAGGCCCCCTACCGCTCCATCGCAGGCACCAACGTGGACCGAGACTACGTGGAGCTGGCCTCCCAGATCAACGAGCACTGGGCCTGGACACCCGAAGTCATGGCAGTCTACGCCAAGCACTACAAGACGGGCGAGGCCATGCCCGACTCGCTGATGCAGAAGATGCAGGCAGCCTCCAAGCACAACCAGGGCTTCATCACCACCGAGCTCGCAGCAGCAGCCCTGCTCGACATGAACTGGGGCCGAAACGACGGTACCAACGTCAACGTGCCCGAGTTCGAGGCCGCCGTGGCCAAGAAGATCGGCCTGCCCGAGGAGATCACCTACCGTTACCGCTCGCCCTACTTCAAGCACATCTTCGGCGACGACGGCTATGCCTCCGGCTACTACACCTACCTCTGGGCCCAGGTGCTCGAGGCCGACGGCTGGGAACTCTTCGAGGAAAAGGGCGTCTTCGACCCCAAGACCGCCGCTTCCTACAAGAAGAACATCCTGGAGTCCGGCGACACCGAGGACCCCTCCGTGCTCTTCAAGCGCTTCCGCGGCCACAATCCCGACCCGAAGGCTCTGCTCCGTCTCCGCGGCCTCATAGATAAATAATCCCTTGACCGAATATAGTAAGGGCGCCGGTGCATGACAGCATCGGCGCCCTTTATCGTCGAGTTGTGCTTCTTACTTGCCGAGGCCGTCGGCGGCTTTGAACTTAACCACCTTGCGTGCCGGAATCACCAGCTTCTCCTTGGTGCGGGGGTTGATGCCCGTGCGCTCCTTCATCTCGTTCACCTGGAAAGTGCCGAAGCCGATGAGCTGTACCTTGTCTTCGTTGGCCAGGGCCTGGGAGATGCTCTCCAGGCAGGCGTCCAGGGCCGACTTTGCCTGAACCTTGTTCAGCGATGCCTTGGCGGCAATCTCGTTAATCAGATCTGTCTTGTTCATATCTGTCGTATTGGGTTGATTAATTTCGATGCAAATATACAAATTTAAACACACAGAGCATAATTTTTCCTCAATAAAATGAATTTTTACCCTTATTTAACCCTTTTGCGGGGTTCCAGTCCCCCATTTCAGCTCTTTTTCGGGGAAAAGTTGAGAGTTGTCGCAAGTCAGACACATCATGGCGCTTCCATACAATTCTCAAATTTTTTCACTATCTTTGTAACCGCAACTCTAAACTCGAAACTCTATGAACACCGATTCGCCGGGCACCGCCCACGAGAAAAAGGAGTACGAATACCGGGGAGCCATCCTGCCCGGGTTCCTGATGCTCTTCTTCACCTGCCTGCTGCTGCCGGGCATCCTCATCGCCAGCCTCTTCATCTTCCACGACGCCGGGGGGGAGCTCTCGCCACTGGGCATCGGCATCGTAGCCGTCTGCGGCATCGGCATACTCCTGGGCCTTGGCGGCTACTTCGTCCAGGAGCCCAACCAGGCACGCGTCATGCTCTTCTTCGGAAAGTACCGAGGCACCTGCCGCCGCACAGGATTCTACTGGGTAAACCCATTCCTGACGGTCAGGAAAATCTCACTGCGCATCTGCAACATGGACATCGAGCCCATCAAGGTCAACGACCTCATCGGCAACCCGGTGCTCATCGGCATGGTGCTGGTGTGGAAAGTCGAGGACACCTACCGCACCTTCTTCGACATCGACTCCAACAGCATGGGCGGCGCGTCCATCAACATGGCCATCCTCAGCAGCTTCGTGCGCATCCAGGCCGACGCCGCCCTGCGCGAGGTCACCGGGCACTTCGCCTACGACGACCCGGCGGCGCGTCCCGACGGACTCACCCTGCGCGATGCCGGAGCCGAAATCGCCGACCTGCTCGAACACACCATCAACGAACGCCTCGGCATGGCCGGAATCCGCGTCGTCGAGGCCCGCCTCAACTACCTCGCCTACGCTCCCGAGATCGCCGCCGTCATGCTCAAGCGCCAGCAGGCCAGCGCCGTCATCGCCGCCCGCGAAAAGATCGTCGAAGGCGCCGTCAGCATGGTCCGCCTGGCCGTCGACAAGATCGCCGACCAGCAGATTGCCGACCTCGACACCGCCCAGAAGGCCACACTGGTCAGCAACCTCATGGTGGTGCTCTGCAGCGACGAGCCCGCACAGCCCGTCATCAACACCTCCGGCTCCTGAACATTTCCCCGCGCCTCCGCATTATTAATGAACAATGAAGAAGATACTTTTCGCGGCGCTTGTGTGCGCCGCCACCCTGAGCGCCGTTTCCTGCGGCAATCGCTCAGGCGAAACCGCCGACGGACAGCGTGACTCCGTCATCACCTCCGATTCGGCCAAGGCAGCAGCAGCCGTCGACTCCGTCAACGCATTCAACGACTCCGTCGACGCCGCCCAGGTCGCCAACAAATAGCTAAGAGCTGAGAGACTCCTGACACAACAAGTTGTCGCTGTACTCTCAGCTCTCAGCTTTAGCACCCGCTTTGCCGCTCTAAACTTTTTTCACTAACTTTACGCCATAAATCCCATACTATGGAAAAGAAGAACCCACAATACCTGCAGGCACTGCGCCAGGCCATGAAAGAGAACGGCATCTACGCCGTCGTGGTCAGCGGCACAGACCCCCACCAGAGCGAGAACCCGCCCGCCCACTGGCGCGGCCGCGAGTGGCTCACCGGCTTCATGAGCGAGAACGGCACCAACGGCACCGCCGTCATCACTCCCTCCGACGCCCTCTGCTGGACCGATTCCCGATACTTCATCCAGGCCACCGAACAGCTCCGTGGCACCGGCTTCTCCATGATGGCCGAAGACGGCCCCGACGCCGTCGACCTCGTAGACTGGCTCACCGAGCACGTCCCCGCCGGAGAGACCGTCGGCATCGACGGCATGACATTCTCCGTCAGCGCCGCACAGCGCATGCAGCAGGAACTCGCCGACAACGGCGTCAAGCTCAACGACAACTTCCCCCTGTTCGATCACATCTGGCCCGACCGCCCCGCACGCCCCGCCAACAAGCTCTTCATCCACGACGAGGCAATCGTGGGCGAAGACGCCGGCAAGCGCATGGACCGCGTCATAGAGCAGACCCGCACCGAACTCGCCAACGCCGTCCTCCTCTCCTCGCTCGACGACATAGCCTGGACCACCAACCTACGCACCGCCGGCGACATCAACTTCTCCCCCATCTACGTCGCATTCCTCTACCTCGACGACCAGGGACGCCGCATCCTCTTCGTCGACGACGACAAGCTCACCGACGACGTCCGCGCACACCTTAATAAATATAAAGTAGAGACGCGCCCCTACGAGGCCGTACTCGACTTCGTGTCCACCCTGCCCAAGTCCACCCGCCTGCTGCTCGACCCCGACAAGACCGCCCGCGGCATCTACGACCGCGTAGCCTGCACCCCCGTCTTCGGCGGAGCCGCCGTGGCCAAGCTCAAGAGCATCAAGACCACCCACATGCTCGATGCCCTCCACCAGGCCATGATCAAGGACGGCGTGGCCCTGACAACCTTCTTCATGGAAGTCGAGGAGAAATACCCCTCCGGCACACTGACAGAAATCGGCCTGGCCCGCCGCCTGCGGGAGCTGCGCCTGTCGGACCCCACCTGCGTCGACGAGAGCTTCGCCGCCATCATCGGCTGGAACGGCAACGGCGCCATCGTGCACTACGAGCCCACCGAGGAGAGTTCCCTGGCCATCACCGGCCCCGGCCTGCTGCTCGTAGACAGCGGCGGCCAGTACACCCGCGGCACCACCGACATCACCCGCACCATCGCCCTGGGCAACCCCACCGACGAGCAGAAGCACGACTTCACCCTCGTCATGAAAGGCCACATCGCCCTGGCCTCGGCCCGCTTCCCCAAGGGCACCCGCGGCTCACAGCTCGACGCCCTCGCACGCCAGTTCCTCTGGGCCGAAGGCAAGGCATACTACCACGGCACCGGCCACGGCGTCGGCTTCTTCATCAATTGCCACGAAGGCCCCCAGAACATACGCCTCAACGAGAACCCCGCCACGCTCGAACCCGGCATGGTCACCAGCGACGAGCCCGGCCTCTACCTCGAAGGCCGCTACGGCATCCGCTGCGAGAACCTCATCGCAACAGTGCCCTGGCAGACCACCGAGTTCGGAGACTTCTACCGCTTCGAGGTAATGACCCTCTTCCCCTTCGACCGCGACCTGTTCCAGACCGACATCATGACCGACCAGGAGCTCGACTGGGTCAACGCCTACCACGCCCGCGTCTATGACACCCTCGCACCCTATCTCAACGACAAGCAGGAAGTGTGGATGCGCGCCAAAACACTCCCCATAACCCGCGAAAAGTAAACACCATACATGGCACTCATCAAATCCGTACGCGGCTACACGCCCGTCATCGGCGAGGGCACTTTCCTGGCCGACAACGCCACCATAGTCGGCGACGTCATCGTCGGCCGCGACTGCTCCATCTGGTTCGGCACCGTGCTGCGCGGCGACGTCAACTCCATCCGCATCGGCAACCGCGTCAACATACAGGATGGCAGTGTGCTCCACACCCTCTACCAGAAATCCACCATCGAGATCGGCGACGACGTCAGCATCGGCCACAACGTCGTCATCCACGGCGCCCACATCCACGACTTCGCCCTCATCGGCATGGGCGCCATCGTCATGGACGACGCCGAAGTCGGCCGCGGCGCCCTCGTCGCCGCCGGCAGTGTCGTGCTCAGCCGCACCAAGATCGGCGACCACGAGATGTGGGCCGGAGCGCCCGCCAAGTTCGTCAAGATGGTGGAGCCCGAGAAGGCCAAGGAGATGAACATCAAGATTGCCAAGAACTACCTCATGTATTCCCGCTGGTACGCCGAAGACGGCGAAGGCCAGATCGAGTAGCCACCCACAAGACTCAAAACGGGTCGCGGACGGCGTGCGGTAGTCACGCTGCCTGCGACCCATTTTGCGATGTTGTCCAGGTCGCCACGCTTGGGGAAGAAGCAGTTCATCATGCTCGAGAATCCGGCATCGGCATAAGCGGCCTTATAGTCTATATCCGCGTTGCCAAAATCCGACACAATCCCAAATCCCGACCTGTCGCACTCCCCCCATCACACGCCGTACTCCGACCGTCATGGCAAAATCGTTAAATTGTTCCCGAAAATTCATTGCCTCGCATTTCGTCACTTCGTATAAAAGTCGTAACTTTGCGGCAGTGAAACGGCCAAAGCATCTCCTCCGCCTCCTCCTGGCGCTGCTGCCCCTGGCAGCGGCCTCGAGCGTCGTTGCCGGTCCGCCCGCACCCCCGCCCCCCGGCGTACCCTTCCGATACATCACCCTACGCCTGGCCAACGGCGCCGCCCTCGACGCCGGCAAGCTCGGCGAGCTACACCTCGAAGCCGACGCCCGGATCACCATCGGCACCGACGACAAGCGCCTACAGGTACCCCTCGACCAGGTCCTCGGCTGGGACATCCGCGCCGAAGAGAACTTCACCACCTCCGCCACGGCCGTCGGCCCCGACAGAATCACCTTCCGAGTCTTCCCCGGCGCAGTCGCCGTGGAAGGACTCAACGACACCGACCGGGTAACCCTCTGCGATACCTCCGGACACGCACGCGTGCTGAAGCACACCGATACCACCTGCGCCCTCTTCACCACCGACCTGGCACCGGGCATCTACATCATCGCCGTCGCGGGCAAGACCCTCAAGTTCCTCGTGCCATGACCCGTAGACTTCTTTCGCTGCTGACCGTCGTGGCCATCGCCGTCGCCGCCTACGCCGCGGTCCCCCGCTGGCTCGACATCATCTTCCGCCAACCCGACAGCGTCAGCTACATTGTCCGCACCATCCCCGCCGACTCCATAGCCTCCGCCGAGCACATCCCCGGCGAGGCGACGCAATACGACACCCTGCTCGTCACCACCAAGGCAGGCACGCGCCACGGCTTCGCCCTCGACTCCATGGCCCGCTGCGAACTGCGCCCCCACGTCCCCGTCATATACATCAACACCGACGAGCCCGCCTACGACATCGTCGACAAAGTCAACTATCTGTCCGCCAAGCTCTCCATGTCGGCCGGGGCCGGCGTAGACGCCGAGTTCGACTCCCTGCCACCCACCACGATGAAAGTGCGCGGCCGAGGCAACACCACCCTCAACTTCCCCAAGAAGCCCTACCGCCTCAAGTTCGACAAGAAAATCTCCCTCTGCGGCCTCAAGAAGGCCAAGAACTACGCCTTGATAGCCAACTACATCGACGTCACCCTGATGCACAACACCTGCGCCTTCGCCATCGCCGAGCGCATGGGCCTCCCCTACACCAATCACTCCATCGCCGTCGACGTAGTCTTCAACGGCCGCTACTGCGGCTCCTACATGCTCACCGAGAAAATCGGCATCAACGCCGGCTCCGTCGACATCGACGAGGAGAAGGGCCTGCTGCTCGAGCTCGACGACCACATGGACGAGGACTTCTGCTACTGGTCACCCGGCCTGGGCATCCCCGTCATGGTCAAGGACCCAGACCTCACCGAGCTGGCCGAAGCCGACACCACCCTCAGCGCCACAGAGCGCTTCGACTCCATCAAGGCAGAGTTCAACGCCGCCGAGCGCTCGCTGCTATCCAGCGACACCGAGGCCTGGCAGCGGCACTTCGACCTCCCCTCGGCCGTGCGCTACCTCCTCATGCAGAACATCACCGGCAACTGGGAGTTCCACCATCCCCGCAGCCTCTACATCTTCCGCACCGCCCCGGGAGAGAAATTCTACTTCGGCCCCGCCTGGGACTTCGACTGGACCGCCGAATACTTCTCCTTCCTGGGAGCCGAATGCGACTACAACTACCCGCTGCTGCTCGACACCCCGGCATCGGAGATGTACCGCCTCATGGCCCGCTCCGAAGCCTTCTGGGACGCCTACCGCGCCGAGTGGCGCCGCTTCAAGACCCGTATTTGGCCCGACGTCAAGGCATATATGCAGCAGTACGCCGACCTGCTCGAGACCAGCGCCCTGCGCAACGGAGAGCTATGGCACGCCGACCGTCCCGACCGCGACCGCCGTTACTGGAAGCCCACCACATCCTTCCGTCGCAACCTGCAGGACTACATCACCTGGATCGAACGCCGCATGGAGTACATCGACCAGTCACCCTCAATGGGCCTCTACTGGTAGCACCCGTCGGGCTGCCTGAAGATTCAATAACGAAGTGCAAAATATCGTTCTGAATCCCCCCATATTTTGT
>UQLL01000026.1 GCA_900541835.1 uncultured Porphyromonadaceae bacterium
ATACGAATTATTTCTCTGATATGCAAATGTTTAATTTATAGAAGTTTCCATAAGATATTTGCGGGCGCAAAGTTAGATATTTTTACCATCCCTTTAAAGTTAAATAATGTTAAATATAGACAAGTGGGTGCCGGGCTTATGCTTGACGGAAGGTCGGAGGCGGAGAGGCGGCACCGTGGTGCCCGCGCATAGGTTGGCCGTTCGAAAAACACGCGAAGTGTCAGCCATATACAAGAGCGGCGTCCTGGCCTTTCGTCGGCGTAGCAGCGGTTTCGTCGGCGGAAAGGCCCGGTTCGTCGGATTTTGCTTGCGGGAACGCAAAGGTGTGGATAACTTTGCATCGAAAACAAACACCACTCACCCAAAACAACCGAACATGAGGAAACTTCTACTTTCCGCTCTTGTCAGCCTGACAGCCCTGAGCGCCGCCGCTTTCCAGGTGGACGGCATCGACTACGCCGTCAACTCCCGCGAGAACAAGACCGTGTACGTGACCTGGTCGTCGGGCACCTACGCCGGCGAGATGGTCATACCCTCCACAGTCACCTACAACGACACCGTGTGGACTGTCGACGGCATCGGCGACTTCGCTTTCATGCAGGCCACTAAGGTCACCAAGGTCACCCTCCCCTCCACCGTCGACTGGCTCGGCACCGGCGCGTTCGCATACTGCACCGGGCTGACCGGCATCGAGCTGCCCGCCGGAGTCCGCTGGGTGGGACAGGCCGCATTCAACGGCTGCTCCAACCTCGCACAGGTGAACCTGCCCGAAGAGGTGGACTTCCTCGGCGGCGCAGTGCTCGCCTATACCGCCGTCACCAAAGCCCGCATACCCCGAGGCGTCACCGAGATTCCGCAGCAGTTCTTCGAGGGCTGCGGGAAGCTGACCTCCGTCGAGATTCCCGAAGGCATCAAGTCTATCGGCTTCCAGGCATTCCAGAACACCTTCGCCCTGACCGGCATCAAGCTCCCTTCCACCCTCGAGACCATAGGCAACAACTGTTTCACCTATTCCGGCCTCACGTCGCTCCACTTCCCCGCTGCCTTCCGCGCCTACGGCGACAACGCCATCACAGGCCTCACCGCCCTCACAGCCTATACCGTGGACTCGGAGAGCCAGTATTTCACCGCAGTCGACGGAGTGCTCTACTCCAAGGACATGAAGACCATCAACTCCTTCCCCCTGGCCTGCGGACTTACCACCTACGAGGTGAACGCCGCCACCGACTCCATCGCCGACTTCGCCTTCTACGGCGCCCAGCTCACGGCCCTCACTCTGCCTGCCGACCTCCGCGTCATCGGCAAGAGCGCCTGCGCCACGATGTCGAAAATCACCTCCATGACCGTTCCCTCCAAGGTACAGTACCTGGGCAAGTACGCCTTTTTCAGCTGCACCGCCCTCACCGACCTCGTGCTCGGAGCCTCCATCGACACCATCGGCACCTCCGCCTTCAACTACGACGACGCCCTGCGCAACGTCACCAGCCACAACCCCGTGCCTCCCAGGGGCGCCATCTTCCCCGACGCCGTGTACAACAGCGCCACCCTCCACGTGCCCGACGCCTCCCTCGACGCCTACAAGCAGGCCGACGGCTGGAAAGAGTTCAAGACCACCATCCACGTGGCCGCCGTAGGACCTGATCATGACGCCACCCTCACCATCTCCGGCACCAACGTCAGCATCGACTGCCTCCCCGGCACCCCCGTGGCCATCTACACCCTTGCAGGCATGCCCGTCTGCAACGCCACCGGCAGCACCTCGGTCGACCTCGCCCCTGCCGCCTACATCGTCCGCGTCGGCGGCACCACCCGCAAGATCATGACCCGCTGACACCAGCCACGGACCCTGTAGGGACGCACGGCCCGTGCGTCCGAAAAGAATCAAAAAAGGGGGGGGCGCACGGGTTGTGCACCCCTCCCATATTTTTGCAACAACCAGAAAATGTTCGTAACTTTGCACACCGGCCCATCAATCCCCCGGAGCAGAATAGTGAAACTCTCCAGCCATGTCAACGCCCGGAGCGCGGGGTGGTTCCTCGTCGCCACGGTGGTCTATGCCCTCTTCTTCCAGGCGCTGTATAACATGCTCAAGCACGACACCCTGCTGCCATACACCGATGTGGAGGCATTCGCGCTCAGCTTCGGCAAGAACTACGTGCCCATCCTGCTGCTGTCGCTGCTCAATGTGCTCATAGTCTTCCGCATGCCGCTGCCCGAATGGCTCGAGAAGCGAATACTCCCCAAGACCCTGGTCGACCTCAGTGTCTCCCTGCTCGGACTGCTCGTCGTCAACCAGTGCTACCTGCTGGCCATGGGAGTCATACAGGTGCCCTCCGGCGTGCAACTGGCAGGGACGCTGCTCAGCGACATCCTCATACTACTCTTCACTGAGACCGCCTATTACATCTTCCTGTCAAAGGAACTCGAACGCCGCGCCTCCCGGCTCCGCAGCCAGGCCGCGCAGTACCAGTACGACGCCCTCAAGTCGCAGGTCAACCCCCACTTCCTCTTCAATTCCCTCAACATCCTCTATTCCATGATAGACCTCGACCGCGACCGTTCCAAGGAGTTCGTGCTATCGCTCACGGACGTATACCGCCACGTCCTTTCCTTCCGCAACCGCCCATCCGTCACCGTCGAGGAGGAGCTCGGCCTGCTCAAGGCATACGTCGAAGTCCTCTCCACCCGGTACCTCAACCAGTTCTTCGTCGACATACGCCACGAGAGCCCCGACGCCCTCGGCCGCTCACTCGTGCCCTTCTCCCTCCAGCTGCTGATGGAGAACGTCACCAAGCACAACGAAGTCTCCTCGGCCCGTCCCATGCACGTCACTGTCACCGTCGGCCCCGACGGAGTCACCGTCGCCAACCCCGTCTATCCCCGCAAGACCACCGAGAGCTCCGGGGTCGGACTCCGATACATACAGCGACAGTACGGCCGCTTCGGCAAGAAGATGAAAGCCGTCCGCACCGACACGCAGTACACCGCAACAGTCCCATATATATAATGTGTCCCCCGCCCCAATGCGCTATGCCATAATAGAGAACGAATACTTTGCGCTCGAGAACCTACGCCGCCTCGTTGAGCACGTCTCGCCCGGCTCCCGGCTCGTCTTTTCATCCGAGTCCGTGCGCGAGAGCGTCGAGTACTTCCGCACCGGCGCCACACCGGACCTCGTCTTCCTCGACATAGAGCTTGTGGACGGCAACTGCTTCCAGATCATGGAGCAGGCCACCATCTCCAGCCCTGTCATATTCACCACCGCCTACGACCACTACGCTCTCGAGGCCTTCCGCCTCGACACCGTCGATTACCTCCTCAAGCCCGTCTCCGAGCAGGCCTTGCGCCGCGCCCTCGACCGCTTTTCCCTCCGGCAGGTGGCTGCTCCCGACCAGGACCTGGCGCAGCGCATCCTCTCACGTCTCGAGGGCCGGAGCGCTTATCCGTCCAGGGTGCTCGTCTCACAGAGAGAAGGATATTCGTTTGTCGACACCGACGACATAGCATACATCTACGCCGAAGATAAATGTGTCTTCCTCGTCGACCGCCAGGGTCGCGACCATATCACCATGTACAGTTCCCTGGCCCGTGCCGAAGATGAACTCGACCCCGCACGTTTCTTCCGCATCAGCCGCAAGGTCATCGCCGCCATCGGAGGAGTCGGTAAAGTGAGCCGGCATCTCGGCGGACGACTCTCCATACAGTTCCGCACCGCCGGGTCGCCACGCCGCGAGACCGTCAGCCCCTCCCGCCGCGCCGAATTCCTGCAGTGGCTCGGCGCGTCAGGCTGACAGCAAAAAAAGGGATGCGCCGTGAGGCGCATCCCGAACATGAAAAAAGCTAATTGCGATGTACTCCCATGGGGAGTCGAACCCCAATCGATGGAACCGGAATCCATTATTCTATCCATTGAACTATGGGAGCTGACGGTTTCCGACTGCAAAGGTAATGCTTTTTCCTGACAACACCAAGCCTGCGGCCCACTTTAAGACCGAAATATCCCATATGCGCCGAATGTGCTGAAAATATTTTGCCCCGTCAGGAAAAATTGTTAACTTTGCTGCAACATGGAAGTCCGCATAGAACCGTCATGGAAGCGCGAACTGCTCACAGAGTTCTCGAAAGAGTACTTCGTGCAGCTCGTCGGCCGCATCCGCCAGGAGTACGGATCCGGGCCGGTGTACCCTGCCGGCGGCAATATCTTCGCCGCCTTCGACGCCACGCCCTTCGACCAGGTCAAGGTCGTCATCGTAGGCCAGGACCCCTACCACGGTCCCGGCCAGGCCAACGGCCTCGCTTTCTCCGTCAGCCCCGGCGTGCGCATGCCCCCATCTCTGCTCAACATCTTCAAGGAGGTCCAGGTCGAGACCTGCGCACCCATCCCCGCCGACGGCGACCTGAGCCGATGGGCACGCCAGGGAGTGCTTCTGCTCAACTCCACCCTCACCGTCCGTGCCCACCAGCCACGCTCGCACGCCTCCATCGGCTGGGAGCCGTTCACCGACGCCGCCATCGACGCCCTCAACCGCCGCCGCAACGGCCTCGTCTTCATGCTCTGGGGGGCCGACGCCATCCGAAAAGGCCGTAACATCGACCACACGCGCCACCTCGTCCTCACCTCGCCTCATCCCTCCCCGCTCAGCGCACATCGCGGATTCTTCGGCAACGGACACTTCAGCGCCGCCAACCAATACCTGTCCGCCCATGGCCAGACACCAATAACATGGTGATTGTTTTTCACTCTAAACCGTAAGCTAAATGGATTTACAAGAAAGAAAAGTACGCGCCTCGCTGCTCCATAGCCGCGGCTACAACTGCGCGCAGTGCATCCTCCTCTCCTTCGACGACTACACCGGCCTCAGCAGCGTCGCCGCCTCCAGCCTCGCCATGGGCCTCGGAGCCGGTGTGGGTGCACAGGGCGAAGTCTGCGGCGCCCTGCTCGGCATGAGCCTCGTGCTCGGAATGGTACGCGGAGAAGACCCCGCCATCAAGCCAAAGGTCAACAAGGAAGTCCGGGAGCTTACACGTCGCTTCCGCGAGCGAAACAACGACCGCTACCTCTGTCGCGAACTCAAGCGCGTGCAGCCCGTCCGTCCCTGCGACGACATCGTCGCCGACTCGGTCGAAATTCTCCACGACTACCTCCAGGAAACCAAGGGGCAATGAGACGGTGCGTGTGGCTGATGGCTCTCCTATGCTTCTGCCTGCCGGCGGCCGCCGGCGGGCCATCAACGGCCACCCGCATCTTCGACCCTGCATTCCGCACCCTCAAAGTAAGCGTCGCCGAAGACTTCTTCTCGCCACCCGTCATACGCGCCGGTACGGACACACACGTCGTCGTCAGCTTCGACGAGCTACGTGACGACGTCTCGCACCTCCGCTACCGCCTGCTCCACTGCAACGCCGACTGGCGCCCCTCGCAGCTTGTCGAGTCCGAGTACCTCGACGCCTTCAACCTTGCACCCGTCGACGACTACGCATTCTCCTCCAACACCTTCGTGCACTTCGTCAACTACCGCATCACACTGCCCAACGACCAGATGGCCCCGCTCGTCTCCGGCAACTACCTCCTGCAGGTATTCCCCGACGACGACCCCGACCGCACCCTCCTCCAGGCACGATTCAGCGTCAGTGACGAAGCCGTGGGCATCGCCGGAGGCGTCCTCACAGTCACCGACCGAGGTGTCAACGACCGATACCAGCAACTCGAACTCGTGATTGACCGCCTCGGCTTCGACATGCAGAACCCCGCCACCGACCTCATCGTCACCGTGGAGCAGAACGCCGACCCCGCCACACTCCGCGTCCTGCCACCGCCAATGCGCATCGACGGCCAGCGTCTCATCTACGAGCACCAGAGCCAGCTCATCTTCGACGCCGGCAACGAGTTCCGCCGATTCGAGACCGTCTCCGTCCCCCAGGCCGGAATGAACGTGGACTCATCACGCTACGTCGGCGACAGCTACACCGCCTACCTCCATCCCGACCTGCCACGCACACATAATTATATATACGACCAGACGCAGCACGGCCGCTTCCTCGTCCGCGAGCTCAACGCCACCGACTCCGACCTCGGCGCCGATTATGTCAACGTGCGTTTCCTGCTCCAGATTCCCGAACAGCCCGGCGCACAAGTATACGTCCAGGGAGAGATGACCGACCCATTCCCGCAGGCTGCCTCGCGCATGGTCTACAGCCCCGAACTCGAAGCGTACACCCTCACGCTGCCCCTCAAGCAAGGCTCCTACAACTACAGGTACGCCATCCGCGCACCAGGCGACCAGGTTCCTTCTCCCGCACCCATCGAAGGCAACCACTTCGAGACCCGCAACGAATACACCGTGCGCGTATACTATCGTCCCCCCGGCACCAGAGGCGACCGCCTGCTCGGAGTCGCAACCATCCGCAACTACTGACCCGCTACCGACAATGCTGCTCATCGACGACAAAGTCGTATCCCTCGACATCGTAGAAAACCACTTCTGCTGCGACCTGGACCGCTGTCTGGGCCAGTGCTGCATCGATGGCGACGCCGGAGCTCCCCTGCGGTCCGAAGAAGTCACGCAACTCCGACGCGCCCTCCCCAAGGTCCTTGACGACCTCACTCCCGCCGCGCGCCGAGTGATAGAAGAAGAGGGAGTATGCTACCGCGACCGCGACGGAGAGCTCGTGACATCCATCGTCGACGGACGCGACTGCGTCTTCACCACATATGCTCCCGGCGGCAAGTGCCTCTGCGCTCTCGAAAAAGCCCACCGCCAAGGACGCCTGGACTTCTGCAAGCCCATCAGCTGTGCACTATACCCCATCCGTCTGACACGCTATCCCTCGTTCATCGCCCTCAACTACCACCGCTGGAAAATCTGCAAGCCCGCAGAGGCCCTCGGCCGCGCCCGCGGACTCAGAGTATACCAGGCCCTCAAAGAGCCACTCATCCGCGCCTTCGGACAGAAATGGTACGACGAGCTCTGCCTCACCGCCGAGGAATACCTGCGTCAGCACCCTAAACCCAGGAAAGCCACATGAACGTCATACTCTTCGACACCCCCGCCGCTCACGGCAACCTCCTCCCCCTTAGCTACACACGCCCCGTCGCCGACTTCCGCGTCGGAATCCTCACCATAGCCGAGAAGTGGAAACGCCGCCTCCAGGGCCGGTTCTCATACCTCCCCGACCAGTCCCTGCGGGACCTCTATCCCGCCGAGCGCACCGGCGACAACCTATACATTAACGGCGCACTCCTCCCCGACGCCCACCTCGTAGCCGCCGTCAAGGACCTCCAGCCCGGACACACATTATATAAAGGCGACGAACTCCTCGCCCTGCGCGGCACAAAAGAGAACCCCCTCTCTCCCCGGGAGTGCAAGCGCACCGACTACGACTACGAGCCCACAATCCTGCGGTTTGTCTACGACGTCTTCCTTTACAACGCCGCTCAGATCGAGGCCGACTACCGTCTCCTCGCCGCCGGACGCCGCTCGCAACCCCTGCCGCAGACCAATCTTTGGCTCGGACCCAAACGCTACGACGACGGCCTCCCCCGCATCTTCATCGAAGAAGGCGCACACATAGAAGGCGTCACACTCAACACCACCGACGGCCCAATATACATATCCGCCGACGCCGAAATCATGGAAGGCAGCCTCATACGCGGCCCATTCGCCCTCGGCCAGCACTCCACCGTCAAGATGGGCGCCAAGATATACACCGGCACTACCATCGGCCCCTGGTGCAAAGTCGGCGGAGAAGTGAGCAACGCCGTCATATTCGGGTACACAAACAAGGCACACGACGGCTTCCTCGGCAACGCCGTCATAGGGGAGTGGTGCAACATCGGCGCCGGCACCAACGCCTCCAACCTCAAGAACGACTATGCCAAGATACGCGTCTGGAACTATCCCCGCCGCACCTTCATGCGCACCGACCTCCAGTTCTGCGGGCTCATCATGGGCGACCACAGCCGCATCGGCATCAACGGCTCACTCAACACCGCCACTGTCATCGGCGTCGGCGTCAACCTCCACGGCACCGGCTTTCCCCGCACCTTCATCCCCAGCTTCTCCAAAGGCTCGCCCGCCGGGGGCTTCCGCGACATGGACATGCGCACCTTCCTCGACATGGCCGAGCGCATGATGTCCCGCCGCGGCATCCCCCTTACCGACCACGACCGCCGTCTATTCGAGCACGTCGAGGCTCAGTCCCGCGCCTTCAAGTAACTCGGCACCCTAACCCGTTCCGGCTCTACTGCGTCACTCCCCTTGTAGGGACGCACCCTGGTGCGTATACGCCCTTCCCTGCCGCAGTGCGCCCCCCCTCACTCGCCTTCGGCATTTGCCTGCAATTGGCGCCCGCTTCAGCGCGGCGCGTACTATCAGCCCTCAGCTTTGCCCCAAATCCAAAAAAATTGTAAAAAATTTGGCTGTACGCCCAAAAATTCGTACCTTTGCAGTGCCGAAAAGGCTCATTTTGCCCGTCAGAGGCCGCTAAGTCCCTATTCATTAGGGGTTTACGTGCCTTTTGGCGTGTGCTGCGAGAGTCCCTGTCGGCCACAAAGCAAGCAAACAAAGACAGAAACAATAAACAAAAACGAAGAATGCCTACCATTCAGCAACTCGTAAGAAAGGGACGCGCCACGCTCAAGGACAAGAGCAAGTCGCCCGCCCTCGATTCTTGCCCCCAGCGTCGCGGCGTGTGCGTGCGCGTGTATACCACCACCCCCAAGAAGCCTAACTCGGCTATGCGCAAGGTGGCCCGCGTCCGCCTTACCAACGGCAAAGAGGTCAACAGCTACATCCCCGGCGAGGGCCACAACCTCCAGGAGCACAGCATCGTCATGGTCCGCGGCGGCCGTGTCAAGGACCTCCCCGGCGTACGCTACCACATCGTCCGCGGTACGCTCGACACCGCCGGCGTAAACGGACGCCTCCAGCGTCGCAGCAAGTACGGCGCAAAGCGCCCCAAGCAGAAAAAGTAAAACCAACACAGATCGCAAACTCGGTTTTTGATTTATTGGAGCTAACGGGTTCGCGCCCGGCGCAGAACCCAAGGGGACAAGCAGTCTAAGTGGCGACACCCCGGCTGACCCCCGGTTGAGTAAATGGCATCAGAGGATGCCGTTGAAGATGTAAAAAGCAGCCAAAAACAAAAACACAACCTTTTCAGAAAATGAGAAAAGCAAAGCCCAAGAAAAGGGTCATCCTCCCCGACCCCAAGTTCCATGAAGTGAAAGTGACAAAGTTCATCAACCACCTCATGTACGACGGCAAGAAATCCATAGCCTTCACCATCTTCTACACCGCCCTCGAGAACGTCAAGAAGAAGCTTCCCAACGAGGAGAAGTCCGGCCTCGAAATCTGGAAGAAGGCCCTTGAGAACGTAACCCCTCAGGTCGAGGTTAAGAGCCGCCGCGTCGGCGGCGCGACATTCCAGGTCCCCACCGAAATCCGTGCCGACCGCAAGGAATCCATCTCCATGAAGAATCTCATCATCTATGCACGCAGGCGCGGCGGCAAGACCATGGCCGACAAGCTCGCAGCCGAAATCGTAGACGCATATCAGGACCAGGGCGGCGCATTCAAGCGCAAGGAAGACATGCACCGCATGGCAGAAGCCAACCGCGCATTCGCACACTTCCGCTTCTGAGCCTCACAGTTTTAACTCCTCGACACAAACAGCAAGTTAAAACTACCCGACAAGAGATTTCTCAACAACACAATGGCTAAAGAACTCCATCCGCTAAAACATACCCGCAACATCGGCATCATGGCTCACATCGATGCCGGTAAGACGACCACATCCGAACGTATCCTCTTCTACACCGGCCTTACACACAAGATCGGCGAGGTCCACGACGGCGCAGCCACCATGGACTGGATGGAACAGGAGCAGGAACGCGGCATCACCATCACCTCCGCCGCCACCACCACGTTCTGGAATTACGACAACCAGAAATACAAGATAAACCTCATCGACACCCCGGGGCACGTCGACTTCACCGTGGAAGTGGAGCGCTCCCTGCGCGTGCTCGACGGAGCCGTGGCGGCATTCTGTGCCGTAGGCGGCGTGGAACCCCAGTCCGAGACCGTCTGGCGCCAGGCCGACAAGTACAACGTGCCCCGCATCGGATACGTCAACAAGATGGACCGCTCCGGCGCCAACTTCTTCGAGGTAGTCCGCCAGGTCAAGGAAGTGCTCGGCGCCAACCCCCTCGCGATCCAGATCCCCATCGGTGCCGAGGAGAGTTTCAAGGGCGTGGTAGACCTCGTCACCATGAAAGCGTACTTCTGGCACGACGAGACCATGGGCGCCGACTACGACGTCACCGAGATACCCGAGAACCTACGGGCCGAGGCCGAAGAGTACCGCGACAAGATGCTCGAGACACTCGCCGAGTTCAACGACTCCCTCATGGAGAAGTACTTCGACGACCCCTCCACCATCACCCAGGACGAAATCCGCGCCGCAATCCGCAAGTCCACACTCGCCATGGAGATTTACCCCATGATTTGCGGCTCCTCCTTCAAGAACAAGGGCGTACAGACACTGCTCGACGCCGTATGCGCATACCTCCCCTCCCCCGAAGACTCCGGCGCAGTGGAGGGATACAACCCCGACGACAAAGACAAGGTGGAGACCCGCGAGCCCAGCCCCGAGTCCCCCATGTGCGCCCTCGCATTCAAGATTGCCACCGACCCCTACGTCGGCCGACTCTGCTTCTTCCGCGTATATAGCGGCGAGATGCCCGCCGGAAGCTACGTCCTCAACACCCGCTCCGGCAAGAAAGAGCGCGTCAGCCGTCTCTTCCAGATGCACTCCAACAAGCAGAACCCCAAGGAGGTCATCGGCTGCGGCGACATCGGCGCAGGCGTCGGCTTCAAGGACATCCGCACCGGCGACACCCTCTGCGACGAGAACCACCCCATCGTCCTCGAGGCCATGGAATTCCCCGATCCCGTAATCGGAATCGCCGTCGAGCCCAAGACACAGAAAGATCTCGACAAGCTCGGCGTAGGCCTCCAGAAACTCGCCGAAGAAGACCCCACCTTCCGCGTGGAGACCAACGAGGAGACCGGCCAGACCGTAATCTCCGGCATGGGCGAGCTTCATCTCGACATCATCATCGACCGCCTCAGGCGCGAATTCAAAGTGGAGTGCAACCAGGGCCGTCCCCAGGTCACCTACAAAGAGGCCATCACCCAGCCCGTCGAGCTCCGCGAGGTATTCAAGAAGCAGACCGGCGGCCGAGGCAAGTTCGCCGACATCATCGTGCGCGTGGAGCCCGCCGACGAAGACTTCGAAGGCAGCCTCCAGTTCATTGACGAAGTCAAGGGCGGCAACGTGCCCAAAGAGTACATCCCCTCCGTCCAGAAAGGCTTCCAGACCGCCATGCGCAACGGCGTACTCGCCGGCTATCCCGTAGAGCGACTCAAAGTCACACTGCTCGACGGCAGCTTCCACCCCGTCGACTCCGACCAGCTCTCCTTCGAGCTCGCCGCCATCGGCGCATTCAAGAAAGCCTCCGCACAGGCAGGCCCCGTCCTCATGGAGCCCATCATGAAGATCGAGGTAGTCACTCCCGAAGAGAGCATGGGCGACGTCATCGGCGACCTCAACAAGCGCCGCGGACAGGTAGAAGGCATGGAGACCGCACGCTCCGGCGCCCGCATCGTCAAGGCCAAGGCACCCCTGGCCGAGATGTTCGGATACGTCACCGCACTGCGCACCATCACCTCCGGCCGAGCCACATCCACAATGTCCTTCTCACACTACGCAGAGGTCAGCAGCTCCATAGCCCGCCAGGTCCTCACCGAAGTGCAAGGACGCGTAGACCTGATAAAGTAATCACCAACAATAGCAATGAGCCAGAAAATCCGCATCAAGCTGAAATCTTACGACCACAACTTGGTAGACAAGTCGGCCGAGAAGATCGCCAAGACGGTGAAAGCCACCGGCGCTGTGGTAAGCGGTCCCATACCCCTTCCCACACACAAGCGCATCTTCACAGTCAACCGCTCCACGTTCGTCAACAAGAAAGCACGCGAACAGTTCCAGCTTTGCTCCTTCCAGCGCCTCATCGACATCTACTCCTCCACGTCCAAGACAGTGGAGGCCCTGATGCGCCTCGAGCTCCCCTCCGGAGTCGACGTTTCCATCAAAGTCTGAAAGAGTAAAGCAACTGCAACAACCAACATCCAACAACCACAAGAGAAATGCCAGGATTATTAGGAAAGAAAATCGGAATGACATCCGTTTTCAGTGCCGACGGCAAGAACGTGCCGTGCACTGTCATCGAAGTAGGTCCCTGCGTGGTCACCCAGATCAAGACTCTTGAGAACGACGGCTACGAAGCCGTGCAGGTTGGCTTCATGGACAAGAAGGAGAAGCACACCAACCGTCCCGAAGCAGGCCACTTCAAGAAAGCCGGCGTGACACCCAAGCGACACTTGGCCGAGTTCAAAAACTTCGACACCACCCCCGAGCTGGGTTCCACCCTCACTGTAGACCTCTTCACCGAGGGAGGCTTCGTCGACGTAGTCGGCACCTCCAAGGGCAAAGGCTTCCAGGGCGTAGTTAAGCGCCACGGCTTCGGCGGCGTAGGCCAGTCGACCCACGGTCAGCACAACCGCCTCCGCGCCCCCGGCGCCATAGGCGCCTGCTCCTACCCTGCAAAAGTGTTCAAGGGCCTCCGCATGGCAGGCCAGATGGGCAACGAGCGCGTTACCATACAGAACCTGCAGGTCATCAAAGTGCTCCCCGAGCACAACCTCCTCATGGTTAAAGGCTCCATCCCCGGCGCCAAAGGTTCAATCGTTTTAGTTGAAAGATAAATGAAAGTAGCCGTCCTCAACATCAATGGCCAGGAGACCGGCCGCACCGTCGAGCTCAACGACCAGGTCTTCGCATACGAAAGCGAAGGCACCAAGAACCCGGCCCACACCCTTTATCTCGACATAAAGCAGTACCTGGGCAACCAGCGTCAGGGCACACACAAGTCCAAAGAACGCAGCGAAGTGAGCGGCTCGACCCGCAAGCTCGGCCGCCAGAAAGGCGGCGGCGGCGCACGCCACGGCGACATCAACTCGCCCCTGCTCCGAGGCGGCGGCACAGTCTTCGGACCCCGTCCCCGCGACTACCGCACCAAGCTCAACCGCAAGATGAAGCAGCTCGCACGTCGCATCGCCCTCTCCGCAAAGGCCGCCAGGAACCAGATCTTCGTCATCGAAGACCTCCATTTCGACCAGCCCAAGACAAAGCAGTACGTCAACATGGCCAAGGCTCTCAAGCTCGACGACAAGAAAGTCCTCCTCGTCCTCCCCCAGAGCGACAACAACGTCTTCCTGTCCGTCCGCAACGTGCCCAACGCACTCATGATGCCCGCCATGAACCTCAACGCCTACGCAGCCCTCAACAACGACGCGATCCTGCTCACCGAGGCCAGCGTAAACATCGTCAACCAGTTCTAACAGGGAGCAGCAACCATGGATATCAACATCAAACCCATCTCGACAGAGAAAGCCACCGAGCTGAGCGAGAAGCTCAACCGATACGTCTTCGCCGTCTCCCCCGACGCCAACAAGTTCCAGATCCGCGACATCGTCGAGAAGCTCTACGACGTCCGCGTCGTCAAAGTCAACATCGCCAACTACGCAGGCAAGCGTAAGCAGCGCTGGACCAAGTCCGGCCTGCTCAAAGGCAGCTCCGCCGCCTACAAGAAAGCCTACGTAACCGTGGCCGAGGGCCAGACAATCGATTACTACAGCAAACTCTAAGACGCACAATGGCAGTAAGAAAATTCAAGCCCACCACCCCCGGGCAGCGACACAAAGTTATAGGTGTATTCAAAGACGTCATCACTGCTACTACACCTGAGAAATCCCTCACCGTGGGCCTCCGTTCCCGCGGCGGTCGCAACCACCAGGGCCGCCTCACGGTCCGCTACCGCGGCGGCGGCCACAAGCGCCGCTACCGCCTCATCGACTTCAAGCGCAACCGCGACAACATGCCCGCTACCGTGCTCACCATCGAGTACGATCCCAACCGCTCCGCCTACATCGCACTCATCCAGTACGAGGACGGCAAGAAGGCATACATCATCGCCCCCAACGGCCTGCAGGTAGGCCAGAAAGTCGAGAGCGGCGCCGACGTGGCACCCGAGGTAGGCAACACCCTGCCCCTGGCCAACATCCCCGTCGGTACCCTGGTCCACTGCATCGAGCTCCGTCCCGGCCAGGGCGCCTCCATGGCCCGCTCAGCCGGCACTTTCGCCCAGATCTCCAGCCGAGAGGGCGACTACGCCATCATGCGCCTACCCTCCGGAGAAATCCGCAAAGTGCTCCTCGCCTGCCGCGCCACCGTCGGCGTAGTCGGCAACTCCGAGCACTCCCTGGAGCAGAGCGGCAAGGCAGGACGCAGCCGCTGGCTCGGCCGCCGTCCCCACAACCGCGGCGTCGTCATGAACCCCCACGACCACCCCATGGGCGGTGGCGAAGGACGCCAGTCCGGCGGACATCCCCGTTCCCGCACGGGCCTCTACGCCAAGGGCCTCAAGACACGCTCGCCCAAGAAGCACTCCAACAAGTACATCATCGAGCGTCGTAAGAAGTAATAATCCATTCACAACCATCACAATATGAGTCGTTCACTTAAAAAAGGACCATTCATCTCAGTCAAGCTCGAGAAGAAGGTGGCTGCGATGGATGCAAGCGGCAAAAAAGCCGTCATCAAGACCTGGAGCCGCGCCTCCATGATCTCGCCCGACTTCGTGGGACACACCTTCGCCGTCCACAACGGCAACAAGTTCATCCCCGTCTACGTGACCGAGAACATGGTTGGCCACAAGCTCGGAGAGTTCGCCCCCACGCGCACCTTCCGTGGCCACGCCGGCAACAAGAAGAAGTAAAAAGGCCTGACCGCCTAATGATAAATTTCCAACAATGGGTAAAAGAAAAAGAGAATCAGCCGACATACTGAAGGAAGCCCGTAAGAACGAGTACTTCGCAAAACTTCAGAACGTCCCCACCTCGGCACGCAAGATGCGACTGGTGGTGGACCTGGTGCGCGGTCAGGAAGCCTTCAAGGCTCTGGGCATCCTCAAATTCACCAAGAAGGAGGCAGCCCGCCGCCTGGAGAAGCTGCTCCGCAGCGCCATCGCCAACTACGAGCAGAAGACAGAGCAGAAGGCCGACGCCGGACAGCTCTACATCCGCACCATCTACGTCAACGAGGCAGGAATGCTCAAGCGTCTCCGTCCCGCCCCCCAGGGCCGCGGACACCGCATCCGCAAGCGCTCCAACCACGTAGCACTCTATCTCGACACCATCAACAAAGAAAGCTAAGACCACATGGGACAGAAAGTTAATCCTATCAGCAACCGCCTCGGCATCATCCGCGGCTGGGATTCCAACTGGTACGGCGGCAAGAAGTACGGCGACACCCTGCTCGAAGACAACAAGATCCGCAAGTACCTCCGCACCCGTCTGGCCAAGGCTTCCGTGTCGCGCATCATCATCGAGCGCACACTCAAGATGGTCACAGTGACAATCTGCACCGCCCGCCCGGGCATGATTATCGGCAAGGGCGGCGAAGACGTCAAGAACCTCCAGGAAGAGCTCAAGAAGCTCACCGACAAGGACGTGCAGATCAACATCCACGAAGTGAAGCGCCCCGAACTCGACGCCGAACTCGTGGCCGCAGGCGTTGCCCGCCAGATCGAGAACAAAGTAGCCTACCGCCGCGCCGTCAAGATGGCCATCCAGTCCACCATGCGCATCGGTGCCGAAGGCATCAAGATTCAGGTGTCCGGCCGCCTCAACGGCGCCGAGATGAGCCGCAGCGAGATGTTCAAGGAGGGCCGCACCCCCCTGCACACCCTCCGCGCGGACATCGACTACGCCCTCGTAGAGGCCCTCACCAAAGTCGGCATCATCGGCATCAAAGTCTGGATTTGCAAAGGCGAAGTCTACGGCAAGCGCGACCTGGCCCCCGCCTACAACACCGTAAGCAAGGACAACCAGCGCCGCGGCGGATTCCGCAACCGTCGTAACAACAACAACAACAACCGTTAACAGCGAGCCCACAAATGTTACAGCCCAAGAAAACCAAATTCCGCCGTTCGCAGAAAGGCCGCATGAAAGGCGAGGCCCAGCGCGGCAACCAGCTCGCCTTCGGCTCGTTCGGCATCAAGACCCTCGAGAGCAAGTGGATCACCGGCCGCCAGATCGAGGCCGCCCGTATCGCCGTGACACGCTACATGCAGCGTCAGGGACAGATCTGGATCCGCATCTTCCCCGACAAGCCAATCACCAAGAAGCCCGCCGAGGTCCGAATGGGTAAAGGTAAGGGTAACCCCGAAGGATTCGTGGCACCCGTCACCCCCGGACGCATCCTCATCGAAGTCGAGGGCGTAAGCTACGACATCGCCAAGGAGGCACTCCGCCTCGCCGCCCAGAAGCTTCCCGTAACCACCAAGTTCATCGTCCGCCGCGACTACGACCCGTCCCAGGCACTCTAAGACGGCACGAGGACACGCGATAAAGACACACCCCACAGCCCGGCGCCGCCGGTGCCATCCGGCGGCGCCGCGCCAGCGGGTAAAGTCCCACCGCACAGACACAACAACCAACAACCAACATGAAAAAGGAAGAAATCAGAGAATTAAGCATTCCCGAGCTCCAGGCCAAGATCGAGGACTCGGAGAAAGCTTATCGTGAATTGAAAGTAGCGCATGCTATTTCTCCCATCGACAACCCGGCCAAGATCACAGCCGACCGTCGCGAGATCGCCCGCATGAAGACCATCCTGCGCGAGAAGCAGATCGCCGCCGAGAAGGCCCAGTAAACAACCCCACAAAGTATCTGAAAAATGGAAGAAAAACGTCATTTGAGAAAAGAGAGAATCGGGATTGTTTCCAGCAACAAGGCAGACAAGACCATCACCGTCGAGATCAAGTGGAAAGAGAAGCACCCCATCTACGGTAAGTTCGTCAACAAGACCAAGAAGTACCACGCCCACGACGAGAACAACGAGTGCTCCGTAGGCGACACCGTACGGCTCATGGAGACCCGTCCCCTGAGCAAGACCAAGAGATGGAGAATGGTAGAAATCATCGAAAAAGTGAAGTAACATGATACAGAGTGAATCCAGACTGGTAGTGGCAGACAACAGCGGCGCCAAAGAAGCCCTCTGCATCCATGTGCTCGGCGGCACAGGCCGCCGCTACGCCACCGTAGGCGACATCATCGTAGTCACCGTAAAGAGCACCATCCCCGGCTCCGACGTCAAGAAAGGCACCGTAAGCCGCGCCGTCGTAGTGCGCACCAAGAAAGAGATCCGCCGCGCCGACGGCTCCTACATCCGCTTCGACGACAACGCCTGCGTGCTCCTCAACAACGCCGGCGAACTCCGCGGCACCCGCATCTTCGGCCCCGTGGCCCGCGAGCTCCGTGCCTCCAACATGAAAATCGTGTCCCTGGCACCCGAAGTACTCTAACCCACTAATCACACACAGACAATGGCTAAACTGCATATCAAGAAAGGCGATATGGTCTACATCATAGCCGGCGACGACAAGGGCACCACGGGCCGCGTCCTCAAAGTGGACATCAAGAAGAGCCGCGCCTACGTCGAGAACCGCAACATGATCAAGAAGGCCATGAAGCCCAACGCCAAGTACCCCCAGGGCGGACTGATCGACATGGAGGCCCCCATCCACATCTCCAACCTGGCCCTCATCGACCCCAAGACCGGCAAGCCCACCCGCATCGGCCGCCGCCGCAACGAGGCCGGCAAACTCGTACGTTACGCTAAAAAGTCCGGAGAAGAGATCAAATAATGGAAACGACACTCAGCAAGAAATACAAAGAGGAGATCATGCCCGAACTCACCAAGGAGTTCGGCTACACCACCCCCATGCGCGTCCCCAGACTCGAGAAGATCGTCATCAACCAGGGCCTCGGCGACGCCACTCAGGACAAGAAGCTCATCGAGACTGCCATCACCGAGATCACCGCAATCACCGGCCAGAAGGCAGTCCCCACCCTCTCCCGCAAGGACATCAGCAACTTCAAGCTGCGTAAGAAGATGCCCATCGGTGTGCGCGTCACCCTGCGCCGCGAGAAGATGTACGAGTTTCTCGAGCGCCTAGTCCGCGTCGCACTCCCCCGAATCCGCGACTTCAAGGGCATCAACTCCAAGCTCGACGGCCGCGGCAACTACACACTCGGCATCACAGAGCAGATCATCTTCCCCGAGATCAACATCGACAACGTACCCAAGCTCCAGGGCATGAACATCACCTTCGTCACCTCGGCCCCCACCGACGAGGAAGGCTTCGCCCTGCTCAAGAAGTTTGGCTTACCCTTCAAAAAATAAGCAAGCATGGCAAAGGAATCAATGAAAGCCCGCGAGGTAAAGCGCCAGAAGATGGTCGCCAAGTACGCCGAGCGCAAGGCCGCCCTCAAGAAGGCAGCCCTGGCCGACGCCGAAGGCAACATCGACTACGAGGCGCTCACAAAGCTCCAGAAGCTGCCCCGCAACGCTTCCCGCGTACGCCTCCACAATCGCTGCGAGATCACAGGCCGCCCCAAAGGATACATGCGCCAGTTCGGCATCAGCCGTATCCAGTTCCGCGAGATGGCCTCCGCAGGTCTCATCCCCGGCGTCAAGAAGGCAAGCTGGTAAACATCTGCTCCCCGGCCACGAAAACTTTTTTGACCGACACACACAATCTCCGGCCCCTCCGCCCCGTTATATACGGAGTGGCGGGGCGGAGACGTGCGGTTGACTGCCCTCCGGGCCGCCAGGCCCGTCTTCCGCTCCCTCCCCGCAAGCAAACTGAGAGTTAAATATTGTCCGGACCATCCCCGGCCCCGCCGGTCTCCGGATCAATTTGCATCATCAAAACAATGACAGATCCCATAGCAGATTTCCTCAGCAGGATTCGCAACGCCATCATGGCAGGACACCGCGTGGTAGAGATACCCGCATCCAAGATCAAGAAGGAGATAACCCGCATCCTCTTCGAGCAGGGCTACATCCTCAACTACAAGTTCATCGACAGCGACAAGCCCAAGGACCGCGTCATCAAGATCGCGCTCAAGTACGATCCCCAGGACCACACCAGCGCCATCCGCAACCTCCACCGCATCTCCCGCCCCGGTCTGCGCCAGTACACCGGCTACAAGGACATGCCCCGCGTGCTCAACGGACTGGGCATCGCCGTCATCTCCACCTCGCAGGGTGTCATGACCAACAAGGAAGCCGCAGCCCAGAAGCTCGGCGGCGAAGTCCTCTGCTACGTTTATTAATCTGAATAGGAGAGAAAACAGCAATGTCAAGAATAGGTAAACTCCCCATCGCCATACCGGCCGGCACCACCGTTACCGTCAAAGGCAACACCGTGACCGTCAAAGGCCCCAAAGGCGAGCTCACCCAGGATATCAACCCCGACATCCACGTTGAGGTAGAAGGCGGCCAGGTGCGCGTCACCCGTCCCGACGACCAGCGCGAGCACCGCGCCATGCACGGCCTGTACCGCGCGCTCATCCACAACATGGTGGTAGGCGTCAGCGAAGGCTACACCAAGCAGATGGAGCTCATCGGCGTCGGCTACCGCGCCACCGCCACCGGGCAGGTGCTCGAACTCAGCCTCGGCTACTCCCACGCCATCTACATCAAGCTTCCCAAGGAAGTCAAGGTGGAGGCTAAGATGGAGCGCAACAAGGCACCCCTGATCACTATCTCCAGCTACGACAAGCAGCTTCTCGGCCAGGTGTGCGCCAAGATCCGCTCCCTGCGCAAGCCCGAGCCGTACAAGGGCAAGGGCATCAAGTTCGTCGGCGAAGTAATCCGTCGCAAGTCGGGCAAATCGGCAGCCGCCAAGTAAATAAACCGCTACTGACATGATATCCAAGATAGCAAGACGCAACAAGATCAAGGCCCGCATCCGCGGCCGCATCTCCGGCACCGCCCAGCGTCCCCGCATGAGCGTGTTCCGCTCCAACCGCGGCATCTACGTGCAGCTCATCGACGACCTCGCCGGGCGCACCCTCGCCGCCGCCCATTCCACCAAGGAGATGGAGGGCAACAAAGTAGAAATCGCCGCCAAAGTAGGCGAAGAAATAGCAAAGAAGGCCATCGAACTCGGCATCGCCGCCGTAGTCTTCGACCGCAACGGCTACCTCTTCCACGGCCGCGTTAAATCCTTGGCCGAAGGCGCCCGCAAGGCCGGCCTCAAATTCTAACACCACACAGACATGGCAAAGAACAACAGAGTGAAATCGACCAACGACCTCGAACTCAAGGATCGTCTGGTGGCCATCAACCGAGTGACCAAGGTTACCAAGGGTGGCCGAGCCTTCTCCTTCGCCGCCATCGTAGTGGTAGGCAACGAGGACGGCGTAGTAGGCTGGGGCCTGGGCAAGGCCAACGAAGTCACCGCCGCCATCGCCAAGGGCGTCGAGATGGCCAAGAAGAACCTCATCCGCGTGCCCGTGCACAAAGGCACCATCCCCCACGAGCAGGCAGCCAAGTTCGGCGGCAGCCGCATTCTGCTGCGTCCCGCCTCCGAAGGTACCGGCGTGAAGGCCGGCGGCGCCATGCGTGCCGTGCTCGAGAGCGCAGGCGTCAAGGACGTGCTGGCCAAGTCCAAGGGCAGCTCCAACCCCCACAACCTCGTCAAGGCCACCATCGCCGCCCTCGACGAGATGCGCTCCCCCCTGCAGGTCGCCAAGGCCCGCGGCATCAGCGTAGAGAAAGTGTTCAACGGCAAATAATCTGACATCACTATGGCAAAACTCATAATCAAACAGATCAAGAGCCGTATCAACTGCCCCAAAGTGCAGAAGCGCACCCTCGACGCGCTCGGCCTTCACAAGATGAACCACACCGTGGAACACGAGGACACCCCCTCCATCCGCGGCATGATCAAGACCGTACACCACCTGGTGGAAGTAACTGAAGCATAATCCCAAACAAGAACCGCAACAATGGAACTACATAATCTTACACCTGCCATCGGCAGCAACAAGAAGAACAAGCGTGTGGGCCGCGGACCCGGTTCGGGCTACGGTGGCACTTCCACCCGCGGACACAAAGGCGCCAAGTCCCGTTCCGGCTACAAGCGCAAGATCGGCTTCGAGGGCGGCCAGATGCCCCTCCAGCGCCGACTGCCCAAGTTCGGCTTCAAGAACATGAACCGCGTAGAGTACAAGGCCATCAACCTCGACACCCTCGAGACCCTGGCCGAGGCCAGGCAGCTTACCCGCATCGCCATCGCCGACCTGCGCGCCGCCGGACTCGTCCCCAAGAACAAACCGGTGAAAATCCTGGGCAACGGTGCCATCACGCGCGCACTCGAGGTAGAGGCCGACGGCTTCTCCAAGGCTGCCGAAGAGGCTATCACCGCCGCAGGAGGCAAAGCCATTAAAACAACTAAAAAATGAGATTCCTCAACACCGTTAAGAACATCTGGAGCGTAGAGGACCTGCGCAAGCGCATCGGCATGACCCTGCTGCTTGTCATCATCTACCGCTTCGGATGCTACGTCGTGCTCCCGGGCATCAACCCCGACGCACTGACGGCCATGAAATCCTTCACCGCCGACGGCCTGATGCAGCTGCTCGACATGTTCAGCGGCGGAGCGTTTTCACAGGCATCCATCTTCGCACTCGGCATCATGCCCTACATCACGGCCTCCATCGTGATCCAGCTGTTGGGCATGGTCCTCCCCAGCTTCCAGAAGATGCAGAGAGAGGGCGAGAGCGGCCGCACCAAGCTCAACCAGTACACCCGCTACCTCACCGTAGTGATCCTGCTGCTCCAGGGCCCGGCCTACCTCCTCAACCTCCAGTATCAGATTGCCGCTGCAGGCGGCCACGTGGAGATGGGCTTCTGGATGGTAGCCTACATGACCATCGTGCTGGCGGCCGGCTCCATGTTCATTATGTGGCTGGGTGAGCGTATCGACCAGAAAGGTGTTGGCAACGGTATCTCCTTCATCATCCTCATAGGCATCATCGCCCGCATGCCCGAAGCGTTCCTGCAGGAGTTCACCCAGAAGTTCTCCAACGCCGCAGGCGGCGACCTGGTGCTCTTCCTGCTCGAGATCGTTATCCTGCTTGCCGTCATCGCCGGAGCCGTGCTCCTGGTGCAGGGCACCCGCAAAGTACCCGTGCAGTACGCAAAGCGCGTAGTCGGCAACAAGCAGTACGGCGGCGCACGCCAGTACATACCCCTCAAGGTGAATGCAGCCGGTGTCATGCCCATCATCTTCGCCCAGGCAATCATGTTCATCCCCCTGACCGTCATCGGCTTCAAGGAGGGACAGAGCGGATTCTTCGGTGCCATGACCGACATGTACGGCTGGACGTACAACATCGTGTACTTCCTGATGATCGTGGCTTTCACGTACTTCTACACCGCCATTACCGTGCGCCCCGCGCAGATGGCAGAGGACATGAAGCGCAACAACGGCTTCATCCCCGGCGTCAAGCCCGGCAAGCCCACCATCGAATACCTCGATTCCATCATGAGCCGCATCACCCTGCCCGGATCCATCTTCCTGGGCATCGTGGCCATACTGCCCGCCATAGCACACGTGCTCGGCATGAACCGCCAGTTCGCCCAGTTCTTCGGCGGCACGTCTCTGCTCATCATGGTAGGCGTGGTGCTCGACACCCTCCGCATCGTCGAGGGACACCTGCTCATGCGCCACTATGACGGACTCATGAAGGACGGCCGCATCAAGGGCCGCACCACAGGCAACGCAGCTTTCTGACAACCTGAAGACACTTTCCGGCACATCAAGCAATGATCTACATCAAGACAGCTGAAGAGCTCGAAAAGATGCGCGCAGCAGGCACCCTGGTGAGCCGCACGCTCGGCGAAGTCGCCAAGCACGTGGCTCCCGGGGTGACCACGCGGCGCCTCGACGACATCGCCCGCCAGTTCATACTCGACAACGGAGGCCTCCCCACCTGCCTCGGATACCAAGGCTTCCCCGGCACCCTGTGCATCGAAGTCAACGAGACGGTAGTGCACGGCTTCCCCTCCGACTACGAGCTGCGAGAAGGCGATATCGTGGGCACCGACTGCGTGGTTACGCTTGACGGATACCACGGCGATTCCTGCTATACCTTCGCAGTAGGCGAAGTCGATCCCAAGTGGGCGAAACTGCTCGAGGTCACCAAGGCTTCCCTGTACAAAGGCATAGCACAGGCCAAGGCCGGCAACCGCATCGGGCACATCGCCCACGCAGTGCAGCAGCATTGCGAGCGTGCAGGCTACAGCGTAGTGCGCGAGATGTGCGGCCACGGCATCGGCCGCAGCATGCACGAGGCCCCCGAGGTGCCCAACTACGGACGCCCCGGCGTAGGTCCCCTGCTCAAGAACGGCATGTGCATCTGCATAGAGCCCATGATCAACCTCGGCAGCAAGAACATCGTCATCGGCCAGGACGGCTGGCAGTGCCGCACCCGCGACCGCAAGCCCTCCGCCCACTACGAGCACACCCTGGCCATACGCGGAGATCGCCCCGAGATCCTCACCACTTTCTCCTACATCGAGGAGGCGCTGGGAATCCTGCCCTCCCGCGAAGAGACAGCCTGGGCCGAGGCCGGAAAGCAGACACAGGAAGAAAACAACGACTAACACCAGAGCAAAGTCAATGGCAAAGCAAGCTGCAATAGAGCAAGACGGAGTGATCCTGGAAGCCCTGAGCAACGCCATGTTCAAAGTGGAGCTCGAGAACGGCCACCGGATCACCGCCCACATCTCCGGCAAGATGCGCATGCACTACATCAAGATCCTGCCCGGAGACCGCGTAAAGGTAGAGATGTCGCCCTACGACCTGAGCAAGGGCCGCATCTCCTTCCGCTACAAGTAACCCCAGCTCCCCTCACAACCAACCAAGCAACTTCTACTATGAAAGTAAGAGCATCGATAAAGAAGCGCAGCGCCGACTGCAAGATCGTACGCCGCAAAGGCCGGCTGTACGTAATCAACAAGAAAAACCCCAAGTTCAAACAGCGCCAAGGATAATTTTATTATCTTTGCACAAAATTTGCAACACACTACATGGCAGTACGTATAGTCGGCGTTGATTTGCCGCAGAACAAGCGGGGCGAGATCGCCCTCACCTACATATTCGGAATCGGCCGCAGCTCGGCCGGCAAGATCCTCGGCAAGGCAGGCGTGCCCCTCGACACCAAGGTTCAGGACTGGACCGACGACCAGGCCGCGGCAGTGCGCGAGGTCATCCAGAGCGAGTACCGCGTGGAGGGCGACCTCCGTTCCGAGATCCAGCTCAACATCAAGCGACTGATGGACATCGGCTGCTACCGCGGCATCCGTCACCGCATCGGCCTGCCCGTGCGCGGCCAGAGCACCAAGAACAACGCCCGCACCCGCAAGGGCCGCAAGAAGACCGTGGCCAACAAGAAGAAGGCCACCAAGTAAACAAGCTCCAAAGCAACAAAGCATCATAATTAAAGTATGGCTAAAAAAACAGCTGCAGCAAAGAAGAGGAACGTCAAAGTCGACGCCATGGGCCAGCTCCACGTTCACTCCTCTTTCAACAACATCATCGTGTCTCTTGCCAACAGCGAGGGCCAAGTCATCTCCTGGTCGTCGGCCGGCAAGATGGGCTTCCGCGGCAACAAGAAGAACACCCCCTACGCCGCTCAGATGGCCGCCCAGGACTGCGCCAAGGTAGCCTACGACCTCGGCCTGCGCAAGGTGAAGGCCTACGTCAAGGGCCCCGGCAACGGTCGTGAGTCCGCTATCCGCACCGTGCACGGCGCCGGCATCGAAGTCACCGAGATCGTCGACGTGACCCCGCTGCCCCACAACGGCTGCCGTCCTCCCAAACGCAGAAGAGTATAACAAAGTAGACCCCCGTCGGCCGCTCCCGGGGAAACTTTCCCGGCGGCAAAGCGGCAAGGACACGGCAGGGACAGACGCATAACAGAGACCGGACCGGCGCGAAAGATTGCCTTTCAAGCCTTTTCTCTCGGCAATCGCGGCTGCGCGCCCCCGGCTCCAGAGCGCCCACTTTAATTACCAACCCGGACTTCCGCCAGGCTACCGGCACCCCGGCCCTGGCACCGGAAAACAAGCAACAAAAAAGAAATGGCAAGATATACAGGCCCCAAAAGCAAAATCGCCCGCAAGTTCGGCGCCCCCATCTACGGGGAGGATAAGGTTCTGGCACGCAAGAACTTCCCGCCGGGCCAGCATGGCAACAGCCGTCGTCGCAAGACCTCCGAGTACGGCAATCAGCTGAAAGAAAAGCAGAAGACCAAGTACACCTACGGTGTGCTCGAGCGCCAGTTCCGCAATCTCTTCGAGAAGGCAGCCCGCACCAAGGGCATCACCGGCGAGGTGCTGCTCCAGCTGCTCGAGAGCCGTCTCGACAACATCGCATACCGCCTGGGCATGGCACCCACCCGTCCCGCCGCACGCCAGCTCGTGCTCCACAAGCACGTCACCGTCAACGGACAGGTGGTCAACATCCCCTCTTACCGCGTAAAACCCGGCGACGTAGTCTGCATCCGCGAGAAGGACAAGAGCCTCGAGGTAGTGGCCGAGAGCCTGAACGGCTTCAACCACGCCAAGTACCCCTGGCTGGAGTGGGACGCCACCATCATGGGCGGCAAGTACCTGCACCTGCCTGCACGCGAGGACATCCCCGAGGAGATCCAGGAGCAGCTCATCGTCGAACTTTACTCAAAATAATTAGAACAGACCCCCATGGCTATATTAGCATTCCAAAAGCCCGACAACGTGATAATGCTCAACGCCAGCGACTCGTACGGCAAGTTCGAGTTCAGGCCGCTTGAGCCGGGTTACGGCCAGACGATAGGCAACGCCCTGCGGCGTATCCTCCTGTCGTCGTTAGGGGGCTTCGCCATCTGCTCCATCAAGATAGACGGTGTGAGCCACGAGCTGGATACCATCCCGGGCGTGAAAGAAGACGTCACCAACATCATCCTCAACCTCAAGCAGGTCCGCTTCCGCCAGAAGGTGGAGGACCACGACACTGAGACTGCCGTGCTTGAGGTGAAGGGCATGGACCGTGTCACCGCCGGCGACCTGGGCAAGGTGCTCTCCTCGTTCGAGGTCCTCAACCCCGAGCTGGAGATCTGCCGCCTCAACCCCGACTACGGCTTCCGCATGGAATTCACCATCAACAAGGGCCGCAGCTGGGTGCCCGCCGACGAGAACCGCGAGATGATAGGTGACCAGATCGGCGTCATCGCCATCGACTCCATCTACACGCCCATCAAGAACGTCAAGTACACCGTCGAGAACTTCCGAGTAGAGCAGAAGACCGACTACGAGAAACTCATCCTGGAAGTCACCACCGACGGCTCCATCAAGCCCAAGGACGCCCTCAAGGAGGCATCGCGCATCCTCATCTACCACCTGCAGCTCTTCACCGACGACAAGATCACCGTCGACGTGGAGGCCTCCGACGACTCCGACGAGTTCGACGAGGACGCACTCAAGATGCGCCAGCTGCTCAAGAGCAAGCTCGTGGACATGGACCTGAGCGTCCGCGCCCTCAACTGCCTCAAGAGCGCCGAAGTGGAGACCCTGGGCGACCTGGTCAAGTACAACAAGAACGACCTGCTGAAGTTCCGCAACTTCGGCCGCAAGTCGCTCACCGAGCTTGACGAGCTCCTGGCCAACCTGAACCTCTCGTTCGGCATGGACATTTCTAATTACAAACTGGACAAAGACTAAACCCACCAATGCGACACAATAAAAAATTCAACCACCTCAGTCGTAAGTCGGCCCACCGCAAGGCCATGCTTGCCAACATGACCATCTCGCTGATCATGCACAAGCGCATCACCACGACTTTGGCCAAGGCCAAGGCACTGCGTGTCTACTGCGAGCCCATCATCACCCGCTCCAAGACCGACAACACTCCCAACCGCCGCCTCGTCTTCAGCTACCTGCAGGACAAGGAGGCCGTCAAGGAGCTCTTCGGCACAGTAGCCGACAAGGTAGCCAACCGTCCCGGCGGCTACTGCCGCATCCTCAAGCTCGGCTACCGCCTGGGTGACGGCGCCGAGATGGCCATGATCGAGCTCGTGGACTTCAACGAGAACATGCTCAAGGAGTCCCCCAAGGCCGGCGCCAAGCGCACCCGTCGCCGCCGCACCGCCAAGAAGGCCGACGCAGCTCCCGCAGCAGAGGCTCCCGCGCAGGAGGCACCTGCAGCAGAGGCTCCCGCCGAGGCCGAAGCCCCCAAAGCTGAGTAAAAGACACACTCATAAACCAAAAAGCGGTGCACCGTCCACACGGTGCACCGCTTTTTTGAATCTGACAAGTCTGAATAGTCTGACCAGGCCGACAGCCAGTCAGCTATTGAAATACTCAGTAAGCTGAGCCCTATAACGCTTTATCTTATCAGGGTCCATTTTCAGTCGGAATATATTGGCCAAGCACCAGTCGAAATATTTACCGGCCTCTTTGGTCAGTCGTCTAATGTCAGTCGAGGGCTGATTTACTTTCCACCAATAGAAGAAACGACCTTGCAGGCCTCCGATGCTGCGTGCAGATTCGTGGATGTACAGGCCCATGGGAGAAGCCTGGCTTTCAGAGTTGTAAGCCTGAATAATCGGCAGACCGAACAGTAGCTTTCCCTTATAATCCGTGTTGGGATTTAGCATGGTGCATACCTTGTCATTGATGGCACCTCCGTGAGCCAAATCACCGTAAGCTATTGACCCGCGAACCATAAAACGGTGCTTGTTCTCTTGAGTATTGACAAAATAGGATGTCAGAGAATCGTATACGAGGAATATTATCTTGCGCAGAAGGTCAAGATCCGGCGTTACGATATATACTCCATCCATAAGAGGGTAAAGTTTGGCGCTCTGATTACCTCCAGGGTTGGTTAATGTTGCGATAGCTTCATTTACGAAACAATGGAATCGTAATATGAAATTGGTCGCTCTTTCAAACGATTCGCGCATGACATTGCTTGTGCCCATTATGTCTATCCAGCAGATATACTCCTTTTTGATGTCGGGCATAAGTTCCTTTGTGTTAACTGAGATTTGTTGTGTCATATTAAAAATGATTTATTTTTTGCAAAGATACGGTAATTTTATAGATGTGGCAAATACATTTCAAAAATTGTCCGTAGATTGCTCTGGGAGGCGCTCCCCGGCTGCGCACTTGTCCCTTATAGGTAAGGCTGAAAGTATTTGTGCATAACTCAGAGCATCTCTTATCCCGAACTCGCGTTAATGATGCACGAATCTATTTCTGCGCTCACTCTAAAAGCACGAAGAACGGAGCATCTTTGTGCAGTTTGGAAGCTGCCCTTCCCTTAGAGGGGACAATAAGAAAATGTTAAAAGTGAGAAATATTTGAGTGAGGTTGCGGAAGTGTCAAATAAAAGCATTAACTTTGCCTCACAAATGCGCAAACGTCAGGACTGCTAATTTTTAAGGGGCTTTGTGGTCATGCAACTCCGTAAATTCAGGTCGGTCCCCACAATATAAACGCAAACTCGAAACTAACCAAAAACATCAAAATATGAGAAAACTATTACTCGTAATGGTGATGATTCTCAGCTGTTTGGGATTTTCCCGAGCGGCAGAGGCTTCGTTCACCATCAAGTTTAGCACCTCTGGGACAGGTGAACTGAATAGTAATTCATTGCTGAGCAGTGTCTCGGAGGGGGGAGCAAACATCTCTAAATTTACCGATGTGACAAAAGTATATGGAGGGGGTACCCATACAGACTGTATAAGGTTGGCTTCTTCTAATGCTTCAAGCGGTACAGGTAAATTTACACTGCATTTTGCTGAAGGCAAGAAAGCTACCAAGGTTGTTGTGAGGGCAATGGCTTATAATAGTACAACCGGTTCTCTTAAAATTTCTACCGCGACACCCGCAACTCAAGATATAAAGGGAACAGATGCTGCAGATTATGAGTTTACTCTGAACCCCAATTTTACCTGGACCAATCTTCCGTTTGAAGTTGCAGGAAATAAACGTATCTACATTTCTGCAATTACCGTCTACTATGAGACAGATGGTCCGGTAATTGAGAAAACGGCCAAGCCCTCTATCATCGGTGATGCAATTTTTACCGAATCCACCCAGGTTTCCATTAGCGCTGCTGCCGGAGCAAGCATCTACTACACTCTCGACGGCACCACTCCTACGACACAGTCTACGGCGTATAATGCGCCCTTCACACTCTCTGCCACTACCACAGTCAAGGCTATTGCCCAGGAAAGCGGCAAAGACCCCTCGGAAATAGCCGAAGCAACCTTCACCAAGAAATTGGCCGGTGACTATTCCTTAGTGACCTCTATAGATGAACTTGACGAAGTCTCTTCGTATATAATTGGGGTCAAGAACCAGAACGCAGCCATGAGCAATGCCAAGTCTACAGGCAATATTCAGCAGACGAGCGCAACCATAGTAGAGAATATGCTTTCGCCCACTGAAAGCGTCATGACCTTTAGACTTGAAAAGAATGCAGCAGGTAACTGGGCATTCAAGGCAGACAATTATGGCGACCCCAATAGCCCATACATCCAGAACTCTACAAGTACAGCTTGTAAGATGGGCAACACTGTCACCTATTTTACAATAAGCTTTGATGCCAACAAGAACATACAGATAAAATCTACCGGCGGACGTTGGATTCATGCTTATAATTCAGGTTCAACAAATGATTTCCGAGCCTATTCAAGCGCGGCATCGAACTCAAGTGAGGTGCAGCTGTATCGCTTAGGCTCTAAGGTCGTTCAGGCTCCGGTAATCTCTCTTAGCTCGGACAATGTCTTTGTCGGCGAAAAGGTGACTGTCACCATCGACAAGAAGAATGCCGAGAAAGTCCATTATACCACCGACGGTACCACTCCCTCGGCAACTGTCGGCACTGAATACTCCGTACCCTTCGAAATTACAGCCACCACCGAAGGCGCCATCAAAGTGCAGGCTATCGGCATTTCCGAAGGCATCGACCCCTCGTCAGTAGCTGTCGCCACCATTACCGTCTCAAAGAAGGAACCAATCGCCGACGGCAGCTGGGTCGTGGTCAACAACGCCTCCGAACTCGAAGTGGGAGCACGCTACATCATAGCCTATAATGGCAAAGCTGTCAGCACCGCTGCCGTGGCAAACTCCAAACTGCAGAGCACAGACGCCACCGTCAGCAACAAAGGCCTTCTCACGCCCACCGACGACATGATGGTATTCACCCTCGGCAACGGTTCCGCCACAGGCAAATACATCCTCAAGTCCAACAACTACAACAACTCCATCGCCGACCACTACCTCACCTTCGGCTCATTCACCAGTGTCAACATGACTACCGAGCCAAGCGACCTGCTACTGAACTATAAAACTCAGAGTTCAGCCGACGTTGCCATCCAGGATGCCGCTGGCGACCGTATGCTCAAGGGCAGCAACGCCACTCCGGTGGTATTTGGTTACTATTCCGCGACCAGTGGTTACCATAACGTGCAGCTGTATAAGGAGGTGGATAGTCGCGAAGCTTGCGCTATGCCGACCGTTACTATTACTCCGGATGCAGTTGTAGAGGGCAACGAGGCTAAGGTTACAATCACAGCCGAAGCCGGAGCTTCCGTGCGCTATACCACCGACGGCACCATCCCCACCGCAACCAAGGGTACTGAGTACACAGGCGAGTTTACGCTTACAAACCTTACCGCCAATACCACCGTCAAGGCCATCGCATACGCCGAGGGCAAGAAGAACTCGGCAGTGGCCGAGGCTACCGTCACTGTTACGTTGAAGCCGCGTATGCCGAAGGTGACCTGGAGCGTTGACGGCACCACCTACACGGCTGAGAATGACGGCGCCTACGAGGTGTCTGCCGGAACCACCCTCACCATCACCGCCGTCAACGGCGACAAGGTGAAGGTCACAAATCTTGAGACAGAGCAGAGCCGCACTCTCGACAGTCCGCAGACGCTGACGGTTAATAAGGACATGATGGCCTCGTTCGCTTCCGTTAGCGGCGATATGACCAGCGACGAGCTGACTGCCATATTCACCATCAAGAAGGTGATGCCCGAGACCCCGGTCATCACCTGGACTAAGGACGGACAGGCCATGACGGGTGTCAACGACGGCGAGTATGACGTATATGCGGGCACCCAGATTACCGTCAGCTCCAAGAACGCCACCAAGATTGTGGTTGCCGACAGCGAGAACTTCGATGGCGAGTACGACGCCCCCTTCACCTTCACGCTCTATAACGACAATATGTTCACCTTTACCGGCAAGAACGCCGACGGCACTTCTTCCGGGGTGACTGTGGCATACACTATTGTAGAGCGCCCGAAAGAGATGACCTATGCGCTGGTCACCGACGCCAGCCAGCTGAAGGCCGGCAACAAGTACGTAATCGCCTACAAGGATGACGATGACTGCGTGGCCGTCAGCAACGATGGCAACTGGAGCGTGGCTAAAAACCAGTATCGTCCGGTTGTCAGAGACGGCTTCACCATCGATGCAAGCAATGTGCTTCATGACCGTTCGCTCGGCACCGCCGACGGAACTGTGGGCGTGATGGTGTTCGAGCTGGGCGGCAGCGCCGGTGCCTGGACGCTTACCGCCGACAACTACATCAAGCCCGCGGATGGCGTGCAGAACGCTGACGAGCCTGCACCGGGCAATCAGGTCAAGCTGCATGAATTCAGCAAAGGCTACAACTTCAGCATGACTACCGAGAACTCGCCTCTGAAGATTACTTTCGAGGGCAACCAGGCCAAGATCACCACCACGGAGATGGAATCTGCCGGATATGTGGTGAAGTTCAACAGCAACTCCAGCTGGATTGGCCTGTCGAAGACGACCAACGACTATCCGATGGTGCAGCTGTACGGGTACGAGCCGTTGGCTAAGCCGGAGGCTGTGGTGGTTACCTATACCAAGGTCAAGGATGGCGAGGCTCTCGCTACCGAGGACTGTGGTGAGTACACGGCCATAAATGAGTCGAAGATTACCGTGAGCAGCAAGAACGCCACTCAGATTGACGTCAACGGCACGAAGCATGACGCAGTCAACGGCGTGTACAGCTTCACCTCCGACGTGGACGAGATCTTCATCGTCAAGGGCGTCAACGACGCCGGAGAGACTGCCGAGTACACCATCGAGATGCTGGTGGACTACGAGGCCGACAACGTGATGGACATGCAGACTCTGTCGCGCAAGCAGAAGGACCGCGCCGACAAGAATGTGTGGGCTCCGGTGAAGTTCGTCGGCAGTGCGTTCATCCGCGGCCACTATATGATCGACGAGGGGCTGTCCGAGGTGTTGTGGATCGAGGATGCCAACGGCGATGCAGCCGCCATCTACGAGTTCGGCGACGAGTTTGCGACTCCGGGCCACTCCATCGAGAGCAACATGATGCTCAAGAACTTCAAGGTGCGCAGCGAGGACTACTACAACGCCACCGACCGCCGGATTATGCAGCTCATCTCCTGGCCGGAGGATGTGGAGACAGAGGTCGGCACCTACGACTTCGCCGCCTGGCTGCAGGGGCAGGAATATGCCACCGAGGCTTCGGCAAGCAACGAGTTCAGGCTGCAGAAGTTCCAGGGCGACATCACGTTCACTGCCGACGGCGGCACGCTGACGGTAGGTGAGAAGAGCATAGCCGTCACCAACGCTCTGAGCTTCAAGGCTGCCGGAGACAAGCAGAGCTTCGGCCGCACCGCCGAGGGTAGCTTCAACTGGTTGCCGGGTCGCGAATGGCTCACCGGGCAGACGAAGACCAATGCTCATGTGATTGGCTTCGTGATGCCTGAAGGCAATGGCTCCAACCTGAAGTATGTGGTTTATCCGGCCCAGATTACGGACAATGCCGGTAACATCACGGACGTTGACGGCGTGGAGAACGACGGCGACGGCGTGTATGTGCAAGGTGGCGTGATCTACGCCCCGGCAGGCAGCCGCGTGTTCGGCCTCAACGGCGCACAGGTTAAGACCGTACAGGCTCTCAATGGCGGTGTCTACGTGGTAGTGACGCCGGATGGCCGGGCCGTGAAGGTGCTGGTGAAGTGATACTGTGACTTCAGACTACGATAGGGCGCGGCCCGGCGGGAGACTGCCGGGCCGCGCTGCCCTTTTTGGGGGATGAGGGAATGCGCGGTGCAAAGGTATAGTGGCTGGAGGGAAGACTCCGAGGCGCATGCGGGGGCGTAAAAAGGAAGAGGGCTCGGCCGGATGGTCGCGCCCTCTTGTGCGGTAGTGTAGTGCGTGTGTTTTTCAGTGTGTTTTTCGTCGTTTGTTTCCGATTGGTCTCTGGTAGGGGGGCTTAGTTGCCGTTGAAGGAGCCGGTCATGTCTCCGAAGATGCCCATGGTCCACAGCCACCATACCAGGAGGAAAATCAGTATAATGACTCCAAACCACAGCCACCAGTTGTTGATGCGGCGCGTGTTGCGGCGCTTGCGCTCCTTGCCGTCTGCTCTCAGCTTGTCGGCGATGAGGTCGGCATTTTCTTGGTTCTTGTTGTTGTCATTAGCCATGATAGCGTATATTTTTAGGTTATTTTGATATTAGAACAACGTGGTGTGAAAAAAGGTTTAGCACCTATGAAAAAAGCGCCGCGCTGAAGCGGGCGCCAAATGCTCAGGCAATGTACGGGCTGACTGGGGTAGGGGCGCACGGTTCGTGCGTCCGAGGGGAGGACTCAGAATGGGACGTCGGGGTCGCCGGGAGCTGGCAGGATGTCCGGGCCTGATGGAGCCGGTGCGTGTGCCGGTCCGTTGGGCTGGGAGGTGGGCGACGACGAGCGGCGGGTGTTGAAGCGGGAGGGGATGGGAGAGGCGCCGGAGAGGGCGGCGCGGACGTTATGGTGCCCTTCGTCCCAGCTCTCGAACTTGGCGAACATGGGCACGAAGCGCAGCTTGACGTCGGCAGTGGAGCCGGAGCGGTGCTTGGCGATGATGAATTCGGCCAGGCCGCGGATGTCGTTGCCCTCGGCGTCCTCGCCCGACCTGGTGTAGTATTCGGGGCGGTGTATGAAGCAGACGATGTCGGCATCCTGCTCGATGGCACCGGACTCGCGGAGGTCGCTGAGCATGGGGCGCTTGTCCTCTCGGCTCTCGTTCTGACGCGAGAGCTGGCTGAGGGCGACGATGGGGATGTTGAGCTCCTTGGCCAGGGCCTTGAGGGAGCGCGAGATGGTGCTGACCTCCTGTTCGCGGTTGCCGAACTTCATGCCTGTGGCCATCATGAGCTGCAGGTAGTCGATCATGATTATCTTGACGCCATGCTCGCGCACCAGGCGGCGTGCCTTGGTGCGCAGTTCGGTGATGCTCAGGCCGGGCGTCTCGTCGAGGTAGAAGGGTGCGCCGTAGAGCTGGTTCATGTCCTGGCGGAGGTTGTCCCATTCCTGGGGCGTGAGCTGTCCGCTCTTGATCTTTTCGCCCGGCAGGGAGCAGGCGTTGGAGATGAGGCGGTTGACCAGCTGCACGTTGCTCATCTCGAGCGAGAACATGGCCACGGGGGTTGCGAGGTCTACGGCCATCTTCTTTGCCATGGAGAGCACGAAGGCCGTCTTGCCCATGGCGGGACGGGCGGCGATGATTACCAGGTCGGAGTTCTGCCAGCCGCTGGTGATGCGGTCGATATCGGGGTATCCCGAGGCGAGGCCTGATACGCCGCCGGTGCGGTTGGAGGCTGCCTGCATCTGCATCATGGCCTGGTTGAGGACGGGGTCGATCTGTGTGACCTCGCGCTTTAGCTGTGTCTGCGAGATCTCGAACAGGGCCCCCTCGGCCTCCTGGAGCAGGTCGTCGACGTCGTTGGCCTCGTCGAAGGCCTTCCCCTCGATGGTCGAGGCGAAGGTGATAAGGCGGCGTGCCAGGTACTTCTGTGCCACGATGCGGGCGTGGAACTCTACATTGGCGGCCGACATCACGCGCGTGGTGAGCTCGGCGATGTATACCGGGCCGCCGACCTCCTGTAGCGTGCCCTCGCGGCGAAGCTCCTCGGTGACGGTGATCATGTCGATGGGCTGCTGCGTCAGTGCCAGTTGGGCTATGGCGTGGTAGATTTTCTGGTGGGCGGGTTCGTAGAAGCTGTCGGGCACGAGCAGGTCGCTGACCTCCATGTAGGCGTCCTTCTCGAGCATGACGGCGCCGAGCACGGCCGCCTCGAGGTCGCGGTCGCGGGGCGGCAGCTTGCCGGTGGCGGAGGTGGGTACGGGTGTGGCGCGGGGCCTGAAGCCACGGTTGTCCTGGGGTGCGGGCATGGTATAGTCGAGTTGTGACTGCAAAGTTACGAAAATTTCGGCACAGGCCGCAAATCCGGGGCATATCGGCCGGAGGCCCGGGAAATAGGAGGCGGCGCGTCCACGCGGATGCGCCGCCTCGTCGTAATCGTTTCCGGGCTGTCAGGCCGGCAGTGGGTTTGCGGTACCGCTACGCGGCGGAAGTTTCAAAGGCCGGCCCCGCAGTGGGGAAGGGTTTCATGGCATCAGATGCGGCGCCGGGGCGCCAGTGGCGATTAAGGCAATTGAGATAACGTCTTCTCTGTCGGTGGAAATTGATTTTCATGGTATCAGGCTTTTTCTGCAAAGGTAATACTCGATTGGCGTCGTCTCACTGCGGGGCGGCCGGTATGTTAGGTCAGCGTATGGTCGTCGGCTGTGCCTTTGCCAGGCCGAGCCGGGTGTTTCCATCGGGAATACTCCTATTCCGTTGCAAAAGTACAATGAATATCCCGGGTTGCCAAATAAAATCGGCCTGAAATGCGGCAATATGTTTTATAACATGTTTTTGAAGCCCTGACAGCCCCTAAACACCAATCCCAGGTGATACAAAAAGCGCAGGCCGACTGACCTGCGCCGTATCCTTGTGATTCATTGGGCAATCGGATGCTTCATAAAGGATGCAGAGCGCCTTTACGGCGCCCGATTAGGCTCAGTAGCCCATGTAGTCGTAATAATAGTCGTCATAGTCGTCGGCGTAGTTGTAGCCGTCAAGGTCGGGGTCGTATTCCTGGCGCATCTGCTCGTAGCTGAGCGAGCGCGACGACGAGCAGGCGGTGGCGCCGATGCCCGCGAGCACCGCAAGCGCCCCCAGCAACAGCTTGCGCAGTGTGCGGTGGTGTGTCTTCATACCTTTATGACAACCACGGGCGCCCGAAAGTTTAGGCTCTGTTCCTCAAAAATATTAACGTCAGGGTCGCAGATGTGCCTGGGATTCAGCCTTGCAACCGAAGGAGCATAGCGAGCTATGTGACTGAGGCAAAAGGCTGAAGCACAGGTGCA
>UQLL01000027.1 GCA_900541835.1 uncultured Porphyromonadaceae bacterium
AGATACGAATTATTTCTCTGATATGCAAATGTTTAATTTATAGAAGTTTCCTTAAGTTTAAGAGTCTCATGTTGTTGTTTATGTTGCGACTCGCCCAGGTTGGAGGAATCGTGGCAAAGGTACGATATTTTTTCGAGATGTGCAATAGACGGGAGGAATTTTTAATGATTGTTAACATTTACGACAAATCCAACTTTCATTTTGCAATGTCGAATGGCCTCAAAACAGGAATGGCAAGCCTTGAAGACGGCAATAATCTATCTCGATAAACGGGCATTCCCTTGAACTGGTAAATTGCTGACAGGATGAATATGGTGGGTGTCGGCCTCGTTCGTGTCTCGCTCGTCCGGCCCGGCGGGTGCGCAAATTGCGTGTTCCGGGATTTTTTAGTAACTTTGGAGCAATTTAGATACAATGAACAATAACAGCGGAGTCGCAGGGCCATGACCTGTTGGCGGACGTCGATTGTCCATTATAATTGTATTGCACACCTTTTTTCATTGACACAACAGATGCAAACTAAAGATTTTACCGTAGGGAAGGTCTACGAGTTCACACACGATGACTATATCCCGACGCGCGAGACGGGCAAGCTGGTGTTCCTGCTCAAGGATGCCGACGGCGACACATTCGGCCGCATAGCCCCCTTTGATTTCCAGGTCAACAATTACCCCGACAGGCTCACCGTGGTCTACCGCGGACAGGAGCGCTTCGAGCAGACCAAGGAGAGCGTGCTGGCCCAGGTCTACAAGGTCGGGGAGACGTACACTTTCAAAGTATGGCGTTCGGACGGAGGCCGGGGGCTGCTGCTTCGCGACGAGGTCAACGGCCTGACGCACAGCAATATGCGCGTGCCCGGCGCGGCCAACCTTAAGCGTTTCGCCCAGATCGACTGCCGCGTGACGGCCGTCAGCGACCAGGGCCTGCAGCTGCGCTACTGCGGCGCCAGGACCGTCAACAAGGGTGGCTACACGCTCCAGACGTTCCTGGGCAACGGGCGGCTGATGTCCGAGCCGTGGATGCGCGTCGTCAGCCGCGTCATGGACACGGAGGTGCTTGCCGAGGCCCGCGAGGCCTCTTCCACGGGCGATCCCCGATGGGTGACCATGGCCATACAGACGCTGGTGCGCCTGCTGCCGCAGTGGCTAAGCGACGCCCCCGGCCGGCGCCGCGTATGGGTGAAGCGCCTCAACTACACCATCCGCACCATCGTGGAGAGCCCCGAGTATGCCGCCTCGTTCAACTACGACACCGGCCGCCTGCGCGGCCAGCGCCACGAGCTCGGACGCGCCATGGAGCAGCTCGAGTACATCGACCAGGCCACGCAGCTCGTGGCCACCGGCCAGGCCGAGGAGATGATCGACCAGACCCTCGACACCATGCGCCGCAGCGGGTGGGTCTTCCAGCCCAACCGGCGCATGGGCGTGCTCATGCAGGTGCTTGCCCTCAACCCCGGCCTGGCGCATTCCCACACCGGCGACGTCTTCGAGATAATCCGCCAGCGCCGCAACAACCGCGACTTCATGGCCATCTTCGGCGACGCCTTCAAGATCATGCTCTCCACCTACATCGAGTCGGAGCGGTCGGCCCCGAACCCTCAGCAGCGCGGCAACCTGCGCGAGCTTGCCGAGGCCATCGCCATAGAGCTGCTGCTGGTGGGCGCCGACAACGAGTCCGAGGAGGGCTTCGAGCTGTGGGACACTCACCGCGGCGCCCTCTACACCGTGGCGGCCCTGCTGACGGGGCACAGCGGCGAGGCGCCCGTGCGCAAGGCCCTCCTGACATACTGCGGCCTCAACGACACTCCCCTGGAGTATGGCTGGGACGACCTGGACGACATCAACCGAGTCTGCCAGCGCCTGCTGGCCAACAGCCGCACGGCCGTGGCCGACGGCACGGAGGCCGTCTTCGAGGGAGAGAGCGTGCGCCTGCGCGCCGACAACAACCGCCTCGTGCTACAGCCTGCCGACGACAAGCTCCCGGTGCGCCCCGAGCTCACAGGCCAGCTCGCCACCGACATGACCTTCTCCATCCAGCTCCCCGTCTCCCTAAAGGACAAGGCCAACGCCGAGTCGGACAACCTCACCCGCCACCGCCGCCTCTGGGAGCAGGTCCGCTCCGGACTCGAGGAGGTCCCCGACAAGCCCCTGAGCGTTTCCAGGCCCGAAGTCAAGGAACTCGCACAGGGCGACAAGGTCGAGATCATCGTCACCGGCCAGAACCCCATGGAGCGCTTCGAGTTCGACTGCCGCACCCTCGACGGCCGATACACCGGCCTGCTCGCCGCACGCGACGTGGTGCCATACCCCATCAACCCCGCGTCGTGGCGCAAGATGTTCTGGGAAGATGACAAGCCCCTCAAGATCCTGGCCACCGCCGTCGAGGAGCTCCCCGACGGTCGCTGGCGCTTCTCCATCCGCCTCGACGTGCGCGAAATCAATAACGCCGACGCCGAGGCGGACAAGCGTACCGGGGAACCCGTGATAGCCAAGATAGCAGACACCGGCGGCATACAGTACAAGGCCACGTCGTCGCTGGGCTACGGCATCCTCCTGCTCAAGCGCGACTGCCCCGAGAGGCTCGAGGTCGGCGACGTAGTCGAGGCCAGGGTAGAATCCGTCAACTTCAAGCCCGACCAGGACAAGCTCTATATCAACTGCTCCCTGCGACAGACTTTCATGGACTCCGACGGCAACAAGGATGTCGAGACGGCCCTGTCGATGAACGTCTACGAGTACGACTCGCTGATGGCGGGCAACCTGTTGCGCGACTGTTTCAAGCCCCTCGAAGATGGATGGCCGGGTGCCGTAAAGGAGGTTTCCGCCGAGGAAGTGGAGGAGGCGGAGGTGCGCTACCTCGACGGCGAGGCCGTGGCAAACCTCTCGTTCCTGCTCGAGCAGTGCGCGGCGCTGCAGCGCTCCGACCTGCGGCAGAGCTACACCCTGCTCAACCTGGCGCAGATCCTGGCCGACATGGCCGGCGACCTGGCCCGCAGCGAACAGCTCTCCATACAGCTGCAGCTGCTCGAGGCCCTCAGCCGCTTCGCCCTCGACGGCTCCATGACGCTGGAGACCGTGCTGCCGCTGGTGGAGCGCGGCCGGCGCCTGGCCGCCACCAGCGCACTGCTCCGCTCCCGGCTCAAGGAGGTCGCCATCCTCGCCGCCCTCGACAACAAGACCCTGCTTGGCCGCACCCAGGACTGGGCGCAGCGCGGCGCCGACCACCACATCACCCAGCTGCTGCATCTCGCCACCGCGTACAACGCCCTCGAGGGCCTCGGCGCCACCGACATCCGCGAGTCCATACGCCGACGCATCCACAAGCTCCTCAGCCTCCCCACCATCGCCAGCAAGCAGAAGCGCCTCAACGTCAACGAGGACCTCTACCACGAGTTCAAGACCTCGGCCATATACCCGGCCGACAACCACATGCAGCCTGACGAGCGCGCACAGGGCTTCGTCATCGCCAAGACGGTGGCCGCCCTGCTCAACGCCGAGGGTGGCACACTATACATCGGCGTCGACAACGGCGGCAACATCACCGGCCTGGACGCCGACTTCCGCTACCTCTGCCGCCGCCCGCGGGGCGAGTACGACGTACGCGAGAGCCTCGACCTCTACAACCTATACCTGCAGCGCAACCTGCGCCAGTACCTCGGCACCACCGTCGACGGCCTCAGCCTCGTGCCCGACTTCGTCGACATCGTCTACGAGGAGGTGGAGGGGCTGTGGATGTGCCGCATCGTGGTGCGTCCCTTCGCCAAGGCGGTGCTGCTCAAGCCCGAGGGACGCCTGTTCATCCGCAAGATCGGCGCCACCGAGGAGGTGCGCGACGCCACCGAGAAGCGCCGCTTCATCGAGCGCCGCAACGCCTGACCCTGTCCGTGCACCTTGGCACCCGCGCCTTAGAAAGCCAGAATGGGCCGCGCCACAGTTTGGCGCGGCCCATTCTGCCGCGGGCGATCCTTATCGTCCCTCCGGCCGGCGGGACGTCACTTGCGTTTCCGGGCCTCGCGGGCGGCGGCCTGGATGTTCCTGATCAGGGCGCGCGACGAGAACGTGGCGCCGCTCACGGCGTCGACCTTCTTCGCCTCGGCCTGCGCGGGCGTCAGGCCGATGAACTGCTGCACTATGCCGCTGCGCTCCACGCGCTGGAAGTACGAGGGCGTCTCGTGGTTGGGCAGAAGCTTGATGCCGCTTATCTTGCCGTTGGTGAACGTCACCGATACGGGTACCGGGCCCCGGTAACCCTTGACGTCGCGGCAGAGCTCCGCCGTAGAGATGGTGAAGCTCGCGTTGGCGCGGGACTTGCGGGGCTGCTTGGCCTGCAGGGCGCCGCAGGCTATCAGCAGAGCCGCGCCTGCAATGGCTATGATTCTCTTCATCGTTTCAATATGTTTTTCGGGCGCAAAATTAGTGATTTGATTTTTTATTTCAAAAAAACGTCTTCGGTTCGGGAGAAAAGCACTACCTTTGCGACATGAAGCTGAGAGTTGAGAGCCGAGAGAATCTTGCGCTCGGGTGGCATCGCCTATTCTCAGCCCTCAGATATAAAACCTGAACTCCCATGCCTAAAAACGCCTATTCCTACACCCGCGCCGAGATCGAGAAGCACCGGCGGCTGCTGGAGCTGCTGTCGCAGAGCTTCCGCACCATCCAGAGCGCGTCGACGGAAATCATAAACCTCGAGGCGATCCTCAACCTCCCCAAGGGCACCGAGCACTTCGTGGCCGACATCCACGGCGAGTACGAGGCATTCCGCCACATCCTCAAGAACGCCTCGGGCAACATCAAGCGCAAGGTCGGCGAGCTCTTCGAGGCATCCATGCGCGCCGACGACATCAACCAGCTCTGCACCCTCATCTACTATCCCCGCCAGAAGCTCGAGCTGCTCCACCGCACCGAGCCCGACATGGAGAACATATACCAGATCACGCTTCACCAGCTGGTGCAGGTGCTCCGGCGCGTGTCGTCCAAGTACACGCGCTCCAAGGTCCGCAAGGCCCTCCCCAGGGAGTTCGCCTACATCATCGAGGAGCTGCTGCACGAGGCCCCCTCGGGCGAGAACAAGCACAATTACTACCGGGGCATCCTCGACACCATCATCTCCACCGGCCAGGCCGAGCCATTCATCGAGGCCATCAGCGAGGTCATACAGCGCCTGAGCATCGATCGCCTCCACATCCTCGGCGACATCTACGACCGCGGTCCCGGAGCGCACATCATCATGGACACCCTGGCCCACTACCGCGACTACGACATACAGTGGGGCAACCACGACGCCCTCTGGATGGGCGCCGCCGCCGGCAACGCCTGCTCAATCGCCAACGTGCTCCGCATATCCCTGCGGTACGCCAACATGGAGACCCTCGAGGACGGCTACGGCATCAATCTCGTGCCCCTGGCCATGTTCGCCATGGAGACATATGGCGACGACCCCTGCGAGGTCTTCCTTCCCAAGGTCAAGGCCGAGGACTCCTCCATCTCCGCCAAGAACCGGCGCCTCATCGCCCAGATGCACAAGGCCGTATTCGTCATGCAGATGAAGCTCGAGCACGACCTAATCGGCCGACACCCGGAATGGGGCATGGACGACCGCAACCTGCTCCACCAGATCGACCGCGAGCGCGGCGTCGTCACCATCGACGGCCAGGAGTACCCCATGCCCGACCTCAACTTCCCCACCGTGGACCCCGCCGACCCCTATACCCTCACCGACGAGGAGCAGGCGCTCGTCGACGGTCTCGTACACTCCTTCCGCGTCAGCGACAAGCTGCGCCGCCACATCGACATCATGCTCCAGCACGGCTCGATGTACACCATCGTCAACTCCAACCTGCTCTTCCACGCCTCCATTCCGCTCAACGCCGACGGCTCGCTCAAGGCCGTCGACATCCGCGGCCGACGCTACTCTGGCCCGGAGCTGCTGCGCCAGACCGAGATTCTGATGCGCGCGCCGTTCGCCCGCGACGTCTCCGAGGAGGTCGCTGATTTTGCCCGCGACTACTACTGGTACCTGTGGTGCGGACCCGACTCGGCCCTGTTCGACAAATCGAAGATGGCCACCTTCGAGCGCTACTTCCTTACCGACAAGGGCGTGCGCCACGAGGAAAAGGGCTTCTACTACACCCTGCGCGAGGACGAGAAGGTGTGCGACATGCTGCTCGACGCCTTCGGCGTCAGGGGCGAGCACCGGCACATCATCAACGGCCACGTGCCCGTAAAGGCCGGCAAGGGGGAGCGCCCCGTCAAGGCCAACGGCAAGATGATGGTCATCGACGGCGGCTTCGCCAAGGCATACCACGACACCACGGGCATAGCCGGCTACACCCTGGTCTACCACAGCCGCGGCTTCCAGCTCGTGCAGCACGAGCCATTCTCCAGCGAGGAGGAGGCCGTCAACAACGGCTCCGACATCGTCTCGACGGTAGAGATTGTGGAGCTCAACTCCAACCGAGTCTGCGTGCGCGACACCGACATAGGCCGCGACCTGCAGGGCCAGATCGACGAGCTCCGCATGCTCCTGGCCGCCTACCGCAAGGGAATCATAAAGGAGAAGGCATAGCCTGAAAGCGTTTGATGATACGTGCCGGGACGCCGCCGACTACGGTGCGTGCCGGCACGTCCTTTGTCACCACGGCCCCGGCGGCGACGACGGCGTAGTCGCCGATCGTGACGCCCGCCAGGATGGTGGCGTGGGAGCCTATCCACACGCCGCGCCCCACGGTGATCGGCGCCGGACGGGTGAAGCGCCGCCGTTCGGGCGCCAGCTCGTGATTGAGCGTGGCGAAGACCACGTTGTGGCCGATCTGCGAGCAGTCGCCGATGGTCACCCCGCCGTGGTCCTGGAACTGGCAGCAGGCGTTGATGAACACTCCGCGGCCGATGTGCAGGTTCAGCCCGAAGTCGGTGTACAGCGGCGGGAAGACTTTCACCGACTCGTGCACCTCTTCGCCGGTGAGCTCCCTGAGCATGGCGATGATGTCGACCTGCGGCCAGTACTGCCCGTTGAGGCGAAAAGTAATCTTGCGGGCGCGTTCGCTCATGGCGTCCATGAAGCGGTAGAGGCCCGGCGTGTCGAGCGGCTTGCCCGTAGCCACGTGCGTCTTGAACTCTTCAAGTGTGATCATAGAATCTTCTGGTTTAGGATTGCGGCCTGGGGGAGTGAGAGCCAGAGCAGGGTGGGGGTGTCGGCCTGTCGGGCGGGTATGGCGATGGCGGCGATGGCGGTGTCTGCCAGGCATTCGGCGTCCTGCAGGGACGCACGGCCCTGGCGTACGTCGGCGAAGGGGAGCAGCAGGCGTCCGCCGTAGTCGCTGACGTGCGGCCACTCCGTGCGGTGGCGGTGCCAGCGGTCAATCAGGCCCGGAAGCAGGGGCGAGGCGGCGTCGGCCACAAGCAGGTCGAGGCCATGCCAGTCTGCCAGCAGGCGGTCGAGCAGTGAGGTCCCGTCGGCCTGCGGGCAGAGGCGCAGGCCGCTGTCGGCGGGAACGTCGGCGTCTGTGGCCAGGGCCGTGCGGACGCCGATGCGCGACAGCCGCAGGGCGAAGTCCAGGTAGGCATTGCCCACCACGAGGGCCCGCCTGGCTCCCAGGCGCATCTGTACGTGGCCGGGAACGGCACGGGCGCGGGGGGCCGTCGCCGGCTTGCCGCGCCGCAGCTCCTCCATCTTCTTTTCAAGGTAGTTGTCCGCCATATTCACACAATTCGAGGCATCAATATAATTTGACTAATTGGGTATTGGGGTAGTAGAAAGCGAGGATTTCGCGGAAGTCGTGACCGGCGTCGGCCATGTGGGCGGCGCCGATCTGGCACATTCCCACGCCGTGGCCCCAGCCGCGGCCGTGCAGGCGGAAGCGTCCGTCGCCGAGGGAGGCTGCGGTAAATGCCGAGGAGGGGAGGCAGTTCTCGTCCAGCAGGCGCCGTATCGTCAGTTCCTTGCCAACCGTCACTTCCCCCTCGGTGCCGGCTATGCGCAGGCGGTGGATGCGTCTCGAGGGGCCGCGCTCCGCGGCCTCCAGGCCGGTAATTTGCCCCACTCTCTTTCCGAAGCGCTCCAGCAGGCGGCGTGCTATGTCGGCGCCCCGCACGTCGCGTGTCCAGCGGTAGAAGGGGGTGTCGGCGTCGTATCCCTTGAGCGCCTTGCGCAGCAGGCCCTCGGGCATGGCAGCGGGGTCGCACCAGGGGTCCTCGATGCTTGTCAGATAGGGAAAATCGCGGTCCTGCCAGCAGGTGGAGAAAAGCTCTGTGCGTCCGCCGCAGCACTTGGAGAAGCGGGCGTCGGCCACCCGCCCCTCGGCATCGACGAGTATGAGTCCTTCGGTGTCGTGCAGGGCCTTGGCTACTTCTGGCGCTATCGGCTGGAGGCCCTGGAAGCGCTGGCAGTGGTCGTCGTTGCAGACGTGGAAGCCGGTGTGAGCCTCCGTGTCCTCCCACGTGCGGATTTCGGCGGGGAAGAGGGTGTTTCCGGACGCACCCTGGTGCGTCCCTGCATGGCGCAGCTTGCCTGCCACCCATGAGCGGCTGACCACGGCGTGGGCCTTGAGGAACTCGGCCGGCGCGTCGGAGCTCATTTCGCTGGCCACCACCGACCGCAGGTACGTCTCCACGGGAACTTCCACCACCAATGGGTCCGTATCCACGACCTCGGCGTCGGGCGGCAGCGTCATGACATACGTGCGCTGCCAGTGGAAGCCGCGGCCCATCTGCGCGTTGAGCACGCGGACGCCTGACGTGGCATCGCCCTCCTCTCTTCTCTTTGCGAGGCGCGGAAAACCATCGGTGAGGATGCCCACGCGCACTTTCTTCTCTTTCATGACTGCAAAATTAAATAATAATTCGTACCTTTGCCATCGGTGAACGATTTCTATGACATAATCTTCGCTCCGGGCGTCTACCGGGGCGTGCTTTGGGGCATGACGGCCCTTGCTCTTGTGGTCTGGCTGGCACTGACGCGCATCGAGGCGCCATACGGCATGACGTATCGGCCAGGCTGGGGTCCGGCCCTTGACAACCGCGTCGGCTGGGTGCTCATGGAGGCCCCCGCCTTCGTGTGCATGGCCTCGATGGTGCTATGCCAGAAGGTATCGGAAGTGGCTATAGGGGCGGTTGTGTGCGCGTCGCTGTATCTGATTCACTACTTCCGGCGGTCATTCGTCTTCCCGCTGAAGATGCGGGGCCGCAGCCGCATGCCGCTGGCTATCGCGCTGATGGGAGCCGTGTTCAACATAGTAAACGTCTATCTGATAGGCGGCTGGCTATTCGCACTATACCCTCTGGACTATCCCCTGTCGTGGTTATGGTCGTGGCAGTTCATCGCCGGGACGTGCGTGTTCTTCCTGGGCATGGGCATGAACATACGCGCCGACTACATCGTTCGGCACCTGCGCCGGCCGGGCGACACGCGCCACTACATCCCTCGGGGCGGAATGTTCCGCTACGTCTCGGCCGCCTCCTATCTGGGCGAGCTGGTGGAATGGGCCGGCTTCGCGCTGCTGACGTGGTCGTGGGCCGGGGTCGTCTTCCTGCTCTGGACGGCAGCCAACCTCGTACCCCGCGCCAGTCGCCTACACGTACGCTACCTGCGCGAGTTCGGCCGGGAATACAGCACACTGAACCGCAAGCGCATCATTCCATTCATCTATTAATATCGCTATGGCAGAGCTGAAACACATCTTCCGTCCGGGGCGCATCGGCCCCGTGGAGCTGCGCAACCGCACCATCCGCAGCGCCGCCTTCGAGGGCATGGGACGCGACAACGGCCCCACCGACATGCTCCTCGACTACCACCGCCGCGTGGCCGAGGGTGGCGTGGGCATGACCACCCTGGCCTATGCCTCGGTGTGCCGGAGCGGCCTCTCGTTCACCACACAGCTCTGGCTGCGGCCCGAGATTGTGGAGGGCCTGCGCCGCATCACCGACGCCATACACGCCGCCGGAGCCAAGGCCTCGATACAGATCGGCCACTGCGGCAACATGACCCACCGGGCCACCGCCGGGTGCACCCCCGTGGGCGCCTGCACGGGCTTCAACCTCTATTCCCCAACGCTGGTGCGCGGACTCAAGGTCCATGAGATAGAAGGAATTGCCGATGACTTCGGCCGGGCCGTCGAGACCGCACGCGCCGCCGGCTTCGACTGCGTCGAGGTTCACGCCGGACACGGCTACCTGCTCAGCCAGTTCCTCTCGCCATACACAAACCGGCGCCACGACGAGTTCGGCGGTTCCCTGGAGAACCGCCTGCGCTTCACCCGCCTGGCCATGGAGCGCGTCATGCAGGCCGCCAGGTCGGACATGGGCGTGCTGGTGAAGATGAACATGGACGACGGCTTCCGCTCCGGAATGCACGAAGAAGAGTGCCTCGAAGTGGCCCGCGCCCTGGTCGGCATGGGCGCCCACGCACTGGTGCTCAGCGGCGGGTTCGTGAGCAAGGCCCCCATGTACGTGATGCGCGGCGAGATGCCCATCCACTCCATGACCCACTACATGCGCCAGGCCTGGCTCAAGTATTCCGTGCGCATCTTCGGGCGCATGATGATACCGTGCGAACCCTTCCGCCCCCTCTACTTCCTGGAGCAGGCGCGCCGATTCCGCGCCGCCCTGCCGGACGCCACGCTCGTCTACGTGGGGGGCGCCACGCAGGCAGCCGAGCTGGAGCGGGTGCTCGGCCCGGAGGGCTTCGACTTCGTGCAGATGGGCCGCGCCCTGCTGCGCGACCCGGCGCTGGTGAACCATATCGCCGCCGGTGCTCTCGGCTGCGACTGCGACCACGTCAACTATTGCATCGCCCGCATGTACTCGCGCGAGATGGCCTGTCACAAGGATGTCTACGACGAGCTGACCCCCGGCATACGCCGCGAGATAGCCGCCATAAAACGCCGCGCCGCCAAGCCATGAGCCGAATCAGCCTGAAAGGTCGCTGGGCCGTGGTGACGGGAGCCGACTCCGGCATAGGGCTCTGTTTCAGCCGCGAGCTGGCGTGCCGGGGCTGCAACGTGGTCATGGTCAGCAACATGGCCGAACGTCTCGACAAAGCAGCCGCCGACGTGGCCCGCGAATTTGGTGTGGAGACCCTGCCTCTCTTCTCCGACCTGACCCGACCGCAGGCTGCGGAGCAGCTGTGCGGACGCCTCGACGAGGCCGTGCCTGATTGGTCGATACTGATAAACAACGCCGGCATCTTCACCTTCCACGAGCTAATAGACACCCCGGCGGCCAAGGCCGACGCCTTTGTGGACCTGCACTGCCGCGCCGTGACGCAGCTCAGCCGCTTAGCCGCGCAACACCTTGCCCGGCGCGGAGAGGGGTATATCCTGAACATGAGCTCCATGTCGTGCTGGACGCCGATGCCGGGTCTGTCGCTCTATGCGGCCACCAAAGCCTACATCCGCGTGCTGAGCCGCTCGCTGCATTACGAGATGCGGCCGCGCGGCGTGCGCGTCATGGTCGCCTGCCCCGGCGGCATTGCCACCGACCTGTTCGGTCTGCCGGAGAACCTCAAGCGCCTTGCGGTGCGCATCGGCGCCCTCGACACCCCGCAGGGCTTCGCGCGCCGTGCCGTCAGCCGCCTGCTGCGCGGGCGCATGCAATATATCAACGGGCCCCTGAACCGCATTGGCATAGTGGCCGTGGGACTAACTCCCACGCCGCTGCGCATGATGGTCAAGAGCCGCCTGCTCGACAAAGGGATAACACGATGAACGAGCCTCCCACCATCATCCTGACCGGCGCCACCGGCGCCATAGGCCGCGAGCTGGCCGGCGCCCTGAGTCCCCGATTCCCGCTGCTGCTCGGCTGCCGCGACACCACGCGCGCCGAAGATCTTGCCGCCACGCTGCCCGGAAAGGTGAAAGTGGGCCGCCTCGACCTTGCCGACCCGGAATCGGTGCGCGACTTCGCCGCCTCGGTGCCGACGCACACCCTCGGCCCGCTGGTGCTGCTCAACAATGCCGGAGTGATGCAGCGCCGCTATGCCGCCGACGCGCAGGGCCGAGAGCTGTCACTTGCGGTCAACTACCACAACACGCGCCTGCTCACCGACCTGCTGCTGCGCACCGGCCGCCTGCGCCGCGTGGTCTTCACCACCTCCCTGACACGCTTCTATTACCGCCCGTGGCGCTACCGGGCCGAGGCCACGGCCGACACCTTTCACCAGCTGCGCACCTACGGCCTTAGCAAGCGGGTCATCACCGATTATGCCGCCCGGCTCCATGCCTCGGGCCGCGTGGAGGTCACCTGCGCCGATCCGGGCGTGGTCGACACCGGCATGATAACCATGCAGCGGTGGTACGACCCCTTGGCCAACATCATCTTCCGCCCCTTCATCCGCTCCCCGCGCCGTGGTGCCATACCGGCCCTGCGCGCCCTTGCCGGACCGTCAGGCTACATCTACTGCGCTCATCTGCGTCATCCGCTGCCCAAGCCCCCGACACCGTAGCCCCGCGACTTCATCAAATTTCCACACCCTTTCATCAATATTATCCATCGTCCTTTTGGAATCCACGCATAATCTCTGTAAATTTGCAACAAGAAATGATTTGATATGAAAACAGATAATTCCTTGCCCGTAGGCTTTCAGCTTAAGAGTAACGAGCGAACATACACCATAGCGGAGCCCCTGGGCCACGGAGGCTTCGGCATCACCTACCGCGCCAAAGCGGAGGTGAAGGTCGGCGGCATCCGCATGAAGGTGGATTTCGCGCTCAAGGAATTCTTTATGCGCGACGACTGCGAGCGGCAGGCCGATGCCTCGATAGTATATTCCAACCCGGCGCGCGACCGCGTGGAGAACTCGCGCAAGGACTTTATCAACGAGGCCCTGAGGCTTAAGAAAATCGGCTTCTCGCACCCCAACATCGTAGGTTTCGACGAGGTCTTCGAGGCCAACAACACGGCCTATTACGTCATGGAATACCTGCGCGGCAAGAGCCTCGGCGACTATGTCAAAGAGCAGGGACCATTGACCGAGGCCGAGACCATAAGGCTGATGCAGCCGGTGATGGAGGCCGTGGAGCTGCTGCACCGCAACCGCATCTGCCACCTCGACATCAAGCCCGACAACATAATGCTCGAACAGGAGGAGAACGGGAATATCCGCCCGGTTCTGATAGACTTCGGCCTGAGCAAGCACTACGACAACACGGGCCACGCCACCTCCACCATCAACACCTTCGGCTACAGCGAGGGGTATGCCCCGGCCGAGCAATACCGAGGCATCACCACCTTCTCGCCCGCCGCCGACATCTACGCCTTGGGCGCCACCCTGTGGCACTGTCTTACGGGCAAGACCCCGGCTCCGGCCCTTGACCTGCGTGCCGGAGAACTTGCCGCCACCCTGCCCGCCAACGTCTCCGAGCCTATGCGGCGCACCATCGCCACCATGACCCTCGACCAGCACCAGCGCCCCGACTCCCTCGACACGCTTCTCCCCCTCGCCGCCGATCCTGAACCTGCCGACTCAGCCGCGACAAAGATAGTCAACGCGCCCTCCCGGGAGGTTACCCCCTCACCCGCTCCCGTCAGTCCCGCACCAATAGAGCCGGAAAAGAAAAGCAGGCCATACCTCAAAACGGCTGCCATACCTTTTCTGAGCGCCGCAGCCGTCACCGCTGTCATACTGTTGACAGTCGGCTCGCATAAGGAAACCTCTTCCACGAGTGCCGAGGAGGAGACGATGGAACTCGCTTCGGCGCTGACCGTTACCGACTCCGTGGCGCAGGAGGAGACCCCTTCACCCGCAGTTGAAAAGCGTGTCGCCGCAGAGAAACCGGCACCCGTACACGCCGCCAACTCCCGCACCGCAAGACCGGCTGCCCGACCCGCCGCCCCAAAACCGACCCGCAGCACCTCGGCATCGCAGGGTCGCAACAACAACTCGGCCGGCGCGCAAAGCCCGAGCCAGAGTCCGGCACATACTACTCCGATCACTCAGCCCGCACCCGCTCCCGCACGCACCACTCCAGCGCGTCCCGCTCAGGAGCCCAACCGCCCGACAAAGGTGGAAGATTTCTAATCCGCAAAACGCGACCGCCGTCTGCCGGACACACCTAATCGACCCTGCCGTCGGATAATGATTCCCCATTGCAAAATTGTCAACTGCCATTCTAAACCCAACTTACTGAAATGAAAAGATTTACATTACTGAGCATCCTTGGCTGCATGCTGACGGCCCTCCTCTGCCTTCCCCTGACCGCCACCGCCAAAGGCGGATACAAATCCGTCTCCGTCGGAGAAAAGCACGTTATGGTGCTGAAGGAAGACGGTACGCTGTGGGGCTGGGGACGTAACTTATATGGTGAGCTCGGCGACGGCACTACAACCGAACGCACTCGTCCGGTTAAAATTCTTGACGGAGTGAGGCAGGTTTCAGCTGGAGACTTCTGTACAATGTCCATCTTTGACGACGGTACGCTGTGGGGATGGGGAAGTAATGGGTATGGTGAGCTTGGTGACGGCACTACAACCAAACGCAACCGTCCGATAAAGATACTTGACGGAGTGAAGCAGGTTTCAGCAGGAGGAGCCTATACGATGGCCATCCTCAACGACGGCACGCTGTGGGGTTGGGGATATAATAACTGTGGTCAGCTTGGCGACGGCACTACAACCGAACGCAAACGTCCGGTAAAGATACTTGACGGAGTGAAGCAGGTTTCAGTAGGAGGATCCCATACGATGTCCATTCTCAACGACGGTACGCTGTGGGGTTGGGGATATAATGGGCATGGTCAGCTTGGCGATGGCACTACAATCGAACGCAACCGTCCGATAAAGATACTTGACGGAGTGAAGCAGGTTTCAGTAGGAAAATTCTATACGATGGCCATTCTCAACGATGGCACGCTGTGGGGTTGGGGATATAATGACTATGGCCTGCTTGGCGACGGCACTACAATCGAACGCAAACGTCCGGTAAAGATACTTGACGGAGTGAAGCAGGTTTCGACTGGAACATTTCATACCATGGCCATCCTCAACGACGGCACGCTGTGGGGCTGGGGAGTCAATAATAAAGGTCAGCTTGGCGACGGAAGCATAACCAATCGCAATCGTCCGATAAAAATAGCGGAGGGGGTGAGGGATGTAGCCTGCGGTAACAGCTACACAATATATATTACCAAGGACGGGGAACTGATGAAATGTGGGGAATTATAAAAGTAGTAATTTTGTCTCCGTAATCCGCATCCATAATGTGAACGCATGAACGATTTGTGCATTTCAGCGCGCGGTTACAATGTAGGGATGCACCGGGGTGCATCCCTACGTCAGAATCGCACAAATAATTACCGTTTGTCAGAGACAGAGATAAAATGAAAGGAGTGAAGAGAATAATCGGATTGTTGCTGACGGTGTTGGCGGGCGTCGGCGGACGGGCGCAGGTGACGGAGAGGGTGACGGTGTTTGCGGCGGGCGACGAGGGGTCGCGGCATTATCGTATCCCGGCGTTGGCGGTGGCCTCGGACGGCTCGCTGATAGCGGTGGCCGACCGGCGTGGAGCATCGCAGCGCGACCTGCCCAATATTATCAGTGTGGTATGTCGCCGAAGCACCGACGGGGGACGCACGTGGGACCCTCAGACCATCATAGCGCAGGGCGACTCGGCAACGGGCGCCACTTACGGCGACGCGGCTCTGATACGCGACGCGCGCACGGGAGCGCTGGTGTGTGTCTTCACGGGCGACCATGGTTTCTTCGACTCCACGCCGGAGCATCCGCAGCGCATCTATTGTTCGCGCAGCTTCGACAACGGCCTGACGTGGGAGGCTCCGCGCGACATCTCGGTGCAGTTCCGCCTGCCAGGCTGGCAAGGCTTCTTCGCCGCGTCGGGAGCGCTGACGCAGACTAAGGAGGGGAGGCTGCTGTTCGTGGCCGACACGCGCTTGTCGCCCGAGCGGCGTCTGCGCGACATCTACGAGTATGTCATCGCCTCGGACGACGGGGGCGAGACGTGGCGCGTGCTGAACCCGGAGGCTCGCGTACCCTCGGACGGCCGGGGGAATGAGTCGAAGGTGGTGGAGCTAACGGACGGCCGTTTGCTGATGAGCATACGCACGCCCGGATGTCGCCGCTTCTCTTACTCGGCCGACGGGGGGCGCACCTGGTCGGAGGCGGATTCGGTGCCGCAGTTAGTGGAGCCGGACTGCAACGGCGACATCATAGCCGTGGAGCGGGGCGGGCGCCGTCTGTTGCTGCACTCGCTGCCGGCCGACGCGCAGGAGCGGCGCAATGTGTCGGTGTATGTCAGCGCCGACGAGGGGGCCACATGGCCGCTGTGCATACGGCTCAGTGACGCGCCCTCGGCCTACTCGTCGCTGGCCGAGCTGCCCGACGGCACCATCTGCTGCCTGCTTGAGGAGGAGGACCCGGCCGACCCGGCCGCCTACCGCATCCTCCTCGTCCGCTTCACCCTCCCGGACATCTCGGACAATTGTATGAATGCACCGGGTTTAAAAGCGGATGCGCCAGGGTGCATCCCTACATCAAAACCACCTAGTAAATTGCAAATAAAAATATGAAAACTAATAATATACAACCGACATACGCAAAGCAGAGACAAAATGTAGGGATGCACCCTGGTGCATCCGCCACCGACATGTCTCAATACAAACTTATCCGACAGTCCTGACGCAACAGCGACTTCAACTGACGCCAATATGTCCGATACAGGATTGCCACAACGAAAAAATATCCGTGCGACATTTCATGATTATTCCGGGGGTGAATATTTTATAACAATTTGCACGCAGGGCAAACGCCGGTATTTTGGCTCTATAACCGAGGGCATAATGAACTTTACCACTTTAGGCAAATATGCCCACGATGCCCTTGAAACATTGCATACCCATTATTCGTATGTAGAAGTTCCCATGTTTGTCATTATGCCGAATCATATACATGCGATCATCAATATCGCCGAACCTAAGGATAAGGGAATAAGCATTCCTGAAATTCGCATGATACTTGGTGTCGTAGTAGGCGGATACAAACAATCTGTCACAAGATTTGCACGCAGAAATAATATAGAATTCGGTTGGCAGAAACGCTATCACGACCATATAATAAGAGGTGTCAAAGACAGGGATTTAATAGCTGCGTATATTGAGACCAACGTACAACGATGGGATTCCGACTGCTACCATGAGCAGTGAAGTGATGTTTGGCCTAAAGATAAATAACCGGCAACACCCTCTTTCTTTATATAGGGACAGCTCGAGATGTAGGGATGCACCCTGGTGCATCCGCCAACACCTCAAATAAAATGAATATACGCAGACGTGAGGCGGATGCACCGGGGTGCATCCCTACATCGGACGATAAATCGCGGGGGTAATGACATATATTTGGAGATTCGGAGAAAATGCATTAACTTTGCAGTCGCATACGGCAGCCGGCTGCGTCCGAAAGGGTTAGGCCGGCGGAGCTGACATCCGTGCATCCCGCGGCCGCCGCGTCGCGCAGGGCTCGCAGGCCGGCCCGAGGGATGTGCCGACATGGGCGAATACCAGAGTGGCCAAATGGGGCAGACTGTAAATCTGCTGGTTTATACCTTCGGTGGTTCGAATCCATCTTCGCCCACACTCATTAGCTGCTGTAGAGCCAGGGCCTGCGTCCTTGGCTCTTTATGTAGTTTGAGAGTCCGGTCCGGCAGGCGAACCGCAGGCAGTATGCTGGCGTTAAGCCTCCGGCAACGATAATATTATGGTACAGGCATCTGACATACGCACATTCGTGGAGGGCCGGCTGGCCGGTTCCCCGTACTTTCTGGTCGCCGTCGAGCAGCCGGAGGCCGACAGCTACGCCGTGGCCATCGACTCGGCCGCGCCCGTAGACATCGACTACTGCGCCGAGCTCACCCGCTCCATCCGCGATCACTTCGGCGCCGAGCTCGACGACTACAACCTCGAAGTCGGCTCCGCCGGTCTCACCGCACCTTTCCGTGTGCGCGGACAGTACATCAAGAACCTCGGCAAGGAAGTCGAGGTCCTCACCCTGGCCGGCCGCAAGCTCCGCGGGCCCCTCAGCGCCGTCGACGCCGACACTTTCACCGTCGACGTCACCGAGAAGCGCCGCGTAGAGGGCGAGAAGCGTCCCGTAGACTTCACCGAGCAGGTCGTCATCCCATTCGCAGATGTCAAGTCGGCCAGGCTCATACTCAAATTCTAAAATCCAAGCCCACACACATACACAAATGGCAAAGAAGACAGAGAGCGTAGACATGGCGAGCCGCTTCGCCGAGTTCAAGGAACTGAAGAACATTGACAAGGCCACCATGATCAACGTGCTGGAAGAGTCCTTCCGCAACGTGCTGGCCAAGATGTTCGGCTCGGACGAGAATTTCGACGTCATCATGAACCCCGACCGCGGCGACTGCGAGATTTACCAGAACCTGCAGGTGGTGGCCGACGGTACAGTCGAGAACCCCTCCACCCAGATCTCGCTGACCGACGCCCGCGCCATCGACGACGAGTGCGAGCTGGGCGAGGAGGTGGCCAAGCCCATCATCTTCGCCGACTTCGGCCGCCGCGCCATCCTCACACTGCGACAGACACTACAGTCCAAGATCCTCGACCTGCAGAAGGACGCCGTCTACTCCAAGTTCAAGGAGCAGGAGGGCGAGATCATCCTCGGCGAGGTGCGCCAGATCTGGAAGCGCGAGATGCTCCTGCTGGACGATGACCAGAACGAGCTGCTCATGCCCAAGGACGAGCAGATCCCCGGCGACTTCTTCCACAAGGGCGACATGGTGCGCGCCATTGTCAAGACCGTCGACAACCCTAACAACAACCCTAAGGTGATCGTCTCCCGCACCGACGACCGCTTCCTGACGCGCCTGTTCGAGCACGAGGTTCCCGAGGTGCACGACGGCCTGATCACCATCCGCCGCGTGGCCCGCATCCCCGGCAAGCGCGCTAAGATAGCCGTGGAGAGCTACGACGACCGCATCGACCCCGTAGGCGCCTGCGTCGGCGTCAAGGGAAGCCGAATCCACGGCATCGTCCGCGAGCTCCGCAACGAGAACATCGACGTCATCAACTTCACCGCCAACACCCCGCTGTTCATCCAGCGCGCCCTCAGTCCCGCCAAGATCTCCTCCATCCGCGTCAACGAGGAGGAGCGCAAGGCCGAAGTCTTCCTCAACCCTGACGAGGTCTCCCTGGCCATAGGCAAGGAGGGCCTCAACATACGCCTGGCATCCATGCTGACGGGCTACACCATCGACGTCTACCGCGACATCGAGGGCGAGGAGGACATCTACCTCGACGAGTTCAGCGACGAGATCGAGCAGTGGATAATCGACGCCCTGAAGAACATCGGCCTGGGTACCGCCAAGTCCGTGCTCAACGCCGCCCCCGAGGTGCTCGCCCAGGCCGACCTCGAAGACGAGACCCTGGCGCAGGTCATGGACGTGCTCCGCGCCGAATTCGAGTGAGAAATACAGGTCGCCGGGGCGATAAGTCGGCGGCCACGCTAACGATATAAAGATACAGAAATAATGTCCCACGTACGCTCGGTCATACCCTCCCCCGCAAGGATGCGCCCTGGTGCATCCGCCCACACGGGTCGCCTCCGCGTGCGCATGGACGAGATGTTCACGATGCCACGGTCGCGCAACCTGTGGATTGTGGATTGTGGATTGTGAATAAATAAAACGTATGCCCAAACTTAGCAAAATAGCCAAAGTGACCAACATGGGAGTGTCGACGCTGGTCGACCTCCTTGCCAAACAAGGCATCACCGTGGAGGCGAACCCCAATGCCCGCATCGACAATGCGGCCGTGGAGACCCTGGCCTCCCAGATTCGCGATGCCGGCAAGCGCGAGCAGCTGCAGAAGCTCATCGCCGTCCCGGCATCCAGGCCGGAGCCGGAGACACCGGCCGAGGCACCCAAGCCTGAGCCGCCCAAGCCCGAGCCGGCTGCCGACCCCGTCGTAAAGGGCCCCAAGGTAATCGGCAAGGTAGAGCTCGACAAGCACGGCAACGTAAAGGTCGGCAAGCCCGAGCCTAAGCCGGAACCCCAGTCGGAAATAAAGCCCGAGCCCAAGCCGGCGCCTAAGCCCGAAACTCCGTCGCCTGTAGAGCCGCACCCTGGTGCGTCCGCCCCCTCCGAGCCTAAGCCCGCACCTAAGCCCGAGCCTAAACCCGCACCCAAATCCGAACCTAATCCCGCGCCCAAGCCGGAGTCCAAGCCCGAACCCAAATCCGAGCCTAAGCCGGAACCCCTGCCGGAAGTAAAGCCCGCGCCCAAGCCCGAGGAGAAGCCGGAGCCCAAGGCTGAGGAGGCTCAGAACGAAGAGCCCAAGCCAGTCGACGAGGCTCCCGCCTCGACCCCGCGCAATTACGTCGAGGCCCGCGAGGCACAGGACACCGAGGTGTTCCGTCCCGCCACCAACGCCGAGAAGCCCGGCCTCAAGGTCGTAGGCAAGATCGACCTGTCGGCCTTCAAGGAGCCGGCACGCGGCAAGAAGAAGAAAGGTGGCGCCAAGAGCGCTCCCGGGGCCAATGGCCAGCAGCAGGGCGCAAACCGCCGCAAGCGCATCGGCCAGAAAGTCGACATCGAGCAGGCCGTCAAGCAGCCCGGGTTCGGCAACGACGCCAACCGCAACAAGCCCGGCGAGCGTAACGGCCAGGGTGGCGGTAACCGCGGTGCCCGCGGCGACCGTAACAACCAGCGCGGCAACCAACGGGGCAACCAGCGCGGACCACGCGGCGCCAAGCCCGAAGTCAGCGCAGAGGACGTGCAGAAGCAGGTCCGCGAGACCTTGGCTCGCCTCACCAACAAGACCACCAAGCGCAGCGTGAAATACCGTCACGAGAAGCGCGAACAGATACACGACCGCGAGCGCAACGAGCAGCTCCGCCAGCAGGCAGAGGCCAAGGTGCTCAAGCTTACCGAGTTCGTCACCGCCAACGACCTGGCACAGATGATGGACATCCCCGTCAACTCCGTCATCGCCACCTGCATGAACCTTGGCGTGATGGTCAGCATCAACCAGCGCCTCGACGCCGAGACCATCAACATCGTGGCCGAGGAGTTCGGCTTCACCACCGAGTACGTCAGCGCCGACGTCAGCGAGGCCATCGCCACCGAGGAAGACAATCCCGAAGACCTGCTGCCGCGTCCGCCGATCGTCACCGTCATGGGCCACGTCGACCACGGCAAGACATCGCTTCTGGACTACATCCGCCAGGCCAACGTCATCGCCGGCGAGGCCGGCGGCATCACACAGCACATCGGCGCCTACAGCGTCAAGCTCGCCAACGGCCGCCACATCACCTTCCTCGACACCCCGGGCCACGAGGCCTTCACCGCCATGCGCGCCCGAGGTGCCAAGGTAACCGACTTGGCCATCATCATTGTCGCCGCCGACGACGCCGTCATGCCGCAGACCGTCGAGGCCATCAATCACGCCTCCGCCGCCGGAGTCCCCATCGTCTTCGCCATCAACAAGATAGACAAGCCCCACGCCAACCCCGAGAAGATCAAGGAGGAGCTGTCGGCCATGAACTACCTGGTGGAGGACTGGGGCGGCAAGTACCAGAGCCAGGACATCTCGGCCAAGAAGGGACTGGGCGTCGACGAGCTCATGGAGAAGGTGCTGCTCGAGGCCGAGATGCTCGACCTCAAGGCCAACCCCAACCGCAACGCCATCGGCTCCATCATCGAGTCGAGTCTCGACAAGGGCCGCGGCTACGTGGCCACCGTGCTGGTACAGAACGGCACCCTCCACGTCGGCGACGTGGTGCTGGCCGGCACCCACTACGGCAAGATCCGCGCCATGTTCAACGAGCGCAACCAGCGCGTCAAGGAGGCCGGACCGGCCACCCCGGTGCTCGTGCTCGGCCTCAACGGCGCTCCCACGGCCGGCGACACCTTCAACGTCATGAACACCGAGCAGGAAGCCCGCGAGATCGCCTCCCGCCGCGAGCAGCTCCAGCGCGAGCAGCTCCAGCGCACCAAGAAGCTCCCGGGTCTCGACGACATCGCCGACCGCATGGCCAAGGGCGACTTCCACGAGCTCAACCTCGTCGTCAAGGGCGATGTCGACGGCTCCGTGGAGGCACTCAGCGACTCCCTCATCAAGCTCTCCACCCCCGAAGTGCGTGTCAACGTGCTGCACAAGGGCGTGGGTGCCATCTCCGAGAGCGACGTCACCCTGGCCGCCGCCTCCGGCGCCATCATCATCGGCTTCCAGGTGCGCCCCAGCGGCGCCGCCCGCCGCGAGGCCGAGAAGGACGGCGTCGAGATTCGCCTCTACTCGGTCATCTACAAGGCCATCGAGGAGGTGCGCGACGCCATGGAGGGCATGCTCTCGCCCGAAATCAAGGAAGAAATCACCGGCACCGCCGAAGTGCTCCAGACATACCACATCTCCAAGATCGGCACCATCGCCGGATGCATGGTCCGAGAGGGCCGCATAAAGCGCGGAAGCAAGGTGCGCCTCATCCGCGACGGAATCGTCGTCTACACAGGCGACCTGGCAAGCCTCAAGCGCTTCAAGGACGATGTCAAGGACGTGGTGGCCGGATACGAGTGCGGCCTCAGCATAGCCGGATACAACGACGTGCGCGTAGGCGACATGGTAGAGGGCTTCGAGGAAATCGAGGTCAAGAAGACACTCTCCGCACCCGCACAGGCGTAAAAATAGCGAAATGAAGGGACGCACGAGCCGTGCGTCCCTTCATTGCTAACTATATGATCGCTATCGTAAACATCGGCAGCAACCTGGGCAACCGGCGCCTGAACCTGGCGCGGGCCGTGGGTGAGCTCATCAACCGCTTCGGCACCGACTACCGCCTCAGCCACATCGTCGAGACGCCCGCCTGGGGGTTCGAGTCCGCGCACCCGTTCCTGAACCTGTGCATGCTCTTCCCCACCGACCTGTCGCCGGAGGCGCTGCTCGACGAGCTGCAGGCCATAGAGCACGGCATCTCCCCGGCAAGCCACCGCAACCCCGACGGCTCCTACGCCGACCGCCTCATAGATATAGATTTAGTGGACATGGACCGGCAGGTGATCGACACGTCGCGCCTGCGGCTGCCCCATCCGCACCTGGCGGAACGCCGCTTCTACCTGGAGCCTCTCGCTGAGATAGCCCCCGGCTACACGCATCCCGTCACCGGCCTGACGCCCCTTCAGATGCTCTCCGACCTCCCAGCTGCCGACGAATAGTCGCGCAGGGCGGCAAGGTCGGCGGCGAGCTGGACGCGCAGGGCCTCCAGGGAGGGGAACCGGCGCTCCGGGCGATGGCGGTGCAAAAATTCCAGTTTGACTTGTTGGTCGTAGAGGTCGCCGGAAAAGCCGTCGAGGTGCGCTTCGACGCTGATTGGCGCGCACTCGCCGTCGACGGTCGGCCGGCACCCGATATTGACCATCGCCGGCCATGCCGACCCGTCCTCCAGCCAGGCCCGGCAGAAATACACCCCCGTCTCCGGCAATAAGAGCTGCGACTTGCAGGGACGCACGGCCCGTGCGTCCGCCACATCGCTGACTTGGGTGTCCGCCACCAGGTTGGCCGTCGGGAATCCAATAGTCCGTCCCAGCCGCTTACCCCCGATAACACGCGCCGTGTACGCAAAAGGCCTTCCGAGCATCTCGGCGGCACGTTCCATATCCCCAGCGGCGACGGCCTTTCGCACCGCCGACGATGACACGCCCGGCAGTCGGGGCGCCTCCACCACTTCCAGGTCGGGACAGAGCGAGCCGTACAGCTCCACTGCCGGATGGACGGTGGAATATGTCTCGCCCGGGGCCCGGTAGCCGAAGCGGTTGTCGTGGCCGAGCAGCAGCAGCCGGGCGTCGAAGCGGTCGCGCAGCAGCTCCAGGAACTCCTTGGCCGACAACCGCCTGAGTTCATCTGTGAAGTCGAGGGCGATGACCTGCATTCCGGCCTGTTCCAGCAGTATCTTCCGCTCGTCGAAGCCCTGCAGCAGTCGTGGCGCCCGCTTGGGAGCCACCAGCGCCAGCGGGTGCGAGGTGAAGGTTACGACGGCCGGGTCGAGGCCGCGCTGCCGGGCCAGGCGCGCCAGCTCGTCGAGCACCAGCCGGTGCCCGCGGTGCACTCCGTCGAAATTGCCTACCGCTATGGCCCTGCCGCTCATTCCGCCACCCTGTCGTTAAGCGCCTCCTCGATGATTACCAGCATGTCGTGCTCCGGGGTGACGCGCACGGCCTGCAGGCCCACCGACCGGGCGGCCTGCACGTTGGCGGGGGCGTCGTCGAGGTAGAGCACACGGGCCGGGTCGAGTCCGTAGCGGTCCGCCAGCACCTCGAAGATGCGCGTGTCGGGCTTGCAGACGTGCTCCTGGAAGGAGGCGATGATGCCGTCGAAATAGTCGCCGATGGCCAGGCCCTCGGCGCGGAAGGCTCGGTCGATCCAGCTGTTGTACATCACCGGGTTGGTGTTACTCAGCGCGAACGTGCGGCAGTGGCCGCGCAGGAGCCGTATGGCCCGCAGGCGCTCCACGGGCAGGTCAACCAGAAACTCGTTGAACGCGTTCTGAATAGTGACATCGTCTTTGGCGAGCGGGCAGCGGGGCCTCATGCGGTCCATGAACTCGGCCTGCGTCATCAGCCCCGACTCGAGCAGGAAGAAGTCCCCCTTCTGCGTGTACTGGTCGAGGTCGGCGACTATGCCGCCATAGCCGAGGGCCTGGAAGGCGCGTATGCAGCGCTCCCGGTCGAGGTCTATGACCACGCCGCCCAGGTCGAATACTATTGCATCGTATCTCATCTCTCTTCTGAAAAACGCTGCAAAAGTACAAATAACCCCCCAACCCACAAAATTTGTGGGCCGAGAAGGGACCCGAACCTTTGTGGTCTCAAATAAAAACGCTAAATTTGCAAGAGAGAAAGTTTTAGGAAGTATGAGCAATATCAAGTCTATCGGCATCCTGACGTCTGGGGGCGACGCTCCCGGCATGAACGCGGCCATACGTGCGGTGACGCGCGCCGCCATCTTCGCTGACTTTAAGGTCTACGGCATATACCGCGGCTACCGCGGCCTCATCACCGATGAGATAGAGGAGTTCTCTACCCAGAACGTCAGCAACATCATCCAGCGCGGCGGCACGATCCTCAAGACGGCCCGCTGCCAGGAGTGGACCACCAAGGAGGGCCGGCAGTGCGCTTACGACGTGCTGCGCCGCCACGGCATCGACGCCCTGGTGGTGATAGGCGGCGACGGCTCCCTGACGGGCGCCCGCATCTTCGCCAACGAGTACTCATATCCCATCGTGGGCCTGCCCGGCACCATCGACAACGACCTCTACGGCACCGACTCCACCATCGGCTACGACACGGCGCTGAACACCATCATGGAGTGCGTGGACAAGATCCGCGACACGGCCTCCAGCCACGAGCGCCTCTTCTTCATCGAGGTGATGGGGCGCGACGCCGGCTTCCTGGCCCTCAACGGCGCCATCGCCTCCGGCGCCGAGGCCGCCATCATCCCCGAGATCGCCACACAGGACGAGCAGCTCGCCGCCCTCATAAAGACCGGTTTCCGCAAGTCCAAGAACTCGTCGATAGTGCTGGTGGCCGAGAGCCCCGTCACCGGCGGCGCCATGGGCCTGGCCCAGCGTGTCAAGGAGGAGTACCCGGAATACGACGTGCGCGTGACCATCCTAGGCCATCTGCAGCGCGGCGGCTCCCCCACGGCCTACGACCGCATCCTCGCCTCCCGCATGGGCGCCGCCGCCATCGACGCCTTGCTCGACGACCAGCGCAACGTGATGATCGGCATCAAGAACGACGAAATCGTCTACGTCCCCTTCACCAAGGCCATCAAGAACGACAAGCCCATCAACGCCGAGCTGCTAAGCACTCTGCGCCGTCTCAGCATCTAATCCTACCCCGGCAGCTGACGCCGTACATTGTACATTAACCTCGTCCCACTATGCCCACCAAGCAGCTCCCGCAGGACACGGCCCTGGAGGCCCGCGAGCAGGCCCGCTACAACGAGCGGCTGCGCCACTCCCGCATCATCGGCGGCATCGCCCACTGGGTGGTGCTCGCCCTCTCGCTCGGCCTGATAGTATTCATCAGCTACGACACTTTCGCCGGAATACCCTTCCTGCGCAACTCCACGTACATGACATTCCAGCTCTGGGTGTGCGTGGTGTTCATGGCCGACTTCATAGTCGAGCTGGCGGTGAGTGTGGACCGCCGCCATTACCTGGCCACCCACATATTCTTCTTCCTGGTCTCCGTACCCTACCTCAACATCATGCAGATGACGGGGATGCTCGATGACATTTCGGCCCAGCAGCTCTACTTCCTGCGCTTCATCCCGCTGGTGCGCGGCGCCTACGCCCTGGCCATGGTGGTCGGTGCCCTGTCGCAGAACCGCGCCACCAACCTGCTGACCAGCTACGCCGCCATACTCTTCTCAATAGTCTACTTCCTGTCGCTGATCTTCTACGAGCAGGAGAAGCCCATCAACAGCGACGTCACCGAGTACTGGGACGCTCTTTGGTGGGCGCTCATGAACGTCACCACCATCGGCTGCGACATCAACCCGATGTCGGTGGCCGGGCAGATAAGCGGCGTCATCCTGGCCGCCTCGGGCATGCTGATGCTGCCGCTGTTCACAGTCTTCGTCACCTCACTGGTGAAGAACCACTACCAGCGCCAGGAGAAGCGCAATGCCGAAATAGAAAAAGCCTTCGAGCACACCATGCTCCATCACGACGAGCAGAAACTCGACAAAGAAAAAGCTGAGAGCTGAGAGTGTAGGGGTGCACCCTGGTGCATCCGTATAGTCGAATGAATTGATATAAATGTCTGACGATAACCGACCCGAGAGATTGCTGCTGGGCTACGACCCGCAGGTGACTGTGCACGTGGTGGCGGACACCAGGGCGCCGCTGCCGGCCGTGGCCGACGACGAGGAGCTGGAGGCGGCCGAGGAGCGCCGCATCGACGAGGCATACCGCGGCGTGGCGCAGGCGTACCTGCACTCCAACCACCGCAAGAAGATTGAGATCATAGAGCGGGCCTACCGCTTCGCCCGCCACGCCCACGCCGGCGTCCGCCGCCGCAGTGGCGAGCCTTACATACTCCACCCCATCGCCGTGGCGCAGATCGTCATCTCCGAGCTTGGCCTGGGCTCCACCTCCATCTGCGCCGCACTGCTCCACGACGTCGTCGAGGACACCGAGTACACCCTCGAGGACATCGAGGCCAGCTTCGGTTCCAAGATCGCGTCCATAGTCGACGGACTCACAAAGATCTCCGGCGGCATCTTCGGCAACAAGGCCTCGCTGCAGGCCGAGAACTTCCGCAAGCTGCTGCTGAGCATGAGCACCGACGTGCGCGTGGTGCTCATCAAGATGGCCGACCGCCTACACAACATGCGCACCCTCGGCTCCCTCCGCCCCGAGAAGCAGTACAAGATCGCCGGCGAGACCCTATACGTCTACGCGCCACTGGCGCACCGCCTCGGCCTGTTCAAGATCAAGCAGGAGCTCGAGGACCTCGCCTTCCGCTACGAGCATCCCGGCAAGTACGCCGAAATCATGAGCCTCATCGAGCAGAGCGAGGAGGCCCGGCAGCGAATGGTCGAGGAGTTCGTCGCCCCTGTGCGCGAGAAACTCGACGCCGCCGGCTTCCGCTACGAGATCAAGGCACGCGTGAAAAGCGCCTACTCCATCTACCGCAAGATGGAGCGCAAGAAGCTGCAGTTCCAGGACATCTACGACGTCTACGCCGTGCGCGTGGTCTTTGATAACGACGACGACGACCGTGAGACTCTGCGCTGCTGGCAGATATACACTTTCTTCGCCGAGGGGCACCGCCTCCACCCTGAGCGCCTGCGCGACTGGACCGTCACGCCCAAGCCCAACGGCTATCGGGCCCTGCACCTGACCGTCATGGGTCCCGACGGGCGCTGGATCGAAGTCCAGATACGCTCCCGCCGCATGGACGAGATAGCCGAGCTCGGATATGCCGCCCACTGGAAGTACAAGACCGGCGAATACGACGAGGAGCCGCGCCTGGAGGCCCTCATGCGCAAGGTCAAGGATATCCTCGCCAACCCCACCCCCAACGCCATAGACTTCCTCGACACGGTGCAGATGAACCTCTTCTCGGCCGACATCTACGTGTTCACGCCCAAGGGGGATCTCATCACCCTGCCGCAGGGTGCCACGGTGCTCGACATGGCCTTCGCCGTCCACACTCAGGTGGGCGCCCACTGTGTGGCCGGAAAGATTCAGCATCGCCTGGTGCCCATGGACCACCGCCTTACCTCCGGCGACCAGGTGGAAATCATCACCGCCGAGGCCCAGAAGCCCGAACGCGCCTGGCTCGACCGCTGCCAGACGGCCCGCGCACGTAACTACCTCCGCTCAGTGCTGAAGAAGGACAAGAAGTCGCTGGCAGCACATGGCCGTAAGCTCTTCGACGACTTCATGGAGAAGGAGGGCGTGGTCGTGGATTCCGAGACGATGGCCCGCATCCTGGGCTACTACCACCTGCACGACCCCGAGGAGCTCTTCCTGATGATGGCCGACGACGAGATCAACCTCGCCGACACCTCCGCCCTGCGCAAGGAGGCGCAGAAGGCCAGCCCCTCCATGCTCTCGCGCCTGTTGCGCAATCCCTTCACTCTGCGGCGACGCTCGGGCCACGACAAGGAGCCGGAGCCGGTCAACCGCCGCGAGGTCTATGTGCTGCTGCCCAACGCCACCCCGCCCAACTACCGCCTGGACACCTGCTGCTCGCCCCTGCCCGGCGACGACGTGCTCGGCTTCGTCACCGCCGACGAGCACGTGGTCGTGCACAAGGCCGACTGCCCGGTGGCCCGCAAGCTCAAGAGCACCTACGGCTCCCGCCTGGTGGCTACCCGCTGGGAGGGAAAGGCCGACCGCTTCGCCGTCTCCGTCAGCGTCGACGGCATCGACCGCCGAGGCATGCTCTCCGACATCGTCAAAGTCGTGACCCTCGACATGGAGCTCAACGTCCGGTCCATGAACATACGCGCCAAGAACGAGGTCTTCCACTGCGAAATGCAGCTCATGGTCGACTCTGCCCGCACCGTGGAGGCACTCTGCAAGGCGCTCAAGAAGGTCAAGAACGTCCAATTCGCAAACAGGACATCATGACGCCGCCTTGTAGGGACGCACGGCCCGTGCGTCCGCACCCCTCAACCCATTCGGACGCACGGCCCGTGCGTCCCTACACTGCTATACCATGAAAGAAACCAAAGCCCGCAAGGGCCTGTCGAAGATACTGTTAGTGCGCGTGGCGCTGCTGGTCGGCGCCGTGGCCGTGATCCTGGCCGTGATGCCCCGCGCCGGCCACCAGTCGTTCAGCTACGAGCTCAACCAGCCCTGGAAGTACCACCTGCTTACTGCCGAGTTCGACATCCCCGTGCAGCGCGACCGCGCCAGCGCCGAGCTCATGCGCGACTCCATAGAACGCTCCTTCGTGCCCTTCGTGGTCTTCAACCACACCGCGCCGCAGGAGGGCCTGGAGCGCTTCGCCAAGGCCGTGGAGGGGAAGGCCGATGCCGCCCAGGCCGACTTCGCCACCGGGCTGCTCCGCCAGGTCTACGCCGACGGCATCCTCACGCAGGCCCTCTATGACAGCGTCCGAGCCAGGTCCATGACCCAGCTCCACACCCTGGAGGACAACAGCGACAACCCAACCACGGCCACTTTCATCGACGTCAGCGGCATGCGCTCTCCGGCCACCGCCCTGCAGCATATCGACTCCATGTACCGCGCCGCCCACGGCGGCGAGCTCATGACCGCCGACCTGGCCCGAGCCCTCAGCGTCGCCCTGATGCCCAACGTCGTCCCGGACTCCGTCACCAACGACAAGTTCCGCAGCCAGGAGATGCTGCAGGTCAACGCCGCACAGGGCGTGATAAAAAAGGGCCAGCGCATCGTCGACCTCGGCGAGATCGTCACCCCGCAGGTCTACACCAACCTGCAGACTTACGAGGAGCAGCTGCGCCTGCGCCAGATGGAGCTTCGCCACACCTACTTCTATGTAGGCCAGGCGGTGGTGGTGCTGCTGGCACTGCTCATATTCTACTACTTCCTGGCCAACTACCGCCCCAGGCTGTGGCGGAGCATGCGCGTCATGATCTTCCTGGTGAGCTATATCACCCTCTTCGGCGTGTTCGCCATCCTGCTGTTCGAGCGTTTCACCTACGGCATCTACCTGGTGCCGTTTGCCGCCGTGCCGATCGTGATAATGGTCTTCTTCGACGCCCGGACCGGCGTGATGGGCCTCGTCACCACCTTGCTGATAGCGGCCATGGTGGCCACGTTCCAGTACCAGTTCCTGTTCATGGAGATACTGGCGTCGCTGGCCGCCACCTACTGCCTGCACCAGCTCAGCAAGCGGTCGCAGCTGCTGCTGTCGGCGCTGATGGCCTTTGTGGTCTATGCCGCCTCCTACGCCGCCATACTGCTTGTAGAGGGGGGTAACTTCGAGGCCTTCTCCCCGCGTACCCTGGGCATGCTCGGCATCAACTCCCTGCTGCTTTCGCTGAGTTACTTCCTCATATTGCTTATAGAGAAGATTTTCGGCTTCACCTCGTCGGTGACACTGGTTGAGCTGAGCGACATCAACAACCCGCTGCTGCGTCGCCTGGCCGAGGAGGCGCCGGGTACGTTCCAGCACTCCATGCAGGTGTCGACTCTGGCGGCCGAGGCGGCCCGGAGCATCGGCGCCAACGTGCAATTGGTGCGCACCGGGGCTCTGTACCATGACATCGGCAAGCTCGACTCGCCCGTATTCTTCACCGAGAACCAGCACGGCGCCAATCCCAACGACGGCCTGCCGCCGCAGGTGGCCGCCCGCAAGATCATAGGTCACGTCAGCGCCGGCCTTCAGCTGGCGTCGAAGGCCAAGCTGCCGGCAGTGATACGCAGCTTCATCAGCGAGCACCACGGCCGCGGCCGTGCCAGGTACTTCTACACGCAGGCGCTGAACGAGGCGGCGGAGGGGACCGCCGTGGACCCGGCACCGTTCACCTATCCCGGCCCGAACCCGCGCAGCGTAGAGACCACCCTGCTGATGATGGCCGACGCCGTGGAGGCCGCCTCACGCTCCATGCACGACTACAGCGAGCAGTCCATCTCCAGCCTCGTGGACCGCATCATCGACGGCCAGGAGGCGGACGGCCTCTACGACGACTCCGACATTACTTTCCGCGACGTGCAGCTGGTGCGCGACACTTTCAAGCGGCGCCTGGCCAGCATCTACCATTCCCGTGTCACATACCCCGAGCTGAAGAAAAGCTGAGAGGCATCTTCGCGCTATGTCGGGTCGTGGGAGTAAAAGGAATCGGCAGTCCGTGCGGGGCTGCCGATTCATCTTTTAGACTTTTTCTTATTCCGAACTCGCGTTCTTATGATATCATTGCATAGCTGCTTCCATCGGATAGAATAAGCGCTCCGGCCTGCGACGGGTCGGAGCGCTCTATCGATAAATCAACAATAATCCAAAGATGGATTCACAAAAGGACTATCGCTGGAACTTGAGCGTGCGCCCGTCGGCTGCGCGGAAGATGTATGTTCCGGCGGGGAGGGCGGCTACGCTGGTGTCGGCTGCGGGGATGGGCAGGAGAGCCCGTCCGGCGGCGTCGTAGACGGTTCCGGCGCAGTCGGTGACGAGGGTGCGCGTGGCGGCGTCGTAGTAGATGGCGGCGGTGGCGGTGATGCCGTCGACGGCGCCGAAGAAGGTGGCTTCATTGGAGTGGGCGGACTCCACGCCGTTGCGCACGGCGGTGACAGTGAAGACGTTGTCGCCGAAATGCTTTTCGGGCTTGGCTGTGGTGGTGGTAAGACCTTCAAGCACCTTGGAGCCGTCGCGGTAGACGTTGTAGGTCAGGCCCTCTGTGTTGCGTGGTGCCGTGAGACCGCCGTAGATGTCCGGGTGCTTGAGGGTGGCGTAGATGCGCCAGTTGCCGTCGAGGCTGGCGTTGAGGCTCTTGAGGCTCTTCCACGAGGTGTGGCTGGCGGAGGCGGACATGAGGTTGCCGAGGTTGTCGTCGGCCGGGCCGGCATCGAAGAGCATGGGCTTCTCACCGGTCGGGTAGTCGATGCGGTAGCCGATCATGTAGTCGTGGCCGGCCTGCAGCTCGACGGGCTCGTTGAGGCGTATCTGGTTCCAGCCTTCCTGGATCTTCTTGAGGTCGGCGACTGGCACGGGCTGTTCGTAGATGATGTTGAGGTCCTTGAGGATGACTACGGAGGCGTAGGTGAGGTTGGTGGAATAGAGGCCGAAGCGGACGTGGCTGATGGAGTTGCCCACGTTGGCGGCGAGGCTGTCGGCGGGGAACTTCTGCACGGCGTAGGTGGTGCGGGTGGTGCCGCCGGTCATGCCTACGCCGTAGCTGGTCGGGTCGGCGGTGCAGTAGCTCAGCACGGGCGCATCCTCGGGAGCCTCCCACACGAGATTGAAGTTGTCGCCGAAGCGCAGGTTGTAGGGAGCGGGCGCCAGCTGGCTGATGTCGTTGGCCACGACGAGCGGGTTGGAGAGGGGCGACTCCCAGGTTTCGTGGTACTGGGCGCTCACCTGGTAGGTGAAGGCGTCGTTGCGGGTGAGGGTCTCGGAGAACTTGCCTTCCCTGGTTTCTGCAATCTTCTCACCGTTGCGGTATACGTTGAAGCGGGTGAAGAGGGGGTAGTTGGTGGGATCGCTCATGGCCTGGGCCATGGAGCAGGCTCTGTCGGCCTCGATGCCGAAACCGCTCTTCAGCTCGGATGCTTTCAGCTCTACTGGCACGAGGTTCTCGGCCGTCCCGATGGAGCCGATTTCGCGGCTCTGGGCGGGAGCGCCTGAGAGCAGAGGAGGCAGGGCTTCGGCGCCGATTACGATGTTGTAGTTGTTGTATGTGGCGTTGACGGCTCCGAGGTTGAGCCAGGTGGAGAGGCCGGGTAGCTTGACGATGGCGCCATCGGTCTTGAGAGGGCCTGCGTCGAGGACGAGTGCCTTGCAGCCGGCCGGGAGCGTGGCCTTATAGCTGAGGATGAGACCGTCTTCGGGGTTGATGTGGATTTCCTTGTTGTCGTCGAGGGTGAGGGAGTAGAAGCCGAGGGGACTGACCTCGTCGGCGCCGATGTCGTAGGAGCCGAGCAGTGTGCCGTCGGCCTTGTGCACCTGGAGGGAGAAACCGGCGGGCACCTTGTCGCCGATGATGAAGTTGAGCTTATTGATGCGCCAGCTGAGCAGGTTGTCGAGGTCGGACTGCGAGAAGCGGGCGCCCCAGTTGAGGGTCATTTCCTCGTCGAATCCTGCCTTGTAGGTGGCTTCGCCGTAGTGCTTGATCATGCGGTTGATGGTCATGCCGAAGGACACCTCTTTGGTGGTGTCGTTGAAGGCGGCGTCGACGATGGAGGGGGTGAAGCAGTAGTGGTCGTCTTCGACGTCTACGGTGGTGTAGATGATGTCGGACTTGAGGTCGCCGGAGAGGGCCTGGACGCCGATTTTGTACTTGCCGCGGTTAGGTACGACCCAGCCTCCGTTCTGGCGGTCGGCAGGATAGGTTGACGGGGTTGGGGAGTCGTTGTAGTAAACGTTGTAGCCGGTAAGCGTGCGGGTGTCGGCGGAAGCTGGAGCGAGCTCGGCCACCATCATCCAGTGTCCGGGGATGTTGCCGGACGCCAGGGTCTTCCACGAGGGCTTGGAGGCGGCGAAGTCCTTGGAGTTTGGCGAGGAGGTGGAGAAGGAGTTGTCCTTGCTGCCGCATGGGTTGCCGCCTGCCACGCTCACGGGGTGCGTCTTGGGGGTGTGGATCATGTAGTAGCCGTAGGCGAGGCTGTGGCCGGCACGTATGGTCACGGGCTGGGAGAGGGGGAAGGTGACCCACTGGTCCGTTGCGATGCCGTCGATGACGGACTTGGGCACGGTGTCGTGCTGCACGATTACGCCGTCGACCATTACCCATGCGATGATGCTCTGGGCTGTCTTCTCGTGGAACTGGGTGCGGATGCCGGTGAGCTGGGCGCCGTCGAAAGAGAGGAGGTCGGAGGCGGCGAACTCGTTGCGTACCCATACCTTGGTGTTGGAGGAGGCGGTGCCGCCGATGGAGTTGGCCAGGGTGTCGGACATTGAGATCCAGCGCAGCAGGTTGTCGTCGGTGCGGAACAGGGGAGATTGCCATTCGGCATCTGCGGTATTGGCGCCTCCCTGGTATCCGCGCACGTAGCGCGGGGCCGGGATGAAGTTCTTGGGTGCCAGTGTTGTGGCGGTCTTTGACACTCCATAGCGGGCGGAACCGTATTCAGCCTCCACGCGGTAGTCGCGGGTGCCGTCGGGCTGGTTGCCGATGCTCAGGTAGGTGGCCTGCAGGTTATCGGCCACCAGGGCGTCGCCGGCGTAGACGGTGTAGCCGGTCGGGGCCTCGTCGACGTCGTTGCGCAGGTTGGCGGTGATGAGGTAGGTGCCGCGGCCGTTGTGCTCCCAGGTGCGGCCGTCGTAGCTGCGGAGGTCGCCGCGGGAGTCGCAGGCGTTGTCCATGATGGCCACGAAGTCGAGGTTGGAGCCGTGGTCGATGCGGAAGCCGATGCGGATGTCCTTGCCCTCGGGGATGATGTATGGCTGCTCGAAGGCGACGGTGCGCCACTGGTTGGCCTTGTAGCCGCTCAGGTCGCCGGGTTGCTGGCGCACGAGCTTGCCGTCCTCGTAGATGAGGGCCGTCAGGCCGACCACGGGGCGGTACTCGAAGTAGTCGAGCGAGGTGATGACGTCGCCCGGGGTGAGGTCGGTGGCGGGGAAGTCGGCGGCGATGTAGATGACGGCCGGATGCTGAGTGGTGGTTACGCGTCCGGCGTCGCCGTCGTAATCCTTGCCGTTGTGGCGCAGGAGCTGCTTGGGGGCGTCGGGTGCTTTCCACGACAGGTTGATGGTGGAGTAGTTGGGTTCGGCCACGAGGGAGTGCGGCGCACCCTTCTTTGCCATCAGGCCCAGGGGCATGGCCGCTGCTAACAAGGCTATGCCCGCAAAGGAGGTAAGGGTTTGTTTCATGTGAGGTTGGGGGTTGGTTTTCGAAAATGGTAATTCCCGGGGCTTGTCAGAAAGGTGCAGGTGTGGCGCTTCGGGGTTCCGGGCAGGAGGGCGTGTGCTTTAGTGCTCAACCGACTGCGAGAGGTTCCCAAAGCACCGCAGATGCGCCTTTATCACAAGCCTAATCCCGGCTGCCGCCGAAGATGCGGAGCAAGAATATAAACAGGTTTATGAAGTCGAGGTAGAGGTTCATGGCGCCCATGGTGGCGAGCTTGTCGCTCAGGGCCGGGTCGGTATTGAGGCGGGCGAGCTGCTTGACGGTCTGGGTGTCCCAGGCGGTCAGGCCGAGGAAGAGGAGCACGCCGATGATGGAGATCCACCACTGCATGGCGCTGGAGGCCACAAAGATGTTCACCACGCTGGCGATGATCAGTCCGAAGACGCCGAACAGACAGAAGGTGCCGATCTTGGTCAGGTCGGCCTTGGTGAAGTAGCCGTAGAGCGACATGGCGCCGAAGGTGCCGGCGGTGATGAAGAAGACGTAGCTGATGGTGCCGATGTGGTATACGAGGAAGATCGGCGCCAGCTGCACGCCCATCAGGGCCGAAAAGAGGCAGAAGAGGCCGAGAACGGCGCCCGACGACATGCGGTTCATGCGGGCCGGGATGACGAAGGCCATGATGAGCATGCCGATCCATATGCCGAAGTATACGATGCGGTTGCCCAGGAGGGCCATGCAGAGTGTCGGACTGCTGGCGATGCCCAGCGAGCAGAAGGCGGTGATGAGCAGGCCGATGAACATGCGCACGTAGACTTTGCGCATCACGGCGTTGGTCTGGGTCTGCACGGCCGCCTGCTCCGGGCGGTAGGGGGGAGGTGTCTGCGGGTGCCGGTAATAGTTGTTGTTGTAGTTGTCCATTGTCGTTATTCAGTTTCTACAATATAGTAATGTGCAAAAGGTGTGCCCGGTTACCGGACATACACTTAAGGGAGGTTCTATTATTTGATTTTTCAGACTGGCGCATCGAGACAGAACCTCA
>UQLL01000028.1 GCA_900541835.1 uncultured Porphyromonadaceae bacterium
ATGAGGTTCTGTCTCGATGCGCCAGTCTGAAAAATCAAATAATAGAACCTCCCTACAGGAGCATATAAATGAGGCTGTGGATTTCCGACGCGTCTTCCTCAACGACGGCACGCAGCTCAGACTTACCGACGGAAAGCCCGTATTCAAGGCCGACGAACTGAAGAATGGCCTTTACAAACCGGGCGATTTCCGCATAGCCCGCGCCACAAACGGCGGCGCAGGCGAGCCTTACACTTTCTTCATCAAGGCCAACTACAGGCCGGAAACGAGTCTGACGCCCACATACCACGATGTATATCCTTACGTCTTCTTCCCCACCATCCCCACCGCAGCCGACATTATCGAAAACGGCGCTTTCGAGGTTGAAGGCACACAAGGGGCTCTGATCATCAGCGAAGCCGATGCCGATGTCACCGTCTACGACATCGCCGGTCGCACGGTATACGTCGGCCGCGACAGCCGCGTCGAGTTGCCTGCCGGGTTCTATATAGCCAAGTGCGGCCGCTCCACCCGCAAAGTGCAGGTGCGCTAAGAATTGACTTCAACAAGAAAAAGTTCGCCAAACCCGCATCTCGGATTTGGCGAACTTTTATGTCCGAAGGGATGGGGAAGAGATTTATTGAGGGTTCAAACAGGTCCTTACTTTTTATATGGACGCCTCCTTGGAGCTTTTGCCCGCCATGTCGAAAAAAATTAGTATCTTTGCAAATTGAAGCGGTGTGTGCGCCGCAAAACTCTGAATCAAAGCAAAAATGAATATATCCTACGACTGGCTCGGCCGGTTTATCGAGATAGGGCAGGAGCCTCGGCAGCTCGCCGCCACGCTCACCTCGCTGGGCCTGGAATGTGACACCGTGGAGGAGGTCGAGGCCGTGCCCGGAGGGCTCCGTGGCGTCGTCATCGGCAAGGTCCTCACCTGCGTTCCCCACCCCGACAGTGACCACCTCCACATTACCACCGTCGACCTGGGCGGCCCGGAGCCCGTGCAGATCGTCTGCGGCGCTCCCAACGTAGCCGCCGGGCAGACGGTTCCCGTCGCGACCATAGGATGCGTCCTGCGCGACAAGGAGGGCCACGAGTTCAAGATCAAGAAATCGAAGATGCGCGGCGTAGAGTCTTTCGGCATGATATGCGCCGCCGACGAACTGGGCCTGGGAACCGATCACGCCGGCATCATGGTACTCGAGGAGACGAAGCCCGGCACGCCCGCCGCAGATTACTTCAACCTCGCCAGCGACTGGTGCCTGGAGACCGAGCTGACGCCCAACCGCGTCGACGCCGCCAGCCACCTCGGCACCGCCCGCGACCTGAGCGCCTGGAAGGCCTGCCGCAACTTCCAGGGCGAACAGGCCGGCGATCCCGCCGTCACCCTCCCCTCGGTGGAAGGGTACGCCGAACAGCGCCGGGAGGGAGGCATCAAAGTAAAAGTTCTCGACGAGCAGGGCTGCCCCCGCTATGCCGGCGTCACTATCCGCGGCGTGCGCGTGGCCGAGAGCCCCGAATGGCTCAGGCGCCTGCTCACCGCCGCCGGGCAGCGCCCCATCAATAATGTGGTGGACGTCACCAACTTTGTATTGCTGGGCCTCGGCCAGCCCCTGCACTGCTTCGACCTGGCACACGTGCACGGCGACGAGATACAGGTGCGCACCTGCGCGGACGGCACGCCCTTCACCACTCTCGACGGCGTGGAGCACAGGCTCAGCGACCGCGACGTGATGATTTGCGACGACGAAAAGCCCCTGTGCATCGCCGGAGTCTTCGGCGGCCTCGACTCGGGCGTCACCGAGTCCACCACCGACATCTTCATCGAGAGCGCCTACTTCAACCCTACCCGCGTGCGCCGCACCGCGCGCCGCCACGGCCTAAGCACCGACGCATCATTCCGCTACGAGCGCGGAACGGACCCCAACATACTCCCCTACGCCGCCAGGCTGGCCGCCGTCATGATACAGCAATTGGGCGGAGGCGAGATCTGCGGACCCCTCCGCGACACGCGTCCCGAAGGTTTTGCTCCTTTCCCTGTAGCCCTCGGCCTGAACTATTGCGAGTCCCTTATAGGCAAGCGCCTCGACCCGGAGCTGATAGCCTGCATCCTGCGCGCCCTCGAGATCGAGATCACCGCCACCGACGTCACTGACTCCGACACGGTGCTCCACCTGCTCGTGCCACGCTACCGCGTGGACGTCACCCGGCCCTGCGACGTGGTCGAGGAGATCCTGCGCGTATACGGATATAATAATGTGGAGACGCCGGAGCGCACATGGACCACCCAGGGACGCCTGACCGAGGTCGACGAGAGCCGCCGCATGCAGGCGCGCCTCAGCGACTGGCTGTCGGCACGCGGCTTCAACGAGATACTCAACAACTCGCTGACCTCCGTGGCCTACTATGACGGCAACGAGCGCTGGCCCCTTGCCGAGTGCGTGAGCCTGCTCAACCCGCTGAGCCGCGACCTGGGCGTGATGCGCCAGACACTGCTCTACGGAGGACTCGAAAGCATGCAGCGCAACGTCAACCGCCGCGCCGCCGATCTCCGCTTCTACGAGTTCGGCAACGTCTACCACAACGACGCCTCCAAGGAAATCACGGCAGAGCGCCCTCTGTGTCCTTTCAGCGAGGAGATGCACCTGGACCTGTGGATGACAGGCCTGCTCACCCCCGCCGGCTGGCAGCGCCCGGCCGTGGAGGCCACCGTCTTCGACCTCAAGGCCGACGTCGAGGCCCTTTTGCAGAAGATGGGCATCCCGGCCGGCGCCGTCGTCTGGACCCAGGGCGCCGACACCATCTTCGCCGCCAGGCTCACCCTGAGCAATCGCGGCGGCAAGGTCCTCGGCGAGCTCGGCGTGCTGCGCAAGGGCGTAACGGCGCCCTTCGACATCGAGGCGCCCGTCTGCTACGCCACCCTGCGCTGGCAGCCCCTCATGCGCCTGGGCAGCGGCAAGGTGGACTTCGCTCCACTGCCCAAGACGCAGCCCGTGCGCCGCGACCTGGCCCTGCTGTTGCCCGCCGCCGTCACATTCGCCCAGGTGGAGACGGCAGTCCGCAAGGCAGAACGCCGCCTACTGCGCTCCGTCACCCTCTTCGACGTCTACGAGGGCAAGGGCATTCCCGAGGGCTTCCGCTCATACGCCATCGCCCTCACTCTCCAGGACAACGAAAAGACCCTGACCGACAAGCAGATAGAGAGCGCAGTGGCCAAGATCACCGCCGTCCTGACAAAGGAGCTCGGCGCACAGCAACGATAAAGAAAATACCAAACAGCTAAATAAAAGTCAACCATACCCACATGGGAAGAGCATTTGAATACCGCAAGGCCCGCAAGCTGAAACGCTGGGGCAACATGTCGCGCACCTTTACGCGCCTGGGCAAGGAAATCACCATCGCCGCCAAGGCCGGCGGTCCCGACCCCGACACCAACCCCCGCCTGCGCGTGCTCATGCAGAACGCCAAGGCCGCCAACATGCCCAAGGACACCGTGGAGCGCGCCATCAAGAAGGCCGTCGAGAAGGATGCCTCCGACTACAAGGAAATCGTCTACGAGGGCTACGGCCCCCATGGCATTGCAATCGTGGTCGAGACAGCCACCGACAACAACCAGCGCACCGTGGCCAACGTCCGCTCCTACTTCAACAAGCACGGCGGCAGCCTCGGCACCTCCGGCTCCCTCAGCTTCATGTTCAACCACAACTCCGTCTTCCACGTCAAGCCCAAGGAGGGCGTGGAGTTCGAGGAGCTCGAGCTTGAGCTTATCGACTTCGGCGTGGAGGACATCGACGCCGACGACGAGGAATGGGTTGTATACGGTCCCTTCGACCAGTTCGCCGCCCTGCAGAAGTACTTCGAGGACAACGGCTTCGAGCTGGTGAGCGCCGAGTTCGAGCGCATACCCACCGACTACAAGGAGGTAACCCCCGAGCAGCGCGAGAGCGTGCAGAAGCTCCTCGACAAGTTCGACGACGACGAGGACGTGCAGAACGTCTTCCACAACATGAAGGAAGAGGACGAGTGACCGCGAAGAGCAATTAAGACAGGCAACCGCTAAAGGGTTGCTGTACGGAAGTCCCATCACACCCCCGGTTGGACGGCGAGCCGCAGGCGAGTCGGACTGCCGGGGGTTACGCACAGGCATCCCCGGAGGGAATGTCCGGGCCGTACCCGTCCTGGCCTGCGGTCCCGGCGGATGCTTTTTTATCACTTTTTCGCGCATATTCTATATTATGGAGGTGTGCGGGGCCGTTAAAGGAATATGATAGTCAACTCCGCCGAGTTCCTGTGGATGTTCCCGCTGCTGTTCGGGCTCTTCCTGGGCCTCCAGGCATGGCGCCGCAGGCCCCCGCGCAGCCTCAACATATTCCTGCTCGCAGCCTCGTATGCCCTGTTCTGGTACTACAACAAGGGCATGACGGCGGTGCTGGCGGCCGTCACGCTCGTCACCTACCTGGGCGCCCTGGCCACAGAGCGGTACGGGAAACGCGCCATCGCGCCCACCGTCATCCTGCTTGCCCTGCTGCCACTGGCCGCCTTCAAGTACTGGAATTTTATCAAAGGCAATCTTGACGCACTGTTTCCCACCGTGCACCTGCCGGGACTGAACTGGGCCATCCCCCTGGGCATCAGCTTCTTCACTCTCCAGGCCGTGGGCTACTACCACGACGTGGCGTGCAAGAAGATCCGTGCCGAGCGCAACATCCTCGACTACGCCCTGTTCGTGTCCTTCTTCCCGCAGATCGCTTCGGGTCCCATCAGCCGCGCCCGGGACCTGCTGCCGCAGATCAAGGCCGACCGCCGCTTCGACCCCGCGCAGGCCACACAGGGACTGAAGTGGATCCTGTGGGGAGCATTCCTCAAGATGGTGGTGGCCGACAACATCGGCGCCGTCATCGCCGGACCGCTGGCCCACTCCGCCTCATACGCCGCCTGGAGCGTGAGCCTGAGCGTGGTCCTCTACTCCATTCACATCTACTGCGACTTCGCCGGATATTCCTTCATGGCCCTGGGCATTGGCGAGCTCCTCGGCTTCGAGCTGGTCAACAACTTCCGCCGTCCCTACCTGGCCGTGTCAGTCACCGACTTCTGGCACCGCTGGCACATCTCCCTGAGCACCTGGCTCAAAGAGCACATCTACATCCCCCTGGGCGGTAGCCGCTGCCCTAAGTGGCGCAACTACCTCAACATCCTCGTCACCTTCCTGGTGAGCGGGCTGTGGCACGGCGCCAGCTGGACCTTCATCGCCTGGGGCGGCATGCACGGCGCCGCACAGGTGGCGGAGAAGCACCTCGGCCTGCACAAGTCCGCGCCACGCGGCTGGATGCGCCCGGTGCGCGTGCTGCTCACCTTCGCCGTCGTCACCCTCGCCTGGGTCTTTTTCAACTCCCCCACCTTCGCCCGGGCCTGCGCCACCATCGGCCACATGTTCGCCTCTCCCGGCGCACGGACCATAGACTGGTTCTGGCCCGTGGTCCTGGCAGCCTCCGTCATCGTCAGTGACATCGTCACCGAGTTCGACGTCCGCTCGCTTCGGCTGGTACACCACCGCTACGCCGCCGTGCGCTGGACCGCCTACTCCGTCCTGACCTTCTGCATCATGCTCTTCGCCGTCTACGGCTCCAAGTTCATCTATTCAGGCTTCTGACCCATGCGTAAGTTCCTGCTCAAGCTCGTCCTCTTCCTGGCCATAATAGTGGCGCTGGACTTCGCCTACGGTCTCTGCATGGACCGCTACCGGCGGGGCATCCGCACCGGTGTGACGGGCCTCGACAACGAGGCGCTGTACCGCACCACCGCCCCCGTGCTCGTGTTCGGCTCCTCCCGCGCATGGCACCACTACGACCCTCGCATCCTGCGCGATTCCCTCGGCCTGGACGTCTACAACTGCGGCGTCAACTCCATGGGCATACAGTTCTTCTACCCCCGCCTGCACCAGATCCTGCGCCGCTACACGCCCCGCGTGATCATTTACGACTCCTCCCCCACCTACGACTGCGTGCGCTCCACCTCCGACCAGGTCACCGCCCGCCGCCTGCAGCCCTACTTCCGCGAGCCGGAAGTATACGCTTTCCTGCGCGAGCTCAGCATGGAGGAGTGGGTAAAGAGCCACTCGGCGACGTACCGCTACCACGACCGCCTGGCCGACTACCGCGCCGACGCCGCCAACACCGCCCGCTTCCACTCCGGCTTCCAGCCATTGCCGGGCACCAAGTCGGCCGCCGTGCACCCACACGACAGCGTCCGCGAGGACCCCGTCAAGGTCGCCCTGCTGCGACGCTTCATGGCCGACTGCAAAAGCCGCGGCATCAGGCTCATCTTCGTCGTGTCGCCTTACTACCGCAACGACCAGGCCTACGCCACCGCCATCCTGCACCGCGAGGCCGCCCGCGCCAAGGTGCCAGTCATCGACCGCTTCGCCGACCCGGCCTACATCGCCGACTCCACCCTCTTCTACGACGAGAGCCACCTCAACGCCGCCGGAGCCGACCGCTTCACCCGCTCCCTCATCCCCCAGCTGAGAAAATATCTATGAGAAAGAGGGCCGGGGAGATGGTGCTCCAGTACTACTGGGCGACGACGGTGCGGCGTGGCACACGCCTGGCACTGACCGACGGCCGCACCGTCGAGGTCCTCTCGCCCGGCGTGCTCAACCGCGAGGCCGGACCCGACTTCTCCCACGTCTGCCTGCGCACCGACCCCGGCTCGCTGTTCGGCCGCGAACTGGCCGGTGACGTCGAGATGCACCTGCTCGCCGGCGACTGGAACCGCCACGGCCATCACACCGACCCCGCATACGCCGCCGTGGTCCTGCACGTGGTGGAAGTCGACGACGGCCCCGTGTGCGACATCAACGGCCGCACACCCGCCCTGGCCCTCATGCATGTCCCCGCCCACTTCGTCGAGGCCGTGGAGACCCTCGGCGCCCCCGGCGAGCCATACCTGCGCTGCTCCCTGGCGGATGGCTTCATCCCCACCCTGACCCGCCTGGAGCGCGCCGACTGGATGGAATCGCTGCTGGCCGACCGCTTCGGCACGCGCACCGACCAGCTCCTGGCTCTGCTCGACCGCCTCGGCGGCGACTGGCGGCAGGCCACCTTCGCCACCCTGGCGCGCGCTCTCGGATTCGGCGCCAACGCCGCCCCAATGGAGGCCCTCGGCGCCTCCGTCCCCCTGAAGTTCCTGGAGCGCCACAGCTCCTCGCCCCTCCAGCTCGAGGCTATGCTCCTCGGCTGCGCCGGCCTGCTCGGAGAAGAGAGTGGTGAGAAGAGAGACGAGAATCCATACCTGGCATGTCTCCGCGCCGAGTTCGCCTTCCTGAGCCACAAGTACGGCCTGCGGCCCGGCGACCCCTCGCGCTGGAAGGTGGCACGCACACGGCCCGCCAACTCCCCATGCCGCCGCGTGGCGCAGCTCGCCGCTTTCTGCCTGGGCGGCTTTTCTCTCTTGAGCGACATCCTGGAAAAGGCACCCGACCGCCAGGCCGTCACAGCTCTCTTCTCCCGCCGTCCCTCCGCCTACTGGCTCACTCACCACTCCTTCTCTCCACGTGAGACGCGCCCGCAGGGCATGACACCCGCCTCGCTGGCGCTATTGGCGCTCAACACGGCCGTGCCGCTGCTTTTCGCGTACGGCGCCCGCGAGCAGAACCCTGCCCACACCCTCGCCGCCGAGAGCCTGCTGGAGGCCCTGCCGGCCGAGAAGACGGCCCGGGCGGCCGTGTGGCGACGCCTCGGACTTCCCTGCTCATGCGCCGCACACTCACAGGCACTGCACCACCTGTACACCCGATACTGCGCCCGCAACCGCTGCCTCGAATGCCGCTGGGGCGCCCTGCTGCTCCGCTACCTCGACGACCACCCGGACGCCGCACGCGGGCAACGCGCCGAATACAACCGTCTTAGGAAATGAAGATCGTAGTAGCTTTCGATACCTTCAAGGGCTGCGTTAACGGCTACGAAGCCTCCGAATACGTGGCCTCCAGGCTCACCGAGCATGGCGCCGAGGCATATGCCCTGCCGCTTGCCGACGGCGGCGAAGGCACCGCCCGCGCCTTGGCGCTGCTCTATGGCGGCACCCCCGTGGACGTGGAGACCGTCGACGCCTACGGGGCTCCGACCGAAGCTCGCGTGTACCTGCTGCCGGAGGGCGTGGCGGCCGTGGACATGGCCTCGTGCGTGGGGCTGGGCGCCGCCGAGGGCACCTCCCGCGCACGCGTCATGGAGGCTTCCAGCTACGGTCTCGGACTGCTGCTGCGCCGCCTGGCGGAGACGCATCGACCCGCCTCCGTGCTGCTTGGCGCCGGAGGCTCGGCCAGCTGCGACGGCGCCACGGGGCTGCTCGCGGCCCTCGGCGCGCGTCTCTGCTTCCGCACCCACACCCCCATGCGTCCCGCCGGACGACACCTCGCCGCCGTGGAGGGCCTGGATATGTCCGCAGTGGCCGGATTGCCTCCAGTGACGCTGCTGTGCGACGTCCGTGCGCCGCTGCTGGGCCCCGATGGCGCCGCCCTGCGCTTCGCCCCGCAGAAGGGCGCCACGCCGGCGCAGACGCTCACGCTCGACGCGGGCCTCAAGCGCTGGTGCCGCATAGTGGCGCGCACCCTCGGCGCCGACCCGCGTTCCCTGGCCTTCGAGCCGGGAATGGGCACCGCCGGTGGCATCACCCTCGCCGCACGCCTGCTCGGCTGGCAGGCCGCGGACGGCGCCGCGTACATGACCTCCCTCCTCTCCTCCCGCCTTGAAGGCGCCGGCCTGGCCATCACCGGCGAGGGGCGCACCGACCTCAGCACCCTGCAGGGCAAGGCCCCCTACGCCCTCATGCGCCGTGCCGCCGCCATGGGCATCCCCACGGCCCTCCTCTCCGGGCAGCTCACCCTGACGCCACGGCAGCTCGCCGCCGCCGGATTCGCCTACGCCCGCGCCGTATCCCCCAGGCCACTCCCTGCTTCCGACATCTCCGCCGCCGCCACGCTGCCGCGCCTGGCTGCCGCCGCCATCGCCCTGCTTGAACAATAGACCGCCCGGGCGCGTTTTCCCTATGCCGTAAGGAAACAAACAGGCACAGAACAAATCTTAAAATACTATGTCAGCACAGAAAACACTGAAGGGTACGCGCACGGAGCAGAACCTGGCGCAGGCCTACATAGCCGAGTCAACGGCCGTGACGCGCTACACCTACTATGCCGAGTCGGCCAAGAAGGAACAGTACTTCCAGGTGGCCGACATCTTCACCGAGACGGCCGCCAACGAGCTCCACCACGGCAAGATCTTCCTGAAGTACCTCACCGAGGGAGCCGTCCGTGCCGAGGGCCCCGTGGGCGTCGACCCGGGCCGGCTGACGCCGACCACGGAGAACCTGGCCATCGCCGCCACCGAGGAGCTGCACGAGGGCGTGGAGATGTACACCCGGGCCGCCGACGTTGCCGAACAGGAGGGCTTCGCCGACATCGCCGCCCGCTTCCGCGCCATCGCCGAGGTGGAGCGGCACCACCGAGACCGCTTCCTGACGCTCAAGAAGCGCATCGACGACGGCACCATGTGGAAGAGGGAAAAGCCCATCAGGTGGCAGTGCCTGGTGTGCGGCTACATCTTCGAGGGCACCGAGCCGCCCGAGGTATGCCCCGCCTGCCTGCATCCCTACCAGCACTACATTCCCGCCGAAGAAAATTACTGACGCGAGTCCGGGAATCTCTCATCCCGAACTCGCGTTGCGAGGTCCCTGAGCCAAACGGCCAGCGCGTCCTCCGGCAATAGACGGCAGCGGTTATAAAATCAGGCGACCCGGTGGGATCGCCTGATGACTCATGCCTCATTGTGAGCTTGCCTAATTGGCTATCGTTATCCCGGACTCGCGTCAATAACTTTAATGCCTCGTTTTGCCTTATTAATTTACAGATAAACCGATGTTAGTATCAGAAAATTCTGATACTGGTTTCAATCCATTCCTGGTAACTTCCAAATCATGTGATGATCTGCATCCATTGATGAGATGATATTTTAATCGTTCGTTAATTCCAGCATTACGTTCGATGCTTCTTCTTACAATACCGGCGCATCCTGCAGGAGATAGATAATATTTTTCATCAGCTTCGGGGTCTACGATATCAAGCATATGTGTTAGCTTGAAGTCATAAGGATAAGTAGATGCATTTATCCAAAATTGACTACAAGCGACGAAATTGTCAAAGAAGTATAAGTCGTAACTATCCGAACTTTGGGTGTTTAAACCTTTGGGCGGTAAAGATTCGGACGATGATTGATTAATTATTCTATCCATAACCCATGAAACAACAGGCACAGCCCATGAATTGCCAATGGCTCGATACCTATTTGTTACACGAACGGAAGGTGAAATATTTGTATAATCATCAGGTAATCCCATCAGCCTCTCACACTCTTTAGGAGTGAGGCGCCTGACTCTACCATCTTGGCAAACAAATAATGAACCGTTAAATGATGCTGCGTTCCCATTCCACTTTGTACCATATGCAGCATATAAACAGTCCGAATATTGCCTGAATACTTCTATTTCGTGTCCATTTTTGGTTTCGGACAAAGCTCGCACTTCATCAACAAAATCATCAAACAAAGTAGGTGCGGCTTCCTTTTTCGGAGTGGGCTGTAAAGGGTCTTGAAGATTATCTCCAATCTCAAAAAGGACTGAGAAAGGATTAAAGTCTTTCCCTCCACCAACAACATATAGGCGTTTCCGTTGCTGTGGAACGCCAAAATATTTAGCATCAAGAACGCGCCATGCAATATTACGTTCTTTGCCAAAAATGCATCCGGCGTTCGCCCATTTGGAACATTGAATTGGTTTATCAAGATCTAATAGCCCTGCAAGAAAAAAACCGAAAGCATTTGTCTTATCTTTTAAGACTCCTTCGACATTTTCCCACATGAAAACGGCTCTTGATTCTTTTAAAGCAAGACGTTTTTTGTCAATAGCATTTAGGATGTCAATATACTTCAGTGTTAATTGCCCTCTGTCATCATTAAGCCCATTTTTCCAGCCAGCAAGAGAGAAAGCTTGACAAGGCGTTCCACCACATAATAAGTCAGGACAACCTATTGAATCATCCTCAATCATTTTGGGGATGTCATTCATGTCCCCAAGATTTTTAATATGGCTGTAAGAATGCGCAAGAAATTTTTTGGGGAATTCGGCAATTTCTGATAGCCATAATGGTCTAAGCCCAAGCGGTTCAAGAACAAAGGATGCCGCCTCTATTCCAGAACAAACACTACCGTATGTTTTAATTTTATATGCCATTCAGTTTTTTTATCAATTCTTTACGCCATTTTTCAATATCATACCAGGCACAGCCAATGCATCCTTTCTCAGCGGCTTTACCGACTGTAGGTATATTTTCTGGCCAATCTTCAGTGCCGGAGTAAAAGAAAGGTATGCCATAAAGTACACCCCTTTTCCCTTCTTGGAAGCATCGGCGACATACCTCTCTTTTTTGTTGGTTACGTTGATTATCTAAAAGCTGGAATTTTTCAATGACTTCTTCGTCAGTCATTTCCATTGAGTTTTCAGCTTTGGTTTCCTTATCCCAGCGAACTTCAGAAAATTTATGATCCGGGATTAGACCCTTTACTGTAGTTTGCTTTGATTCGAAGGCATTAATCCCATGAAGAAGACGTATAACTCGTGATTTAAATTGTGGTGTAAAAGTTTCGTAGCCCGTTTCACAATTAAGGGGAATGGGAAGAAGAATCCGTTTGGTTTTCTTTTTGGGGCCGCTCGGAATGCTTGCGACGGTATAACCGACGTCTTTAATATATTGAATTCTTCGTGCCGGATTATCATTAGGTGGAAACTCTGTTTCTTCTTTGAACGATAGAAGGACGAAGAAAAATTCCTTGGTTACGTCAGCATTAGACTTTTCCCATTTAGCACGTTCGGTCTTTTCCCATTTTTTCATGGTGCTACGAGTGAAGAATGGCTTAATTTTCACCAAGTAATCAGCCAACTCTTCCTCTTTTTTGATAAAGAGGCCAGAACGTCTAATGTAATACGGGACTACGGTTTCCCATTTGAAACCATCATCCTGTATGAATATAGTTCTGACATAACTCTCGCTTGATTTCCCGTTATGTATTTCTTCGGATACTAAGATGTCATGGCATTTCAGTAACTGATTTAGTTTCTTACAATCCATTTTCTTTCTTTGATTTAATGAGATCTAAAATATCTTGTTGAGTTATGAGATATTTTTTACCATCAACCTGTGCAAAAAGTTCTACCTTTCCTTTTTGAGGAAACAAATCTTGAATCTCAACTTTAAGAGCTTTTGCTATTTTATCAAGAGTATCTAATGTTGGCGAGATATTGCCATTTATATAATTACTTAAATTGGGCTGACTAATTCCGGACATTTCTGAAAATGCCCTCAAAGTCAGTCCTCTCTCCTTCAGAATATCGCGTAATCTATCCAACATAAGCTTTTTTAGGGACAAAGTTACAAAATATATTAGAAATAATATATTTTCAACAAAAAAAGTAGATTCGCTTTGTCGTATATATTATTTTTACTAACTTTGCAGTACTAAATATATTAGATATAATATGAAACTAAAACAACCATTGCGATCTTTCCTAATGGAATGCTTAAACTACGAAGTCATAATGACCTCGTGGGGTATATCCCGGATAAAGATAGTTGAAAACCAAGTGTCGTTTTTCGTATGTGGATTCAATTACGAAGGATTGATTACAATAGGAGTCGAAGGAGATAATTTGATTTTAAGCTCATCTAATGGACTCTTAGGTGAATTTATAGATCCGTCCAAAGCCATCTCAGCTTTGGACGAATATATAGAGTTAAACACTGACCAATATAGCAAGTTGTTTAATCATTGGAAATGATTAATTCTGCATTTGTCGAAACACTACAAATGCAGAATTTTTAATAAAAAGGAGGCGATACGATATTTATTGATGGCCTCGATGAACTGCAGGTAGTCTTCTTCCGAACTGCGGAGATGGAATCTCTTACCCCGGACTCGCGTCACTCTGATGCTGAGTGGGCGGACGGTGCGCCGCGCTTCAGCGCGGCGTTTCCGTGCCCTGCAGGATGCAGGCGAGGCGCACGAACTCCGGCGGGGCGAGCTGCTCGGGGCGCTTGGGCAGGTATGGCTTGAGCGCGGGGGTGTCGAGGCCCAGGGGCAGGGTGGTGGCCTGCAGCGACGCGCAGAGCGGGCCCAGGGAGTTGCGGAGCGTCTTGCGCCGGTGGCCGAAGCCGGTCTTCACCACCGTGCGGAGCATCTGCTCGGAGCAGGGTAGCGAGGTGCGCCCGTTGCGCACCAGCCGCAGTACGCCGCTCTTTACCTTGGGCATGGGGCGGAACACCGTCTCGTCGACGGTGAACAGGTACTCGCAGTCGTACCAGAGCTGGAGCAGGACGCTGAGGATGCCGTAGGTCTTGCTTCCCTCGCGGGCGCAGATGCGCTGGGCGACCTCGCGCTGGAGCATGCCCGAGCAGGCCTGCACTTTATCCCTGTTATCCAGCACGCGGAAGAAGATCTGCGTGGAGATGTTGTAGGGGTAGTTGCCGATGAGGGCGATCTTCCGCCCGGGGAAGAGTGTGTCGATGTCGAGTCTCAGGAAGTCTTCCTCGCGGAGTCGCACGTCGGGGTATGCCTTGCGCATGTATGCGGCGGCCTCGGGGTCGAGCTCCACGACCTCGAGAGGCCGGCCGGAGTCGGCGAGCCAGCGCGTCAGGGCGCCGGTGCCCGGGCCTATCTCGACCACGGGCAGGTCGCCCAGGGGAGTGCCGGCGGGGTAGTCGAGCACCGTGCCGGCGATGCGCCGCGCTATCGACTCGTCGGCCAGGAAGTGCTGGCCGTAGCTTTTCTTCGCTTTTACTTGTGCCATATCTTATTAAGGTTCCGGGGCCGCGCAATGTTCGCCGCCCGGGGGCAAAAGAAAGGGCGGGACCGCCATCGCGGCGCTCCCGTCCCTGAAACTAATGTCACGTTGCTTCCATGAAGCAGAAAAATATCACTTCCTAAGTCAGTCTTTGAATTTCTTGGAGATTTCCTTGGGCACGGCCTGCTTGTTGACCATGATGCCCATGGTCTTGAGCAGGAAGTATGGCTCGGAGCAGTAGAAGTATCCGCCGTACTTCTGGTTGGTGTCCCAGGAGTTCTTGACCTTGTAGTAGCGGTTGCCCTCCTGGTCGGTGGCGATTCCGACGATCGTCATGCCGTGGTCGTCGGTGGTCTCGTGGCTGTCGAGGCCCTCCTGGCGCATCTGCTGTGTGGGTACAACCTCCTTGACGGGGCCGTCGAACTTGAATCGCTTGGCGGCGCGGTCCTTGTCGCTGAGGGTGACCCACTTGGAGAGCTCGGTGCCTTCGAGGTTGTCGGGGTTGATCTCCTCGGGAATCACGGCCACTCCCTCGGTCCACTTGAAGCCGCCTTCGCTGACGTCGGCCGCCCAGGCCACGGAGTAGCCGTTCTCAAGGGCGTTGTCCACGATGGCCTTCATCTCCTCCATGGGCACGTTCTGGTAGGGCGCCCACAGCCAGTTGTCGGCCACTTCCAGGGGGAAGCTGCGGTAGAAGGGGTGGTGCGTGAAGCTGGTGACGCAGATGTAGTCCTCCGGGCGGATGCCGAACTGGTCGGCGAATGTGCGGGGGGTGTACTTGCGGCCGTTGTAGGTGAATGACTCGGGGAGCTTGCCGAGGTATGCGTCGAGGATTCCGTCGAAGCCCTGCTTCCAGGCGGTGGAGCGCTTCTTGCTGCGCATGACGCCCTTGAGGTAGCCGGTGAGTCCGTCGGCCAGCTCGTAGTGCTCGTGCTTCTTTGCGCCGTACTCGAGGCCGGCGTAAGCCTCTTCGGGCACGAGGCCGTAGTTGCCGAGCACGTACATGATGTCCCACAGGCCGCCGCCCTGGGCGAAGTTGATGGTGCCGTCCATGCGCATGTACTTGTCGGCCTTGTCGTCGTAGCAGTGGCGCACGGTGAACATCTCGCTGAGGTCGAGCTCGGGGCCTCCCTTGCGCATGATCTCGTCCTCGACGAAGGATGTGCCGGAGAATGCCCAGCACGTGCCGGACTTGTTCTGGTCCTTTACGGAGCCGGTCTTCACGGTCTTGATGTCGGTGAACCGGAATCCCTTGGCGGTGTCGGTCTTGGCCTCGGGGGCCTGGGCCAGCACGGGCAGCGCTGCGCATGCCAGCGCTAAGGTAAGTATTCGTTTCATTGTATGTAGGTCAGTTGATTTTTCGGGTCGGGGGTGGGCATCTCTCAGAATTCGGTGAATGTGACGGGGAGCAGGTCGGCCACCGAGGGGATGATGTATATCTTCTCGGCTCCGTACAGGATCACCTGCATCGGGCCGTGGAGGTGTTCGTACTCGAGCAGCGCCTGGCGGCATGCGCCGCATGGGGCGATGGGGGAGGGCTGGAAGCAGTCGTCGAAGCCGGCGCCGGGGCGGCGGTTGAGGCGGTATGTGTTGGCGGCGACGGCTATCTTGAGCATCCGCTTGCCGGGGTGGCCGGCGGAGGCCCAGTAGGCGGTGGTGCGCTCGGCGCACATCGACGACGGGAAGGCGGCGTTCTCCTGGTTCGACCCCGACACCACGGTGCCGTCGTCGAGCAGGATGGCCGCCCCCACGCTGAAGCGTGAGTATGGCACGTAGGAGGTGCGGGTGGCGGCCTTGGCGGCGTCCACCAGCGCACGATCGGCGTCCGTCAGCTCCGAGTAGGAGCATACCGTCACCGGCGTCACTATCTTCATTTCTTCCATGCTCGGGAAACTTTGCCGCAAAAATATGCAAAAAATCCGACACTGCCAAATCGGCCCCGTCCGACATCCCAGGCCCGAAAAGTCCGACTTTTGCGACGAAAGACAATAAATGGCGCGGAAACTTGGCCGTGTCGGGAAAGTTTAGTAAATTTGCGGACCACAAAAACATTCATTAACTTACGAACAAGCTATGAAACGACTACTGTTCATGATGCTTACGGCGCCGCTGGCGCTCCTGGGCTTCGCGCAGGCGGAGCAGCCGGAGCCGCCCGCACGCGGCACCGTGACGTTCGCGGCCATGGAGCGACCGGCTCCCCAGGCCCCGGCGTCGCCCAAGAGTATCTCTGCCGCAGAGCCATTCCGCGCAGGCACCGTGCCATCCGCGCCCGTAGAGGCGATGCCCGTGCGGAAGACCCCGGGCCGCGCCTGGCAGCAGGCCGACATCGTCGGCGACCGCCAGCTGATGGCCAACAACCACTCCACGCACGTATGTTACGGCGGCGACGCCTCCGTCTCCGCCGTCGGTGCCGACTCCGTGGCCATAGCCCGCTTCTGCTTCGGCGACGTCACCATCCGGGCACACGTCGACTACGCCACCGGCGCCGTCACCATCCCCACCCAGTTCATCGACTCGGTGCAGGGCATGCCCGTGTACCTGTGCCGCATGGACTTCCGAACCTCCACCTACGACAAGACCGCCTCGCTGCGCGGCCACCTCTACAAGGGGAGCATCGTGATCGACGACGGCTTCGGCTTCTTCGTCACCGAGGGCGCCCAGGCCGGCGCCTACCTCACCGTGGGCCTCTTCGACTACGCCGCCGTGGCGCAGCCCAACGCCACCATCACCGCCAGGCGCATCACCTTCAAGAATAACACACAGACCGTCGCCAACCGACAGGTCACCGACCAGGTCAGCAACGGCTTCGCATATCCCGTCTCCCCGACCCGGGTGCGCCTGATGCGCCTGCCCGTGGTCACCTCCTTCTCCGACATCGACCTGACGCTCACCCCCGACGGCCGCGTCAACATCGACCCGCAGGCCATCTCGCAGTTGTCCCTGTACGGCGACTTCTTCATCTACAACATGACCGAGAGCAACGACGGCACCAACGTCAAGTTCTCCATCAATGTCCTCAACCCCGTCGAGGCCACCTACACCACGGGCGATAAGAAACTCACCTGGGGTTCCTGGGCAGTGGCCCGTCCCAACGCGCTGCTGGGCAGCTACGAGGGGGCTTCGGTGACCTTTACCGAGGCCATCGAGTTCCCGCAGGCTCCCACGCTCAACCTCGAGGGAGAGGGCACGCAGTCCTCCCCCTGGCTCATCAAGACGTCCGACGACCTGGCCGCCCTGCGCTATGACATCGTCAACAACGCCACGTACCGCGGCGCCCTGACCAGCGACGGCAACGACCACCAGTATTATCCCGTCTATGCGGGCAAGTACTTCCGCCTTGCCAACGACATCGACTTCGGCACCGACGCTCCCGGCGTTGACCCCATCGGCGACACGCAGCACTGGTTCGCCGGCTCCTTCGACGGCGCGGGCCACACGCTGACCAATTTCTTCATCGACAACTACGCTTACGACTATGCCGGTCTGTTCGGCCACGTAGCCCGCGGCGGCGAGCTTAAGAACATAAAGATGCACCGCGCCGTGGTCAACACCATCGGCTATACCGCAGGTACTCTCGTAGGCTACAGCTACGCTCCCCTGACCGACATCACCGTCACCGACTCCCGCGTGGTGGCCGCAATGGGCTATAACGCAGGCACCGTGGCCGGTTACTGCTCCGAGCCCATGACCCGCGTCAACGTCAGCGGCACCTACGTGCAGGCCCTCGGCTACACCGGCGGCATCGCGGGCCGCAGCTACAGCAACATCACCGACTGCCACGCCCAGGGCCGCGTCATCGCCACCGGCAAGCAGGTCTTCTCCGGCGGCCTCGTAGGCCACGGCTCCAAGCAGACCACCGCATCCCCCGCCCCGGTCATCACCCGCTGCTCCTACACCGGCGTGGTGCAGGCCACCGGCGATGAAATCGGCGTGGGCGGCCTCTTCGGCGCCCTCTCCTACTCCAAGCTGCAGTCGAGCTTCGCCAACGCGGTCGTCTCCAACGCCTCCTCCATTTCGGCATACGTCGGCGGCCTGGTCGGCACCACCTTCCAGTCCGAGATCACCGACTGCTACGCCACCGGCTACGTGCGCAACCCCGAGACCACGATGTGCGGCGGCCTGGTGGGCCACAACACCAAGGGCCTCAACAACGAGGTACCCACCGTCATCCGCTCCTCCTACTCCTCGGCAATGGTGCTGACCAAGTCGGCCTCCGACACCCGCGGCATCACCGGCGACACCGAGAACTTCACCATCACCGACTGCTGGTTCGACAACCAGGTGGGCGTGCTGCCGGGCGCCAAGTGGGGCCTGAACACCTCCGCCCTCACCTCCGGCGCCCTGCCCCAGGGCTTCAGCGCCGACAGCTGGAACGCCGCCGCCGGCTCCTACCCCACCCTGAAGGGTAACGACACCACCGCCGCAGCCCGCGTAAGCTCCGCCGCCGTGGTGCTCGGCGCAGGCCAGACCATCAACGACATCCAGACCGACTTCTCCTACTCCCCCGTCAAGCTGACATGGCAGGCCCTGAAGGCCGACGGCCTCGACAGCAAGGGTGGCTACGCATTCACCTTCGACGGCGGCACGGGCCGCCTCAACTACGAGCAGTACACCGACACCGTCTACGCCATAGAGGGCCGCGCCTCCAAGTATTGGTTCCTCAACATCGCTCCCGCCCCGTTCGACGGCAAGGGTACCGCCGAGGAGCCCTGGCTGCTCAAGACCCGCGAGGATGTGCGCAAGTTCTCGGACATGAGCAACAATGCCCGTATGACCTTCGCCGGCCGCTACGTGGTGCTGAACAATGACATCGACTGCGGCGGCGACACCATCGTGCCCGTCTGCAAGGACAAGGCCGCCAAGCTCGTCTTCGAGGGCAACTTCGACGGCCGCGGCCACACGCTCGACAACTTCCGCGTCGTCGGCGTGGCCTTCTTCACCGAAGAGACGGCCACCGGCACCGCAGTGCCCGGCCAGGTCAACCCCAAGGATGAAGGTTCCTATTATTACAGCGGCCTGTTCGGCAACGTCGGCAAGACCGGCGTGGTCCGCAACCTCACCGTCGGCCCGAAGGCCGACATCCAGAGCTTCCAGTACGGCGGCGCCATCGCCGGCGGCTCCGAGGGCCTGATCGAGAACTGCCGCAACTACGCCCGCGTGCGCACCTACTTCTCCTGCTCGGGCGGCATCGTCGGCTACCTCAAGGCCGGCGGCATCGTGCGCGGCTGCTACAACGACGGCTTCATCGCCGTCAACGCCTACAACGCCGGCGGCATCGCAGGCCAGGCCCAGCAGGGCCGCATCGAGAAGTGCGAGAACACCGGCGAAATCGCAGCCTACTGGTTCAACCCCTACCAGAAGGAGGGCAGCCAGTATTGCGCTGGCGGCATCGCGGGCAACTGCGACCGCACCGTCCTTGAAAATGTGGTCAACTCCGGCCTCATCCGCTCCTACAAGCAGGTGGGCGGCATAGCAGGCAAGATGGCAGGCACCGCCGCCATACGCGCCTCCGCCACCGCAGCCGTCAACTACGGCCTCGTCTACGCCTCCGCCGAGCGCTCCTCGCAGGGCTCCATCGCAGGCACCTCGACCAACGCCGACTACGCCGCCTGCCTGGCCGACAAGCAGATTCAGAAGGTCGGCACCGTCTCGGGCGGCCTGCTCGAGGGCACCCAGATGCTCCCCACCCTCAGCCTCGCCTCGGCCCAGGGTTATCCCGCACAGCTGCTCGCCGACTCCGTCTGGAGCCTGGCATCGGGCAAATACCCGACCATGAAGTATGCCGCCGGTCAGCAGCCCCTGCAGTCGCGCCTCAACTCCACCGCCGTAATCCGCTTCCCCGCCAATGACTTCGCGCAGTCAATGGTGGCCGACGCGCCCCTCAGCGCAGGAGTGGACTGGAAAGTGGTCAACAACTTCGTCTTCTCCATCGCCGACAACACGCTGAAAGTGCTGCCGCCCATGTCCGGCTGCTTCACCGACACCGTCGTCGCCAGCCTCGAAGGCGCCACCCGCCGCATCCCCGTGGCAGCGCTCAACTGCGTCCTCACCGAGGGCGAAGGCACCATGGCCAAGCCCTTCCTCATCCGCGAGACAGGCGAATGGATGGCAGTGGCCCGCTTCATGAAGCAGTGGGACTTCGACTATCAGGGTTACTACTTCAAGCTGATGAACAACCTCGACTTCCGCGACACCGAATTCCTCCCCTTGGGTGCCGACGGCGTGATGTTCAACGGCTCCTTCGACGGCAACGACAAGTCCATCTCCAATGTAAGCTACGAGGGTGTGGTCTCCGACAGGACCCAGGTGGGCCGCGGCCTGTTCGGCACTTTAGGCTACGACGGCTTCGTGTCGGGCCTGACGCTTAAGTCCGGCTCCATCTCCGGCTATCAGAATGTGGGCGGCATCGCCGGCATCTGCTACGGCAACGTGCTCGACTGCCATAACTCGGCCACCGTCACCACACTCGGCACCACCGGTGCGGGCGGCATGGCCGGCTACGCCTATCCGGGCGCCCAGTTCCTGATGTGCTCCAACTCCGGCGCCGTCATCGCCAAGACCAACTATGCCGGCGGCATCGTCGGCGGGACACCCGCCGCGGCCGACGTCAGCATCGACGAGTGCTCCAACTCCGGCACCGTGGCCGGCGCGAGCAAGATCGGCGGCATCGCCGGCTCCGCCTCCGCCGCCATCTCCAAGTGCGTCAACACCGGCGAGGTGCGCACCTCCACCACCACCGGCACATACGCCGCCGGCATCGTCGCCGAGGCCCTCGTGCCCAGCTCCGTGGAGAATTGCAGCAACTCCGGCACCGTCTGGGCCAACCAGTACATGGCCGGCATCGTGAGCTCCACCGTGGCCCACACCGCCGCCAGGCCCTTCCGCCTGGCCTCGTGCGCCAACACCGCCGACCTGGCCGTCGGCGCCAAGGGCTACGCCGGCGGCGTCGGCTCCGCCATCAAGGCCGGTTCCGTCGTCACCGACTGCCTCAACACCGGCAAGCTCTCCGGTCCCGCCTCCGGCCAGATCCGCATCGGCGGAGTCCTGAGCGAGATAGCCACCAGCGCCGGAGCGCCCTCCTCGGTGAGCAACTGCCGCAACTACGGCAGCGTCGAGGCATGGTCCAACTCCGGCGGCGTCATCGCCGCAGCCTCCGGCGACTCCCTCAAGGTCGTCGACTGCCGCAACACCGCATCCGTCAAGGGCAACGCCACCTCCGGCACCAACGTCGGCGGCATCCTCGGCAACGGCCCCGCCGAGTTCATCGACTGCTGGAACTCCGGCGACATCGTCGGCGCAGGCAACCAGGTGGGCGGCATCAACGGCACCAACACCGCCAAGTCCCTGCGCATGACACGCTGCGTCAACATCGGCGACGTCACCGCCGGCACCACCTCCGCAGGTGGCATGATCGGCCTGGGACGCGCCACCATGACCGACTGCTACAACTCCGGCGACATCACCGGCACCAGCGCCGTAGGCGGCCTCTTCGGCCAGCCCGGAGCCGCGGCGTCACCCGTCTACACCATCGTGGTGGACCGCTGCTACAACACCGGCAAGATCACCGCCACCTCCAACTGGGGCAACATCATGGGCCAGAACAGCTCCTGCAAGTACCTCAGCATCGGCGACAAGGTCTTCGCCAACACCGACACTACCGCCCTTTCCGACTACGACAACGCACTCCGGGTGACCGGCCTGCGCACCGGCGAGCTGATGCAGCGCAACATCTCCGACGCGTTCGCGCTCAACGCCTACACGTTCCCGACGCTGAAGGCGCAGGTCGCCAACGACACTCTGAACATCGCCGCCTGCGCCGTGGTGCCCTCCTCCGACGAGACCCTGCAGAGCGTCCGCACCCACGTATACCTCAGCCAGGTGCCCGGCGCCGAGTGGACCAGCTCCACCGCCGCGCTCATCGTCAAGGGCGACTACGCCTCCAACCGCTCCCAGGGCGACAACACTCCCGCGCAGCTCACCCTTAAGCTCGGCGGCCTGCAGCGCGTGTTCGACCTCAACCTCATGAAGTATTCGGGCGTCGACGGCCTCGACACCGACGCCAGGCCGGTGCTCCGCGTAGAGTACTACCGCACCGACGGCGCCCGCACCACCGCCGACGACACCGCGCCCGTGCTCATCCGCCGCACCGTCTACACCGACGGCACCAGCACCGTCGCCAAGATCGCCAACCGCAACCGCCGCTGAGGCGCCCGTGGTCCCGGTGAACGATAAGCATTTTCCTTAGCGCCCGGCGCGCTCCTCGGCGCCGCGCATATCCTCAAAAGCCAAGAGGCCGCCCCCACTGCCGGGGGCGGCCTCTTGCGGTCTCGGTGCGCGCGCTTCAGCGCGGCGATTCGGTCAGGTATCGGTCGATGGCGCGTGCGGCTTTGCGGCCGGCGCCCATGGCCAGGATCACCGTGGCGGCGCCGGTCACGGCGTCGCCGCCGGCGAACACGCCCGGACGGCTGGTGCGGCCATCCTCGTCGGCCACGATGCAGCCGTGGCGCTCCGTCTCCAGGCCGGAGGTGGTGTCCTTGATGAGCGGGTTGGGGCTGGTGCCCAGGGCCATGATGACCACGTCGGCGGGAATGTCGTGCTCGCTGCCGGCCACGGCCACGGGGCGGCGGCGCCCGCTGGCGTCGGGCTCGCCAAGCTCCATGCTCACGCAGCGCAGACCGCGCACCCAGCCGTCGTCGGTGCCCAGGATCTCCACGGGGTTGGTGAGCATCCGGAAGTCGATGCCCTCCTGCTTGGCGTGGTGCACCTCCTCGCGGCGGGCGGGGAGCTCGGCCTCGCTGCGGCGGTAGACGATCACGGACTCGGCGCCCAGGCGGCGGGCGGTGCGCACGGCGTCCATGGCGACGTTGCCGCCGCCCACCACTATCACGCGCTTGCCGGTGTAGACGGGCGTGTCGTAGCAGGGGTCGTAGGCGTGCATGAGGTTGTTGCGGGTCAGGAACTCGTTGGCCGAGTACACTCCGTTGAGGTTCTCGCCGGGGATGCCCATGAAGCGGGGCAGGCCGGCCCCGGAGCCTATGAACACGGCGTCGTAGCCCTCGTCGTCCATCAGCGAGTCGACGGTGACGGTGCGGCCCACCACGACGTCGGTCTCGATTTCCACGCCGAGGCGCCTGACGGCCTCCACCTCCCGGGCCACGACGGCATCCTTGGGCAGGCGGAACTCGGGGATGCCGTACACGAGCACGCCGCCGACCTTGTGCAGGGCCTCGAAGATCTTCACCTTGTAGCCGAGGCGGGCGAGGTCGCTGGCGCATGCGAGCCCGGAGGGGCCGGAGCCGATGATGGCCACTTTCTTCCCTTTCGGCTCGGGAGCGTCGGCGGCGGGTGCGTCGCCGGCGTTGGCGATGGCCCAGTCTCCGACGAAGCGCTCGAGCTTGCCGATGCTCACCGGCTCTCCCTTGATGCCGAGCACGCAGGCGCCCTCGCACTGGTTCTCCTGGGGGCATACGCGGCCGCAGACCGCGGGCAGCGAGGAGTCCTCGGCGATGACGCCTGCCGCCTTGCGCAGGTCGCCCTCCCTGAGGGCCTGGATGAAGCGGGGTATCTGGAGGCTGACGGGGCAGCCCTGCACGCAGCGGGGCTTGGGGCAGTTGAGGCAGCGGCTGGCCTCGAGGGTGGCCTCGTCGAGGCTGTAGCCCAGGCACACTTCCTTGAAGTTTGTCGCTCTCTGGGCGGGGTCCTGTTCGCGGACAGGCACGCGGGGTATCTTGTTAACGGCCATGGCAGGTGCAGTCTTCGGGGTTGGTCTTGGGGTTGTTGCGGTACATGTTCTGGCGGCGCATGGCCTCGTCGAAGTCGACTTTGTGCGCGTCGAACTCGGGTCCGTCGACGCAGGTGAACTTGGTCTCGCCGCCGACGCTCACGCGGCATGCGCCGCACATCCCGGTGCCGTCGACCATCAGGGCGTTGAGGCTTACGATGGTGGGGATTCCGGCCTTGAGGGTGCTCAGGGAGGCGAACTTCATCATGATCATGGGGCCGATGACGACGCAGCGGGTGTAGCGGCCCTGGTCGTAGAGCTGCTCCATGAGGGCGGGCACCATGCCGTGGAAGCCGGCGGAGCCGTCGTCGGTGCAGAGGTACAGGTTGCCGGCCACCTTTTCCATCTCGGGCACGTAGCAGAGCAGGTCCCTGGTCTTGGCGCCGATGATGACGTCGGCGTCGACGCCCCTGGAGCGGAGCCACTTCACCTGGGGATAGACGGGAGCGGCGCCCACGCCTCCGGCCACGAACAGGATGCGCTCTTTCTTCAGGTCCTCGTCGCCGAGGTCCATGAGGTCGGTGGGGCGGCCCAGGGGCCCGGCCACGTCGGCGAACCTGTCGCCCTCCTCCATGTCGTTGATCTTGCGCGACGACACGCCCACGGCCTGGGTCACGATGGTGACCGTGCCGGCTTCGGCGTCGTAGTCGCAGATGGTCAGCGGGATGCGCTCGGCGATCTCGTTGACGCGCACAATCAGGAACTGTCCCGGCTTGGCGCTGGCGGCGATGCGCGGCGCGTGGACGGTCATCTCCGTCACGGCCGGCGACAGCCACCGCTTGCTCTTTATCTCATACATTACTAATGGTTTTTCATGGTGATGTTATTCTGGCCGCAAATTTAGGCATTTTTTATAACTTTGCAGGCATGAAACGTGAAGAACTGGAGATAATGGCTCCCGTGGGGAGCCTGTCGTCGCTGTCGGCGGCCGCCCGCGCCGGTGCCGACGCGGTATATTTCGGCATCGCCGGGCTCAACATGCGCTCGAAGGCGGCCACGAATTTCACTCTCGGGGAGCTGCCCGCCCTGGCCGAGCGCTGCCGACGCTACGGCATGCGCAGCTACCTGACTGTCAACACCATCATGTACGACTCGGACATGGCCCGGATGCGCGAGATCGTCGATGCCGCCGGGGACGCCGGCATCTCGGCCGTCATAGCCACCGACATCTCCACGATTCTATACTGCCGGCAGGCGGGCTTGCCGGTGCACATCTCCACGCAGGCCAACATCAGCAACACCGAGGCGGTGCGCTTCTACTCGCAGTGGGCCGAGACGGTGGTGCTCAGCCGCGAGCTCGACCTCGACCAGGTCGGCGCCATGCACAATAATATAATGGAGGGGCCGATCCTGGGCCCGGACGGCGAGCCGGTGCGCATCGAGATGTTCTGCCACGGCGCTCTGTGCATGGCAGTGAGCGGCAAGTGCTACCTGAGCCTGCACGCCATGGACAGCTCCGCCAACAGGGGCGCCTGCACGCAGATATGCCGCCGCTCGTACCGCCTGTCGGACAAGGAGACGGACAACGAGATCGAGGTTGACAATGAGTTCCTGATGAGCCCCAAGGACCTCAAGACGATCCATTTCCTGGACCGGCTGGTGGACGCCGGGGTGCGGGTGTTCAAGATCGAGGGGCGCGCCCGTGGCGCCGAGTACGTGGCCGCCACCGTGTCCTGCTACGACGAGGCCCTGCGCGCCATCTGCGACGGCACCTACGACGGCGAGAAGGTGAAAGGCTGGGACGAGCGGCTGGCGCGTGTGTTCAACCGGGGCTTCTGGGACGGCTACTACCTGGGCCGCCGCCTGGGCGAGTGGAGCGGCAAGTACGGGTCGTCGGCCACGCGCACCAAGCACTACGCGGCGCGGCCCGTGCGCTGGTTCCCGCGCCTGGGGGTGGCGGAGTTCCGCCTGGAGGCCGGCGAGATAAGCGTCGGCGACGAGCTGCTGGTGACGGGCCCCACCACCGGCGCGCTGGAGTTCACCGCCGCCGAGCTGCGCCTCGACTCCGGACCCGTTTCCCGCGTGGTGAAGGGCCAGGTATTCTCCGTGCCAGTGCCTGCCAAGGTGCGCCTCGCCGACCGCCTCTACCGCCTGGTGTAGGCAGGGCGACTCTGACCTATTTACGCAAGTTCGGGATAAGAATGAAGTGACCCCAAGAAAGTTGAATGAGGGTGTGTCAAAATCCAAAAAATTCGGTCAGACTGTAGGATCGTAGGGCTGCACCCTGGTGCAGCCGCCGATCATCAATAAAGTAGAGCGGATGCACCAGGGTGCAACCCTACGATTCGCCGTATTTTGCAACACCCTCTTAGGGTAATTCTTACCCCGAACTCGCGTTATTTTTCTCTCATGAAGATGCTTATGGGTGTGCCGTGGAAGTCCCAGCGCTCGCGGATCTTGTTCTCCAGGAAGCGCCGGTACGGCTCCTTGACCCACTGAGGCAGGTTGCAGAAGAACACGAACGTGGGTATGACGGCCTCCTTGAGCATCGTCACGTACTTGATCTTGATGTACTTGCCCTTGTTGGCGGGCGGGGGCGTCTGCGCTATCACGTCGAGCATGTAGGTGTTGAGCTGCGAGGTGGGGATTATGCGGCGGCGGTTGCCGTAGACCGCTATCGCCGTCTCCAGCACCTTGAAGATGCGCTGCTTGGTGAGCGCCGAGGTGAAGATGATGGGGAAGTCGGTGAAGGGGGCGAACTTGTTGCGTATGGCGTTCTCGAAGGTGCGCTGCGCCTCGATGCTCTTGTCGCTGACCAGGTCCCACTTGTTGACGCACACCACCAGGCCCTTGCGGTTGCGCTGTATCAGGCCGTAGATGTTGGCGTCCTGGCCCTCGATGCCTCGGGTGGCGTCGATCAGCAGGATGCACACGTCGGAGTTCTCGATGGCGCGCACGGAGCGGATCACCGAGTAGTACTCGATGTTCTCGTTGACCTTCTGCTTGCGGCGGATGCCGGCGGTGTCGACCAGGTAGAAGTCGAGGCCGAACTTGTTGTACCGGTGGAAGATGGAGTCGCGCGTGGTGCCTGCGATGTCGGTGACGATGTGCCGCTCGGCGCCGATGAAGGCGTTGATGAGCGAGGACTTGCCGACGTTGGGGCGGCCGACGATGGCGAAGCGGGGCACGTCGGCTTCGGTCTCCTCGTCGTCCTCCTTCTGCGGCAGGAGCTCGACGACGCGGTCGAGGAGCTCGCCGGTGCCGGAGCCGCTGACGGCCGACAGGGCGTAGGGCTCGCCCAGGCCAAGGCCGTAGAACTCCGGCACGTTGTAGCGGGCGTCGCCCAGGTCGTCCTTGTTGGCCACCAGGATGACGGGCTTCTTCGACCGGCGCAGTATGTCGGCCACGTGCTCGTCGAGGTCGGTGATGCCGTTGGAGGCGTCTACGACGAACATGATCTCGTCGGCCTCCTCGATGGCGATCTCGACCTGCTTGTTGATTTCCTCCTCGAAGATGTCGTCGGAGTTCACGACCCAGCCGCCGGTGTCGATGATGGAGAAGTCGCGCCCGGCCCAGTCCACGAATCCGTACTGGCGGTCGCGGGTGGTGCCGGCGGTGGGGTCCACGATGGCGGCGCGGCTCTGCGTGAGCCTGTTGAACAGTGTCGACTTGCCCACGTTGGGGCGCCCGACTATGGCGATGAGTCTTCCCATAACTGTTGTGTGCGTGTATTTCTGTTGCGTGGGGGTGTGCAAAACCCGGCGAATCGTAGGGATGCACCCTGGTGCATCCGCTCTACTTCATTGATTAGATTATCAGCGGCTGCACCGGGGTGCAGCCCTACAATCTGACCGAATTTTTGAATTTTGACACACCTCCCTTGTCCGTTAACGAGTCTTGAACCTCTTTATTGCCCGTCGCCGGAGGGGATGCCGGGCCGCGGGCGCGCCTCTGTGGCACGCACCCGGATCACTCGATGTAGCCGAAGGCGCGGAGCTTGTTCTCGCGCTGCCGCCAGTCCTTCTCGACCTTGACGAAGAGCTCGAGGTATACCTTCTTGCCGAAGAAGTTCTCTATGTCCTTGCGCGCCTCGATGCCGACCTGCTTTATCTTCTCGCCGCCGCGGCCGATGAGGATGGCCTTCTGGCTGTCGCGCTCCACGTAGACGACGGCCATGATGTGGATGGCCTTCTCCTTCTCGTCGAACTTCTCCACGAGCACCTCGGCGCTGTAAGGCACCTCCTTGTCGTAGAGCAGCAGGATCTTCTCGCGGATGATCTCGGTGACGAAGAATCGGGCGGGCTTGTCGGTGAGCGCGTCCTTGCCGAAGAACGGTGCTCCCACCGGCAGGCGCTCCTCTATAAGCCGTTTCAGATTGTCAACGTTAAAACCCTCGCGGGCGCTGACGGGCACGATGACGGCCTTGGGCAGGCGCAGCTGCCAGTCGCGCACCAGGGTGACGAGGTCGTCGTCTCCCTTAAGGAGGTCTATCTTGTTGATTACCAGCAGCACGGGTACCTTTTCCTTGGCCACGCGGTCGAGGAAGTCGCGGTTCTTCTCGGGGTCCTCGACGACGTCGGTGACGTAGACGAGGATGTCGGCGTCGGTCAGGGCGCCCTCGGAGAACTCGAGCATGGCGTCCTGGAGCTTGTAGCGGGGCTTGAGCACGCCGGGGGTGTCGGAGTATACGATCTGGTATTCGGGGGTGTTGACGATGCCGGTGATGCGGTGGCGGGTGGTCTGGGCCTTCGAGGTGATGATGGAGATGCGCTCTCCCACCAGCAGGTTCATCAGCGTGGACTTGCCCACGTTGGGGTTGCCGACTATGTTGACGAACCCGGAGCGGTGCCCGGCGGGCACGGCCTGTGCCCCCTTCTCGGCGCAGTCTATGGCCTCCTGCTCGTGCAGGGCGCGGGTGTCGGCCAGCCTGGAAGCCTCTGCATCGGCATCGGCATCGCGGCGCTCTGCCTCGGCCTGGGCGGCGGTGGCGGGTGTCTGACCCTCCATGGCCGCTATCACGGCGTCCACGGCTTCTGTCTCCCGGTCGTTGAGCGTCAGGGCCTCGTCCTCGGCGTCGCGCAGCATGTGGGCGCTCGCGCCGGTGTTCATGGCCTCTATCTCCTCTTCGCGGCTGCGGCCGCGCATATCCTTGTCTTGTGTATTCTCCATTGTGGTGAAGTTTAGGTGGTCAGCCCGGAGCCGAAAGCCGCGGGCTATTATAGTAAACGCGGCCTTCCCCTTTTTAGTTCAAGAGGGGGTGTGAGACAAAAACAGGAGGCACCCGGGCCGAGCCGCGCACCTCCTGGTCTTAGATTAGTTGTTCTGTGATTTGGTTTTCAGCTTTTAGCGTACCACTACCTTGTAGGTCTTGGCGCCGCTGCGCACCAGGTAGATGCCGGCTGCCAGGCCTTCGTTGGCCACGCGCATGCCTGCCATGTTGTAGACCTGGGCGCCCTCGGGAGCCACTACATAACCCTCGGCGCCGTAGATGGCAGCCTGCTCGGCGTCGATGCCGGAGACGCCTACGGTGCCAGGCTCGCCTACCTGGGTGTAGAACATTTCAGGAGTGGTGTTGAACATCACTGCGTAGCCGGCGTAGTCCTTGTCGACGTTCAGCAGATCGTCGGAGATGAGTTTGAGGGAGAAGCGGTCATAGAGCTGGACGGGGCCCATGAAATAGTTGTTGCCGGTCTTGGTGAGCTTGCCGGTGAAGTATACGTAGCCGTTGAGGTTGGCCTTGACGGCCTCCTCGGTGGGCTCTATTTTCTTGGGAGCGATGAAGTGCTCGTTGCCGTCGGCGGTGGCGGGGAAGGTGGCCACGAAGTCGGCTGCGTCGCCCTGCGGGGTGCCGTTGTAGACAGATTTCTTCACGGAGAAGCCCTTGATGGTCTGGCCCATGCGGTAGGGGCGGTCGAGGGTGTTGGCGCCGTTGAATATCTGCAGTGAGCCGGTGGCGTCCTGCACGAAGAGATAGCGCTTGTTGTAGAGGCCCACCACGGTGACGGGGTTGGTGAAGGTGCAGACCTCGTCCGTGTTCTGGTCGAGGAAGTCGGAGATGCTGCCCACGTTCATGGCCTGGCCCTTGGTGAAGGTGGCGGCGGTGACGGCGCTGCTGAGGCCGTCCTTGACGGCGATGGCCTTGAAGGAGGTGGTGGCGTTGATCACGATCTCGCCGTCGTACTTGGCGCTGGAGGCGGTGGGCTCGGCGGGCTCGCCGGTGGTGGACATGGTGTAGTAGATGTCGCAGCCGGTGCCGGCGGTCATGGTGATGGTGGTGTTGGCGCCGTAGAAGGTGGCCGCGCCGTTGATCTTCGGGGCCGCGGGTGCCGTCGGGCCGCCCTGGCCGTCGAGGGTCACGACTGCCTTGGAGAAGCGGAACTGCGGGTTGGCGCTGGCCCAGCTGTTCTTGGTGGCGGGAACGGTGATGGTGACTGCGTCGGTGCCTGCGGCGTTCTCCCAGGTGAGGGTGGTGAAGCTGTCGTCGGCGGCGGCGGTGAGCACGGGGGTGATGGTGCCGTTGTCGGCCGTCACGTTGGAGTAGTTCTTGGCGGGCCAGGAGCTGTCCTTCTTGGCCATGGTGAATACGATCTTGTTGAGCTTCTGGCCGGAGGGGGCGGCGATCTTCACGCTTGCCTTGGAGTACATGCGGATCTGGGCGTTGGCGTGGTCGGTGGCCAGGATGTAGTACCAGGCGCACTCGGTGGAGGCGGTGTTCTTGGAGAATGTGAACTCTACGCCGTCCTTGCTGACGGACTTGAGGGGCTGCACGTTGTTGCCGGAAGCCTTGCCGTCGTAGGTGAGAGTGTTGTCCGAGAAGTCGAACGTCACGTCGTCGGCGTAAGAGAAGCCGGCGCCGGCGGCCACGAGGGCCAGGGAGAGTAGAAGTTTTTTCATGCTTGTTATGGTTTTTGTTATACTTTTCCCGAAATTTCTGACACCCAGGGGGAGCCTATAGATTTTCGGGGCAAAGTTACTGCTTTTTCTCCGTACCGACCCAAATAAAGTGTTAAAAAATAATTAAACGGGAGTGAATTTGCGGGTTCGGGTAAAAATGCGTAAATTCGCAGTCGAAAGAACCCATACTCTCATGTACTATCTCATCATCAACGAACAGCAACGGGGTCCCTTTGCCAAGGAAGACCTGCTTGCACAGGGCCTCACCCCCTCCACCATGGTATGGCGCGAGGGTATGGCCGACTGGGCTCCCGCTACCGAAGTCACCGAGCTTCAGGAACTCTTCTATCAGCAGCCCGCGCAGCCTCAGTCTCGGCAGACACAGTGCGCTCAACCCGGCCAGCCCCCGCAGCAGCCTTATCAGCAGCCGCAGCAGGGCTACCAGCAGCCTTATCAGCAGCCGCAGCAAGGTTACCAGCAGCCTTATCAGCAGCCTTATCAGCAGCAGGGCTATCAGCAGCAGCAGTATCCGCAGCCCCCTCAGCCCCCTCAGCAACCGCAATACCCGCAGTATCAGGCACAGCCCACCAACTGGCTTCCCTGGGCCATCGTGGCCACCGTCCTCGGCCTTTGCAGCTGCATCGGCCTGGTATTAGGCATCATAGCCATCACCCGTGCCAACTCGGCCAACAAGTTCTATCAGATCGGCGACACCGTGAGCGGCAATGCCGCCAACTCCTCGGCCCGCACCCTGACAATCATCGCCCTGGCATTCGACGGCATCGGCCTGCTCGTCAACATCGCCATGCTGGCCTAAGTAATCGACATGACCACCGATACCCGCAGCTTTTCCGACATGGCCAACGGCGTCTTCGACCGCTGTGTGGCCGACTATCACGTCACCGACAATATCGACGCCCCTGCGCCTGCACCGTATCCCGCCGGTTCGCCGGCCGCCACCCTCTACGCCAAATGCTGGATCGACGCCGCGCAGTGGCACATGGAGGACATCATCCGCGACCCGGACATCGACCCCGTCGAGGCCCTCAAGCTCAAGCGCCGCATCGACGCCAGCAACCAGCTCCGCACCGACATGGTCGAGGAGATAGACACGTATTTCCGCACAAAGTATGCCGACGCGGAGCCTAAGCCCGGGGCCACCATCAACACCGAGAGCCCCGCCTGGGCCGTCGACCGCCTCTCCATCCTGGCACTCAAGATCTGGCACATGGCCGAGCAGGCCGGCCGCGCCGACGCCGACGCCGCCCACCGCGCCCGCTGCCAGGCGAAGCTCGACGTCCTCCTGGAGCAGCGCCGGGACCTGTCGACGGCCATCGACCAGCTCCTCGACGACATCGCCGCCGGACGCAAGTACATGAAGGTCTACCGCCAGATGAAGATGTACAACGACACCGACACCAACCCGGTGCTGTATGGCAAGAAGGGCTGACGAGAGGCCGAGGAACATCCTGCTGACGCGCTTCTCGGCGCTCGGCGACGTGGCCATGACCATCCCGGTGGTCTACTCGGCGTGCGCCGCCAACCCCGGCTGCGAGTTCTACTACCTAACGCGCCGCGCCCCCGCAGGGCTCATGCTCGAGCCGCCGCCGAACCTGCACGTGCTGCCCGTGGACACCGCCGACTACCGGGGCGTGCGCGGACTCGCCCGGCTCGTCTCGGAGGTGGTGTCCAAGTATCGCATCGAGGGGTACGCCGACCTGCACAACGTGCTGCGGACGCGCGTAATGGGGCTTTTCATGCGCCTGCGCGGCATTCCCGTGGTGCACCTGCGCAAGGGGCGGCGCCGCCGCAACGCCCTGACGCGCCGCCACAACAAGGTGATGATGCCGCTGACGTCCATGCGGGCCCGCTACCGCGAAGTCTTCTTCCGCCTGGGCCTCGGCTACCGGGGCACCTTCCGGGGCTTCTGGGCCGACACCCCTCCCGATCCCGCCGTCTACGCCCGGGCCACGCCGCCCAGGCGGCAGGGGGAGACCTGGATCGGCATAGCCCCGTTCGCCAAGCACCGTGGCAAGATCTACCCCGAGGAGCTCATGGTGCGGGTGGTGCGCGAGCTGGCCCGCCGTCCCGGCTACCGCGTGTTCCTGTTCGGCGCCGGCGCGTACGAGGCCAACACCCTGGGCCGATGGGCGCTGGCGGCCGACAACATCGTCAACATGGCCGCCCTGGGCCTGGGATTCGAGGCGGAACTCTCTCTCCTCCACGCCTGCGACGCGGTCATCTCCATGGATTCGGCGAACATGCACCTTGCCTCGCTGGTGGGCACCCGGGTGGTGAGCGTCTGGGGCGCCACGCATCCTTTCTGCGGCTTCCTGGGGTGGCACCAGAGCAAGCAGGACGTGGTGAGCCTGGACATGGTGTGCCGCCCCTGCTCCACCTTCGGCAACAAGCCGTGCCGCCGCGCCGACTTCCACTGCATGTACGGCATCCCGCCGTCGCTGGTGCTGAAGACCCTCGACCGCAAGTAACCGACACATAATAATATATATATAAATATATCAGCCTCCGACCCACTCGGCCGGGGGCTGCCGCTTTTGCGGCCCCCTCCCTGTAGGAGGGTGTGTCAAAATTCAAAATTTCAGTCAGATTGTAGGGCTGCACCATGGTGCAGCCGCCGATAATCAATATTGTAGGGATGCACCGGGGTGCATCCCTACGATTCGCCGGATTTTGCAACACCCACGCCCCCGGCACATTCCGGAGGGTAGGGACCTTGACGCTATTGGTTTTGGGTGAAATTTGGATTGGGTTCTGTTAACAAAGGTTAAAAATTAAAGCTTGTTCAAATTGTAATTATCTGTAAAATCGGAATTAATTGAAATTAACCGAAAGTTTATCCTAAAATATGATTTGGATATTGCTGAATTTAGTATTAACTTTGCAGTGTAAAAATTCAGTATACCTAATCCAGATATGAAAGAAACAGAAAAATCTCCTAATCCGCAGCCTCTGGAGGCTGTGTCGGAGCAGTCCCCCGAGGTGCTCCTTGAAGAACCGGTGGAGCCGCAGGCCGAGCCCTCGGCTCCCGGACAAGCGGAAGCCGTCGCCGAGGAGCCGTCCATGGAGCGGCCCGGCTACGACGCCCTCCGCGAGGCATACCTCCGTGGCCGCAACGAGGCCATAGCCGAGGCTCTCGGCAGAGACGCCGAGCATCCGTTCGCCGCCCCGCGCAACCACACCCCGGGCATACAGGACCCGTACACACCCCCGTCGGACCCGGCCCTGGCCGCCATGTTCACTTTCCGCCAGTCAGTGTGGCAGTGACAACCCGTTTCGGACGCACCAGGGTGTGTCCACACATTCAGGAACCATCCAAAAAAACACAGTAAAACACCATGAAAGAAGCAACTCTCGCCGCCGGCATCGCCGGTAACCAGAACCATGTGAGCGGCCGGCCGCTCACCACCGACCTGGCCTCGCAGGCCTCCCCTTCGCTGATGCTCACCGGCATCGACCGCGCCGTCACCCGCGTGCGCCCCATGGCCACGCCGCTCGACCAGATCTCGCGCCTGGGACACGTACGCGCCGCCGACGCCCTCGAGGTGGACTACTACTCGGCCGACATCCGCGCCGACGCCTCCGCCGTCGCAGCCTGGGGCGCTTTCGACGACACTGAAGACAATCTGAAGCAGGTTGTCGTCAAGGTGTCCGACACGAGCCTGTTCGAGCCTTCGGAGTGCGTGATGCTCGAATGCGCCGCCGGCGACAACGCCGCCGCCTACGTCTCTGCCAAGGATGCCACGTCGCTGACGCTGATCGGCGACCTGGGCGACGACGCCTCCGTATACACCGGCCGCATAGTGCGCATGGGCCGCGCCGCCACGCAGCTCGACGTCCAGTCGCCGCAGTACAGCGTGCTGCCGCGCAAGCGCACCAACCTGTGCCAGATTTTCAAGATGCAGATCGAGCAGAGCATCGTAATGAAGCTGAGCCACAAGGAGGTGGGCTGGGACTTCACCGACCAGCAGGAGGCGGCCGTATACGACATGCGCCTGGGCATGGAGAAGCAGTTCCTCTTCGGCCGCCGCATGAAGGTCTACGATCCGGTCAAGCAGGAGACGGTGACCGTCACCGAGGGCGTGTGGCACCAGGCCGGCAAGCAGGTGGACGTGGACCTCTCCTCTCTCGACGCCGCCCGCCTGGTGGACATCATGCGCGAGGCCTTCACGGGCAACTCCGGCTCGCGCCGCAAGGTGCTCATCGCCGGGTCGGGCCTCATCGCCGCCCTCAACAAGCTCGAGAGCACCAAGATGCTCTCGGCGCTCGACCAGGAGACGGTCTGGGGAATAGACTTCAACGTCATCCAGAGCAAGTTCGGCAAGCTCTACGTGGTCTTCTCGGAGGTATTCGACGTGATGGGGCGTCCCGACGACGGCCTGATCGTCGACCCCGAGTACATCCAGAAGCACGTCTTCATCCCGTTCCGCGCCGACCGCCTGGACCTGCGCGGCTCCGGCCAGCGCAACACCGAGGCGATGGTGCTCACCGAGGCCTCCTGCCTGACCCTGCGCTATCCCAACGCCCACTGCAGGGTCGTGAGCGCGTCATAAACGGCGCATGCGCCCAACCGCAAGGGCATTCTGGCAAATCGTAGGGATGCACCCTGGTGCATCCGCCGATAATCAATGAAGTAGAGCGAGGATGTGTCAAAATTCACAATTTCGGTCAGATTGTAGGGATGCACCCTGGTGCATCCGCCGATAATCAATGAAGTAGAGCGGATGCACCTTGGTGCATCCCTACGATTCGCCGGATTCTGCAACACCCTCTCAACTGTCAACTCTCGATTAAGAAAGATTAAGAAAATGAAGACTTATACTGAAATCGAAATGCTGAACCTGTACCGGGCGCACCTGGGCCTGAGCCGCACGCTGGTGCTGCCGGCCGAGAGCGAGCGGCACCCTATGGACCGCGAGCTCCTCAACGAGCTCCACGCCCGCTACCGGCGCCTGCTGGCCACCGAGTCGGCCGAGCTGCTGCCCGTGGAGGACGTCGGCGCCGAGTGCCGGGCCACTCCCGAGGGGGCCGACCGCATGGTCATCACCCTCGGCGACCGCTGCATACGGCCCGTCAGCCTGCAGCTGGCCACCTGGCAGGAGGCCGTCTACCGCTTCCACGCCGCCGGAAGCGCCCTGCACCGCCGCCAGCGCTTCCCCCTGCTCCGCGCCAACGTCGCCCGCCCGGCGGTGTTCCGCTCCGCCGACCGCCTGCTCGTCTACGGCACCGGCTCCGGCGCGCAGTCCGACGCGCAGGAGGCGATCTCGGTCCTGCAATCGCTCTTAACGCTCGGCTTTGACGCGATGGACGCAGCGGCGATGCTGAACGAGC
>UQLL01000029.1 GCA_900541835.1 uncultured Porphyromonadaceae bacterium
ACTGGACGGCGGTTTTGACCGTTTCACCCTTCTGATTTTTCTGCATGGCCTCGGCCTGCATGGCGCGCATGACGGAGAAGGCGTAGTCGATGCCGCCGTGTCGGCGCGCGAAGTCCACGAGGCGCTCTATGTCGGGCTCCGCGGGTATGCCGGCCTCGAGGATGGCGCGCAGGGGTGCCGCCTCCTCTGCGGGGGCGGTGCGCAGGGCGTAGAGGAGCGGCAGGGTCACTTTGCCCTCGCGCAGGTCATTGCCGGTGGGCTTGCCGACGGCGGCGGTGGTGGGAAAGTAGTCGAAGATGTCGTCCTTTATCTGGAAGCAGAGGCCCAGCAGCTCGGCGAAGCGGAGCATGGGGGCGGTGTCGGCTGGCATTTTGCCCGACGTGTCTGCGCCCAGCAGCATGCAGTGGGTGAACAGGGAGGCCGTCTTCTTGCGGATCATCTCCATGTACTCCTCCTCGAGGAAGCGGTGCGAGCGGGCATTGCAGATCTGGTCGACCTCGCCGGTGCTGAGTTCGACACCGAGCTCGCTCAGGCCGCGGACCACGGTTACGGAACCGGTGCGCAGGCCCACCTCGAGGGCCTTGGAGACGAAGAAGTCGCCTACCAGGACGGCGATGTGGTTGCCCCAGGCGGCGTTGATGGTGTCGCGGCCTCGGCGCTCGCGGGTGTCGTCGACCACGTCGTCGTGGATCAGGGAGGCGTTGTGGAGCATCTCCAGGGCGGCGGCGGCCAGCAGAACGTGCTCGTTGATGCCGCCGTGCATCTGCGCCGACAGCAGCACCATGATGGGCCGGATCTGCTTGCCCTTGCTGCGCAGGTAGTCCGTCACCACGCGGTTCATGAGCTCGTTGCCGGTGCCCATGGTTTCCGAAATCAGCCGGTTCATGGCCCTCAGGGGTTCCTGAAGCCGGCCCTGTATGACATCGAGTTTTGTCTTTGCCTCCATTTTAGGGTACAAAATTAGTAATTTTTTTCAACCCCGCGCCCATACCTGCGTTTTATTTATTAATTTAGCGGTCTGAAACGGTCTGTAGGGGCGCACCCTGGCGCGCCCGCACTGTGCCGCAGAGAACGGGCGCGCCAGGGTGCGCCCCTGCAAGAGAAAACTTAATGAGTACCGAACGACTATACCTGCTCGACGCCTTCGCGCTGATCTACAGGGCCTACTACGCCCTGATCAAGATGCCGCGCTTCACCCAGGGGGGCCAGAACACCTCGGCGGTGTTCGGCTTCGTCAACACCCTCGAGGAGCTGCTGCGCCATCCCGAGGCAACGCACATCGCCGTCTGCTTCGACCCGCCCGGGCCCACCTTCCGCCACCAGGCCGACACCACTTACAAGGCCGAGCGACAGGAGATGCCCGAGGACATCCGCTCCGCCATACCTGTGATAAAGGAGATTGTGCGCGCATACCGCATACCGCTGGTGGAGGTGCCCGGCTACGAGGCCGACGACGTCATCGGCACCCTCGCCACCCGCGCCGCCGCGCAGGGATTCACCGTCTACATGATGACGCCCGACAAGGACTTCGGACAGCTCGTCTCGCCTCAGATCCTGCAATACAAGCCATCCCTGCGCGGCCAGGACGTCGAGGTGCGCGGCGAAAAGGAGATCTGCGAGAAATATGGCATATCCAATACCCGCCAGGTGATAGACCTGCTGGCGCTCATGGGCGACAAGGTTGACAACATACCCGGCTGCCCGGGCGTGGGCGAGAAGACCGCCGCCAAGCTCATTGCCCAGTTCGGCTCGGTCGAGAACATGCTCGACCACACCGACCAGCTCAAGGGGGCCCTGCGGAAGAAAGTCGAGGAGAACGCCGACCAGATACGCCACTCCAAGTTCATGGCCACCATACGCACCGACGTGCCCACCGACATCCGTCCCGAGGAGCTCCGGCGCCACGACCCCGACACCGACAAGCTCTTCGCCATCTTCCGGTCGCTGGAGTTCCGCACCCTCGCCGACCGCGTGGCCAGGCGACTGAAGATGCAGAATGCGCCCGCCAGGGACTCCCTCTTCTCCGACGCCGACTTCGGCACCGAGTCGGTCGCCGGGCCGTCGGACCTGTCGGACCAATCGGGAACGTCGGACCTGCCGGACACTTCCGCCCCCTTCGAGGCAGAGTGGACACTCATCATGGATAAGGAGGGAGCTGACCGGCTCGATGCCCTGTCGGCCGAGGCCGAAGAGGTGGGCCTGTACCTGCACGCCCTCGGCGAGGGGGACATGGAGGCCCGCCTGCGAGCCGCCGCCGTGGCGCTGCCATCGGGCGAGAACTTCGTCATCCCCGTCACGTGCGCCGAGGGCGTGGCCGTGCTGCTCGACCTCATGGCCCGCGCCGACGTCGTCAAGGTGTCGCGCCAGGCCAAGCGCGACTACGTGCTGGCCCACCGCCTGCGCTCCGACGACATTCCCGCCCTGGCCTCGTACTACGACATCTCACTGGCCCACTACCTGCTCCAGCCCGAACACCGACACGACCTGGAGCTGCTCGCCGACACATACCTCCGCCTGTCCCCCGCTCCCGTGGCTTCGTCCCTCCTCTCTTCTCCGTCCGAGTCCAGGGCCGCGCAGGCGGACGCCTTCCTGGCCACCCCGCTGAGCGAGGAGGAGCAGCGCCGCTGCTGCCACGAGGCCGCCCTGGCTCTGCGACTGCGCAAGCCCCTCCAGGAAGAAATCGAGAAGGAGGGCATGACAAAGCTCCTCGAGGAGATGGAGCTGCCCGTGGCCCGCGTGCTGGCCGAGATGGAGATCACCGGAGTGCGCATCGACACCGACGCCCTGCGCCGTGCCGCCGCCGACCTCGAGGCTCGCATCGAGCGGCTCGAGAAAGACATCTTCGCCAGCGTCGGCACCGAGTTCAAGGTCGCCTCCCCGGCCCAGGTCGGAGAGGTACTCTTCGACCGCCTCGGACTCCTCCACGGCGCCAAGAAGACCAAGTCCGGCAAGTACAGCACCACCGACGCCATCCTCGAGAGCATCGCCGACCGCCACCCCGCCGTGAACATGATCCGCGAGCACCGCCAGCTCCGCAAGCTCGTCAACACCTACCTGACAGCCCTGCCCGAAGCCATCAACCCCCGCACCGGCCGCGTGCACACCAACTACAACCAGACCGTGACGGCCACCGGCCGCATCTCCTCGTCGAACCCCAACCTGCAGAACATCCCCGTGCGCGACGAGCTCGGCCGCGAGATACGGCGCGCCTTCATCGCCGAGCCCGGCTGCACCTTCCTATCGGCCGACTACTCCCAGATCGAGCTACGCCTGGTGGCCGACCTCGCCCGGGACCCCGTCATGATGGCAGCCTTCAACCACGGCGACGACATACACGCCATCACCGCCTCCCGCATATACAATGTGCACTTGGCCGAGGTCACCCCCGAGCAGCGGCGCCACGCCAAGACCGCCAACTTCGGCATCCTCTACGGCATCTCCGCCTTCGGTCTGGCCCAGCGCCTTGGCCTCAGCCGCGCCGACGCCAAGATGATCATCGACGGCTACAACGCCACCTTCCCCACCGTGCACGCCTACATGCAGCAGACCATCGAGAAGGCCCGTCGGCAGGGCTACGTCACCACCGTCAGCGGCCGGCGACGCATGCAGCCCGACATCAACTCCCACAACGCCACCGTGCGCGGATATGCCGAGCGCAACGCCATCAACGCCCCCATACAGGGCTCCGCCGCCGACGTCATCAAGACGGCCATGGTCACCATCTTCGCCGAGATGGAGCGCCTCGGCCTGAGATCACGCATGATCATGCAGGTGCACGACGAACTCAATTTCAACGTCGTCCCTGGCGAGGAGGAGGTAATGAAAGAGATCGTGCCGCGCCTGATGGCGGCCGCCTACCACGGCTCCGTGCGCCTCGACGCCAGCTGCGGCACCGGGCTCGACTGGCTCACCGCACATTGATATATGCCTGCGAACAGACTCGCACACGCCGGTGCCTCCGCCCCCCTCTCCGCACTGCAGTCGATACGGGGCATCTTCGCACTGTTCATCTTCTTCCACCACGAGGGCGTCTTCCCGGCCGGGGGCGACGCCGGCGTGGCCCTCTTCCTGATGCTCAGCGGCTTCGTGATGACCTACGGCTACGGAGACCGCGTACTGGCCCGTGGCTTCTCCCCCTCCTCTCTTTTCCGGCGGCGCGTGGCACGCGTATGGCCCCTGCACCTCTGCTGCCTGCTGCTGGCCGTCACCCTGCTGCCAGTGGCCCTCGGACCCGGCACCATGGCCGCACTCGGCCTCAACCTCGTGCTGCTGCAGAGCTGGGTGCCCCTGCAGGAGTTCTACTTCTCCGGCAACTCCGTGTCGTGGTGCCTGAGCGACCTGATGCTGCTCTACCTCCTCTTTCCCTGGCTGTGGAGGCGCCTGCACGCCCTGTCGGCGGCGCGGACACTGCTGCTGGCCGCCGCCATCGGCGCCGTGTACGCCGCCGTGCTCGTGCTCACGCCCGCCGACCTGCGCGTCGGAGCGGTGTACATCAACCCCCTGATGCGCCTGCCCGACTTCCTGCTCGGAATGGGCCTGTGCGCCCTCTTCCTGCACCATGAAAGCCGCCTGCGGAGCGTCAGCCGCACCGGCGCCACACTGGCCGAGGCTTGCGCCTGGCTGCTCCTGGCGCTCTTCATCGCCCTTTACCCCGCCATGCCCGAGGCCGTGCAGCTCGCCTGTTGGTGGTGGATGCCCTGCGCACTCCTCATCCTCGTCTCCGCAAGTGGCTCCGGGTTCATCGGCCGCCTCCTGTGCCGGCGCCCCCTGGTGCGTGCCGGGGAGCTCAGTTTCAGCTTCTACATGGTGCACCAGATCGTAATCCGCGTGCTTCGCCGCCTCCTGAGCCATTACCGACTCGACTGGGACCTGTGGCTCCAGATCGCCGTCGGCCTCTGCCTGGCCATCGCCGCCACCTGCGTCATCCACCGCCTCGTCGAAGAGCCCGCCCGCCGCTGGCTCCTCGGGATCAAGCCTGCATGACAGGCTATTAACAATTTTTAACTTTCATGGATGGGCAATAAGTGCTACCTTTGTCGTTGAAAACATACACGGAGCCTCCGAGGGGTGCGGCAGAGGCCGGCCCGGAGTTCCGCCAGTGGACAGATTTGGCTGCTTGCAACCACTTAAAAAGAATGCTAAAATCGCACCCGGCCCCCATCGGCACGGGATTCGGCGTCCGCCAGTCCCCGTGGCCCGAAGCGGAGCCACCACGCTGCGGCATTCGGAAGTGGTCAAGCTATCCGGATGCTGATTTTTTTCACCCGCCCCGCCGGCTCCGCAAACCAACGATAAGTAAGTGAGAAAAATTAGCTTGTAGGAATTTTGAGAGTATTTTGAGATGGATTTTGAGTTTGAACGAAGGAGCTTAGCGAGCTAAGTGACTGAGTGAAAACTCAAAATAGGCTCAAAAGACTCCAAAATTACACAAGCCTGATTTTTAAAATTCACACAAACAAGAATAAACTAATTTTTTGAACTTACTTAACAAAAAAGAAGACATAAGATGAATCACTTCTTCACATCGGAATCAGTGTCCGAGGGCCATCCCGACAAGGTGGCCGACCAGATCTCGGACGCATTGCTCGACCAGTTCCTGGCCCGCGACCCGGACAGCCGCGTGGCCATCGAAAGCCTCGTCACCACCGGCCAGGCCGTCATCGCCGGAGAGGTCCACTCCGAGGCATACGTCGACATACAGGAGACCGTGCGCGGCGTCATCAAGAAGATCGGCTACACCCGCGGCGCCTACCGCTTCGACGGCGACGCCGTAGGCATCCTCAACGCCATCCACGAGCAGAGCCCCGACATAGGCCGCGGCGTCGGCCGCGAGGCACCCGAGCTCCAGGGCGCCGGGGACCAGGGCATGATGTTCGGCTACGCCACCGACGAGACGCCCACCTTCCTGCCCCTGACGCTCGACCTCAGCCACGCCCTCGTCAAGGAACTCGCCGCCATACGCCGCGAGGCGAAGGAGATGACATACTACCGCAAAGGCAAGCAGGTCAGCTACCTCCGCCCCGACGCCAAGAGCCAGGTGACAGTCGAGTACGGCGACGACGGCCGCCCCCTGCGAATCGACACCATCGTAGTATCCACCCAGCACGACGAGTTCATAGAGCCCCTGGACAACACCCCCGACGCACAGGCCGCAGCCGACCGACAGATGCAGCAGACCATCGAGAAGGACGTGCGCGAGGTCCTCGTCCCCCGCGTCATGGCCCGCTACGGAGAGCAGGTGCAGCGCCTGCTTGACATGGACACCGTGAAGCTGTACGTCAACCCCACCGGCAAGTTCGTCATCGGCGGCCCCCACGGCGACACCGGCCTGACCGGCCGCAAGATCATCGTCGACACCTACGGGGGCCGCGGCGCCCACGGCGGCGGCGCCTTCTCCGGCAAGGACCCCAGCAAGGTCGACCGCTCCGCCGCCTACGCCCTGCGCCACATCGCCCGCAACCTCGTGGCCGCCGGAGTGGCCCGCCAGGTGCTCGTGCAGGCCGCCTACGCCATCGGCAAGCCCGAACCAGTGTCCGTGGCCGTCAATACCTACGGCACCGCCCGCGTGCCCGTCAGCGACGCCGAAATCGCCGCCAAAGTGCGCGAGCTCGTGCCACTGACCCCCCACGCCATCGAGAAGCGCCTCAACCTGCGCCAGCCCATGTACCTGGAGACGGCAGCCTACGGCCACATGGGCCGCACCCCACGGCGCGTCACCAAGTGGTTCCACGACCGCGGCCGCGAGCCATACTCCCGCGAAGTCGAGCTCTTCACCTGGGAGAAGGAGGACCTCGTGCCCCTGTTCCGCACCGCCTTCGGCCTCGACAAGTAAGAGATTGATAGCCGAGAGTTCCCCCACGCGAACCGCAGGGACGCACCCTGGTGCGTCCGCCCCTCGACAGGCGTGGCATCCACTATGGAATCGGCACCCGCTCCAGTGCGGCGCATTCGCTCGATTCACCGCCCTGCGCAGGCGTAAAAAGGTTAATAAAATGCAGGGAATGACCGAATTTCGGCCATTCCCTTGCATTTCCGCGTAAAACTTATTACCTTTGCAGGCCGAAAGCATTCTATGCAGGCGCAGGCGGCCGGCATTCCCCCGGAGTGCCGCTTGCCCACACCCTCAAATTCGCAACATACACATCATTGAAATAAATGGCAACACTCGAGAAAATCAGGAAGCGGTCCGTACTGCTGCTTATCGTCATAGCAGTGGCCCTTCTTGCGTTCATCATCGGTGACGCGCTCACCAACAGCCGCCAGATTTTCGGCAACGGCACCACCGTGGCCCAGGTCGGCAGCAACAAAATCGACCTCATGGAGTACCAGCGCCGCGTGTCGGAGGCCAACGAGCAGCTGCGCAACAACCCCAACGCGCCCGACGGCCAGGCCCTGCAGCAGATGGTGCTCGAGCAGATGGTCGCCGAGGCCCTGCTCGACGAGGCCGTAGGCAAGATGGGCGTCCGCGTGGGCGGCGACCTGCTCCGCATTTATATGTTCAACGCCCAGATTCCCGAGGTGCAGCTCATCATGCAGCAGCTCAACCAGGCCGGAGTGCCCGTGCAGACACCCGAGCAGGCGTGGAACGCCATCTTCAACCCCCAGCAATACGGCAAGACCGCCCAGGACATGGAGTCCTTCCGCCAGGCCTGGATAGGCGCCGAGAGCAGCGCCAAGAAAGGCATGGCCCGCGAGCTCTACCAGGGCGCCCTGGCCGGAGCCTTCCAGCCCAACGACATCGACAGGCAGATGCTCGCCCAGGACTTCAACACCCAGGTCAAGGCCAACTACGCATTCAAGCCTTACGGCAACCTCGACGCCAAGCAGTATCCCGTGAGCGACCAGGAGAAGCAGGCCGCCTACGACGAGCTCAAGCATATGTATAAGGTGGAGGCCCCCACCAAGTCCGTGGCCTTCATCCGCGTCGACGTCACCCCGTCGCAGTCCGACCTGAACGCCTCCAAGGCCCTGGCAGCCAAGACACGCGGCGAGCTCGCCCGCGGTGGCCAGCTCGGCCGCGACACCAAGAAGGCCGGCGTAGCCACCGAGCGCCACACCCTCCGCGCCGTCGACATCTCCGACCAGGCCGTCAGGAACTTCGTCGCCACCGCCCCGCAGGACTCCCTGCTGACCGTCTACAACGACATCAAGGGCTTCGAGATCATCCGCATGGGCGAGCGCAAGGCCGCCGTCGACTCCATCCAGATCAACCTCGTGGCCACCGCCGGCGGCGCACTGCCACAGCGCGTCCTGGCCGCCCTCAACTCCGGACTCGGCCTCGACAGCCTCTACACCACCGGCCACTTCTCGCAGGACTCCGTGATAGTGGCACAGAAAGAATACTGGGTACAGATGTACGGCCCCGCCGGGCCCACCGAGGCCATGGAGCAGTCCATGCTCGACACCCTCCGCTCCGCCGCCGGCCGCTACGTCATCCTCCAGTCCGACCCCAAGCAGGGAGCGCTCATCGGCAAGATCGTCAAGGAAAACGCCCCCGTGGAAGTCTACTCCTACGAGGACATTACCTACGCCCTCAAGCCCGGCACCAACACCCTGGCCAACGCCCAGCAGAAGCTCGGCAACTTCCTGGCCGACAACAACAACGCCAAGGCCTTCCTGGCCAACGCCGCCAAGAAAGGATTCAACGTCAGCCAGTATGACCTCAGCCAGAACTCCCCCGCCATCCCCGTCTTCGAGGGAGGCCAGGAGTTCCTGCCCGACTCCCGCCAGGTAGTCCGCTGGGTCATGATCGACGGCAAGAAGGGCGAAGTAAGTCCCTACTTCGAGAGCAAGGACCTGCTCCACCCCCAGCTCTACGCCGTGGCCATCACCGACGAGTTCGACGACTACATGCCCGTCACCCACCGCCACGTGGCTCCCATGGTTGAGCAGTACGCCCGCAACTCCAAGGCTGGCGACGCCTGGGTGAAGCAGTACAACAAGGGCAACGCCCAGGCATCCGCCAAGGCCATGGGCCAGCAGCTCCAGGCGGCCGACATCGCATTCAACCCCTTCGGCACCGGCGGCGTCGCCGACCACGAAGTCGTAGGCAAGATCACCGGCTCCAAGAAAGGCCAGTACAACATTGTCAAGGGCCGCGACGGCGTGTACGTCTACCAGGTGCTCGACGTCAAGAACGTGTCCGCACAGATGGACGACGCCATGTACACCCAGATGTTCCAGCAGTTCAACGGCATCAACCCCCAGAACCCCACGGGCTTCATCTTCAACGCCCTCAAGGGCAAGAAGAAAGTAAAGAATAACGTCTACCAGTTCGAGGCCGGCAAGTAACCCACGCGGCCACCGCGCCGCCGGCAAAGCCGACCCCCGGACCACACACAGAAGGGCCTCCGCACCGGGAGGCCCTTCTTTTCACCGCCAGGCCTACTTCCCAATTATGGACATCCCGACATATCCACTGACCCGACACCTTCCATGACAGACCTGATAGGACTCACTCAGCACGAACTCGAGGAGGCCGCCAAGGGCCTCGGCATGAAAGCCTTCGTCGGCCGCCAGCTCGCCCACTGGCTCTATCCCCTGCGCGTCGACAGCCTCGGGGGCATGACCGGCCTCAGCCGCCGCAACGCCGACCTGCTATCCCGCCACTACACCATAGGGCGCCGCGCACCGGCCACCGCACAGCGCTCCGCCGACGGCACACGCAAGTACGCATTCGACTACGGCCTCGGCCTCAAAGTGGAATCCGTGCTCATCCCGGATCGCGAACGCCTGACCCTATGCGTCTCCTCGCAGGCCGGCTGCAAGATGAACTGCTACTTCTGCGCCACGGGCCGCCAGGGCTTCCGCGCCAGCCTCACCCCCGCGCAGATTCTCAACCAGATCCTCAGCCTGCCGGCCGACCAGCCCGCCGGGCCCACACCCCTGACCAACATCGTCTTCATGGGCATGGGCGAGCCCCTCGACAACCTCGACGCCCTGCTGCGCGTCATCGATATCCTCACCGCTCCCTGGGGATGGAACTGGAGCCCCAAGCGCATCACCGTCAGCACCGTCGGCAAGCTACCCCAGCTCAAGGAGCTGCTCGACCGCACCCAGGTGCACGTGGCCCTGAGCGTGCACACCGCCGACCCCCGCGAGCGCGAGCAGATCATGCCCGCCCAAAAGGCATTCCCCCTGCAGGCTGTCGTCAACGTGCTGCGCGGCTACGACTTCGCTCACCAGCGCCGCCTCAGCCTCGAGTACATAATGTGGCGCAACGTCAACGACGACCTGGCGCACGCCGAGCGCCTCGCACACCTCATCGATGGGCTCGACTGCCGCGTCAACCTCATACCATTCCACCCCGTAGAGGGCGTCGAGCTGCACCCCTCCCCGGAGGAGAAGATGGTCATCTTCCGCAACTACCTTAACTCCAAGGGCATCCTGAGCACCATCCGCACCTCCCGCGGCCTCGACATCGACGCCGCCTGCGGCATGCTCGCCGGAAAAACCAATTAAACGATTTAACGATGTCTCGACATTAAACGATTTAACAATTCGGTTTTTTCTTTCAATCGCCTGAAAATTCGTTTAATCGTTCTAATTCTTCGTCAAATCATCAAACAACAATATATATGAAGAACCTCATCCTTACCGTTGTGGCGGCAGCCCTGGCGTTGCCATGCTGGCTGCGCCGCTGACCCCCGAGCAGGCGTTGCAGCGCTGTACGCAGGCGCCCGAAGGCCGACGCATGGCCGCAGCCGCCCGCTTCACCGCCGCAGACCTCGTCTACACCGCCCGCGATGCGGAGCAGGCCCCCGCCGTATACCTCTTCGCCAGGCAGGGCCAGGGCTTCCTGGTCACCTCCGCCGACGACGTGGCGCTGCCCGTGCTCGCCTACGGCGACAACGAAGCCTCCGCCGACCGGCTGCCCGACAACCTGCTCTGGTGGCTCGGCGAGTACGCACGCGAGATCGCCTGGGCCAAGGCCAACCCGCAGCCCGTGCGCCTCGACGCGCCACAGCGCCCCGAGCGCGCCCCGGTCGCGCCTCTCGTAAAAGCCCGCTGGAACCAGGGCGCACCCTACAACATCCTCTGCCCCGAAGTCAATGGCCGAAAGACGTACACCGGCTGCGTCGCCACCGCAATGGCACAGGTCATGAAACACCACAACTGGCCCCCGACCGGCAACGGATCCAACTCCTATACCTGGAATGGAAAGACCCTGTCGATGGATTTCTCCCGGACCACCTTCGACTGGGATAACATGGCCTACATCTACAACGACGCCAGCACCGCCGTCCAGGACACCGCCGTAGCCCTGCTGATGCAGGCCTGCGGATACGCCGTCAACATGAACTACGGCCTCAGCGGCTCCGGCGCCATGTCGTCAGTAGTTCCCGGCGCCATGCGCCGCTACTTCCGCTACGGCAAGAGCACCACACAGATCAACCGCGACTACGTGCCCCTGCTCGACTGGGAGGAATATATCTACAACTCCCTGGCCGCCAACGCCCCCTGCTACTATTCGGGTCAGAACCTCAGCGTGGGTCACGCCTTCGTGTGCGACGGCTACAGCGCCGACGGCTATTTCCACTTCAACTGGGGATGGGGCGGAATGTCCGACGGCTACTACTTGCTTACCGCCCTCAACCCACGCTCCCAGGGCATCGGCGGCTCCACCAACGGCTACAACATCAACCAGTCCGTGATCCTCAACGCCCTGCCCGAAACCCTGGGCTCCGAGCCAATGGTCATCTTCAGCAGCGATAAAGCTATCAACTGTTCCTACGACACCGTCACCGGCGCCATGGCACTTCAGGGCGCATTCTACAACATTGGCGCAGGCCCCGTAACCGTGGAACTCGGAGTCAAGGTTGAAAACATGGCTACCGGCCAGTCTGCGGTCTATGGCACCGGGCGCCTCCAGAAAGTCAACTCCCTCGGCGCCGCCGCCAGCATCAAGACCACCGTCCCCAACCTGGCACAGGGCCTGTACAACCTCACCCCCATGGTCAGCACCACCCGCAGCCTCGAGAGCCGGGACTGGCAGCCCATGCTCATGCCACTCGGCCAGCCCACCACCGCCTATATGCTCATCGACGCCGACACCGTAGAGTTCCAGGCCCCCGATTACGCACTGCTCTCGGTCGACAGCCTCGTCCTCGAGACCCCTGCGTACGTCAATAGCAACTACAAAGTCCGCTTCCACATCGACAACGAGCTGCCCGACGAAGTCTACGAGCACCTCATCGTGGCCCTGGTCAACTCCTCCAACCAGGCCGTCTCCATGGGCGACCCCTACGCCATCGACCTACAGGGCGGCCAGGGTGCCGACATCACCTACATGGCCAACTTCGGAAACGTGGCCGCCGGCGACTACACTCTCGCCGTCTGCCAGCTCTACGGCAACGGCTTATACATAATCGGCGAGCCCCTGCCAGTGACCCTGACAGTCAACTCCGTCAACAACACTTTCAGCCTCTCGAACCTGACCATCCGGGACGCCGGCGCCGTCGACTGCTCCGACATACGCTTCAGCTTTGACTTCAACAACACCCAGGGCTACTTCGCCTCGTCGGTCACCGCCGCCGTGGCCCCCTCCGAGGGTGGCACCGTCATCCAGAGCCAGGCCTACGACCCGCTCTTCCTCGACGGCGAGAAGACCGAGCATCTCAGCTACGCCATCTCCGTCCCCGGCCTCGAAATCGGCAAGTCCTACATGCTCGCCCTCTTCGTCAATAACCGCCAGCAAACCTACACCACCTTCACAGTGGCCACTGATGCCGTGGAGACCATCGGCGGTGCTGACGGCTGGAGCTTCGACGGCACTCGCCTGAGTGCACCGGCCTCGCTCGCCTCCGTGAGCGTCTACAGCGCCGACGGCATGCGCCGCGCCGCCGACATCCTGCTCGACGGCACCGAGGCCACCATCTCCACCGCCTCGCTGGCTCCCGGCATCTACCTGCTGCGCGCCGCCACCGCAGGCGATGCCCGCACATTCCGCCTGCTCGTCCGCTGACCCCTCCTACCGATATAAAAGGCCCGGTCGCACACAGGCGACCGGGCCTTTTATGAAACCACTCTGCGCTACTTGCGGAGCAGGCGGAGGGTATGGGTGCCTGTGGCGGTGGCGACGCGCAGCAAGTAGACGCCGGGGACGAGGGCGTCGAGGGCCACTGTGGCCTGCGGGCCGTCGATGGCGACGTCGGCCTGTCGGCGCACACCCTGCAGGTCGTACACCTCCACGCCCGTGATGTCGGCTTCCCCGACTACGTGGGCCGCCTGGCCGTCGATGAAGAGGCCTGGCTTGCCGTTCGCCTCCACGCTCTCCACGCCCGTGGTGCCGATGGTGAAGTTGGCCGAGCCCAGGTATGACAGCGACGACGAGGGACTCGGACGGTAGTTGAGGAGTGCCATGTAAGTCTTGCCTGCCTCTCCGGCCGGGAACGGGAAGCGGAACTGCACGCGTTTGCTCTCGCCCGAAGCGAGGAAGCATTCGGGAGTGAGGAAGTACTGCTTCTGGTTGCCGTCGGCGTCGAGCACGAAGGCGTAGATGTTGTTGGCGAAATAGCCGGAGGTGCAGCGCAGTGTGAAGTCGAGGGCCACGTCCATGGCGTGCACGCTTGAGGCGTTGTTTACCACCAGGCCCGAGCATGACAGGCTCGCCGACGGGGAGCCCGAGAGCAACGACACGTCGGCGTAGTCGGAGATGCGCTCGTATGCAGAGGTGGCGGAGTTGTAGACGGCCAGTGCCACCTTGAAGCTGTTGGGAGCGGTGAGGATGTACGTGCTCGTGGATGTCTTTTTCACCCTGGAGGGCACCGTGATGGGCTTGTCCCACTCCAGCGAGGCACCGGCGGGCAGGTCGGTGAGCATGGCGTCGCCCACGCCCAGGAAAGAGCCGGAGGTGCTGTACCATGCCAGGTAGACGTCCTTGTACAGTTCCGTGGCGCCGGGGTTGGAGAGGGTGGCCCGCAGCGAGCACTTGGAACCAATGTACAGCCTGGGTCCCACGCTCAGGCCGGTGGCCTCGATTTCGGCGTCGGACAGCCTCGCCAGAGAGTAATTGCCGCCGCTGACGGTGAGCACGTAGCGGTCGACGTCCATCGACAGCATTTTATGGTAGTCGATATAGTTGCCGTCGGGCAGGCCGTAGGCCGGATTCAGTATGTACGTGCCGTCGGCCATCCCGGACTGGAGGGTGACGCTATATGACCTGAGGCCGTAGTACTGTCCGAGATTGCTGAAGGAGGTGTAGGTGCGGGCGCCCACGTACCCGGTCTCGTTCTCTATCAGCAGCCCGTAGTACACTGTTGGTATTGTCTGTCCGCAATAGTTCCAGAAGCCTCCGGAGAGAGTCAGCGTGTTGCCGCTCAGCGACATTGTGTATCCATTGTCTGCCGAGATGCTGTATTCGGGCTTGGAGCCGGTGAAGTCCGGGCGCAGGTTGATCGCCGCGCCCTGGTTGGTGTTGAAGCCTCCGGCGCCGCCGCCGATGCCGAGGTTGGCGGGGTCGAGGGCCGTGAGCAGGAAGTATCCGTTGGAGGAGCCTCCCCATCCCCAGTTGAGGTGAAAGTAGCCGTCGGACTGGTAACCGTCGACCACGAAAGCGTGGCCGCCGGCCGAACCTGTGCCGTGGTAGAGCACGGGGCAGCCTGCGACAAGGGAGCCGTAGACCAGGTCCTCCCAGTCGTACAGGCCGAAGTTGTCGCGGTCGTAGTGGGTCGACGACGGGGCATAGCCGAAGTAGTTGATCAGGCGTTCGGTGGCGTAGGCTGTCACGGCGCCGGATCCGCCGGCGGAAGCCAAGTTGTAGTCCATGTCCATGGCGTAACCCACGGACTGCATCAGCGTGGCCACGGCGTCGTCCTGGGCTGACGTCCACGTGTCGGTGTGGATGAAAGGCATGTTGGCCCAGTCGAAGCGCACCTGGCTGAAGTTCATCGACAGGGTCTTGTTGCCGGTCTCCCAAGTGTATGAGCGCGAGCCTTTGCCCACGTCGGGGTACTGCCAGTACCGCATGATCTGCGCTATGGCGGTTGCCACGCAGCCGGTGGCGGTATGGCTGCCGTTAAGAATCGGCGTCTTGTTGTTGTAGGGGGCGCCCTGGTCCCAGTGGGCGTGGACCATCATGGTGACGGGGGCGCGGTCGGGGCGGCCGGTGCTGCGAGGCGGCACGGAGGAGCGGGGCTGCTTGCGGGCCCATTCGATCTCGCGGGCGTAAAAATCGAGCCAGGAACGCATCTGATCGGGCAGCGCGGAGTAGTCGAAGGTGCCGGAGTCGGCGTAGCCGAGCACGGGGCTGGCCAGGTCGTCGCCGCCGGCTATGACGTAGCCGGGATGGCCCTCGGAGGCGAACACGTAGTAGGCTGGCGAGGCTGTCTCGCCACCGGAGTAGACCAGAGTCAGTGGAGCGGACGTGTAGCGGGCCGCGCCCTGCGCCCCGCGTACGCGCTCCAGGGCGCGGCTGGCGTCTATCGGCGCGGAGAGGGCGGTCGTCAACGTTCCCACGCACAGGAGAAGAATTGCGAAGAGTCTTTTCATGTTAGCAAAAGGGTTCTTGTTCGGGTTGAATGTCACATCATATATTGCAAAGTTAATAAAAATTTTTCTGACACTGCAACTGCGGTCAATTATTTTGCACTGTGCGGGCTTTTTAGTTAATTTTGCACTGTAAAAACGATATGGATATGCGATTTCACTTCAATCATTTTAACATCAACGTTGCGGACGTGGAGCGTTCCGTGGCGTTCTACCGCGAGGCGCTGGGCCTGGAGCCGGTGGGCGTCATCGACCACCCTGACCTGGGATACAAGATTACGTACCTGTCGGCGCCGGGCGAGGCTTTCCGGCTGGAGTTGACGTGGCTGGCCGACCACAAGGGCCCGTACGAGCTGGGCGAGAACGAGAGCCACCTGGCCTTCGTGGTGGAGACGCCCGAGGACTTCGAGACCGCGCATGCCCGCCACCAGGCCATGGGCTGCATCTGTTTCGAGAACCCCGCCATGGGCATCTACTTCATCCACGACCCGGACGACTACTGGGTGGAGATCATCCCGCCCCGCCTCGACGGACGGCGGTAAGGACACTCGTGCGCCGCGCCGAAGCTGGAATTTGGCACAAGGTAACCTCAGGGAGCGCCGTAAAGTATGCAGATGTGTGCTTTATGGCGCTCCATTCAGGCCAGCTCGGCGTCGAGCAGGTCAAGCAGGCGGGCGGTGTCGGGGTTGGTCTCGACGAGCTGGCGTAGCTGCTCGGCGGGGGTGAGGTGGCGTATGCGCTCGGGGGCCTGCTCGCGCAGCTGGATGGTCAGAGAGCGGCAGCCGGTGGCCGACCGCAGGTATTCGGCCAGTCCGCCGACATGCATCTCGGCGTCCTGGAGCATGGCGGGGTTGTCGACAACGAGTTCGTAGCGGCAGGCGCCGAGGTGCGCCGGCAGGCCGCGTCGCATGGCCGTGAGCAGGAACTTCTTGTCGCCGTTTGCATCCATGTAGCCCAGCCAGGCCTTCTGCAACGCTTCGGGAGCGGGAGGCTGCTCGTCCTCCAGGTCGCCCGTAGGGATGCGCCCTGGCGCGCCCGCTGCGCCGGACTGGCTGAGGGCCACATGCCCCTTATTCTGCTCCTGGTGCAGCTTTTGCTTCAGGTCGCTCAGGCGCACGGACTGGACGGCCGGACGCGGGCGCGGCTGCGGACGGGCCGCAAGAGGGGTGAAGTGTGTCGCCGGACGCGCCTGCGTGGTGGCGTACGCACCAGGACGCGTCTCCACGGGAGGAACGGTTGACGGCGTCGGGGCGCCGGCTGCATTGGCGGCCGGGGCGGCAGCCGGCGTCACGGCGGACGACGGGGAGGCACCGATGGGGGCGATAGGGGCGGCTGGCTCGGGCGTCGGCGCCCCGGGGGCGCGCAGCTGGCAGAGGCGTATCAACGCCAGCTCCACCAGCAGCTGCTTGTCGGTGGCCTCGCGGAAGTCGAGGTCACACTGCAGCAGCAGTTCCAGCGCCTTGTAATACCACTGCGGGTCGAAGTCGCGGGCCGTGGCGGTGTATCGCCCGGCGGCCTGTTCTCCCACTCCCAGCAGGGGGAGCGTCTCGGGAGCCTGGGCCACCAGCAGGTTGCGGACGTGCTCGGCCAGGCCGTTGACGAAGAAGCGGGAGTCGAAGCCGGCGTCGCGCACCTGGCCGTAGAGCAGCAGCGCGTCCTGCACACAGGCGCGGGCGAAGGCGTCGGTGAAGCGGAAATAGGTCTCGTAGTCGAGCACATTGAGGTTGGCTATGGCGGCCTGGTAGGTGACGTCGCCGGCGCTGGCGGCTGCGACCTGGTCGAAGATCGAGAGGGCGTCGCGCATGGCGCCGTCGGCCTTGCGGGCTATTACCTCCAGTGCGGTGTCTTCGGCCGTTATCCCCTCGGCCTCGGCCACGCGCCGCAGCTGGGCGGCGATGTCGCGCTCGGTGATGCGGGCGAAGTCGTAGGTCTGGCAGCGGCTCAGGATGGTCGGCAGCACCTTGTTCTTCTCCGTGGTGGCGAGGATGAAGACGGCGTAGCTCGGCGGCTCCTCCAGGGTCTTGAGGAAGGCATTGAAGGCGCCCGTGGAGAGCATGTGCACCTCGTCGATGATGAAGACGCGGTAGCGGCCGGTGGCGGGCGGCACCTGCACCTGCTCGGTCAGGGAGCGCATCTCGCCCACACCGTTGTTGGAGGCGGCGTCGAGCTCGATGACGTTGTAGCTGACGCCACGCTCGAAGTCGCGGCAGGAGTCGCATTGGCCGCAGGCCTCTCCGTCGGGGGTGCGGTGCTCGCAGTTGATGGTCTTGGCGAAGATGCGCGCGCAGCTCGTCTTGCCCACGCCGCGCGGCCCGCAGAAGAGGTACGCCTGGGCCAGCCGCCCGGAGGCGATGGCGTTGCGCAGGGTGCGCGTCAGGGCAGTCTGACCAACCACGGACGCGAACGTGGTGGGACGGTATTTCCTTGCCGATACTATGTACGGAGAACTCATGCCGCAAAGGTACGAAAAAAAGCCGAGAGTTGAGTGTCGGGAGTTGAGAATTGCCGGCCGGTCCTCAACTCCCGACACTCAACTCTCCACACTCCACTTTTTTTTCAGCTTTGCGGCAGAAATTTTGTTCATTGCACATTAAAAACATGCAACAATCCGCTCCCGGCGACGTTATAGAGAAAACCCCACACACGGCATGAAAAAAAGCCCCCTATATACCGGCACCGGCGACCGCGGCACCACATCCCTGGTGGGCGGACAGCGCGTGGCCAAGGCCTCCGTCCGCCTCGACGCCTACGGCACCGTCGACGAGTTCTCAGCCACCCTCGGCATCGTCCTCAGCCAGCCAGACTGCCCCGCCGACATACGCTCCTACCTGCGGCACATACAGAACATCCTGTTCAACGTAGGCGCCTACCTGGCCACCGACTCCCCTGCCGAGGCCCCCGCCCGGCTCCTCGGCCTCGCCCAGGCCGACATCGCCGAGTGCGAGAGCCGGATCGACGCCCTCGACGCCGCCACCCCGCCGGCCCGCGCCTTCGTGCTGCCCGGCGGCGCCCCCCTCTGCGCCTACGCCCACCTGGCCCGCACCGTCTGCCGCCGCGCCGAACGAATGATACTCCGCCTCGACGCAGAGCAGAAAGTCGACGACCTCGTGCTCCGCTACTTCAACCGCCTCAGCGACTACCTCTTCATCCTCTCGCGCCACTTCAACCACCTGGCAGGCGTGCAGGAACTCCTTTGGGAGCCCTGAGCGGCCCCGGCACGGCACGCGCTCCCGACCCCTGAGGCCATCCACCCCGCAACACCGCGCCCAACCCTTGCACAATTGAGCGCAAAGCATTAACTTTGCGCCGTTTTTTCACCAACCGCAAAAAAGAAAGGAACACCATAATGTATTGGACATTAGAACTGGCCTCGAAGCTCGAGGACGCGCCCTGGCCCGCCACCAAGGACGAGCTCATCGACTACGCCATGCGCTCCGGCGCGCCCATGGAAGTCATCGAGAACCTCCAGGAGATTGAAGACGAAGGCGAGAGCTACGAGAGCATCGAGGAGATCTGGCCCGACTACCCATCAAAGGAAGACTTCTTCTTCAACGAGGACGAATATTAAGCAGGAATTTCAACATAAATACCTGATAATCAATGGTCAAGCAAAATTTAATTTGTTTGGCCATTGGTGTTTTATAGCCCTAAATAGCGTGGTTTGTTTGGCTAAAATCCGATTTTTTGGAGGAATAATTGGATTTGTTTGTATATAAATCAGTCATTAATCGGAGATGTGGGAATATTGGGAAATACAAACAAATAGGCGACTGTTTTCAACTTATCGGCACAATAAATCCCCAATAAAGTCCCTATACATTCAATATATCGATATCGAACACCAATAATTTCCATTAAAATGTTATTGACATCGCAAACCCTCCTTCGTGTCTTGAAGCATAGGGTGCGAGAAAAATGTTTTTATTATATTGTTTGCGAAAGAATGTCTTTGAAATTACGGGATATAACCAATAGGCTGCCTGAACGCTGAGAATGCCGACTCCTGCGCCTGCCATCACATCTGTCAGCCAATGACGGTTGTTATACATACGGAGGAATCCTGTTCCGGCGGCAACGACATATCCGGCTACACCTATCCATGGAGATGTGTTCCAATACTCCCGCCGTAACAGTTCCGCTCCTGCAAATGCAGTGGCCGTGTGGCCCGAAGGAAAGGAATTCCGGCTACTGCCGTCGGGACGCTCGACTTTTGTCAAACTTTTAATGCCATATACCGAAATCCCGGTCAGGAGATATGCTGTTCCGGCTATGATGGTCATGTCCGCGTATCCGTGCAGACTCCTGACACCGCACAACTTCAATCCGTATGTGGCGGCAAGCGGAGCGAATTGGGTGAAATCATCCACTGTCAGCTGCGAATGAGGATGTTATTGCAATTCATCACGAGTTTCCGTATTCTGAAATTTCCCCCAGTCGCTTTCCAGCCCGATGAATCCGACACCTATAAGCGTAGCAGGGACAACGAGTTGCAACGGTTTGAATTTGTAAGGACTCTTCGGCCCAACATTTGTGTTCATTGCACGGTCGGGAATAGAGTCTGTCATAGTTACGATACTGTCACCGGATACCGGTATTGAATCCAATGACATGGGTTCAGACGCATTTGCCTGAGCTATAAAACCAGTCCAAAAGCAAATAGCCAATAGTATTGAAGTTTTCATACTGAGAATGTTGCGATTTTGCGTGGAAAAATGATTACACCGATTACAGCCGCCACAACAGAAAGTATCATAACAGCCGCCGCCGACAAATACTTGGCAACCTTGATGGCATCGTCATACTGTCCGTCACACACACGGTCAGATAAGATTTCGATGGCGGTGTTAAAAGTCTCGGCGGCGAATACTCCCCCTGATACAATAAGGATTGTCAGCCACTCCATTGAACTGATATTCAATATTGTTCCGGCAAGCAAGACAATAATGAACACGAGGCTGCGCCGTAAAAACTTAATTACGACACAGTCTCCTGTTGGCATAAGCCTATGACAATTGTCAATAGACGGTGTTCTGAGGGTCGAAATTGGTCCAGCCCTTCATCCAGTTGTCGGAAGCATCGCGGAAGGCTCCGATATAACCGCCTTTGCCGTCGCTGATTGCCGTCATGGGGCAACAGTTCTGTCCTGTCATGAAGGGATCGGAAAGATTGAGCGCGGATTCGTCCATAACGCGGTTTCCTGAGCCGCCGAGGAAGAAAGTGTGAGAGAACGAGAATTGAGTGTGGTCTTCTGTTCCCGTCAGGTAATCGAAAAGATAGTCGCTGTACTCCTTGTTCTTGTCGGTGCCTATGGCATCCATTCCGGCGAAAACTATGTTTTCAAGTTTGAAGTCGCCGGACTTGGCGTAAGAAACGGACTGTCCTTTCTCGCCGTCGATTATCACGCCGATAGGCCAACCGATTGCAAGAGTGTTGGAGATGTTGAGCTTGCTGCTGCGGCGAATCTGGAAGGCAGCCTGAAAACGACCGAGCTTTGACCCGTTGTCGGGGAACATATTGCCGGCAGTTATATACTCGCTGCTATTGACGAACCCCGAGTTCTTGGCTGTTTTGGGCCCGACAAATGTGACATTCCGGAAATGCGCCGAAGTGAAAGGAGTTGTTTCGGCGCCGCTGGCGTTGTTGTCACTCTCGAAGCCGTTTGACTGCGAGGTATCGGCGATGCGAGGGTCACGCACGGAGAGGCAGTAGCTCACTTCGCCGTCGAAACCATTGTCGGTGTCGAAGTCATCATCCCAGCCCTTGTATGCGACGAGATAGGAGCATTTTGCCGATCCGCCGAACCACTCGAAGGAGTCATCGTTGGAGTAAGACACCTGTATGTGGTCAATCTGAGTGCCGCTGCCAACGGAGCCGAATGTGACGCCGTTTATCTCTTTGTCAGTGTCGAAAGGATAGCCTGCGAACTCCACGCGGATGTAGCTGTATATGCCGGAATTGTCGGCTTTGTTGTTGCCTCCGTGGATTGTGGTGGGTCCGCCCTCAATCTGCATCGTACCCTGATTGTTGAGTCCTTTGCCGCAGACTATCAGGCCGCCCCAATCGCCGGGACGACGCTGACCGGGAGCCTGTGCCGAGGTCATGACGATAGGCTCGTCTGCCGTACCCTGCATCTTGCAGTATCCGCCCGGCTCGACGATGAGCGCAGCCATCGTACCCTTGTCGCCCTTGATGACCGTTCCGGCCGGGATGGTGAGGCGGGCGCCTTCATCGACATACACCCAACCTTTAAGAAGATAAGTGCCTTTTGCGAGGGTCACATCACCCGTGAAGTGGAAGTTCTGGGTGCCGTTGCCGAGCTCATTGCCGTTGAACACGATTCCGGCGCTGTATGCGACATTCCCCTTATAGGTCACATCGGGATTTGCCGGATCGGGGGTCGGCTCATCGTTGTCGGATGAGCAGCTTGCGGAGAGAAGGCTCAGGGCGCAAGCCATCGCCATCATGAGATGACGGAAGGTCTGTTTTTTTGTTCTTTCCATTGAAATTGGTTTTGGTTTAACTTATGTCATGAGATGACTTTCTTAGAAACTGTATGTTATTGACAGATTGAAATTTCGTCCCGGCTTGTAGCTGCGGGTTATTTCCTCGATACTCTTGTTTTTACCGAGGACTTCTACTTTCTCGATCTGCTTGAACAGATACCGCTCGGCAAGAACATCACGCACTGAGGCTTTCAACTCCCAATGACCGAATTTCTTGCCAAACGATATGTCCAAAGAATTGCGAGGCATCTCGTAGGAGTTTGGGATATTGCGGGCGTTCCCGTCAGCACCTGTTCCGTATTTGTTTCCCACGCCGACGATTCGTTTGCCGATGCGGTTATAGAGGACCGCCGCCGACCATCCGTCGCGGTTGTAGAACAGGCCGATATTGATCAGATATGGAGACTGTCCCTGCATCGGACGGTCGATGTTGTTGCCCTTGTCGAATGTCACTGTGCTCTTGATCAGCGAGCCGTTGAACGAAAGACTGAAATCGTCAAGGCCGATAAATCCGAAGTTCTTGCGGATATCCACTTCGATGCCGTAATTGTCAGCCCCTTTTGCATTGATATAGGAGTAGATAAGATCTGTGCCTCCGGCAACGGTATATGTCCATTCAATCGGATTGGTGAATTTCTTGTAGAACAGTGCCACCGAAACAATTTCGTTTTTTGCCGGATACCATTCATATCTCAGGTCTATGTTCTGAATATATGCGGCCTTGAGGTCATAATTGCCCATCACGCTGCTTCCGAGGTCAAAATCGTAATAAACCGTAGGTGCAAGTTCCCGGAATTCAGGACGATTGGTGGAACGTCCGTAGGCGGCTCTTACCTGATGCATGTCATTGAAACGGTAGCTTACGTTTACCGACGGGAAGAAATCCTTATAGTAATAATGGGTGTCCTGAAGACTCTCTTCCGACTGGCGGGTATTCATTCTCAACAGTTGATCGACATATTCATATCTTACGCCACCGTAGATTGTAAATGAACGCCACGGTATGTTGACACCGACATATCCGGAAAGCTGACGGCTGCCTGCCTTGTAGCTGTTCAGGAAATTGACATTCTCGTACAGATAGAGCTTGTCAGGGCCATAGTTCTCAGGTATCAGCACCTCACCGGCAACATCCGGATTGAACATGAATCCGTCCGGCAGGTTATTGTCGGGCTGCCAGCCGTATTGGAATTCGCGAACATCGTATGTCCTGTTACGGTATTCTCCATATAGACCGGCCTTCAGTACCGGTTTTACCGCTCCGAAATCAAACTCATGGCGATAGTTGGTGTTGAGTGATGCCGTGTTTTCCCTCAGTCTCGTAAATTCACGGCTTATGCGGTATATCCCCATTCTTTGGTCGGTGCGGTCTGTGAGCTGAATCAGCCGTCTGTCCGGCATGTCCCGGTCGGAATAGGCATATCCCGCGCTCCAGTCCCAGAGCGAAGATGAACTGAACTCATGGCGCCCTGTAAATTGGGTGTTGAACGTGTTGCGGGTGGAATAATAATATTCCATATCGCGGATATTGTCAGGCTGCGAGTTAAAGCCCTCGCGGTCGGAATAACGGTTCTTGACGATTCTGTTATAGATGTTTTTCCATTCAAAACGGTGTCTGCCGTTTTGCGGGAGGAAGGATAGATTAAGAAGTGCGCCGAGTTTGCGGTCGTTTGTATATTGGTTGTCAGTCGCTTTACGGAGATATACGGGACTGTCGTTGGTCACATCGTATGGCCCGTAAAGGGAATTTTCCATGTCGAGGAGAGTGCGGTATGCGTCGGAATAGTTTATGCTTGCCAGTAATCCGAGAGATGACCCGGACTCAAATCTCCAGCGGTTGCTGTACGAGGCGTTGACTTTCAGATCGCCTATCGGCTTTTTACCGTAGACTTCCCAGTCGTTGTTGAATCCGTTGTTGAGCGGATCGATACGGTTTCGGAAACCTGAATAAGTCAATAATGGAGAATCAAATCCACCTGAATAGCATTTGCCTCCGCCTTTATAGTATTTGAAATTGCGGAAATGTGTCATGTCATTGAACGAGGTGCCGACAGAGATGTCAAATCCGCTTTTCGCCGGTTGATACTTGGTCCTTACCATCACGAATCCGCCGGTGAAATCCGATGGGTATTCAGGCGCGGGACTTTTCACAATCACTATGTTGTCAAGCTGTGAACTCGGTATTATGTCGAATGAGAACGCTCTCGAATCTGCTTCCGAGCTTGGCACCGCGCCGCCGTTGAGCCACACATTGTTATATCTTTGGGAGAGTCCCCGAACCATCACGAATTTGTCGTCCATGATGGAGATTCCCGGCACACGGCGTATCACTTCCGAAGCGTCTTTGTCCTGAGTCCTGGCTATCTGCTGGGCCGACACTCCTGTCTGTACCACATCGCTCTGTTTCTCTTCCTCAATCATAGCGGACTCGGTGTTCTTTCGTGCGACAGCGGTAACAGTCACTTCTGCCAGAGATGTGGCGTTCGGACTCATGGGGATGTCCAATGTTATTATCTCATCTCCAGCTGGGATCTGTCGTGTTATCACGGTGTCCCTGTAACCGATGTACTTCACGGAAAGATTATGCTTCCCTGCCGGAAGTCGGAGGGAATAAGTGCCGTCAATGTCTGTTGACGTTCCCTTGTTGCCGGGATTCGCCATGACAGATGCGCCAATCAGCGGCTCGTCAGTGCCGCCGTCATACACCGTCCCTTTTATTATGCCGGCCTCCATGTCGGCATAACATGTGGCGAGGGCTGCAAGTGTAAGACTTAGCGGTAATCTTTTCAAATTCATATAAAACTGCGTTATCTTTTCGACGGCAAAATTACGGTCGGATTGTTTCATGGATTTTGCAGATTTATTGAACTATTATTAAATCGACTGATATTATTAAAGTTTCATTAAACTTTTGACGTATGGTCCTGTAACTTGAGTAATTTCGTACCGGTCAGTTGACTCCGCCTCCGGCATCGGGAATGTGCGCTTTTGGCGGATTCATCTGAAATCACTATCTTTGCAGGTGGATAAATCTGCGTCTACGCGTTGTGGCGTAATACAGACCATCACAGATTATACCGACACAATAAACACAGATATATGAGAAGGATAGCGATAGCGATAGTGGCGCTGGCGACGGCGCTGGGAGCCGCTGCCGACGGGCTGCGGGGCAAGTGGAACGGCACCCTGCAGGCCGGAGGCATGAAGCTGCGGCTGTCGGTGAGCGTCCGCGCCGACAGCACGGCCACTCTCGACTCGCCCGACCAGGGAGCCTTCGGCCTCCCCGCCCAGGTGCAGCATCTTGGCGCCGACTCCCTGAGCCTGGCGCTGCCGCAGCTGCAGGCGTCGTATAACGCCCGGCTGAAGGACGGCAGGCTGTGCGGCACTTTCCGCCAGGGCATGCTCTCCCTGCCGCTCGACATGGAGAGGGCGCAGCTCGAGCGCCCGCAGACGCCCATGCCCCCATTCCCGTACGTCACCGAGGAGGTGGTGATTCCGAACGCCAGTGCCGGGGTGACTCTGGCCGGCACGCTCACGCTGCCCGAGAACTTCGACCCGGCGCAGACGCCAGTGGTGGTGATGGTCACCGGCAGCGGCTTGCAGAACCGCGACGAGGAGCTCTTCGGTCACCGTCCGTTCGCCGTCATCGCCGACTACCTGGCGCGGCATGGCATCGCCTCGCTGCGCTACGACGACCGCGGCAAGGGAGCCTCCACCGGCGACGGCGCCGCGGCCACCACCACCGACTTCGCCTCCGACGCCCGGGCGGCCATCGAGGCCCTCCGCAGCCGCGGCTGCAAGCGCGTAGGCATCCTCGGCCACAGCGAGGGCGCCGCCATCGCCTTCCAGCTGGCGGCCAAGAAGGTGCCGGAGTTCATCGTGGCCATCGGCGCCCCGGGCGTGCAGGGCTACGAGATACTGGTCGACCAGACCCGTCGGGCCATGGCAGACAGTGGCGTGGCCGCCGATATGCTCGACCGCTACTGCGAGGCTCTGACGGCCATGTACCGGGCCAGGATTTCCGGTGGCGCGGACGCAGCCAAGGCAGCCGTGCTCAAGGCCACTGCCTCCTGGCAGCAGGACGGCGCCAACGACCAGCTGAAGGCCATCCTGATGCAGCTGGCCGACAACGGCAACCCCTGGCTCGATGAGTTCATGGCCTATGACCCGCGTGTCGACATCGCCGCCACCGCCTGTCCGGCACTGGCCATATACGGCTCCCTCGACACGCAGGTGCCTCCGGCACAGAACGCCCCGGCAGCCCAGGCCAACCACGCCGTCGCAGTCAAGACCTATCCGGGCCTCAACCACCTCATGCAGTCGGCAAAGACCGGCAAGGTCTCCGAGTACGAGGAGCTGTCCGAGACTTTCTCCCCGACTGTCCTCGCTGACATCGCAACCTTCATAAATTCACTGGAATGAAATCACCGCACCGCCTGCTGGCAACCACCGCCCTGGCTCTCGGCACCCTGCTGCTTGCGGCAGGGGTGAGGAACGTGACCGTGAAGAAGCCAGGCACTCTCGCCTCTAAAATCGGCGACAGCAAGTACGCCGTCACTCAACTGAAGGTAAAGGGGACGCTCGACGCCGCCGACGTGCGCCTGCTGCGCGACATGGCTGGCGGCGACACCCTGCTGGGCCGCACCCCAGGTCGCCTCGTCGACATAGATCTCTCGGAGGTCGAGTTCCAGCCAGGTCCCGAGCCGATAACCAGCGGTAAGTACAAGTACCGCATCACCGGGCGGCACACGCTGCCGGCGTCGCTCTTCTACAACTGCCCGGTGGAGCGTCTGGTGCTGCCAGCCAGGCTGGACTCCATCGGCTCGTGGGCGCTCCAGCGCACGCGACTGACCGACCTCGTAATCCCCGCCGGGGTGGTGATGGGCAAGTTCGTCGTGGCCCGCGACTCCGCGCTCCGCACCTTGCGCCTGCCCGACATACACGGACAAGTCCCGGCGCTCTCGGGTCTCGGCCTGCCCGTGCTGCGGAGCATACGCTACGGCGACGTGGACTACATCTCCGCCGGATCCTTCGACGACCTGCCGGAGGTGGAGGAGATAGTCTTCGACGGCCTCGTGGGCCACATGGACGGATACCTTGTCACCGATTGCCCTAAGCTGAAACGGATCATCTTCAACGGCCCCGTCGCAAGCACCGGCGGCCGCCAGTTCGTGAAGAATTGCCCGGAGCTGGAAGAGGTGGCCTTCAACGGCCTTGTGTTCGCCACCGGCTTCGGCAAGCCGGTGGACTGCCCCAAGCTGAAGGGGTATACTCAAGGGGGCATGGTGCTCTACGGCGACACGGCCTGCTTCCGCACCGCCACGCCCGCGCAGGTTGCCGCCGACCCGGAGATGCGCCGGCAGGCCGAGGCACTCCTGGCCTATAAGCGGCGGGCGCTCACCAAGCCGTCGGTCAACTTCCTGCGCGCCATAGAGAGCGATAACTTCGCGGAGTCTGACACCCTGGCGCAGGCGCTGGGCGACCGCAGCTTCGCTGCCGACCTGGGCCCGGAGGTGCTCCCCATACGGCGCGACATGGCCATGACCAAGCTCGACCTGCTCAAGTCGGCCCCGCCGTATGCCCCCGACACGGTGCAGGTTAGCTGGACCTACGCCGCCCCATCCGATTCGCTGCTGGCCCTCGACCGCGAGTATTTCAACCTCGACAGTGTGGCCGGCACCGGCGACGACATCTCTCGCATCCGCAACCTGCTCTGCTGGGTTCACGACCTGGTGCGGCACGACGGCTCGTCGGACAACCCGCGCTCGCAGACGCTCATCGACATGTACGAGCTGTGCCGCAGCGAGCGGCGGGGCGTGAACTGCCGCATGATGGCCATCATGCTCACCGAGGCGCTCCTGGCCGAGGGAATCCCGGCCCGCTACCTCACCTGCCAGCCCAAGCTCTACGACTTCGATTCTGACTGCCACGTGATCTGTGTGGCCTGGTCCGACTCGCTGCGGAAGTGGGTGTGGGTCGACCCGACTTTCGCCGCCTACGTGACGGACGAGAACGGCCTGATGCTCCATCCCGGCGAGGTGCGCGAGCGCCTGCGCACGGACAAGCCTCTGGTGCTCAACCCCGACGCCAACTGGAACCATGAGGCGGCGCAGACCAAGGAGGACTACCTGGACCGCTATATGGCCAAGAACCTGTACTACATCGAGGCCGTCGCCCACAACTGTCCTCGTCCCGAGGGCCGCGGCGCCATGCGTCCCACCTACGTGGTGCTGATTCCGGAGGGGATGCGCCAGGCGGCCCCGAACTCCGACGTCTACACCACCGACTACGACACCTTCTGGCAGGCTCCCGACAGGTAGGTGAAAGCCATGGAGCGGTCACTGACACACCTTTTATTTTTGGTTCGTTCAGTGCTCTTGGTGACATAATGGATTAACTTGCAAATCTCTTGGTCGACCATTGCAGCATAGCAAGAGTGAAGTGTGCAAATTTAATTCGCGCCATTCTGAAAGTCGGCACGCCGATATGTGTCTCTCTCTCAACTTTTTTCGCTAACTTTGCAGGCTGAACCAACTCCGACAGAAATGCAAGGCAATTACTCAAGCGACGACAGGGAATGGCGTGCGCCCGCCGGCGCCGTGCGCTATGTGCGCCTGACCCTGCTGGCCATCGTCTGCTTCTTCACCTTCTTCGTCAACAACGACGTATTCGTGCCCGACATCATGGAGAGCCGCAACCTCATCACGGCCCGCGAGATGACGGAGAGCCACGAATACCTGGTGCCCACCCTCAACGGCGACCTGCGCCTGGCCAAGCCGCCCCTGCCTACCTGGATCGCCGCCGCCATCGAGTCCGTAAGCCCAGACGACGTCGCCGCCCAGCGCTGTGCCGCCGGAGCCGCCGGAATCCTGCTCACCATCTTCGTATACCTCTTCGCCGCCAGGGTCGTGCGCATCGACCCCCTATGGCCCACGCTGCTCTTATTGACCTGCTACAGCGTCGTGCTGATGGGACGGACGGCCTCCTGGGACATCTACTGCCACGCTTTCATGATGGGCGGCATATACTACCTGGCACGGGCGCTGACCGGCAAGGGGCGCCAGACGCGAGCCTTCGCCTTGGCCGGCCTCTTCACCGGTCTCAGCATCATGAGCAAGGGTCCCGTGAGCCTGTACGCTCTGTTGTTGCCGTGGCTGCTGGGCATGCTCTGCACGCGCCGCATGACCATGCGCGGCAAGTGGGGAGGTCTGTTGCTGATGGTCGTCGTCGCCCTCGCCTCCGGCTGCTGGTGGTACGCCTACATCTACCTCTGTCACAAGCACGAGCTTCAGGCCGTGGCCGCACAGGAGAGCGGCGCATGGGTGAACCACAACGTCCGCCCCTGGTGGTACTACCACCGCTTCTACCTCGAGGCCGGCATCTGGGCCCTGCTCCTGATCACAGCCATAGTGCTCAGCCTGGTGCGTCGCAATCGCCTCGGCCGCGCCTTCTACATGCCACTGCTCTGGATGTTCTTCTCGCTGGTTTTGCTCTCTCTTCTCCCGGAGAAGAAGATGCGCTACGTGCTGCCCGTGCTCATCCCCGCCTCCCTGGTAATGGGCCAGCTCGTCTACCGCTGGATCGAGGAGTTCAGGCTCCCCAGCCGCTCCGCCAAGTCGGACAAGGTGCTCTACCGCATCAACGCCTGGGCTCTGGCCGTCGTCACCGCCGCCCTGCCAGTGCTGGCCTGGTATTTCTGCTTCCGCGAAGGGAACATGCAGCTCATGGCCCTCATAATAATGTGCATCGTCAGCGGCGTGGTTGCCGTGAGCATGGCCGTCGCCGCCATCCGCCTCCAGCCCGGCGGCATGGTGTGGGGCGTGGCGGCACTGTTCGTCATGGCCGAGGGGATCGGCCTGCCCGCCATCCGTCCCCTCATCAACAACGAGCACATGCACTCTATCCGCATCGCCGCCGACCGCCCCGACCTACAGGGAGTCCCCTTCTACTATAACAAGGCCGACGGCCTGCGACACGAGATTATCTACGCCGCCAGGCGCGACATTCGGCCGCTCGACTACAACGACTCCACGTTGAGCCGCCTGCCACTGCCGGCCGTCGTGCTCACCCACCGCGGCGCCGCCGCCGAGCTCCCCAGCGACTACCTCCGGAGCGTCGACACCGTCTCCATCGGCCTGTACGACGACAACCGCCGCCCCAAGGGTACGCGCCGATACTCGTCCGACTTCATCTACCACCTCACCCTGCTCAAGACAAGGAAATGAACGCCACCGCCAACTACGATTTCACCGTCATAGTGCCCCTGTACAACGAGGAAGACAACATCGCCGCTCTGGAGCGGCGCTTCGCCGCCTGGCTTCCCACGGCCCCCGTGCGTACCTGCGTGCTGTTCGTCAACGACGGCTCCACCGACGCCTCGCTGCCCCGCCTCAAGGAGGCCTGCGCCCGCCACGATGCCTTCCTCTACGCCGCCCTCGGCCACAACTCCGGCCTCAGCGCCGCCCTCAAGGCCGGCTTCGACCTCGCCGAGTCCCCCTGGGTCGGATACATCGACGCCGACCTCCAGACAGCTCCCGAGGATTTTCCCCTGCTGCTTGAACACACACGCGATCACGACATGGTGATCGGCATCCGCGCCGACCGACGCGACACCGGCTTCAAGAAGCTCCAGTCCAAGATCGCCAACGGCTTCCGCCGCCGCATGACCGGCGACGGCGTGCAGGACACCGGCTGCCCCCTCAAGGTCATCGCCACCCCGCTGGCACAGAAGCTGCCAATGTTCACCGGCATGCACCGCTTCCTGCCTGCCCTCGGCCTCCTCTACGGCGCCAGGGTAAAGCAGGTGCCCGTGCGCCACTTCCCCCGCACCGCCGGAGTCAGCAAGTACCACCTCTGGAACCGCCTCAAAGGCCCTTTCCTCGACTGCTTCGCCTACCGCTGGATGCGAAAGCGCCTAATCGACAACCACATAGCCGACAACAACCTTAAAGTCAATTAAAAATTATTACAGCGACACCCAAAGGTCCTTTCTCGATTGGCACGCAGCTCAAATTTTTAATTATTAATCATGCCGTCCATCGTAGTAACGCTCATCGGCTTCCTGGCGCAGGGCCTGTTCTCGGCGCGCATGCTCGTGCAGTGGATACTCTCCGAGCGGGCGCGGCGCGTGCTCAGCCCCACACTGTTCTGGGTGCTGTCGCTGCTCGCCTCCATCCTGCTGTGCCTGTACGGATGGCTCCGCTCAGACTTCGCCATCATCCTCGGCCAGCTCTTCTCCTACTACATCTACCTGTGGAACCTGCGCATCAAGGGCGCCCTGGTCAAGGTACCCGCCTGGACACGCATCCTGCTGTGCATCTTGCCTATAGCACTGTGCATCCCCGTTGCCGGCGACGCCCAGGCTGCCTACCGCCGCTTCTTCGCCAACCCCGACATCCCCTTTTGGCTGCTGCTCTACGGCTCCGCCGGACAGGTCATCTTCACCCTCCGCTTCATCTACCAGTGGTTCTACTCCGTGCGCCTGGGCCGGAGCGTGCTCCCCGCAGGCTTCTGGTGGATATCCCTGATAGGCTCCCTGACCATCTGTTCCTACGCCATCTTCCGCGCCGATCCCGTCCTGATTGTCGGCCAGAGCGTCGGCCTGGTCGCCTACAGCCGCAACCTCGTCATCGGCCGCCGCCAGCGTCGCCGCACTCCCGCCCCCTCCTAATCCCCGAACAGTATTCTTAACGAGAGTCGTTTGGCTTCCCTTACGACTCATTGACGGCTTGCATTTCACCAAATCAAAGTGGCAAGTGGCGGAGGAGCTTGAGGGTGGAGTGGTGGTCGGCGGGGAGGGGGACTATTTGCGCCAGAAGGCGGGGAGGAGGAGCGCCAGGAAGGCGAAGAGCTCCAGACGGCCGGCAAGCATATCGAACATCATGACGTACTTGAGGCCCGGGGCGAGCAGGCCGAAGCCGCCACTGGCGCCGGTGACGCCGTAGCCGAGGCCGTTGCAGCCCAAGGCGGAGGCGGACAGAAACACGGAGTCGGCGAAGCCGTAGCCGCAGAAGACGGCCACAAGGGTGGTGAGGATTATCAATAAGGCGTAGATGGTGAAGAAGGCGGCGATGCGGTGCATGACCGGTGCCTTCATGGCCTCTGGGCCTATGCGCACGGCGAATGCCCGGTGCGGGTGGATGGTGCGCAGCAGGTTATTGCGCAGGTTCGACCACAGGGCCATGAGACGGTCGATCTTGACTCCGCCGGCGGTGGAGCCGGAGCACGAGCCGGCAATCATGAGCAAGACGGTAAGGAACATGGCGGCAGGTCCCCACGCCTCGGCCCCCTGCACGGTGAAGCCGGTGGAGGTGATGGCCGACACGGTGTGCGTCAGGGTGCTCAGGCCGAGGTCGCGGAAGGTTGGCTCGATGCCCCCTTGCAGCCACCGGCCCAGGGCCATGAGGCCCCAGAAGACTGCTATGACGGCGAAGTAGGTGCGTGCCACTGCATTCGCGGCCAGGTCTTTCATGCGCCCGTGGAGCACGCCGTAGAGAAGCATGAAGTTGACGCCGCCAACGGTCATGAAGGCCGTAAGCACCCAGTCCACGTATTCGGAGTTCCAGTAGGCGAGGCCCTCGGTGTGGGTGGTGAAGCCGCCGGTGGATATGGCCGCGAAGGTCTGGCAGACGGCGTCGAACAGCGACATCGGCCCGGCCCACAGCAGCAGGATGCAGCACAGGGTGAGCCCGGAGTAGACGTACCAGAGCGACAGCACGGTCTGGCGGATGCGCGGGTGGAGCTTGGTGTGGTATATGCCGGTGGCCTCGGCGTGGAACATGGAGATGCCGTCGTCGCGGTTGAGAGCCGGGATGGCCGCGAGCATGAAGAAGATGATTCCCAAGCCGCCTATCCACTGCATGATGGCGCGCCAGAGCAGGATGCTGCGGCTGAGCGCTCCGACGTCCGGGTAGACGCTGGCGCCGGTGGTGGTGAAGCCGGAGATGGTCTCGAACAGGGCGTCGGTGAAGCCGAGGGCGTGGTCGCCCATCACCAGCGGGATGAGCCCGATGAGTCCGAAGATGACCCAGACGAGGGCCGTGAGCGCGAATCCCTCGCGGGCCTTTATGCACAGTTTCACGCGCCTGGTGCACAGCTCGGTGACGCCGTATATGCCCAGGGCCGACACGCAGGCCACGGCGAATCCGGGCCAGTCGGATTCGCCGCCGGCTACAGCCACCGACAACGGCACGCACAGAAGCAGGCCCTCCACGCCCACCAGGCGCCCCATCACACAGGCCACTCCCTTATAATTCAAAGTCCCGTACATAATAATTCCGTTCTCTTTCCAAAAAACTGACAAAATTAAAAATTAGTTCGGGAACTGAAAAATTAGTATTAACTTTTTTGGGGGAGCTGCCGATTCCTCTTTTTACCTACTCTCAACTGGCAAGTGCAAAATTAGCGATTTCACGGAAGAACGCCTTTT
>UQLL01000030.1 GCA_900541835.1 uncultured Porphyromonadaceae bacterium
GACGGCGGCAAGAGCGTCGACACCTCCATGGGCCTGACCCCCACCGAGGGTCTGATGATGGGCACCCGCGTGGGCGACGTCGATCCCGGCGCACTCGTCTACCTGGCCAAGCAGGAGAACATGACTCCCGACGATATGCTCAAGCTGATCAACAAGCAGAGCGGCGTGCTCGGCATCTCCGGCATCAGCTCCGACATGCGCGACATCGAGAAAGGCATCGCTGCCGGCGACGAGCGTGCCAAGCTCGCCATGGACATGTACGAATACCGCATACTGAAGTACATCGGCGCCTACACGGCAGTGCTCGGCGGCGTCGACATCATCGTCTTCACGGGCGGCGTCGGCGAGAATCAGATCAGCACCCGCGAAGTGCTCTGCCGCCAGCTCGCCTTCCTGGGCATCGACTTCGACGCCCAGGCCAACGACTGCCGCGGCAAGGAAGTGGAGATCACCAAGCCCGGCTCCAAGGTCAAGGTCGTGGTCATCCCCACCGACGAGGAGCTGGTCATTGCCGAGGATACGGCTGACATCGTAGGCAAACTCTAACTTTTGAAATGAATAATGAACAATAAGCTTCGCGCTCACCGGTGCGTCGTTGTTATTGTTCATTATTCATTGTTCATTAAAAATCACAACTAATGCTGAGTTTCATTACTTGGGACGCCGACCCCGTATTAATCTCGCTCGGCCCGGTGGCCGTGCGCTGGTACAGCCTGGCCTTCATCGTGGGCTTCCTGCTCGGCTACAAGATTGTCGAGCGGATGTTCCGCCACGAAGGCGCGCCCGAGAAATGGCTCGGCATCCTGCTGCTTTACGTCATGATCGCCACCGTGGTGGGTTCCCGCCTCGGACACGTCTTCTTCTACGACTGGCCCTACTACCGCGCCCATCCCGGAGAAATCCTCAAGATCTGGAACGGCGGCCTGGCAAGCCACGGAGGCACCATCGGCAACATCATCGCCGTCTTCATCTTCTCCTGGCTGGTGACAAAGAAGCCGGCGTCGTGGACGTTCGACAAGCTCGTCATCCCCATCGCCCTGGTGGGTGGCCTCATACGCCTGGGCAACCTTATGAACAGCGAGATCTACGGCGGCTACACCGACCTGCCCTGGGGCTTCGTGTTCGTGCGTGCCGGCGAGACCATGCCCGCGCATCCCACACAGATCTACGAGGCGCTGTGCTATTTCGCACTCTTCGCCCTGCTCATGTGGATGTACTGGAAAAAGAACTGCGAGGAACGCCCCTGGCTCATCACCGGCGTCTTCTTCATCGGCATCTTCCTGCCTCGCTTCCTGATAGAGTACATCAAGAACGTGCAGGAGCCGTGGGAGCTGGCCATGCGTGCCCAGTACGGCATCGACCAGGGACAGCTGCTCAGCATCCCCTTCATCCTGCTCGGCGTGGGCCTGGTCATCTACGCCATGTGCCGTCCGCGACAGCACTGGACCTTCCCCAACCGCTTCCCCGAAGAGGACAAGCAGGCAGGGAAGAAGGCGCCCCGGTCAAAGTAAGGAGGCGCCATGGAGGTGCTGTACCAGCTGCTGACGGTGGTGGCCCTGGCCGCCGGATGCCTCATCGGCATACGGCGAGGCATCACGGGCCAGCTCGGCTCGCTGCTCGGCGCCATCTTCGGCTTCTGCGCCGCCGCCATCCTCTGGCCCGACACCGCGGCCTGGGTGGCGCAGGCATGGCCTTCCACGGCCGGCATACCCCCGCTGCCGATGTACCTGCCCGACGCCTGGGCTCTCGCCCTGCTGTACGGCACCCTCTATCTGCTCCTGAGCATGCTCTCCCCGGCGTTGCGCGTCATCGTCCGCCCCATGGGCAGCGGTCCGCTCAACAAGATTGCCGGAGCCGTGTGGGGCATCTTCAAGACGGCCATGCTGTTGAGCATATTCTTCAACGTGCTGATAGGGCGTGACCATGCCTCGCCGCTGATGACGGCCGTGCACCACAGCGATGGAAACATCGCCACCGGAGTCATGACACTGGCACCAGCCCTTGTCGGCATGCCAGACTGCGAAGACCTCGCATACCAGGTGCAGCTTATGGAGGCGCGTCAGTTCGACCGCAACCATAGCCGCCGCCCGAATGTTGAATAAGAACACACGCTAAGACACACGCACGCGTGCGTGTATAAAATATGAGTTCTGAAATACTTAAAGTAAAAGACCTGCGCGCCTCCATTGGCGGCAAAGAGATACTGCGCGGCATCGACCTGGAAATCAAGGCCGGCGAGGTGCATGCCATCATGGGCCCCAACGGCTCCGGCAAGTCCACCCTGTCGATGGTGCTGTCCGGCAACCCCGCCTATAAGGTAGAAGGGGGCGAAGCCACCTTCATGGGCCACGACCTGCTCGACCTGTCCCCCGAGGAACGCAGCCACCTCGGCCTCTTCCTCGGCTTCCAGTATCCCGTCGAGATTCCCGGCGTGAGCATGGTCAACTTCATGCGCGCCGCTGTCAACGCCAAGCGCAAGTACCTGGGACTGGAGCCGATGTCCGCCACCGAGTTCCTCAAGCTCATGCGCGAGAAGCGCGCCGTCGTCGACCTCAGCAACAAGCTCGCCTCCCGCTCCGTCAACGAGGGTTTCTCCGGCGGAGAGAAGAAGCGCAACGAAATCTTCCAGATGGCAGTGCTCGAGCCCAGGCTCAGCATCCTCGACGAGACCGACTCCGGCCTCGACATCGACGCCCTGCGCATCGTGGCCGGAGGCGTCAACAAGCTCAAGTCGGCCGACAACGCCACCATCGTCATCACCCACTACCAGCGCCTGCTCGACTACATCAAGCCCGACTTCGTACACATCTTATATAAGGGCCGCATCGTGCGCACCGGCGGACCGGAGCTGGCCCTCGAGCTCGAGGAGCGCGGCTACGACTGGATTAAGGAAGATGAGCAATGAGCAACGCCCTGACCCAATACCTCGATCTCTACGCCGACAACCGCGAACTGATCGACGGCCATGCTTCCGCCCCGCTCAACGCCCGGCGAGCAGAGGCCCTCGATGTGCTGCGTGGCTATGAGCGCGACGGCCTGCCGCGCCTCGGTAGCGAGGACTACCGCCTGACCGACCTGCAGGCCCTCCTCGCCCCAGACTACGGCGTCAACCTGGCGCGCGTGCCGCTCGACGCCAATCCCGCCGCCGCTTTTCGCTGCGACGTCCCCAGCATCAGCACGGACCTCGTCTTCCTCGTCAACGACATCTTCGGCCGCTCCGAGCGGGCCCTCTGCGACCTACCCGAAGGCGCGTACGTCGGCTCCCTAACGCAGGCCGACCCCGAACTCGTGGCTAAGTTCTACGGCAAGGTCGCCGATATGCGCAACCCCCTCGTGGCACTCGACACCCTGCTCTGCCAGGACGGCTTGCTCGTCTATCTCCCCAAGGGAACGAAACTAACCAAGCCCCTACAGCTCGTCAACCTGTTGTCGGCCGGCGCCCCCCTGATGGCCGTGCGCCGACTGCTCATCGTGCTCGAAGACCAGGCCGAGGCCCAAATGCTCGCCTGCGACCACACCCAGTCCGACGACGTCGACTTCCTCGCCCTCCAGACCGTGGAAATCATCCTCGGCCGCGGCGCACGCTTCGACCTCTACGACCTGGAAGAAAGCACTCCGCGCACTCACCGCCTCAGCACCCTATATGCCAGCCAGGAGGCCGACAGCCGCCTGCTAGTCAACGGCATGACGCTCTACAACGGCCTGACCCGCAACGAGTTCCGCCTCTCTCTCGACGGCGAGAACTGCGAGACACACCTATTAGGCATGGGCATCGCCGACGACGACCGCCGCATCGACACGCTCACCCTCATCGACCACAATGTACCCCGTTGCCGCTCCAACGAGCTCTACAAGTACTCGGCCGACGACCGCTCGCGCTGCTCCTTCGCCGGCAGGATCCTGGTGCGCCCCGGCGCCCATCACACCGACTCCTACCAGAGCAACCGCAACCTGCTCGGCTCCAGCGATGCCCGCATCTACTCCAAGCCCCAGCTTGAGATCTACAACGACGACGTGAAATGCTCCCACGGCTCGGCCACCGGCCAGCTCGACGCCATGCAGCTCTTCTATATGCGCACCCGAGGCATCGACGACCTCACCGCACGCCTGCTCCTCAAGCAGGCCTTCATGGCCGACATCATCGATTCCGTCACCATCCCCGGCCTGCAGGAGCGCCTGCACATGCTCGTGGAACGCCGTTTCACCGGCGCCCCCTCCGCATGCGCCTCCTGCGCCGCCCAATGCCCAAGCAAATGAACAATTAACAATGATCCATGAACAATAACAGCGACGCACCGGTGAGCGCGAAGCTTATTGTTCATGGTTCATTGTTCATTACTAATTGAATAACATGGATATAGAAGCTCTGCGGCGGGAGTTCCCGATACTCGGTGAGAAAGTGCACGGCCGTCCGCTCGTCTATCTCGACAACACTGCCACCAGCCAGACGCCCCGCTGCGTGGTCGACAGCATCATCAGCGGCTACGACCACGTCAAGGCCAATGTGCACCGTGGCGTGCACACCCTGTCGCAGCTCGCCACCGACCGTCAGGAGCACACCCGCAACCGCCTGCGCGAGTTCATCAACGCCGCCGAAGACTGCGAGGTAATCTTCACCCGAGGCACCACCGAGGCCATCAATCTCGTGGCCAGCAGCTTCGGCTCACGTTTCAAAGAGGGCGACGAAGTAATCCTCACCGTCATGGAGCACCACGCCAACATAGTGCCGTGGCAGCTCCTGCAGGCCCGTACCGGAATCAGGCTGCGCGTCGTCGACATCGACGACTGCGGCGAGCTGCGTCTCGGCCAGTACCGCAGCCTCTTCAACGACCGAACCGTCTTCGCCTCCTTCTGTCACGTCTCCAACGTGCTCGGCACAATCAACCCCGTCAAGGAGATGATTGCATACGCCCACTCCAAGGGCGTGCCAGTGCTCATCGACGGTGCTCAGGCAGCACCCCACCTGCGCATCGACGTACGCGACCTCGACGCCGACTTCTACGCCTTCTCCAGCCATAAGATGTACGGACCCTGCGGCATCGGTGTGCTGTACGGCAAGAAGAAATGGCTCCAGGAGATGCCCCCCTACCAGGGCGGCGGCGAGATGATAGACCACGTCAGCTTCTCCGGCACCACCTTCGCCGAACTGCCCTTCAAGTTCGAGGCCGGCACCCCTGACTTCATCGACATCGCCGCCCTCAGCCAGGCCCTCGACTTCATCGACCGCGTCGGCCTCAAGGAGATGGAGGAGCACGAAATCTCCCTGCTGCGCCGCGCCGAGGCGGCCCTGCGCGACATCGGCCACATCACCATCTACGGCACCTCCGATCACAAAGGTCCCGTGCTCAGCTTCCTGGTCGACGGCCAGCACCCCTACGACGTCGGCGTCCTGCTGGACCAGATGGGTGTGGCGGTGCGCACCGGTCACCACTGTGCCCAGCCCCTTATGGAGCGCCTCGGCATTACCGGCACCGTACGCGCCTCCTTCGCCGTCTACAACACCGCAGCCGAAGTCGACGCCTTCCTCGCCGCCATCCGCCGCATCACCGCCATCCTCCACTCCTGACCCTTCCTTCCTCCAAAGCCCAATCGCCTCCACGCCCATCCCGTGGATGGCGATTTCGTCTTTCACTCATAATTTATGTAGTGACACAGAACCATGCCCGGTGTTCCAGGGTGCTACACCGGGCCGGAGGCCATCTGTTTATGTGGACGGGGCTGTAGGGGGGCTTGGCGGACGGGAAGCTATTCGGTCATTTCGCCGCGGATGGGCTGCTCCATGCTGGCGGCGACTTCGCGGGAGGTGAGGCCCTGGCCGAAGAGGTACATGAGCTTGGTGATGGCGGCCTCGGGGGTGAGGTCGTGGCCGGAGATGACGCCGGCGTTCTGGAGGCGCAAGCCCGTCAGGTAGCGCTCCTGGTGCACACTGCCGCTCGAGCACTGGGTGACGTTGACTATCACCTTGCCACTGTCGGTGGCCTTGCGGATGGCGTTGATGAACCAGGGGTCGATGGGGGCGTTGCCGGAGCCGTAGGTGCGTAGCACGATGCCGCGCACGCCGGGCGCTTCCAGCAGGTAGTTGAGCAGTTCGGGACGCATGCCGGGGAAGAGGTCGATGCTCAGCACCGACGGGTCCATTTCCGTGTGCACCCGGAAAGGACCGTCGGCACGCTTCTTCCACAGGGCGTCGGTGTTGAAGTGGATGCCCATGCCAATCTTGGCCAGCTCCTGGTAGTTGTTGGACTTGAAGGCGTTGAAGTGGTCGGCGCTGTGCTTGGTGGAGCGGTTGCCGCGCCACAGATAGCTCTCGAAGAGGATTGCGACCTCGCGTATGCGCGGCAGGCCGTTATCACATCGAGCGGCAGCCACCTGCAGGGCGGTGATGAGGTTCTCCTCGCCGTCGGTACGCACCTCGCCGATGGGCAGCTGCGAGCCGGTGATGATGACGGGCTTCTCCAGGTTCTCGAGCATGAAGCTGAGCGCCGAGGCAGTATACGCCATGGTGTCGGTGCCGTGCAGGATCACGAAGCCGTCGTAACGGTCGTAGCGGTCGCGGATGATCTCGGCGATGCGGCGCCAGTGGTCGGGCGTGATCGTAGACGAGTCGATGGGACAGTCGAACTGGATGTTGTCGATGTCATAGTCGAGCATCCGTATCTTCGGCACATTGTCTATGAGATGGTCGAAGTCGAAGGGCTCGAGCGATTTAGTCTCGGGATTCTCGATCATGCCGATGGTGCCACCGGTATAGATGAGCAGTATGTGGGGGCGTGCCTTGCTTTCCATGGTCAGTTAGTGGTATGTCGCCGACAAATATTCATGCGGGGGAGAGGAGCTAACGGGGTATTCCGGCTGCAAATTTAGCAATTTGCCGAGAATCCACCAAATCTCCGGGGTGAAAAAATCACTTTTGCCAAAGAAATTTCGGTAACCCGTGTGTTATAATATCGAAGCACCGTGCACATTCGGAGGAAAATGTGTAATTTTGCGCCCGGAAACAACAGCTATGACCGAGAACTGCGAGGAAGAGACAGAATGCGATGCAAGCCTGCGCCTGCGTCCGGCTGTCATTGCATCCAAGCGGACACATTATTATAATACTATGAAACGCGCTTCGCTGTGCGCCATATTCGCCCTGGGGATGTTCCTGAGCTCGTGCATGAGCGAGCGGCGGGGCATTTTCGGCGGCCTGCCCGAAATGTACGAGCAGACGGCCTCGCAGCAGCGTGACCTGGAGGCGCTGCTGGCCTCCGGCTCTGCCGACGACCAGGAGGCGGCACAGGCCATGCACAGCTTCATGCAGTCGGTTAAGTCCTTGGAGAACAACGTCACCCGCGAGTCGAAATCTCTGCTGGGCCGCAAAGTTTCAGTAGTGGCGTCGCCTGCCAGCGGCCTGAAGGTGAACGGAGGCGAGATTGCCGCCGTCAGCCCCGGCACCGTCACCACGGTCGAAATCCGTGTGCCGATGGACAAGGCGCCCGTCGGCGGCAAGGCATACTTCTGCTTCCTCGACGACGACGGCGAGCCGGTGGCCAAGGCCAGGGGCTGGTACGACGCCAAGGCACGTGCCGTGCGGCTGCAAGTGCCCTTCGCCATAAGCACCGACGGCGTAACCGTTCCCGAAGGCGCCTTTGACCACTACGACCTCACTCAGCGTCTGGCACTTGTCAGCGAAAGCGAATATCGCAAGGACAGCTATGTGCCGACTGAACAGACCATAAAACAGCCCACCACCGTGGATTCCGAGATGGCGCAACCGGATACTATCCTGCTCGACGATTCCGCCATCCTCACCATCGAGCCGGACAGCCTGCCGGGAGAAGCCGCGGAGCCGGAACCGCAGTGGGTCGGCCCGGTGTTGAACTCCAACGGCGTCGGCGAGGTGCGTCTCGGCGCGTCGCTCAAGGGGCTGCCCGACCATATCCACGGCCTCTACGATCGCAAGAAGCTCGAGACGGAAATCGACGAGATGGAGGAGGAAGCACTGCTCACGGCCACGTTCTACCTGGGCAAGCAGCGCGTCATGACGGCCCTGGGCGACGAACAGGGGAATATCGTGTTCCTAACCGTGGAAGCACCGACTATCAAGATCGACGTCGACGGACACTTCTTCGCCGTCGGCGACCGCCTCGCGCCGCTGTACGAACTGCACGGGGTGGCCATCGACGAGACGGGCGCCTTCGCCTGCACCTACCGCGGCATCTCCGTCAGCCCCACCCCCACTGGCCGCATCCACACCATCTCCATCGGCGCCGTCTGGTAAGCGGACGATTGAACGAATTTTGAGCTGCGTCTAATCTTAAAATCGTTTAATCGTAACAGATTAGTTATTTCGTCATTAGTCTATTCGTATCGTCTGGGCGTATATGGAGGTCGGGGAAGTGCCCGGTTCTCCCTGCGGTATAGACATCTGCATGGACGCGTAGTGTCCCTTCCAGAAAGCATCGGCCCTCGGATCGGAACAGTGGAAGTTGAGGGAGATGGACCGAAAGTATGGGAGTCCCGTCGGCAGCAGGAAGCTACGCTGCACCAGCTCCGAGCAATACAGGGCCCCGGTAGTGGGGACAAACCGGTCGTTGTACTCCCAGCCGAGGAATGAGCGTGCCCGGCGTATGGCCGCGGCATAGTCCATCGGCACGTACGGCGGGATGCGCCGCAGCCGGTAGCCCGGATCCCCTTTCAGCTTCGGGGCACGGGCGAGGAAGTCGGAAAGGGAAGTCTCCACAACGCCATGCTTGGCGTTAGCCTCGATGACCGTATTGGTCTCCGTGTCGAGAATGCCGACATGGTCGAGCAGCAGTCCTCCCGGAGCGGAGGCGCAGACGATGGCGCGCGAAAGCGGTGTGTCATCGCAGAGCAAGAAGATGAGCTGCGGTGTCATGGGCGCGCGCGAAGTTGCCAGAAGGCGACCGCCGAGGCAGCCGCCACGTTAAGGGAATCGACGCCGTGCATCATCGGGATGCGGGCCACATAGTCGGCCTCGGCGATGACGCGGCGCGAGAGGCCGTCGCCCTCGGTGCCGAGCACCAGCGCCAGGCGCGGCTCGGCGTTCAGCCCGGGGTCGTCGATGGCCACACTGTCGTCGTTAAGCGCCAGCGCCACCATCTTCAGACCCAGCTCGCGCAGCGCCGATACGGGTCGGTCGAGCCATGTCCACGCCACCTTGAAGACGGTGCCCATGCTCACGCGCACGGCCCGGCGGTTAAGCGGGTCGCAGCTCTCGGGCGTGAGCAGTATGCCGTCCACGCCCAGCGCGGCGGCAGAGCGGAAGATGGCGCCGATGTTGGTGGTGTCGCACACGGCATCGATGACGGCCACCCTCCTCGCCCCTGCGCAGACCTGCTCCACCGTGGGCAGCTTCGGACGGGCGAAAGCACAAAGCACCCCGCGAGTGAGCGTGTAGCCCGTCAGCGTCTTCAACACCTCCCGTTCGCCCGTGTAGACTGTCAGCTCGGGACACATTTTTAATATAGGTGCGGCGTCGCCGGAAATGTGGCGCCTCTCGCACAGCAGCGACACGGGCCGCAGCCCGGCCTCCATCGCCGACAGTATCACCTTGGGACTCTCGGCGATGAAAAGTCCCTGCTGCGAACGCAGTTGCGCCTCCGTCAGGCGGCTGTACGGAGCCAGTTCCCCGGCTTCCACGTCGTGCACTTCTATAATTTTCCGGCTCATGTTTGGCAAAGTTAGTAAATTTTTCACTAACTTTGCAATTGGCATGCCCCGGCGGCCGTGCCTATCCCTGGAACCGAAATAACCTAAGATACACTATGAGCGAGAATCAAGAGAACTTACAGCCCGATGCGGGCGTGGTTCTGCCCGACGACTCGGGCGAGAACTTCACCACCGGCACCGGCCTGCCCGAGAACGCGTTCCGCGAGCTGGGCGCCGACGAGCAGTATGTGCCCGTGATGAACCCGGCGCACGACCAGAAGGAGGTCACTCCCTACTCCGTCATCACCGGCCTGGTGATGGCCATCATCTTCTCGGCGGCTGCCGCCTACCTGGGCCTCAAGGTGGGCCAGGTATTCGAGGCCGCCATCCCCATCGCCATCATCGCCGTGGGCCTGAGCAATATGCTCGGCAAGAAGAACGCCATGGGGCAGAACGTCATCATCCAGAGCATCGGCGCCTGCTCGGGCGTGATCGTGGCCGGCGCCATCTTCACCCTCCCGGCACTCTACATCCTGCAAGGCACCTACCCCGACATCATGGTGCACTTCTACCAGATCTTCCTTAGCTCGCTGCTGGGCGGCATCCTGGGGATCCTGTTCTTCATTCCCTTCCGCCGCTACTTCGTCAAGGACATGCACGGCAAATACCCGTTCCCGGAGGCCACGGCCACCACGCAGGTGCTGGTGTCGTCGGAGGCCGCTGCCGCCAAGGGCGACAACTCCCAGGCCCGCACCCTCATCCTGGCCTCGCTCATCGGCGGCATCTACGATTACATCGTGGCCACTTTCGGCTGGTGGGCCGAGACCATCACCAGCACCGCCTCTGCCTGGGGCACGGCCATCGCCGAGAAGACCAAGCTCGTCTTCAGCTGCAACACCGGCGCCGCCCTGCTCGGCCTGGGCTACATAGTGGGCCTCAAATACGCCTTCGTAATCTTCGCCGGGTCCGCCTTCATCTGGTGGGTGGTAGTGCCCCTGATGGGCACCTACGGCTCACCTGAGATCGCCTCTCAGGCACCCGAATGGATCTTCAGCGAATATGCCCGCAAAATCGGCATCGGCGGCATCGCCATGGCCGGACTCATCGGCATCATCAAGAGCTGGGGCATCATCGTGGCCGCCGTAGGCCTGGCCGGCAAGGAACTCAAGGGCAACGCCGGCGCCGTCAAGAACGTGCGCTGGCAAACCGACCTGAGCATGAAGAAGATCGTCTACTTCATCGCCATCGCCCTGGTGGCCGTGCTTCTGTTCTTCTGGTTCGGCGTCATCCACACCTTCTGGCAGGCCGCCGTGGCCTGGCTGGTGGTAGTCGTCATCGCCTTCCTGTTCACCACCGTGGCCGCCAACGCCATCGCCATCGTGGGCTCGAACCCCGTGAGCGGCATGACCCTGATGACGCTCATCATCGCCTCGGCCATCTTCGTGGCCATCGGCCTGGAGGGCACCAGCGGCATCGTGGCCTCCATGGTGATCGGCGGCGTCGTCTGCACGGCCCTGTCCATGGCAGGCGGATTCGTCACCGACCTCAAGATCGGCTACTGGCTCGGCTCCACGCCTAAGAAACAGGAGACCTGGAAATTCCTCGGCACCCTCGTCAGTGCCGCCACCGTGGGCGGCGTCATCCTCGTGCTCAACAAGGTCTACGGCTTCACCGGCGAGAACGCCCTCGTAGCCCCGCAGGCCAACGCCATGGCCGGCGTCATCGAACCCCTCATGATGGGCGGCGAGACGCCCTGGATCCTGTACATGACCGGTGCCATACTGGCCCTGCTGCTCAACTGGCTCGGCGTGCCCGCCCTGGCCTTCTGCCTCGGCATGTTCATCCCGCTGCCCCTCAACGTGCCCATGCTCGTGGGCGGCGCCGTCTCCTGGTACGTCTCCAACAGCAGCGACAAGAAGGCCGTCAACGACGCCCGCCGCGACCGCGGCACACTCATCGCATCCGGCCTGATCGCCGGCGGCGCCCTCTTCGGCGTCTTCTCCGCCATCACCCGCCTATGCGGCTTCGAGTACCAGAACCCCGAAAGTGTACAGCTCCAGCAGATTCTCGGCTGCGTGGCCTACGCCGCCATCATCGGCTACCTCATCTGGGACGCTCGCCGCGCCAAGGTGCAGGACTGATAAGTGATTAATATACAATGACAATGTACAATGTACAGCTTCGCGATACAGAACCGATGCTGTCATTGTACATTGCACATTAAAATCGGGAACTATGAACAATAGGCTTCCGAAAGGTCCTAAACGTCGCAGCCTGTGCACATTGTACATTGTACATTGTACATTGCTTATGCTGCTTACCGCCTGCCACGACATCCCCGGCTACGACAACACGCGCCGCGACAATTTCGAGTGCCTGTGGCGCCTGGTCGACGAACACTACTGCTTCTTCGACTCCGTGTCCGAAGACTGGCAGGCCATCGGCGACCGCTACCGTCCGCAGGCCGACACCGCCCGCACCACGCGTGCCCTGTTCGACGTCATGGCCCGCATGCTCGACGAACTCCACGACGGCCATGTCAACCTCTCCTCCAGCTTCGATGTCAGCTACTACCGCCGCTGGTGGTCCGACTACCCCCAGGACTTCAGCCTGCGCACCGTGCAGCAGTACTACCTCAACATGGACTGGCACACCGTCTGCGGGATGATCTACAAGATCCTCCCCTCCGGCGTCGGCTACATCTATTACCCCTCGTTCAGCTACGCCCTGGGTGACGGCAACATCGCCTCCCTGCTCGCCTACTTCAAGGACTGTCCGGCGCTCATCATCGACGTCCGGGACAACGGCGGGGGCGACCTCAGCAACGTCCACACCCTCGTGGGACACTTCATCGACCATAAGATCATCGGCACCTACACCCGCTACAAGACCGGTCCTGGCCACCACGACTTCTCAGCCCCCTACGCCGTGGAATACAAGCCGAGTCCCTACGGCGCGTGGACCAAGCCCGTGGCCGTGCTCACCAACCGCAGCTGCTTCTCGGCGGCCAACGACTTCGTGGCCGTCATGAAGACCCTGCCGCAAGTCACCGTAATCGGCGCACGCACCGGCGGCGGAGGTGGCATGCCCTTCACCTACGACCTGCCCGCAGGCTGGACCGTGCGCATGAGCGTGGCACCCACCTTCGACGCGCAGATGCGCTCAATCGAATCCGGCATCGCCCCCACGCCCGGCTGCACCATAACGGCCCCCGACTCCGAGCTTGCCGCCGGACGCGACCCCATCCTCGACTTCGCCATCGCCCGCCTGAGCAATCCATAAAATCAGGACTACCCTCAGAGCTGGCACGGATTCGCACCAATAGCGACATGAGGGTGTGTCAAAATTCAAAATTTCGGTCAGATTATAGGGCTGCCCCCTGGTGCAGCCCCGATAATCAATAAAGTAGAGCGGATGCACCAGGGTGTATCCCTACGATTCGCCGGATTTTGCAACACCCTCATGCATGGACACCTAACTTTGCCGATGGCGGACCCAGAGGAGCTGCTTCTTGGCGTAGACGCGAGTGTTCTTCTGTATGCGAGCCACGGCCTCGTCGAGGGACATCCGGCCGTCGAGGTGGGCGAAGAGTTCCTTTGCGCCCACGGTGTTGAGGGAGTTGAGGTGGCGCAGCGGATAGAGACGGCGGGCCTCGTCGAGGGCTCCGGCAGCCATCATGGCCTCCGTGCGTGCGTTGATGCGCTCGAACAGCTCCTGGCGGTCGGGCTGCAGCAGCCGCAGCTCCATGTCGAATGGTCGTTCGGCGCGCACACCACGCCGCATCTGCGAGTATGGCCGACCGGCCGTGCGGATTAGCTCTATTGCGTGCACCAGCCGCTTGGGATTCTTAAGGTCCACCTGCGCGTAATACTCGGGGTCGAGGTGCCGCAGCTCTGCCTGCGCCCACTCCAGGCCTTTCGCGGCGTACTCGGCTTTTGTCTCGGCTCGGATGTGGTCCGGGACGGTCGGGAGGTCGTCGAGCCCTCGTGTCAGCGCGTCTATATAGAGCATTGAGCCGCCACAGACCACGGCCTCGTCACGGGTCGAGAGGACCCCGGCAATCTCCTCCAGGGCCATGTCGCACCAGGTGGCGGCCGAGCAGTAGTCGTGCAGGTCGAGTGTCTCGACGAGCCGGTGGGGCACTCCCCTCCTCTCCTCCTGGGTAGGCACGGCGGTGATAATGGGCATGCCGCGGTAGACCTGCCGCGAGTCGGCGCCAATGACCTCGGTGCCGAGCCGCAGGGCCTCCTGCACGGCAAGGGCCGACTTGCCCGAGGCAGTCGGCCCTGCTATCACTATCACGCGCTTTTTCAATTTCTCAAACGTAGATGCCGTTTTTAAAGTAACTTTCAAGCGGTCGTCAGAAAGGTTGCAGATGTGGTGTGTCGGAGTTCCGAACAGAAGGGTGTGTACTTTACTGCGAGAGGTTCCACAAGTGCCGCAGATGCGCCTTTATGACAAGCGCTTAGTGGCCACTATTCTGCAGATGTTGACTACAACCTCCTGCGCCTTGTACAGCGAGGGGACCGGGGCGAACTCGTAGCGTCCGTGGAAGTTGAGCCCACCGGCGAAGATGTTGGGGCAGGGCAGGCCCTTGAAGCTGAGCTGGGCGCCGTCCGTGCCGCCGCGTATGGGCTGCACCTTGGGCGTCACGCCACTGTCGCGCATGGCCTCCAGGGCAATCTCTACGACATGCATCACAGGCTCGATCTTCTCGCGCATGTTGTAGTACTGGTCCTTGATCTCGACCTTGGCACAGCCGGGAAACTCGGCATTGATCTTGTTGACCAGGTGCTCGATCTCCTTCTTGCGCTGTTCGAAGCGGGCGCGGTCGTGATCGCGAATGATGTAGCTGAGGGTCGTCTGCTCCACGGTGCCGTTGATGCCGACCAGGTGGTAGAAGCCTTCGTAACCCTCGGTGTGTTCGGGAGTCTCGGTGCGCGGCAGCATGGAGACGAACTGGTTGGCGATGCGTATAGAGTTGAGCATCTTGTGCTTGGCGTATCCGGGATGCACGTTGCGACCCTGGAAGGTGATGCGGGCGCCGGCAGCATTGAAGTTCTCGTACTCGAGCTCGCCGACGGCGCCGCCGTCCATAGTATAGGCGAAGTCACAGCCGAAGCGCTCGACGTCGAACTTATGGGCGCCAAGGCCTATCTCCTCGTCGGGGTTGAAGCCGATTCGGATCTTGCCGTGCTTGACCTCGGGGTTGGCCTGCAGCCAGGCCACAGCGCTGATGATTTCGGCGATGCCGGCCTTGTCGTCGGCACCCAGCAGGGTGGTGCCGTCGGTGACAATCAGGTCCTGGCCCACGTAGTCGAGCAGCTCGGGGAAATCCTCCGGCGTCAGCTTGATGCCGAGCTCGGCGTTGAGCACTATCTCGCCGCCGGAATAGGATTTTACGATGCGCGGGCTGACGTGCTTGCCGCTCATGTCGGGACTCGTGTCCATGTGCGCGATGAAGCCCACTACGGGTATCTCCTTGTCGTCGCAGTTGGCGGGAAGGGTGGCGAACAGGTAGCCATTCTCATCGAGGCTTATCTCCTCCAGGCCCATGTCCCGGAGCACCTGCTCGAGATGCCTGGCGAACACCATCTGGCCAGGAGTCGACGGAGTCATGTTCGTCTCTTCGTCGCTCTGCGTGTCGTATTTTACGAAATCAAGAAATCTATCAATTACAGTCATGGTATCAAATTTAGAACCGCCGAGGCCCGGTCCGCACCACGATTTCGGCTGACCGCGCTTCAACGCCGCAAAATTACAGAAAATTTTTGTAACTTCGCGGTATGAACGCAATTAAACGACATATATCAATCTTTATGGCCCTGGGCTGGGTCCTCGTCGGCCTGTGCGGCTGCAATTTCACGCCTGCAGTCTCCCGGGCCGAGACCTCCCGAGCCAAGCCCGCCGACCAGGGTCGCTTCGGAGACCTGCTCGACGTTATGACACCCGACAGCCTCCCCTCCCAGCTCAAGGATTACGACGGTTTCCGCGTCAGCTTCAACCGCGACAACCACACCCCCAACTGGGTGGCCTGGGAACTCACCGCCGAGGAGACCAAAGGCGAGGTGCCCCGATACAACAAGTTCTGGACCGACGACGACATCCACGGCTGCCCCTCCACCCACGACTACACCCGCTCCGGCTTCGACCGCGGCCACATCTGCCCCGCCGGCGACAACAAGTCCTCCGAGCAGATGATGATCGACTGCTTCTCGCTGGCCAACATCTGCCCGCAGGCCCATAAACTCAACACCGGCGCCTGGAAGACGCTCGAAAACAAGGAGCGCGAATGGGCGCAGCGCGACGGACGCCTCGTGATAGTCGCCGGACCTATCTACGAAGCCGCCGACCGCACCCGCATAGGAGACACAGGCGTTCGTGTGCCCTCCGCATTCTTCAAAGTCATCATAGAGCCATACTCGGCACAGCCGGCAGGCATCGGATTCGTCTACCCCAACATGACAGCCCCCGGCGACATGTACAACTACGCCATGACCATCGACGAAGTCGAGAGCATCACCGGACTCGACTTCTTCCACCAGCTCCCCAACCAGATAGAGAACCAGATCGAAAGCCGCACGCCCCGCCAGTGGAAGAAATAACGACCCCGGGCTCCGACACCATCGTCGCCCCCGCCACCGCGCCAGGGCAGGCAGCCCTGGCCGTGCTGCGCCTCAGCGGTCCGCAGGCCATCGCCATCGCCGACACCCTCTGGCGCGGCAAGAGCCTCGCCCAGGCAGACAGCCACACCGCACACCTCGGCACAGTGCTCGACAGCCGAGGACTCCAACTGGACCAGGCCGTGGCCGTCGTATACCGCGCTCCACGCTCCTTCACCGGCCAGGACAGCGTCGAGCTCACCGTCCACGGCTCCATGTACGTGCGCCGCGAACTCCTCGACACATTAATTAAGGCAGGTGCCCGCCTGGCCGAACCCGGAGAGTTCACCCGCCGCGCCTTCCTGGGCGGACGCCTCGACCTGAGCCAGGCCGAAGCCGTGGCCGACATCATCGCCGCCGAGTCCCGTGCCGCCAACGACATCGCTCAAAGCCAGCTGCAAGGCAAGTTTGCCGGACGCATACAGCAGCTCCGCCAACAACTCATCGACATCGCCTCCCTGCTCGAACTCGAGCTCGACTTCGCCGAAGAAGACCTCGAGTTCGCCGACCGCACCCTGCTCACACAGCTCGCCACTCAGGCAAGGGACGAGATCAAGCGCCTGCTCCAGAGTTTTCGCACCGGCGACGCAATCATGCGCGGCATCCCCGTGGCCATCGTCGGCGCCCCCAACGCCGGCAAATCCTCGTTGCTCAACGCCCTGCTGGGCCACGACCGCGCCATCGTCAGCGACGTGCCAGGCACCACCCGCGACACCATCGAGGAGACCCTGCACCTGGGCGACCACCTCTTCCGCTTCATCGACACAGCCGGCCTGCGTGCCAGCACCGACGCTGTGGAACGCATCGGTATCGACCGCGCCCGCGCCGCCATCGCCTCGGCCCGCATCATCCTCTACGTCCACGACGCCACCCTGCCCCTCCACCCGGACCTCATCCCCCGGGTCCCCGACGCCACCACCCTTCTCGTCCTCAACAAGACCGACCTCATCCCCACCCCGACCCTCGACTCTCAACTCTCGACTCTCGACTCTCAACTCCTTCCCACCCCCCTGTCGACCCGCACCGGCGAAGGTCTGGACCAGATAGTGCGCCACCTCGTCACCATTGCCGCCGACATGACGACCACCTACGGCGACGTGCTCGTGGCCAACGCCCGCCACGCCGAGGCCCTCTCGTCAGCCCTCACCAGCATCGGCCGCGTCCTCGACGGCCTCCGCTCCACCCTCCCCGCCGACCTCGTCGCCCAGTCCCTGCGCGAGACCATCTCCCACCTGGGCGCCATCACCGGCGCCATTCCCTCCGATCTCCTCCTTTCCACCATCTTCTCCCGTTTCTGCATCGGCAAATAATTCATTGATACGCAATGAATTACAATGATAGTAATTGACTGTCATTGAGCGGAAAAACTTGAAGACATCGCATAGCGCCTAATGCTGATAACGGTCAGTATTAGGCGTTTTTACGCACATATTTGTACGGATATTGTACGTCGTTGACCATCTCCAGCCCAAGCGTCAGCAAGGTGGTGGAGGATGTGGTACGTCACGGTACGCTGTGATACGCCACGATACAAAAATTGGTGAAATCAACACGTATGATATGAGTAGTAACATTAAAATCGAGAAAGTTTGTGAGTGGTGTGGCAACAAGTTCACCGCCCAGACTACAGTGACACGCTTCTGCTCGAAGCGTTGTTCGGAGCATTCCTATAAGGAGAGAATGCGACAGCGAAAAATCGCTCTGTCAAATCAAGAAACGAAACTGCAATCAGGCAGTGGCAGCAAGTGGCGTGACAAGGATTTTCTAACACCTACGCAAGCTGCGGAACTGCTTGGCATTGGTCGCATGTCCATCTATCGATATATTCGTGCCGGGAAAATAAAGGTCAAGAGGTTTGACCGAAAGACACTCATCTGCAAAGCTGATTTGATGGCTATGTTCGATTTTCTTCTTCCATCTAAAGAAGAAAATCCAGAACCCGTTGAGAAGAAGGATAAGACCATCACGGAGTTCTATACTCGCGCTGAGATTCGGGAGAAGTTTGGCGTGAAGGATTCATGGATATATAAGGTCGTAGCCGAAAATAATGTGCCGAAAACAATTCTTCGTGGTAAGGCATATTTCAGCAAGGCGCATATCGACCGGCTGTTCTCGGTGCGTAAGGAAAATCCAGAAATCACAGAGTGGTATTCGGTTGAGGATATTCAGCAGAAGTATGGTATGACGCTGTCGGCTATCTATTCTCTGGTGTCGAAGGTCGGAATTCCCAAACGTAAGGAGGGCCCGAAAGTGTATTATTCCAAATATCATTTCGATGTCGCTAAGGGCGCAAAATCAGCTGAGGATGTCGAGTTTATTTCGGTGGTCGATGCAATGGAGAAATACTCTCTAACCCGTGACCAACTGTATCACTATGTCAAGACATACAAGATAACCAAGCTCCGTTGCGGCAAGTATGTTAAGTTGAACGCCAAAGAGTTAGCGGAGTTATTCAATCCTAAGATTCAGTTATAACCCGGTGATTTTGTTCACTGCACAACCACCATATATCTTCGCACATTATAATCAGAAAAATAAATATGAAAGCATCAAGTATCTCAAAAGTCACTCTCCGTCAGGAGAAACTCAAAAGTGGCAAACTGTCGCTCTATCTCGACTTTTATCCACCTATCTGGAACCCGAACATCAAGAAGATGTCACGTCGGGAATTTCTCGGTCTTTACCTCATAGCCGAGCCGCAGGACAAATTCGAGATGGACTACAACGAGGCCATTCTAATAAAGGCGCGTGGCATCCGTGCGCAGCGAGAAATGGCAATCATCAATGAGGAGTTCGGTTTCATTGACAAGACAAAGAAACACGCCGACTTCCTCGCCTATTTCGAGCAGAAGGCCAAATCGAAATATCAGAAGTGGGAGATTGTATATAAACACTTCTGCGAGTTCACCAATGGCCGTTGCCTCGTTAAAGATGTGACTATCGGCCTATGCAACGACTTCCGGAGCCACCTCCTCAGTCTGCGCGTCAAGAAAAAGAAGTATGCAAGAATCGCTACCAATTCCGCCGCCGGGTATTGGTCTACATTCCGCGCCCTGCTCAAAATGGCATACAAAGAGGGACTGCTCAATGAGAATATCAATGACCACTTAGAATCCATTGACTGGGAGGAGCCGAAAATCAACTTCCTTGAAATCGAGGAAATCAAGAAACTCGCTGCGACGCCCTGCAAAGTGGACGTTCTGAAACGAGCATCGCTATTTGCTTGTCTCACCGGATTGCGCATCAGCGACATCCTCCAGCTGAAATGGGACAATATCGAGGTATCGCCCGACGGGGGCCACTGTATGCGCATCTGTACTCAGAAGACCAAGACACAGGCAACCCTGCCGCTCAGCGAGGAAGCATTGTCATATTGCGGAGAGCCGAGTCGCGGACTGGTATTCAAAGGATTGAGCCGTGCCCACACCCGCGAGCCATTCAAGAGTTGGCTAAAAGCCGCCGGAATCACCAAGAAAATCACCTTCCACGGTCTGCGCCACACATACGCCACCCTGCTGATAACCAACGGCACCGACATCTACACCGTATCGAAGATGCTCACCCACAAAAACGTCGCCACAACGCAAATCTACGCCGAAGTCGTCAACCAAAAGAAACGCGACGCCGCCAATAGCATCACGCTGAAATAAATCACACCACAAAAGTTCAAAGCGAAACGCCACAAAAACACCGATTAAAACACAGCAAAAACACCGATTTGCCTGTGGTGCTGAACAATCATAGGGGTTAAATTGTCTTTATAGATGTTTAATCATCTAACACCCCACCCAATATGAAAAATGCCCCCAACCGGGACACGATTATTCTCTGGAGTGCTGTAATTGCCGGAATCGGACTTCTCGCTCTGCTTATTCGTCACGCGGCCATCTATAAGTTTGGCACCGATACCTTTACCGGAAATGTACTTTTCGGTGTCACTCTAATTCTTCTCGTAGGTCTGTACCTCGGATTCCAATCCGTCATTGAAGATTTTTCCCGCACCATCTCCAATTTATTCCGTCGCAAGGAGTCTGTCGTTATCGCCGAGACAACATCCGGCGAGCAGATTGCCGTCCCTGCGATGCCTGAAACACTGCAAATGGATTACTGTTCCGAAGCGACTGCAACTGACTGTGAAGTTTTGGAAGAGGATGTCGATTTTTCTAACGATTCTAATGAACATCCCTATGAAATCATTGATGTGATGGAAGATGGCACACGTCATCTCAAATTCGCTGATGGCATTGAAGGTTATGCCGATGCAGGACTGTCTGATGAAGAAATTATATATGAACACGAATATCAAAACAATTTCCAAGATTTTGATGAGGACGCAATCTTTCAAGACTTTATCAGCGGTTTGACTGAGCAAGAGAAATATGACTATGAGAACAACATCAAAAGGGTAAAGATTGAATCAAATGAAGAATATGAGTATGGATGCTTTGCCTATGTGCCGGAACAGAATGTTATAGACAATCATGATGGTACGACAACCATTGAAGAATTCGAAAGCACAGTATTCATAACGGCTAACGGAGATGTTATTTTCCTTCACCAGTTGGATGATATGATCAAATTCTACAACGAGCATAAGGAGACCACGGAGAAAATAATAACTCAGAAGAAAGAATGCGATGAAGCCTACGAAGAGTTGTTGCGCAACGAGGAACTGTACAATACTGAGCAGGTTACATTCATCTGCGCTTACATCACTTATACCATGCAAGGATTCATGGAAGCGCACGAACTTGATAAGTTGCACCTTAACGCCAGACTATGGACCAAAAAGCCATTAGCGGATTTTAATGCTGTAAAACTCAGAAAAAAACATCAACTGTCAAAAGAAGACCTCAAACATCTCGGCTACAATATCGGAAAGTTTCTCAGATTGCAGGGGCCAGTCATTGCAACCTTTGTAAAGACTGTGTTTTACGAACCTTTCAGTAAACTTCAAATACAAAGCATAAATTCAAAACTCACGGACACAAATCCGGACAAGGATAAAATACCCCTCCTATCGCGAGAGCAGATGGATGCATTGTTTGAACACTTCAAACGGTATAAGACAATCAACTTGAAGGTTGTCGAAAACAAAGGTAAATCGAAGAAATAATTATTTCGTTCCAATACTGATTGCGGATAACACTGGTTCAGATCCAGAGTTATCCGCTTTCCTTATGTCCTTACCCAACTATTTTGCCAAACCAGCTACCTAATACGACAATCTCATAAATACTTGATGATATTCGTGCATCAGAGTTCAAGTTAAAGCATCGTCACTTGAAATATAACTGCTTAATCGAGTTTCTAACCATATCATTTACACGCCGAATAAATATCTTAATAAACAACAAGTTAGCCTTGGCGTTTTGGCTATTTTGAGTTTTCTAAAAGTGATTTTTCTAACCGACAACTCACTTTCTTTCAGTGCGGTTTTATTTCCGTAAACAAACTCGAAATAATCAGATATGGAAACATCCACAATCACCTTCGACCAGCTGCCACATGTGGTAAGCGGTCTCTCTGAGAAACTTGACCGGGTGCTTGAGATGCTTGAAAAGGTAGGCTCGGCCAACCCTTTCAAACAACACAAGCCCTCACGGAGAATCGTTCACGCGAAAGAGGCTTGCACGATTATCGGCAAGTCACTTTCGACCCTCTACCGCGCAATCAAAGCTCCGAATGACCCCATTCCGAGCTACAAGCGCGGCAAGCTCCTCTACTTTTATGAAGATGAGCTATACGCATGGATTGAGAACGGGCGCAAACACGCCGTTGCTCCTTCCTTTGAAGAACAGGTGGCGGCTGTCACTGCGGGTATGAAACGCCGTCCACGCGGAGGCTATAATTTCTGATGGCTATGGAAAAGAATATTACTCCCGATTCCGTCATCAGTGCATTGGCGAGCCATTCCTCTGCCACAGCATCAGACTTTCCCATAGATGTGTTTCCGGCAAAACTGCAACGCATAGTTCTGGAACTGCACACAAGTTGAGGCTTCCCTATCGACTACACCGCTTCGGCAATGCTTGCGGCTATCTCTGTGGCAATAGGAAATACCCATCGTGTGGAGGTGAAACGCAACTGGCGAGAATCAGCCATAATCTACATGGCAATCGTAGGCCGTCCCGGTGCCAACAAATCTCATCCGCTCAATTTCGCTATGCGTCCATTGGTCAACGCAGACTGGAAAAACAATCAAGAGTATCAGAAACAGTTTCGCGCGTATCAGGAAGCCATCGCCATGAGTCGTAAGGAGAGAATCAATGCCGGTTATGACCAATTCCCGAAGGAGCCTAAACGTCTGCGTTATCTGGTATCGGACGTGACGCAGGAGGGATTGAGCGTGATTCATTCCCACAATCCGAGAGGTCTCTGCCTCTGGGTTGATGAATTGGCCTCATGGTTCAAAAACTTCACGCGCTACAACAATGGTTCGGAGGAACAATTCTGGCTTTCGGCTTTCAACGGTAGCACCACGATGTCAGACCGCAAAAACTCTCAGAACTCCATCTTTATCAAAAGTCCCTTCATCTCGGTGGTTGGCACAATTCAGAAACGTCTGCTGACTGAACTTGCCAATGGTGAACGAGCTACCAACGGTTTTATCGACCGCATCTTATTCGCTATGACCAAGACTAACACCAAGCCGAGATGGAATGAGGAAGAGGTGCGCGACGACCTTGACCGTGACTGGGAACACATCCTTAATCGACTTCTCTCAGTGCCCTGTAATCTCAACGAGAATCAGGAGCCACAGCCGTTAATCATCCGGTTTGACAACGAGGCGAAGAAATCGCTCTATGCTTGGCAACATCGAAATGCCGAAATGTGCGACAATGAGATGAGCGACAATGTGATCAGTTTCTTTTGCAAGCTCGAAATCTATGTACTACGGTTCTGTCTGCTACTTCGCATGGCACGATGGGCGGTCACTGACGACACACAAAGTCCGGAGATGATTGAAGCTGATGATGTTGATGGTGCGATTCGGTTGGCTGAATATTTCCGCCAGAACGCTCTTGCGGTAATCACCTGCGTCAGTGAGGAGAAACTAAACGACCTACACCGCACGGTCTATGACCACCTAACCGAGGAATTCTCCACTGCCGACGGTATCAAGACAGCCGAGCGGTTCGGGATGAAAGACCATACATTCAAGATGTTTCTCACCCGCAATCTGAACACGCTGTTCAAGCGAATCCGTCAAGGATGGTACCGTAAGATGTCGTGTTACTCCACTAACAATGTTACTGCCGATGGAGAAGTTTGACCGCTCGATAGTCAGCGCGACAATGCGCGGCTATGACCGAAACAATCTGTTTGGTTTTATCTCGACAGTAATCGGCAAGGAAGAAGCCACCCGACTGATGGAGATGTATCGTGTGGGCACATCGAAGCATTGGCCCGGAGCAACAGTATTCTGGCAAATCTCAAATGACGGAGATGTCAGAGGTGGAAAGATTATACTCTATGACCGATTGACCGGACACCGTGTGCAGGAACCATATCCTCACATCACATGGGTACATTCGGCACTCCGGATGACTGACTTCCGGCTCAATCAATGCTTTTTCGGTGAGCATCTTCTACCCAACATCCGCGACAAGCCGGTGGCTCTGGTGGAGAGTGAGAAAACGGCAATCTTGGCAACCCATTACCTACCGCAATATCTGTGGCTCGCCACGGGCGGCAAGTGCAGTTGCATGAACCGCGAGACCATCAAGTCACTCCAAGGCAGAGAAGTGATACTCGTTCCCGACCTCAATGCTACAGAAGAATGGCGAAAACGAATGACCATATTCGATGAGTTGGGAATCAAGGTCACTCTTTTTGAGAAACTTGAGCAGATGGCTACCGATGAAGAACGAGCACAAGGTCTTGACATCGCCGATTATCTCATCGCCGAGCAGACTCCACACGGCATACTTGAACAAATGATGCAACGAAATCCGGTATTGCGACAACTCGTAGAGTCGCTGCAACTGGAGCTTGTTGGCATCGAAGATTATCAACCGGACGAAAGTCCACAACAAAACTGATAGATATGTCAACATCAAAAAATCCCGCTGTTCAGTCATCTGAAATGACTGACGCATCTAAAAATCCCCAAATGTCTAACCATTCTAAAATTGAGAACTCTATGGAAAACTCAATCATTCCTGAGGCTCAGCAATCTGCTGAGGTCGGCACATCCACTCAACCCAAACCGACGCGTCCAAACGCCAAGCAGCGTAAGCTCGACCTCGAAGAATACCGCACGGCCTTCTTCGCTCCGATTAAACTTGGCAAGGACAACAAGCATCAGGTGGCAATCAGTAATGACACGTTTGAGCGCGTGGACAAGATTGCCCGCATCTTCGGCGGCTCGGGCTACAGCGTCAGCAGTTTCGTTGAACACATCATCAACGAGCATCTCGACGGCAACGCCGACAACTACGGAAGCTGGTTCGCTATAATCAGCAAGTCGTTCTGATTGCCATTGCGACTATAATGAAAATGGCATAGCCATCGGAGCGCCACGCGAAGCGTTACCCGGAGAGAAACGTAGGGTAGCAAGGTAGTGGCAACGTAAACTTTTGCCGACCTTGCACCCTCCGTTACCGAGTGACCGACTACGCTCCCGATGGTCACAGTCAACTGATTTATTCATCTCAAAAATTCTGTCAAACATGACTTTTACAAAGAAAAAATCCGCATCAAAGGATGCGGCTGATAAGCCCAAGAAACTCCGGGTTGTGAGCGTCCGACTCACAGAAGAAGAGTATCAGCAGGTGGTTGAAAATTGCCGCAAGGCCGGCAGAAAATTGTCGGATTTCTGGCGACGGGCACTGCTCAACGCCAAGATAACGGCACTCGCCACGTCCGAGGATATGGCGATACTTCGTCAAATCGGGAGTATGAGCAACAACCTGAATCAGCTTGCTACGGTAGCCAACGCAACCAAAGACTTCAAGCTCGTGAGCTGGGAAGTGCAGGCCCGCAGCAAGGAATTGAGAACCCTTTACAACAACTTGTCAAATGATTGGAAGCATAACTAAAGGGAGCGATTTTGGCGGATGTGTCCGCTATGCGCTCGCCGTGGATGAACCCGGCAAAGAGGCTCGGTTGCTCTATGCCGAGGGAGTTTTAGCCGACACGCCTCAGGATATTATAAACGGATTTGATTGTCAGCGACATCTCAACCAGCGTGTTCAACATTGGGTAGGCCACATCTCGCTGTCCTATTCTCCTGAAGATTCGGCAATACTCACTGACGATAAAATGGTGAAATTCGCCCTCGAATATATGGAGCGAATGGGCATAAAGAACACACAATTCATCATTGCCCGACACCTCGATAAGGAACATCCACACTGCCATATCGTGTTCAACCGAGTGGACAATGACGGCAAATGCGTCAGTGACAGCTGGGAATATTACCGCAGCAATGACATCTGCAAGAAGCTGAAATTAAAGTATGGTTTGACATTCGGAGAGGGACGCGACAAGGTGAAAACTCATCGTCTCAAAGGCCGAGACAAAGCCAAACAAGAAGTGTATATAGCCGTGCGCGATGCTCTGAAAGTCGCCAAAGACTGGACCACTTTTCAGCGAGAACTCGCCAAAAGCGGTGTGTCACTCCGCAAAAAATACCGTCGCGGCACCACCATTGTCGAGGGATTATCCTTCGTGAAAGGTAAACATAAATTCAAGGCTTCTGAGGTTGCCAAGAAGAAAAAATTCTCTTACGCCAACATCGACCGTATTCTCAACGAGAACAAAAACGGACGTTCTCAAACGGCATCTGCCACTCCTCCACCAGCTCGGGTGACTGCTCCCAAAGCGCCTAAACAGGAGCCGAGCATAGCCTCAAAGGTGATTGAAGCCGGACTTGAAATCGGTGAGAATCTCGCCGAAGGACTCGGCAGCTTGTTCAAACTCGGGCCCGGCTACGACCCCGAACAGGAGGCCATGAACAACGAGATGGAACGCCGCCGCAAAAAGGCCAAACGCAAAGGCCGCAGTGTTTAACCCCACAAAAAAAGAAAAATGAGTAAAGAAAATGAAAATCCCACCGAGGGTTTCCTCGGTAACATCGCCGAAGAATTAGGCACACTCTCCGGTACCTGTAACGAAATCAAGGAAGCGCAACTCAACTGCGCCACCACAGATGATCTCGCCAAGTTCAAGGATGAGCTCGACAATAGCCTCGTACTCTACACTCACGCGATTAGAACTTCAACTGAGAACTGCGAGGGAGCTGTCAACCAATCCACCGACCAAATCTGCGACTCAATCACAGAATTCAAGGAAGACTTCATCCATAAGTTTGATGACTTCAAGGCTAATCCGCCAGTGCAGAAAGTCGAAAAGACTATCCGTATCGCTCGCGAATCATGGCAGTGGTATCTCACCCTTGGCTTCACCATATTCTCAACGCTCCTGTTTTTCGCAATGACTTTCTGGCAGGAAGGACGCATAGAGCAATGCAGAATATCCGACATCAAGTACCATTACATCCTGATGAATGGAGGTGTCGGAACAGTTGGACTCGACAGCATCGAAAGCTGGTTTCACGACCCCAAGAAGGTGAAACAAATAGAGGCAGAAGTCCGAGCCTACGAAGAAAGAGTGCAAGAAACAGCACGCGCCCTTGACCAGAAGCACCGCCTCGAAGAGAAACTCAACGAACTCAACACACAAACCCAAAACTCAAAAAAATGACAAACATCACCAACAAAACCCTCTCTGCTATCGTCGTTCACCGCATCGAAGACCTCTTTGACGACTTCTGCATCTACATCGCAAAGCGATACGATGCCGGCTACGATGACGCAATCTGCGACTGGAACTGCATCGGCGCAACCTTCCGCTACTTCGAACGCAATATCCACATCCAGCTCAAAGTCTGGGAACACAGCAACGGCCACAACAACCTCCCCGATGACGTCATCGTCCTCTCAGACTTCGTGACCGGCAGTGGCTACGCCCAAAACAAAAACGAGTTCCTAGCCCTTTGCAACTTCATCTTCGAGCGCGGCTCTCGCCACGGGTTCAAACACCTCGCCGTCGAGACCCCTATCGTCACCTTAACCAAAGAAGTCGCCGTCCCCAACACCATCATCCCCTGCATGAAGTTCGCATAATCCCCTAATCCCATTCTCGCCCCTCGGTAACTTAACCCTACCGAGGGGCTTTACTATTGAACAACAGTGTCCACCTTGATGCCATTGCATACAACTGCGGTCCCGGTGTAGTCAACAAATCCAGCGTCCTCCGCCTTCTCAAATCCGGCAACCGCAACATCTTCAAAGCCTACACCTCCCACTGCCACTACCGCGGCAAATGGCACAAAGGATTATATACTCGTCGTTGTACGGAAATAATGGCATTGTTTATGCCATAAAATATTCTGTTAGACCTTGACACTCATGATTTATGATGTGTCAGGGTCTTTTTTTGTGTCAATACCGATATATTCTTTTCGTTTAGTATGGATTATTGGGTTAAATTTATTATCTTTGCGTTCAAATTTAATTTACCAATCATGATAGTAAAATACGAGAAGCAGAAACTCAACAGAATTAAGATTGTTCTTGCAGAAACCGAAAAAACCGGTAAGTGGCTTGCTGAACAGTTGGGACGAGATCCTGTAACCGTTTCAAAATGGTGTACCAACAGTGCCCAACCTGATTTGCAAACGCTATCTTGTATTGCTCGACTGCTCAAGGTTGAATTAAAAAGTCTGATTAACGAACCGGAATCTTACTGATTGAAGTCATGAATAAACAGCAACTTGCTTCCAAAATATGGGCTTCGGCCAATAAAATGCG
>UQLL01000031.1 GCA_900541835.1 uncultured Porphyromonadaceae bacterium
GTTAGCAACCGGCAGGTCTTCAACAACAACCGCCGCCAGACCCCTGCCGGAGGCTCCGATTTCTGGGAGTCGGGCGTCATACGCCCCGACCTGGTGCTGCGCGACCTGTGCACCCTCACCGGCGGAGCCATCAACCTCAACCCCGAAGTCTACCGCCTGCTCGACTTCGTGGCACCCGTAGAAACCGCGTCCAAGAACGCCAAGAAGAAGAAAAAGAAGAAATGAGCAGCTTCATAGTCGAAGGGGGCCATCAGCTCCACGGCACCATCACCCCCCAGGGTGCCAAGAACGAGGGACTGGAGGTCATCTGCGCCACCCTGCTGACGCCCGACAAGGTCACCATCAGCAACGTCCCGAACATTCTCGACATCAACAACCTCATCCGTCTGCTCAAGCGCATGGGCGTCAAGGTGGAGCATCCCCAGCCGGACACTTACACGTTCCAGGCCGACGACGTTGACCTGGACTTCATGGATACGGACGAGTTCTCGGCCATGGCTCGTGCGCTGCGTGGCTCGGTGATGATCATAGGTCCGCTGCTGGCTCGTTTCGGCCGCGCCATGCTTCCCAAGCCGGGTGGCGACAAGATCGGGCGCCGTCGCCTCGACACGCACCTGCTCGGCCTGCAGCGCCTCGGCGCCGACTTCGCCTTCCTACGCGACAGCCGCCACTACGAGATAAAGGCGCCCGACGGTCTGAGGGGTTGCTACATGCTCCTCGACGAGGCCTCCATCACCGGCACCGCCAACCTCATCATGGCAGCGGTGCTGGCCCAGGGCACGACCACCATCTACAACGCCGCCTGCGAGCCGTACATACAGCAACTCTGCCGCATGCTCGCGGGCATGGGCGCACGCATAGAGGGCATCGGCAGCAACCTGCTCACCATCCACGGCGTCGAACGCCTCGGAGGCACCACGCACCGGCTCCTGCCCGACATGATCGAAGTCGGCTCGTTCATCGGCATGGCCGCCATGACAGGCTCGGAAATAACGCTCAAGGACGTCTCGGTACCCGACCTGGGCATCATGCCCTACGCCTTCTCGCGCCTGGGAATAGACCTCGACGTGCACGGCGACGACATCACGGTCCCGGCCCGAGTAGGCTACGAGATCGAGACGTTCATCGACGGCAGCATCATGACTTTCGCCGACGCCCCCTGGCCCGGCCTGTCGCCCGACCTGCTGAGCATCTTCCTGGTGGTGGCCACGCAGGCCGCCGGCTCGGTGCTGATACACCAGAAGATGTTCGAGAGCCGCCTCTTCTTCGTCGACAAGCTCATCGACATGGGAGCGCGCATCATCCTGTGCGACCCGCATCGTGCAGCCGTCATCGGCAGCGGCAAGCTCCACTCGCTGCGTGCCACCAACATGGCCTCGCCCGACATCCGCGCCGGTGTGGCAATGCTCATCGCCGCCATGGGAGCCAAGGGTACCAGCCGCATACAGAACATTCGCCAGATCGACCGCGGCTACCAGGACATCGACGGACGACTCCGCGCCCTCGGCGCAGTCATCCACCGCGAAGAATAACGAATTTCACCAGAGAGTATCGCGGTTGCGGCGCCTCAGACGGGGTGCCGCAACCGCGCCTTTTATGCTCAGAAAGAGTGCGCGCAGAAACCCTGCCCGGCCTCTGCGGGCATTGCGCCAGGCCTTGAGTGGCACCCGCAGCCACGCGCTCCAGGGATATTGCAGGGCTATCACCAAGCCGCTCGCCCGCAGGTTATCGTCCGTCAGGGTCGCCTTGGTGCCGGTGGAGGGGTGCGGATGGGCACACACGGTGACCGGGATATAGCGGCAGTCGAGGCCACGATGGATTGCCGCCAGCACTATTGCCTCGTCTTCGCCACCGTCGTATCTGCCTCCGCCCGGCCCGAGGTCGGGACAGAAGCGCAGACCCGTCTTGAGGCGGAAGGAGAGTTCTATACCCGTGCCGTAGTATCCCTTAGGCAGTGGAAGGCACAGCGGCGTCTCCACCTTAGGGTAAACCTTTCGGTGCAACGGTAGGGTGCGATAAGTCAGGAACTCCGCCTCGGGGTGGTCACGGTAATATTCCTGCAACGCCAGGATGCCCTCGGGAAAAATGGTTACGTCATCGTCGAGCACCAGGATCACCTCGGCGCTGGCGTGATCTATGGCATTATTGCGGTTACTGGAGACGCCCTGCTCTTCCAGTCGATATATCTCCATGTCGCTCCGCTTCAGCAGCGTTTCCGGCACCGGGGCGTCAGCATGGTTCTGCCAGGATACGATATAGCGGACGCCCGGCAAGGCGGGCGCGTCCATGGTTTCTACGCGTCTGATTCCTTCGGGACGGTGCGTGGCGATTACTACGTCTATGGTAGGCAGTTGCTCCATTGCGCTGCAAAGGTACGAAAAAAAATTGAGAGTTGAGGCCCGGACGTCGACGTTAGGCCGCAGGGCTCGCGGTCCTTCATGAGTCTTGTCCGCAGCCATCGTCGCCACTCTGTATCCGCACCTGGTAGAAGGCCAACGTGACATGGTTCAACCGCACCGGCTTGCCCGGTGTAGCCTTCGTCGAAATCAAGTGAAATTTTCGCTACCTTTGCAGCGTCTAAAATGTATATGAAAATGCAACGGATTTTTGTGCTGCTGGCAGTGGTGCTGGCGGCAGCAGGCGCCCAGGCGCAGATTTTCTACCGCGTCAGCGGCAACGGACTCAAGGAGCCGTCGTATCTCTTCGGAACACATCACCTCGCCCCGCTCTCGGTGATTGATAGTGTCGGCGCACGACAGGCCCTGACCCAAGCGAAGGCGGTAGTCGGCGAGATCGACATGACGCAGGACCAGATGGCTCTGGCGATGAAAATGCAGCCGCACATGCTCGCTCCGGCCGACAGCACTCTGAGCAAGGTGCTGGGAGAGGAGAGGATGAAGCGTTACAGCGAGCTTTTCTCCCAGTACGCGCCGATGCCGGGAATGCAGCTGCAGATGCTCGACATGATGAAGCCGATGGTGGTCAACGCGATGGTGACAGCCGGCATCATCCAAAAGGCGATGCCTGAATTCAAGGCCGGCGAGCAGCTCGACACGTATTTCCAGCAGGAGGCCAGGAATGCCGACAAGGAAGTGCTGCCGCTGGAGACTGCCGAACAGCAGGCCGCGATTCTCTACGACATGACACCGATTGCGGACCAGGCGAAGGCACTCTGCGAGCTCTTCGACAATCCGGGAGAAGAGCAGGCCAACGCCCGCAGACTGAATGCGGAATATGCAGCCGGAAACCTCGACGGGATGCTGGCGATGACGAAGAGCGAGGAAGTGAACCCGCAGTTCTTCGAGGCACTTCTCTTCAACCGCAATGACAACTGGATGAAGCAGCTGCCGGCAATGATGGCCGACCGCCCTTGTTTCATCGCCGTCGGTGCGCTGCACCTGGCCGGTGAACGCGGCCTTGTCGCCCAACTACGCAAGCTCGGCTACACAGTTGAGCCAATGAAAAAGTAATATGTCCACGTAACTTTTTACATAGAAATAGCACCGATGTTCGTAAACGTCGGTGCTATTTCTATGTATAAGTGATAGGCCGTTACTTGGTGCGGACCTTGGAGAGCACTGCCTTGTTGACGGTGACTGGGTACTTCTCGCGCAGCTCGTCCTCCCACTGCTGCATGAGGTAGTTCTGGTAGTCAGCTATTACGAGGCCGCGGACGTCGCTGAGTTCCTCGGGTGTGTCGAGCACTTTCATGTCGGCCATCCAGAAGGTGTGAAAGCGGGTGTCGGATGGCTTGGCCTCGGGACCGTCGAATGCGAGGAAGTCAACCTGAGAGCTCACGCCCTTGGGTGCGAGTACACGGTCAATCTGTATGTCGCGGCCGAATTCCTTGCGTAGGGTGCTGACGTATTCGGAGGGTTGGAGCTGTGCCATGCGGGCCTTGATGAGGGCGGCGGTGGAATCGTTGACAGTCTGGATGAGGTATCCCTTGGCGCGTGGCTTCTGCCAGGTGTAGTCGCCCTGGTGGAGCTGGAAGTACTGCTGCAGGCCGGCCGTGTCGTTGGCGGCGCGGTCCCAGACGCGCTGGCGACCGGCCTCGTAGAGCAGCGAGCCGTCGCGGAACTCGTTGAGCAGGTTGCGGTAATCGGGGTTGGCACTGGCCAGGCTGGCCTCCTTGAGCGGCATGAGCTTGTGCAGGGTGACGTTGTCAAGGCGGCGGTTGAACTCCTGGCGGGCGAACTGCGGGTCGAGGTTGACGAGCTTGTTGAGCTGCTGGGCCATGTCGGCCAGGGTGACGCTGCCACCCTTGAAAGTGCGGAGGGGCGCCTTGCCGAGCTGGCGGCTCATGTTCTGGTAGAAGAGGGAATCCATGCCGTGGCCGGCGATGTAGGCATCGATGGCCTGGAGGCTCTTCTTATTGGGCTTGAGGCCGAATTCCTTGCCAATGTTCTGGAGCTGACGCCCGGAAATCATCTCGGCGCGGACATCGCGGGGGTTGGTGACGATGGCGGTGAGACGGTCGCGCATCTTGGCCTTGGTCTCGAGCGGACGGGTGCCGAAGCGCTTTATGATGTGCCAGCCGAAATCGGTCATCAGCGGCTTGGAGATCTCGTTATCCTTCAGGGCGAAAGCGATGGAGTCAAAAGGCTGGGGGTATGCGCCCTGGGGGAAGGGGTCGAGCTTGCCGCCGCGCTGCGAGGAGCCTTTGTCGTCGCTGAAGCGGACGGCCATTTCCTCGAACTTGTCGGGAGTGGCGAGGATGGCGGCATAGATGCTGTCGATCTGTTCCTTGGCCTTCATGCGCTCTTCGTCGGAGGCGTTGGGAGCGAAGCGCTTCATGATGTGCGAGGCGCTGAGGTAACCGGTGTGTGGATGGCGGTCGTCCACCTTTATGAGGTGGAAAGCGACGGGGCTCTCGACCACCTCGCTGACTTCTCCGGGCTGGAGGGTGTAGAGGGCCCGGAGGAAGGCATAGGGGTACTGGGGGTTGTTGGTCCAGCCCAGGTCGCCGCCGTCGTTGCGGGAGCTGCGGTCGTCGGAAAACTGGCGGGCGGCGTCGGCGAAGGTCATCTTGCCGGAGACAATCAGGCCCCGGATGGAGTCGAGGCGGTTGACGAGCACGCGGTTCTCTGCGCCATCAGGTGTCTTGGTCAGCATTATGTGGCAGGGATGCACCTGGATACCGTAGAATCTGTATGCCTCGTCAACGAGCTGGGCGGTGTAGGCGGAGTCGGCCAGGTAGGGCTGGGCGAGCTCGTTGCGGTACTGCTCGTATTCGTCGCGGAATGCCTTGGTGGTGTCGAGACCCATTGCCAGCGCGTCGGCGACTTTGAGCTTGTAGAGCTTGAAAATCTCCACGTACTCGTCGATGGGCTGGAGCTGGGTCTGCTGCTGGTTCTTGAGGTAGAGGTACTGGAACTCCGACAACGGCACGTCGCGGCCGTTGACGGTCATTACTGTCGGCTCTTTGGCCCGGAGCACGAACACGCCAGCCAGGAGCATGACGGTGCCGAGGGCGGCTATCAGTCGTTTCTTCATCTGTAAGGTTGTCTTATACCTTATTGTAACGTCGTTACGCCCGGTTTATTGTTCAGGAGTTTCGGGAGGAGTAGTTGGGAGCCTCGCTGGTGATTGCGACGTCGTGGGGATGGCTCTCGAGGACGCCGGCGGAGGTGATGCGGGTGAAGGCGGCGTGGTGGAGGTCGGCGATGGTGCGGGCGCCGCAGTAGCCCATTCCGGCGCGGAGGCCGCCAAGCATCTGGTAGACTACCTCAAAGAGTGTTCCCTTGTATGGGACGCGGGCGGCGATTCCCTCGGGGACGAGTTTCTTGGCTTCGGTCTCGTTGCCCTGGAAGTAACGGTCCTTGCTGCCGCACTGCATGGCTTCGAGAGAGCCCATGCCGCGGTAGGACTTGAACTTGCGCCCGTTGAAGATGATGGTGTCGCCGGGAGACTCCTCGACTCCGGCGAGCATTCCGCCGAGCATGACGGAGTCGCCTCCTGCGGCGAGGGCCTTGACGATGTCGCCGGAATAGCGGATGCCGCCGTCGGCGATGGCGGGGATGCCGTAGGGCTCGAGGGCGCGGGCCACGTCGTAGACGGCGGAGAGCTGGGGCACGCCGACTCCGGCGACTACGCGGGTGGTGCAGATGGAGCCGGGGCCTATGCCGACCTTGACGGCGTCGGCGCCGGCGTCGGCCAGGTAGCGAGCGGCGTCGCCGGTGGCGATGTTGCCTACCACGACGTCAATCTGCGGGAAGGCTTTTTTCACTGCCTTGAGCACACCCTCCACTCCGGCGCTGTGGCCGTGGGCGGTGTCGATGACGAGTGCGTCGACTCCGGCGGCCACGAGTGCCTCGGCACGCTGCATGCTGTCGGGGGTGACGCCGATGCCTGCGGCCACGCGCAGGCGGCCAAGGGCGTCCTTGCAGGCGTTGGGCTTGTCCTTGGCCTTCTTTATATCCTTATATGTGACGAGGCCGATGAGCTTGCCGTTGGCGTCGACGACGGGGAGCTTCTCGATCTTGTGCCGCTGCAGGATCTCGGTGGCCTGCTCCAGGTCGGTGGTCTGGTCGGTGACGACGAGGTTCCGGCTGGTCATGACCTGGTCGACGGGACGGGAGACGTCTTTCTCGAAGCGGAGGTCGCGGTTGGTGACGATGCCGCGCAGGATCCCGGCCTCGTCGACGACGGGGATTCCGCCGATATGGTATTCCTGCATGAGCTGCAGGGCCTCGCCTATGCAGGCGCCGGTGCGGATGGTGACGGGGTCGTAGATCATGCCGTTCTCGGCACGCTTGACGGTGTGGACCTGGCGGGCCTGCTCTGCCACGGACATGTTCTTGTGGATGACTCCGATTCCTCCCTCGCGGGCGATGGCGATTGCGAGCGCGGACTCGGTGACGGTGTCCATAGCAGCCGACACGAGGGGCACATTGAGCTGGATGTTGCGGGAAAAGCGCGTGGCGAGGCTGGCCTCGCGGGGCAGTACGGTGGAAAAGGCGGGAATGAGAAGGACGTCGTCGAATGTCAGCCCCTCCATTTTTACTCTATCGGAAATGAAAGACATCTGCAATATTTTTTGCCCACAAAATTACTGCGAATTTCCGAGATATGCAAATGCCGTCATGAGACGGGGCTGCGGGAGGCGCTCAGAGCCCCATTCCTATGCCGAAGAGAGCGAAGTCGAAGAATGCGGGATCCTCGGGGCGCATGGGGCGGACGGCCTGCATGAGCTGCAGCAGGGCCATGCGGTCGTTGCTGCGGCGACGGATCAGGCCGAGCTTGCGGGCCGTGTCGGCGCTGTGGACGTCGAGGGGGATGTACAGGGAGCGGGGCTTGACGCTCTGCCAGACGCCGAGGTCCACGATGCCGTCCGTACGCACGAGCCAGCGCATGGCCATGTTGAGACGCTTGAGGGGGGTGGTGCGGAGATTCTGCGGCAGGCAGCGGGTGTCGAGGACGCCGTCGTTGGCACGTGCGATCTCGCGGCCGAGAAGCTCCGCCAAGCGGTACGAGGGGGCCTCGACCTGGCCCACGCGGTTGGCGGCGGCATAGGCGTCGAGGCTGGGATAGCGGGTATAGATGCCCCGCAGGGCCCGCATGTAGTGCTTGAGGTTGCGGGCAAAGAAGGTGCGGTGGAGGTTCATGTCGTCGTCCAGGGCCTCGTAGGCGCGGTCCATGCACCAGGCGTGGGGCGAACCGTCCATCAGTCCGAGCAGCCGCTCGCAATCCTTGAGGATGGCCTTGCGATTGCCCCATGAGATGGTGCTCGCCAGCAGTGCCGCGATCTCGATGTCGGGCAATGAGGTGAAGCGGCGCGGAAACTGCACCGGGTCGGCGGCGATAAACGCCTGATTGTTAATGCGTTGCGCTTCGGAAAGCAGCAGGTCCCGGAGGTCGCTGTGGGCGAGTTCATCATTCATGTCTGCAAAAATAATGAATTTTTCGGAGATGGAATAGTTTGCGATTGAAATTTTTTTACTAATTTTGCTCAAAATTGCCGAAAGTGTGCAATAACCCGACATCGTCATGGTAAGCAAGACACGCGAGAAATTCATAGAAGTGGCCCGACAGCTCTTTGCCCGCAAAGGCATTGAGAATACAACCATGAACGATATAGCATCTGCCTCGGACAAGGGGAGGCGCACGATTTACACCTATTTCAAGAGCAAGCGCGACATCTTCAACGCAGTGATAGAGCGTGAGACGGACCAGCTGCTCGAAAGCCTGCGGCACATCGTCGACGAGGCCGGCGAGCCGGAGGAGAAGCTGCGGCAGTACGTGTCGTGCCGGTTCGAGACGATGAAAGGAATCGTGCAGCGCAACGGCTCGCTGAAAGCAGGCTTCTTCCGCGACGTACGCAAGGTGGACCGGGCTCGCAAGGTGATTTCGGCAAAGGAGACGGAGATGCTGCGCCGCATCCTGCAGCAGGGAGTGGACAACGGCTCGTTCGACATCGACTCCATATCGGAGCGGGCTGTGATCGTCACACACGCGCTACAGGGCTTCGACGTGCCCTACATCCGCGACAGCCTGGCCGCACAGGACATCTCCAAAACCACAATGGTGACCTATGTCACCGACCTCATTCTTAACGGTATAAAGAAGCACTGACATGTACATAAACGCCATGGGGAGCTACGTCCCCGCCCAGCGCCTGGGCAACGACTACTTCACGTCCATCAACGGCCTGACTCCGGAGTGGATAGAGCAGCGGACCGGCATCCGAACCCGATCGAGGGCCGGAGAGGGCGAGAACCACAACACGATGGGACTGGAGGCCGTGCGCGACGCACTGAAACACCTTCCCTACCCCGTCACTGACGTGGACCTGATCGTCTCGGCGGCCTACTCGCCGCTGGACCTGGTGGGCACTCTGGCTCACGTGGCCCAGCGCGAATTCGAAATCGACGGCGCCAAGGCGGTATACTGCTCCTCGGCCTGCTCGTCGTTCATCAACGGCCTGGAAATCGTGGAGGGATATTTCGCCATGGGCAAGGCCACTAAAGCGTTGATCATAAGCAGCGAGCACAACTCCTACTACGCCAGCGAGCGGGACCCTAAGAGCGGCCACCTGTGGGGCGACGGCGCCGTGGCCTGGTTCATCAGCAAGGACCGAGTGACCCCGGACGACTGGCAGATTCTGGACATCTTCACCGAGGGGCTGGGCAACACCGGCAAGGGTCCCGAGGGGGTACGCCTGCGCCCGGCAGAGGACGGCATCACGATGCCCGACGGTCGCGACGTCTTCATCCACGCCTGCCGGTACATGATTCACGCCCTCAACCACTCGCTGGAGCACTCGGGACTGCAGAGAGAGGACATCTCCCACTTCATCTGCCACCAGGCCAACAAGCGCATCGTGGCGCAGGTGGCCCACCAGCTCGACCTCGACATGGACTCGTTCTACAACAACATCGAGGAACTTGGCAACACCGGCTCGGCCTCGGCCGCGCTCGTGCTCACACAGTACGCCGACCAAGTGCGGACGGGCGAGAAAACGGCCCTGATGGTCTTCGGCGGCGGCTATAGCTGCAGCTGCTTCATAGTACAGAAATAATCAAACCACACATTATATAATTACGCATGAAACTTCTTGAAGGAAAGACAGCACTGATAACGGGTGCCGCACGCGGCATCGGCAAGGCCCTGGCCCTGCGCTTCGCCGAACACGGCGCCAACATCGCCTTCACCGACCTGGTGATCGACGAGAACGGCGAACAGACCAAGCGCGAAATCGAAGAGCTGGGCGTGCGCTGCGAGGCATACGCGTCCAACGCCGCCGACTTCGCCCAGACCGCCGAGGTGGTGGAGAAGGTCAAGAGTGACTTCGGCCACATCGACATCCTGGTCAACAACGCCGGCATCACAAAGGACGGTCTGATGATGCGCATGTCGGAGGGCCAGTGGGACGCCGTCATCAACGTCAACCTGAAGTCGGCCTTCAACTTCATACACGCCGTGCTGCCGACGATGATGCGCCAGCGCAAGGGCTCGATCATCAACATGGCCTCGGTAGTGGGCGTGCACGGCAACGCCGGGCAGTCCAATTACGCAGCCTCGAAGGCGGGCCTGATAGCCCTGGCCAAGAGCATCGCACAGGAGGTGGGTTCCCGCGGCATCCGCGCCAACGCCATCGCCCCGGGCTTCATCGAGACGGCCATGACGGCCGCCCTGCCCGACGAGGTGCGCCAGGAGTGGACCAAGAAGATTCCCCTGCGACGCGGCGGCACGCCCGACGACATAGCCGACGTGGCACTGTTCCTGGCCTCTGACCTCAGCTCGTACGTGTCGGGACAGGTTATCCAGGTTGATGGCGGCATGAACATGTAAGTTAAGTGGGCCGTCAGAAAGGCGCATCTGCAGCGTTGCAGGAACCACTCGGGCTCGGTCACGTACCAAAGCCCACTCCCTCAGGAACCCTGCGCCTAACAACTGCATCCTTTATGACAGCCCCTCGTCTCATAGTCACGTATTAACACACATAAGGGACGCGCGGCCAGTCTGCGCGTCCCTGCAAGTTATGGAGAAGATAGCGATAGTGGTGGCCGGAGGTAGCGGACGGCGTGCCGGCGGCGGGGTGCCGAAGCAATTCAGGCTGCTGGCCGGCAAACCGGTGCTGATGCATAGCCTGGAGACGCTCCGGCGCTCAGGGGCAACGCGGCTCGTGGTAGTGCTTCACCCCGACTACCTGGAAGAATGGCGCGAAAGGCTCACGTCTCTTCCATACCCTGTCACGGCCGTGGCGGGAGGAGAGTCGCGGCCCGAGTCGGTGCGCAACGCCCTGTGCGAGATCAAACGGCAGGGATATGACTACGACGACCTCATCGCCATCCACGACGGCGCCCGCCCGCTGCTGCCGCTGCAGGTGGCCATGGACGGCTGGATCATGGCCGCAGAGGAAGGTGCGGCCATCCCGGTGGTGCCTCCCACCGACTCGCTGCGAGTCCTTGAAGAGGACGGCAACGCCTCGAAGCCGGTGGACCGCAGCCGCTTCCGCTGCGTACAGACGCCGCAGGTATTCCGCGCACACATCCTCATGGACGCATACTCGCGCCCGGACCTGGAGGAATTCACCGACGATGCCTCCGCCATCGAGGCCGCCGGCTACTTCGTGGACCTCTTCCTCGGCCATCCGCACAACATCAAAATCACCAACCCCGGCGACCTGGAAATCGCCGAGGTGCTGCTGCGCCTGATGAAATGAGCGACTTTCTCTCCTCCACCAGCGTGATGTACCTCAAGGGGGTGGGCGAGCGGCTGGCAAAGCAGCTCGACACGAGCCTGGGCATCCGCACCTTCCGCGATCTGGTCTACTACTTCCCAAGCCGGTTCGTGGACCGTAGCCGCTTCTACTCCATCGGCGAGTTCTCCGCCGAGATGCCGTACGTGCAGGTGCACGGCTACTTCATGCGCCTGCACGAGGAGGGAGAGGGGGCCAAGCGACGCCTGGTGGGACTCTTCACCGACGGCCAGCGCAACATGGAAGTGGTGTGGTTCTCGCGCATACGCCAGATCGCCAACACCCTGCGCCTCAACCACCCGTACATCCTCTTCGGCAAGCCCACGGCCTTCAACGGCCGCTGGTCGATGACGCACCCGGAAATTTCGGGCGAGGACAACCCCGGTCAGGAGCGGTCACCTTTCTTCGCCGTATACCCGCTCACAGACCGGGCGCGTAAGAGCCAGCTTACGCAGCGATCGCTGCGCCGGTGGATGCAGAACGCCTTCGCCAACACCCGCGTAGCCAACTGCCCCGAGACGCTTCCTGTCTTCCTGGTGCGAGAGCTGGGTCTGACGCCGCTGCCGCAGGCACTGCGCGCCATGCACTTCCCCCGGTCTGGCCAGGAGCTGGAGGCCGCCCGCAAGCGCTTCAAGTTCGAGGAGCTGTACTACATCCAGCTGCACATACTGCGATTCTCCCGCCAGCGCAACAAGCATATTGCCGGGCAGGTCTTCCCGCACGTAGGAGATTTCTTCAACACCTTCTACCGCGACGTGCTGCCATTCGACCTGACTGGCGCCCAGAAGCGCGTGGTGCGCGAAATCCGCGCCGACATGCTCACCGGGCGCCAGATGAACCGCCTGCTGCAGGGGGATGTGGGCAGCGGCAAGACTCTCGTAGCCTTCCTGGCATGCCTGCTGGCAGTCGACAACGGCGCCCAGGCAGCCATCATGGCGCCCACCGAGATTCTGGCCACCCAGCACTACCAGACGCTGAGAGAGTGGTGCCTGCGGCTGGGCCTCAACATCGGCCTGCTCACCGGCTCCACGCCGCAGCGCGAGCGCCGCTTCCTCGACGATGCCCTGCGCGACGGCTCCGTGCAGCTGCTCGTGGGCACCCACGCCCTCATCGAAGACCGTGTACAGTTCCGCAACCTCGGTGTGGCCGTCATCGACGAGCAGCACCGCTTCGGCGTGGCTCAGCGCGCCCGCCTATGGCAGAAGAACACCGTGGCCCCACACATGCTCGTCATGACCGCTACCCCAATCCCGCGCACCCTGTCGATGACCCTATACGGCGACCTCGACGTCTCCGTCATCGACGAGCTGCCGCCTGGCCGCAAGCCCGTCACCACGCGCCTATACTACCGAGAGCAGAAAGAGGCCGTATGGCGCCTGGTGGGAAGCCAGCTCCGCTTAGGCCGCCAGGCATACGTAGTCTATCCCCTTATCAAGGAGAACGATAAAATCGACCTGCGCAGCCTCGAAGAAGGTTGCCGCACCGTGCAGCAGATCTTCGGCCGCACGTACAGGATCGCCTACGTGCACGGACAGATGAAGCCGGCCGAGAAAGACCACCAGATGGAGCTCTTCGCCTCCGGCCAGGCGCAGATACTCGTGGCCACCACCGTGATAGAAGTGGGCGTGAACGTGCCCAACGCCACCGTGATGGTGATCGACGGCGCGGAGCGATTCGGCCTCAGCCAGCTGCACCAGCTGCGCGGGCGCGTGGGCCGAGGTGCAGACATGAGCTACTGTGCCCTGGTAGCCCACGACAAGATTGGCGCCGACACCCGCCGACGCCTCGAACTCATGACCCAGACCACCGACGGCTTCGAGATTGCCGAAGCCGACATGCGCATGCGCGGCCCGGGCGACATCGAAGGGACACTTCAAAGCGGCATGCCCTTCAACCTGCGCGTGGCAAGCCTGGCCACCGACGCCGACCTGCTCGCCCTGGCACGCCGACACGCCATCGCCACCCTCGACCACTACCCACAGCTATCGGCAAAAGGCGAGGTTCCCCAGGGCACCGACAACGACCTGAATCTGATGCGCTCCGAACTGTGTCGCCGCTTCGGACAAGGCGTCGACTGGTCCGCCATCAGCTGACAGCTAAGAACTGAACGATTTTTTATGATTGAACTATTATGACGATTTTTGCACGACGTTTATATGTGGATTTACCATCGCCTCAATAAATCGTTCAATCGTTATAATAATCGTTCGACAGTTAACGCTGCCTACGCAGGCGGCTGAGGTGCTCCGGACGGATTCCCAGGTATGAAGCGATGTGCTTGAGCGGGATGCGCTGAGCAATCTCCCGTGCCGACATCTGCCCCAGCGGCGGGTCGTCGTTAGTCATGAACGCTCGCAGCCTATCGGCAGCATTCATGTTGGCGAACTTCAGGTATCTACGTTCCAGGGCGTACAGCTGCCCGGCGCTGAGCGCCAGCAGCCAGTCCTTCAGCTCCGGGAAAAGCAACATTCCCCTCCGCATCACCTCGTACGAGACCGTGTACATCTCCGTCGGCTCGATGGCCACCAGCGAGAATGGGGACGACACCCCCGAATGCCAGCAGTGCACCGGCGTGTAGATGTCCCCGGGACAGCAGAACAGCTGCGTGGCCTCCTGGCACCCGTTGTGGTGACAGACACGCGCCAGCCCATCCGACAGGCAAAAGAAAACATCGCATACCACCCCCTGGCGCAACATCACGCCCCCCGCCGGATAACACCGCTTCACGGCCCGCCGCTCCAGCGCGTCCACACACTGGGGCGAAAGCGGTCCGTAACGCCGCACAATATCGGTGAAGTCCATTCCTATTGTCTATAAGCATCCGTTCCCTTGCACCCATATAACGCTCCAGCAGCTCGTTTCAATCTTGACAAATGTTAATTTTCACCCGTCACACTCTTGTTTCGAGCATATATCAACACCTCAGAACAGCTCACAGCCAACAGGATACTCACTTGTGGTGAGTCCGCGAGGGCCGCAACTATCAACGCCCGATTCCCGGTCCTCAACTTTTTACCCACTTCTGACTAATCCTCATTAATGATTTTCGTAGTAACTTTGCAGCATAATTCCCGGCTATCGTCATGGACAAGATCACATACTCCGCACAGAACAACATGCGCGAGCTCATCCGCGACAACAACCTGCTGCTGCCCGTCATCAGCCGCTTCGACATCGCATTCGGCTTCGGCGACGCCAAAGTGGCCGACGTGTGCCGCCTCAACGATGTCGACACCGACACGTTCCTGACGGTCTGCAACTTTCTGAGCGGCTACAGCTTCGACATCGAGCGCATCTCCCTGCCGGCCCTCATGCAGTACCTCAAGCACGCCCACGCCTCGTTCCTCGAGGTGATGCTGCCGCGCATCCGCCACTCGCTAATCGACGCCATCAACCGCGCCGACGAGGGAGAGGTAGCCGTCATGCTCATCAAATTCTTCGACGACTACGTCCAAGAGGTCCGCAAGCACATGGACTTCGAGAACGACGTCGTCTTCGAGTACGTCGCCCGCCTCATCGACGGCCGGCCCGGACAGGGATTCGGCATACAGCAGTTCTCAGTCAACCACGGCCACATGGCCTCCAAGCTCAAGGAGCTAAAGGACATCTTTATCTACCACTACAAACAGAAGAAAAACGACCGCCTGTCGGCCGCACTGTTCGACATCATCAACTGCGAGCGCGACATGATGTCGCACTTCGACGTGGAAAGCCGCCTGTTCGTGCCGACCGTCGAGCGGCTCGAACGCACCCTCGCATCAACTCTCGACTCTCAGCTCTCAGCGCCCAACGCCCAGCAGCCGTCGGCCGACGCCGGCACCGTGCAGCTCAGCCAGCGCGAGCGCGAGATAGTGCGCTGCATAGCCCTGGGCAAGCCCAGCAAGGTAATCGCCGACGAACTCTGCATCTCCGTCAACACCGTCGCCACGCACCGGCGCAACATCAGCGCAAAACTCGAAATCCACTCCCCTGCCGGACTCACCCTCTACGCCATAATCAATCACCTGGTCGACATCAACGAAGTCACCCTCTGAACATGAACAATAGGCTTCGCGCACTTATTAGCACGAAGCCTATTGTTCATTGTTCTTTTCCTCGTCAGTCGGCGCGGCAGGTATCGAGAAGCGAGGCGATGAGGTGTCGGTCGAGGTTGCGGCCGATAAAGACCAGCTTCACCATGCGGTCACCATACTCCGGGTCCCAGTCGCGACGCAGGCTAGGGTCCCGCTCCATCATCGGTATCAGCTCCTCCACAGGCGCCGTGGCGCACCAGAACCCGCATTCGGACAGCTTCTTCTGCCGACCGGCCGTCTCGAACAAGTAGCACATGTCACGGTTGGTGTCGAAGTATAGCATGCCCTTGCAGCGGATGATGTTGGAGGGCCACTGCTTGGCCACGAAATAGTCGAACTTGTTCAGGTCCAGTGCCGGACGCGAGTAGTACACATACGTTTGTATGCCGTACTCCTCGGCCTCACCCTCGCCGTCGTGGTGGTGATGGTGGTGACAGTCATGGTGGTCGTCGTGCCCGTGGTGGTGTTCATGGCCGTGGGGCTCGTCGTGGTCACTGACAGGCGCATCCAGAGCCTGGATCCACGTAGCCGACGTCGCCACCTTCTCGAAGTCGAACAGGCCCGTGTGCAACAGGTCCTCGAGCGGCACGTCACAGTAGTCGCACTCCACGATCCGCGCCTTCGGCTGCAAGGCTCGCACTATTGCACGGATATGATCTGCATCGGCGGCGCTCACCTCCGAAATCTTGTTGAGCAGAATCAGGTCGCAGAACTCTATCTGCTGGATTATCAGGTTCTCGATGTCTTCCTCGCCCAGGTTGGGCGCCTGGAGGCGCTTGCCGTCGTCGAACTCGTCGCGCAGGCGCAGGGCGTCAACAACGGTGGAGATGCAGTCGAGCTGCGGCATGCAGTTCAGGTCCAGGTTCAGCCGCGGCATCGAGCAGATCGTCTGCGCTATCGGCTCCGGCTCGCAGATGCCGCTCGCCTCTATCACGATATAGTCGAAGCGTCCCGACGAGGCAATGTCGCTCAGCTGCTTCACCAAGTCCATCTTCAGCGTACAGCAGATGCAGCCGTTCTGGAGTGCCACCAGATCGTCGGCCCCCTGGCCCCCTACCACGCCGCCCTTCTGAATCAGCGACGCGTCAATGTTCACCTCGCCTATGTCGTTGACAATCACCGCGAAGCGAATGCCCCGTTCGTTGCTCAGGATGCGGTTGAGAAGTGTCGTCTTGCCGCTGCCCAGGTAGCCCGTCAGCAGCAGCACCGGTATCGTGTTCGTTTTCATATCCTTGTTAACGTATATCTCGACAAAGTTACTGAAATTTGCGTTAAAATCCAAAGAATATTTGCCTGCCACGAAAAAGTCGCGCCCCCCCCCGCAACGCTTAATGACGGACCCGAAGCCAGAACAGTCGGCGCACATATCCAGACAGTGCTTTTTTCCTTTGCAATGGACATCGACCCTCAGCTCGGCTCCCGCCCCGCAGCCATTAGCCTGCAACCACGGAATCCACGTAGTAAACTGTGAGAATAAAACAGTTAAAATCACAGTTCCACAACCAGCAGAAAAAGAAAGATAGTTTAACGAAATAGGCCAAATGGCACTTTTTGAAGCATTACGCACATTTGCCCCATGTGAAAAAAAGTGTTAATTTCGCAGTGAGAAAAAAGTAAGTGTGCAAGGCACTTCATCGTAATCGTATATCACACTATATTAAAGGTAAGAGATGTATTGTATCAATGGGATGCCGGGAGGCATCCCATTGATGTATCAGCTGTTTACCACAAAAATATGGCTCCTGTTGGCGTGAATACGGAAAAGATTGATTAACTTTGCACTTGTCAAGCAAAGGCAAGTATGCGGCCAAACGAGGTTCTGCCACCATTCCAAGCCTTAACACCCACAATAATAAATAATAGAACCTCCCTGAAAAGAAAGCACATGGATCTCACCGTATTATTCAACCTCACTTATGGCCTCTACGTCGTAGGAGCCATGGACGGAGACCGCCCCGTCGGTTGCGTCATCAACACCTGCTTCCAGGTCACCAGCAAAGACCCAGTACTCGCCATCTGCCTCAACAAGGACAACTTCACCAACTCCGCCATCCACCGCAACCCGCGCTTCACCCTCTCCATCATAGCCGAAGACACTGACCCGCTCGTCATCAGCGTCTTCGGATTCCAGTCCTCACGCACCGCCGACAAGTATGCAGACTTCGGATGCGACTACGCCGACGGCTTACCGCTGGTAAAAGGACGTTTCGCCGGGCGGCTCATCCTCGACGCTTTCGACTTCGTGGACTGCGGCACCCACGAAGTAATCCTCGCACGCCTCGCAGACACGATTCCAGGCCATGGAAAGCCAATGACCTACGCCTACTACCACGAAGTAATCAAAGGCCGAGCCCCGAAGAACGCCCCCACATACGTCGAAGAGAAGTCCGCTCCCGCACCCACAGAGGCCGCCGAGCCAGCCAGAACCACCCTCAACCGCTTCCGCTGCGACATCTGCGGATACATCGTCGAGACGGACCGGCCACAGCTCCCCGACGACTTCCTCTGCCCGATGTGCCACGCCGACGTCACCCACTTCCACAAAGAATAACCGGCACCTCCAGCCTCAGATAAGAAAAGCGCCCCAATGTGGCGCTTTTCTCATTTGTCGCACACACCTCAATTGTTAATTTCCCTAAAAATCCAGGCCGCCGATTTTACCTCTCACCTCTCGATTGTTCTAATAAGAAAAAGCATACAGATATGAATAAGCCTATTATACTCACGGGCCTGGCAGCCCTGCTGATATCGGCTGCGGCCCTTCCCATCGCAGCCCGTCCGCCCCACGGCGGACCCGGCCCTCGGCACGAATACATGGATGGCCCACGCAGACACCGCGACCGTCCCGCTCCCCCTCCGCGTCATCACGCCAAGAAGCCCAAACACCACAAGAAGCACCGCCAGCGCCACTACTACTCCGGACGCGGATTCGACGACCTCGTCTACCGCGCCAGCTACGGATCCCCCAACGTCCAGGTATATTCCATGGGCAACGACGTCTATATGGTCCGCTACGTCCGCAACGGCCGCTACTACATACGCCAAATCAACGCCATACGCAACACCATGCTCGCCCCCCAGGCTATCACCCTCGACGGACGCGGATGGTACCTGACAGCCAACCCCAGCTACTACTACGTTCCCAACGGCACCACCCTCAACCTCAACATAGGTTCCGGTCGTGGCCCAAACATCAACATCAACCTTCCCGTCGGTCACTGACTCATACGAATACCCACCACCGCCTCATGTAGGGACGCACGAGCCGTGCGTCCTTTTATCGTCCAGGCGCTTTCCACCCTCTCTCCAAACTTTTCGCTGAGCAACCCTAAATTCCGATGCATTTCATCATTTAGCCGTAGAGTGGGCACAACACCTAATAAAACAGCGGCCCCGGGCCGGAGGCCAGTACCGTGCCGAGTTTTCAGCTTGACAACTTTTCACTAACTTTGTACCCGCAATGAAGCTCTTAGCCGCACCTCTGCAAGGCCTTACCGAGGCCCCTTTCTGCCTCGCCCACGCCACCATCTACGGCCCTGCCGACGAGTACTTCACCCCTTTCATGCGCGTGGAGAAAGGACAGGTACGTCCACGCGACATCGCCAACCTCCGCCGCTGCCAAGGCCAAGTGACCCCACAGCTCATCTTCCGCGACCACGCCGAGCTATCCCTACTCCTCGACTCAGTGCGCAACTTCGGACTCCGACGCATAGACCTAAACCTCGGCTGCCCATTCCCGCCACAGGTAAAGACAGGTCGCGGCTCCGGCCTTCTGCGCAGGCCCGAAATAATCGAACAATGCCTTCATCTCCTCTCGGACTTCCAAGTATCCGTAAAAATGCGTCTCGGCATCGAAGCCCCCGACGAGTGGCAACCCCTCATCCCCATTCTCGAGGCCATGAAGCCGGTCCACGTAACCATGCATCCCCGAGTGGCCCGGCAGCAATACCGAGGCACGCCCGACATCGACCAATTCGAGACATTCCTCGCCCGCGCCCACTTCCCCGTAATATACAACGGCGACATCAGCACTCCCGCTGACATCGACTATCTCAAAGACCGCTACCCCACGCTTGCCGGAATCATGACCGGCCGAGGCTTACTTGCACGCCCCTCAATCTTCGCCGAATACCGTTCCGAGCAGGAATGGCCCGCAAACAGACAACTATCGACCGTCCGACAGCTGCACGACGCCATCCTCGCCGACTACCGCCAACGCCTATGCGGCGACACGCAGATACTGGCCAAGATACAGCCCTTCTGGACCTACCTCGAACCCCTCGTCGGCCACAAGCGCGTCAAGGCCCTCAACAAGGCCCGCACACTCGACGCCTATCTCTCATCACTTCCATGACGGCCACAAAATACATTCATCATTTCCCCGTCATCACAGGCAGTCCGTCGCGTTCCCACGCCATAATACCACCCGCCAGGTCTGTAACCTGCAGACCAAGACCATGAAGAATCCCGCAGGCATTCATGCTGCGACGCCCGCTGCGGCAATACACATAGTAATGCTTGGCAGGGTCAAGCTTCTTCGCACCAGCCTCAAACGCGGGGCCATCCTTGACATCCAGAAGCACAGCCCCCTTCAGATGACCGACGGCATATTCCTCCGGCGTGCGCACGTCGAGTACCACCGCCGTCGTATCAGCCCGAATCATCCTCTCGAACTCCTCCGGCCCGACACTTTCGATTCCCCGGGCATTACACCCGATACAGATACCCAACATCCCAAGCACCCACAAAATCAGTCTATTCATCGCTATCAAAATTATATCCGCAAAGGTAACCATTTTCCATGAACAAGCATCAACTCTGCAGAGATAATTACTTATGGCGGCCACAGAAATGACATGAAATTCCCGTAGAGGTGGCTGAGTACCAGAAAAATTCAGTAATTTTGTAATATGGAAAAGGTATATAAATCGAAAGTCGCCAAATGGTATCTATGGACTTGCATCGGTGTTGTTGCAGCTTTTATAGGTACATTGTTCTTATGTTATCAGTCCACATGGGTACTCCTTATTGATGTGGTGTTTATAGGCATAGCGGTTGCCTTAATGTTCGATATACTATTTCACACGGATTACACAATCAAAGGAGATAAGTTATATATACGATGTGGAATACTGTTCCATATGACTTTGCCGATAAACAAGATTAGTGAAATAGCTCATAAATCGACAGTATTGTCCTCACCTGCCTTATCAGCAAAACGAATAGGAATTAGACATGGTCTTAAAAATTGGGTCTATATTTCCCCGAAAAATCAGGAAGATTTTATTTCAGATATAAAATCAATAAAACCCCAAATTACAATAAGCTGAAAAGCACACCGCAAGGCAGCTATCTTGATGATTCGAGGGGGATAGTTGTCAAGGAATTGCTTACCACTGCTGAGAATCAACGCCATATCCGATTCATGAAACAAGCGAGGTACAAATCGCCTAAAAACCACAAAGGAAAATCTTAATAGTTGATACGTATTTTATTTATTAACAATACTGTTGAGGAGAGGATAAACCCGCAAAAAACAGTGCTCTTGAGTCATTTTATTGAGAAAAGCACCTGAATCTCACCGATTTTTTGTAATTTTGCAGTGCCTTAGAAGGAGTCGCCGAGAATTCTTGCAGCCCTCAAACAGGTTCGGATTCAGTTATGAATTGGATAATTCTAATTGTAGCCGGCTTCTGCGAAGTCGGCTTTACTTACTGCCTCGGAAGGGCAAAATCCGTTGAAGGTCTCGCATGGTGGGGTTGGATTTGCGGATTCCTTGTATTTACAATTATAAGTATGGGATTGTTGGCAAAAGTCACACAAAGCCTACCGATAGGCACTGCATATGCCGTATGGACTGGCATTGGAGCAGTCGGAACAGTTTTGGTTGGCATCCTCTTTTTTCACGAACCCGCAACCTTTTGGCGTTTGTTTTTCATCTTTACGCTGATATCGTCAATCATCGGACTTAAAATTGTATCATAAGCCATGGAATTTCGTAAAATGCGGCGTTTTCGCCAACAACTCACACAATCAGAATGTGATGCCATATTGTCAATCGGGACATCCGGCACACTCGCCCTACTCGGAGATAACGGTTACCCTTATGCCGTTCCGATAAGTTATGTTTATGCTGGCGACAAGCTATATTTTCATAGTGCTAAAACAGGTCATAAGGTAGACGCCATAAGACAATATAATAAAGCGTCATTCTGTGTCATTGCCGCCGACGATATTCATCCGTCCGAGTTTACCACCTATTTCCGAAGCGTCATAGCTTTTGGCAGGATCCAAATCATCGAATCAGATGAAGAGAGAATGTATGCAGCCTCTTTATTAGGAACGCGATACAATCCCGGGGATGATGCCGGACTGCATAAAGAGTTAGAAAAAGGTCTGTCTCATATGCTTGTTCTCCGACTTGACATTGAACACATGACTGGTAAAGAAGCCATTGAGCTTGTGAGAAAAAAGTGACTTATCCGCTTTCAACGGGCAGAAGGAGTTGTCAAGGACGACCTTTGCGGAATATGATGAAACCGTTTTGGAACATGAGCAGAAGATTATCAATCATGTGAGTCAACTGGCGGTTATAACAGCAAAAGACAGAAATAATGTATGTAAGTCAGAACTTACTAACGCCGGAGTGCGCCCAAGTGTTATCCCGGCCCATGCACAATCCGCACATCCCCGCCCGGCGGCAGCCACGAAAAAAAAGGAGCCGGGTCTTTCGACTCGGCTCCTCGAAGGGGGCGATGACCTACT
>UQLL01000032.1 GCA_900541835.1 uncultured Porphyromonadaceae bacterium
ACAAATCAAAAGCTAAATTCTTCTTTGAGCGTGTTGAGGGCAAGACCGTCCCGGCATTCATGATACCTGCGAAAGCAGATAAAATGCTCCGCTCCTTCATAATTAGTGGCGGATTCGATATTGATGATTTATTTGAGTATGGCTCAATAAAGCCGTATTCGATAGACGACAATACACCAACTTCAATAGCCGCAGAACCTTAATATAGAATTATATGTCAGGAGAGACAATGGATAATTTAGTCTGGAAAGACCTATGGTACACAGCTCAAACGGTAAAGGTTTATGAGCTATGTTGTACTCGTTACTCCAACAAAATGAAACGACGGAATCGCATTTATGAATGGATTATTATTGCGCTTCCACTCATCGGCGCCGCATTATATAAACTTAACCCACTTTTTACCCTTATTGCATCTATTCTTACCGGATTAGAAGCCATACTTGAAAAATTTAAACCATTTCTAACTCAATCAGAAAAAGAGTTGTCTGAATTGCGAGTATTGCAGGGTAAATTTGCAGAGATTTTATCCGATATTGAAGATGGCATTCTTTCATTTAGAGTCGATTCGGCTACCGATTCAGATCTAAAAACACTTCTCACGAAGAAGAAAAAACAAATCAGCAAACTTTCTCCGTTGTTAGATTCCATTGTGAGAAAAGTCCCCGATAACGAACATCTCAATGATGAAGCTTTAAATTACTTAAACTCTAAATATAATGTCTGATAAAGGAAATTCTAAGCCCACTGTGAGTGGAACTGCGAAAATCGCTAATGTCCATGGCGAAGTACCCAATATTCGTTTTAGTGCCCCACCTCCTCCCCCAAAAAAGAAATGAGCATATACTTTAGAACTAATTAGTTTATACATTTATGATACCACCAAAGCAAATAAATAAACCATCTGATTCTGGCACACGGGAAGAGCTCGTTTTGCCACAGATAAAATATGTTGTACCCCCGCCTCCTCCCCCCAAAAATAATGTGACATCCACAAACCATATCCGCGAGGTGCCGAAGATTTAAACTTCGGCATCTCCGCCATACCCTTCCATGAAGAGATGGCTGTCATATGACTTGTTAAGTATATAGCATAATTTACACATTAACAATTAGGACCAATGGTATATTTCTCTGAAATATTTGGAATTGAAGAGAGCGTTCTTGAAGAGTACGGAGCGCTCAATATTTCGTTACTCAACGATTTGCCATTATTTGTAGACCCATTTTTGCTTTATGCCAGTGAGAAGCCGGAATATCGAGATCTGCACGATGGGATTATCAAATATCTCACATTCCTTCGCGAAAAAATGTTGGATGGTCATATTTCTGATGAAAAAATCAAACGTTGGTATCGTTTCCCGGAAGTTAAGCAAGTATGGTTAGGGTATAGTGAAAAAGGGAATTGCGGGGCTGGTTTGGGTGGAAAGTTTGGTCGCTCAATGAGCGAGGCTATTGTCAATGTCTATAAAGACCTAAACAATGAGACTATCACCAACACTTCTCATCTTGAAAAATTAGGCCTTTTCAAGTCTGGTGTAGGCAGAGATAATATCAGTGATTTTACGTGCAATCTGATTAAACAGTATTTATTGCGGTATACACAAGAGTTCGCAATAAGAAATCTTGCTGAGACTCAAAGAAGAAGAATAAATGTGAGCAAGGTATATTTTGACTATAATCTGGAATCTTGGATGCCAGAAGTATTCGAGTTGCCTTATTTTAACGGAGACTATATTATTCTTACTCCAACGGACATATTGACTAAAGATGAGAATTGGATTAACTTTAGCGACATGAAAGCAAGTTACTTCCAAATTCAGCAATCTATACCCAATGAAGAATTGCGAGATAGAATAAATGATATTTATAAAGCTCAGATACCTCGAAGAAAGGCTAAAGAGGAGGACTATACCCGTGCTATCAATGAAATTGTACGGAAATATCCTGAATTCATGGACTACTATATACGCCTAAAAGAGGATGATAAAGAAGGGGCTAAGAGTTCTTCGCAAAAAATACTCTCTGAGGCCTCACGGGTTTATATCTCTAATATACAACTCCTGATTGAAAAATTAGTTCATAATGGGTTTTATGACATTCCTCTACCGAAAGATTCATATGATGAAACACTTCAGCGTGTTCTATTTTTCAAGGATGTGATTGAAAATCAGGATGGCTATAAGCTATTGTATACTGACCACAAACCTATTAAGAAAGAAAAAGATTTACAGTTGTTGTTCAAATTCACTTGGTTTGCAACCATTTTTGATGTGAATGCAGAAGTAAATAACGGACGTGGTCCTGTGGATTATAAAGTTTCTTTGGGTAGCTATGATAAGACACTTGTTGAGTTTAAACTCGCAAGTAACAGCAAATTAAAGCAGAATCTTCAGAATCAGATTAAAATCTATGAAGCTGCAAATGGGACGAAGAAAAGTCTTAAAGTGATTTTTTACTTTAGGAAAGATGAATTGTACAAGATTAAACGCATCCTTAAAGAACTAAAGTTGGAGAATGATGAAAATATCATTCTTATAGATTGTACCCCGAACAAATCTTCGGCATCGAATGTAAAATGACTAATCACGCTTTAGGTATTCATATAATCAGGTAATAATATCTCAAGGTGAGGACGGCGAGACACACATTGATGTGAAATTTACCGACGAGGCGGTTTGGCGGTCGCAGCAGCAGATGGCGTTATAGATTCATCATCCCACATAAAAACGTTATAAACTACAACACTGAAAGTTATGACAGACAAAGTTAAGGACATATCAGCAATCGTTCTACAATCTGAGTATGATGCTCTCATCGGGCGTATTGACAACCTATGGACGCAGGCAAAGAACCGTGCGGTCGAGGCGGTCAATACTGAATTGCTTGATGCTAACTGGCAGACCGGACAGTATATTGTTGAGTTCGAGCAAAAGGGTCAGATTCGTGCTGAATATGGAAAATTTCTTATTACTCGTCTGGCAAAAGATCTGACCGTGAGGCGTGGCCGAGGTTTCAGCCGCTCTAACCTTATATATATGAGGAAGTTTTATCTATGTTTCCCAAAAAGTGAGACAGTGTCTCACCTTTTGACGTGGAGCCATTATTTTGAGCTTCTGAAGTGCGAGGACTCAATGGAGATGCAATTCTATTTCCAAGAGGCTATCAATCAAAAGTGGAAGGTAAGAGAATTGAAACGTCAGATTAAATCCTCGCGTTTCCAGCGTCTCGCACTCAGTACTGACAAGAAGGGTGTTCTTGCACTTGCCCATAAAGGCCACCCCATTCAGACTCCTGAGGATATTATCCATGACCCGTTTGTGTTAGAGTTTACCGGATTGGAGCAAAAGAAACGTTACAAGGAAAGCGACTTGGAAAAGGCTCTCCTTGACAATATGGAGAAGTTTCTGTTGGAACTCGGTCGAGGTTTCGCTTTCTATGGTCGTCAATACGTCATGCCCATAGGTGGACGGCAGTTCAAGGTTGATTTGGTGTTTTACAACTGCATCCTAAAATGCTATGTTCTGATAGACCTCAAGCGGGATGAAATATCGCATGGGGATATTGGTCAGATGAATCTTTATCTGAATTACTTCAAGAATGAGGTGTGTATGCCCGATGACAATCCGCCGATAGGAATCGTGCTTGGATCCAGACGAGATGAAGTGCTGATGGAATATGCACTTGAAGGAATTACCAATCAACTCTTTGTAGCCCGTTATCAATTATATCTTCCCAAGAAGGAGGAATTACAAGCCCAACTCGACAAGGTGCTCAATGAAACTCAAAATGAATAAAACGGCAACCTGTCGGAAATCCCGACAGGTTCAGTTGTTCGGATTTTCCGAACAACTCCTGATTGAGGCTTGAAGTGTGGTGCAACTTGTAAAAAATGGTTCGAGGGGAGGGTGAACGGCGGACTTCGGTTGACACCATTTGCACGTAATATGCACGTAGAATAAAACGAAAGCGAGATAACTATTGAGGCTTCAATTAGTTATCTCGCTTTTGGGGTGCCCAGAACAGGACTCGAACCTGCACGGCTCTCACCACTCGCACCTGAAACGAGCGCGTCTACCATTCCGCCACCTGGGCATTGGTGGTGCTCAATCGGGGTGGCACAGGGGCCTCGACCGATTTGCGCTGCAAAGGTAATGCTTTTTCGCGGATGCCACAAGAGGCAACCCGCGTTTTTTGAATTTTTAACATTTGGAAGGTCGTCAAGGGGGGGGGGTTAGCCCCAATGCAATTTATTCCGGAGGAGCTTGGGGAAGGGAACGTCGGCGCGGCGCAGGAGGAGCAGCGGGTCGGCGGCTGCGGCGATGCGCAGGCGGCTCTCGGCCGGCAGGGTGAAGGAGCGGCCGTCGAGGGCCACGCGGTAGGTGCCGCAGCGCGACGAGGTGCGGGTGGTCAGGCGCGTGTCCGACGAGATCACCAGCGGCCGCAGCGACAGGGTGTGCGGCGCGATGGGCGTCAGCGCCAGGCAGTCGAGCGTCGGCTCTATGATCGGTCCTCCGGCCGACAGGTTGTAGGCCGTCGAGCCGGTGGGTGTGGCGATGATGAGTCCGTCGGCGCGGTAGTCGGCCACGTAGGCGAGGTCGGTGGTGGCGTGGACGCTGATCATGGAGGCGCTCTCGGCCTTCAGGATGGCGACCTCGTTGAGGGCGTACGGCCAAAGGCCCTCGGGGAGCGGCGCGTCGGGGCTTTCGACGCGGAGCAGGGTGCGGCGTTCGGCCAGGAGCCGGTCGGTGCCGAGGTCGGCCAGGAGCAGGTGGGTGTCGCTCAGGGAGTATGAGGTGAGGAATCCGAGGTGGCCGGTGTTGACGCCGAGCAGCGGGATGCGGCGGTCGCCGCACCAGGCGGCGGCGTGGAGCAGTGTGCCGTCGCCGCCGAGGGTGAGGACGATGTCGGCGTCGGCGGGCGGGGCGTCGGCGGGCGTCAGTTCCGCCACGGAGCCGTTGAGTCCGCGCAGGTACTCGTCGAAGGGGCGCCAGATGCACACCCGGTGCCCGGAGGACGCCAGGTGGCGCAGGAAGATGGCGAGCTCGGCGATGCGTGCCGACTGGGCCGTGTTGCCGTATACGGTGATGTTCATTTCATTTTTAACGTTCCGACCGGGGCCGGTGGTATTGCGGGGTGCGGATTTTTTTGTAATTTTGTAGTCGGAAAGGCGTCTCCTTGCCGAGAGGCCTTATCGGCTAACCCTGACATGAAGAGATGACACGACTGAGTGTAAATATAAATAAGGTGGCGACCCTGCGCAACGCTCGCGGCGAGGGTGTGCCTGACGTGCAGGCGTTCGCCCGGCACTGCGAGGCCCGCGGCGCCCAGGGCGTCACTGTGCATCCGCGCCCGGACGAGCGGCACATCACCCGGCAGGACGTTCGGCTGCTGCGGCCGATTGTCAAGACCGAGCTGAACATCGAGGGCTACCCCTCGGAGCAATGGCTGGAGCTGGTGCTGGCCAACCGCGCCGACCAGGCCACGCTGGTGCCTGACGCCGCCGAGGTGCTGACCACCAGCGAGGGCTGGGACGTGAAGCGGCACGGGGACTTCTTGCGCGGCGTCGTGCGTCGGCTGAAGGATGTCGGCATCCGGGTGAGCATCTTCGTGGCGCCGGACCCGGAGCAGGTCCGCGCTGCCGCCCGTGTGGGCGCCGACCGCGTGGAGCTCTACACCAAGGCGTACGCCGACGGCTACGACACGGACCGGGAAGCGGCCGTGGCGCCATACGTGGAGGCGTCGCGCGTGGCGGCCGAGTGCGGCCTGGGCGTCAACGCCGGTCACGACCTCAACAGCCACAACCTGCGTTATTTCGCGCAGATGCTTCCCCGCCTGGACGAGGTCTCCATCGGCCACGCCATAGTCAGCGAGGCCCTCTACGACGGCATCGACGTGGTGCTGGAGCGCTACCTCAAGTGTCTTGAAGCCGAGAGCTGAGGGCGTCTTGGAGCCGAGGGTCGAGAGCTGGGGGCGCTGTCGCGCGGCGTTGCCGACACTATACGATAATATGAAAATTAATTCCTGATTGCAATAAATGACAACTCCTGACAAGCTGTCGCTGTGGGACCTGACGATGGACGGCGGCTACCTGATGATACCTCTGGCGCTGCTGCTGCTGGTGAGCATCTACGTGTTCATCGAGCGGTGCATCGTGCTCAACAAGGCTCTTAAGATGGACCCGACGTTCATGCAGCGCATCCGCGAATACATCAAGAACGGCGACATCGACAACGCCACCAACCTGTGCAAGCGCGCGGACACTGCTGTGGGCCGGATGCTGCTGAAGGGAGTGGAGCGCATCGGGCGCCCGGTGCAGGACGTGCTGGCGGCCATCGAGAACCAGGGCAACCTGGAGAGCGCCGGCATGGGCCGCGGCATGACATGGCTGTCGACGCCGGCCGCCGGTGCCCCCATGCTCGGCTTCCTGGGCACCGTGACGGGCATGATCGAGGCCTTCTTCGCGCTGGCCAAGAGCGGGACGGCCGCCAACATCACCGTGCTGTCGTCGGGCATCTACCAGGCCCTGGTGACGACCGTGGCCGGCCTGGTGGTGGGCATCCTGGCCATGTTCGCCTACAACTACCTCACCACCCGCCTGAACCGCATCATCAACCTCATGGAGGCCCGCACCATGGACTTCATGGACCTGCTCAACGAGCCGGCCGGCATTGGCAACCCCGGGCGCAAGACCCCTAAATTCTAAGTCGCCATGGCCATAAAGCGACCGCTGCAGAACCTGACCACGTTCTCGATGTCGTCGATGACGGACGTCATCTTCCTGCTGCTGATATTCTTCATGGTGACGTCGACGCTGGTGTTCCCGACGGCGCTGGACGTGAACCTGCCGCAAAGCGGCGAGCAGAGCTCGCGCAAGCCGGTGGCCGAGATATACATCACCGCCGACAGCCTCTACTACTTCGTGGCCGACCGCAACGACACTGCCCAGTCGCGTCCGCAGGGCCCTCTGAGCATAGAGCAGCTCGGCGCCGGACTGGTGCAGACGCACCGGCGGGACTCCGTGCGCCCCGTGGCCATCTACGCCGACACCCGTGTGCCGTACGGCAAGGTCGTCGAGGTCATGGACGTGGCCGCCCGCTGCGACGTCTACACCGTGCTGGCCACCAAGGCCACGCAGAAGTCCGAGGCGGTGCCGGGCATGGACGTGCCCGACGCCCCGGAGGCCGCTAAACCCATTCAATGACCATGCGCCGACCCCGCAAGCCGGAGATGATAGCCGCCGCGGCAACGCTGCTGATAGCCCTGGGGCTGCTGGCTCTGCTCTACTGCGCCGCCTTCGGGACGGACCGCAGGCAGCTCGCCGTCAATTCCATCCCCGAGGAACCCGACGAGGAGGTCTACATAGAGCCCGAGATGCTGCGCCTCCAGGAGCGCGAGAACATGGACCAGCCCGAGGATGCGCCCGACGAGCCCCAGCCTGCGCAGGCCGAGGCCCACGGCCTGCCGGCTCCGGCCACCAGGCCCGACCCCACCATCCAGGCCACCCATTCCGAGCAGCCTAAGCCGACCAGGAGCAACGAGACCCTGGTGACGCAGAAGCCCGGCTCCAAGGTCAAGACCGAACCGGCCAAGCCCAATCCCAACCCCGACAGCCATAAGACCTCGACGGCCATGAGCGGCAAGTTCAACGCCAAGCCGGGAAGCGCCACCGGGCGCCACGGCGGTGCGGGCAGCGGCGGCGACGATGTGTCGTCGGTAGCCCGCGGCCTGATCGGGCGCAACTTCCACGGCTACTCCGAGAAGATCACAGGCACGCACGCCCTCAAGGCTACCGTCACCGTGCGCGTGGTCGTCGGCGCCGACGGCATGGTCAAGTCCGCGTCGCTGCTGAGCTCCGGAGGCGCCCCCCCGGAGATCACAGGCCGCTGCGTGCGGTGGGCCAGGCGCTGCAGCTGGGACCCCAAGCCCGGAGCCGCCGACGCCACCGGAGTCATAACCTATAACGTGGAGATCAAGCCCTGATGAAAGACTTCTTCCGGCTGCTGCGCCGCTTCGCCTGGCCATACAAGTGGGATGTCGCCTGGAGCGTGCTATTCAACATCCTGTCGGCCTTCCTGACGATCTTCTCCTTCGCATTCATCATCCCCATCCTACAGATGCTATTCCGCATCGACACCACTCACTACGCCTACATGGGCATGGCGGACGGGAGCCTGAAGGAGGTGGCTGTCAACAACTTCTACTACTACACGCAGCAGCTCATGGAGCAGGCCGGGTCGTCGGCTACGCTGGCGGCGCTGGCCGCCGCGCTGGTGCTTATGACCCTGCTAAAGACCGGCACCGCCTACCTGAGCATGTTCTTCATGGTGACGGTGCGCAACGGAGTGGTGCGCGACCTGCGCGACTCCATGTACAGCAAGATACTGAGCCTGCCCATCGGCTTCTTCACCAACGAGAGCAAGGGCGACGTCATGGCCCGCATCTCCGGCGACGTCCAGGAGATACAGAGCAGCATCATGGCCAGCCTGGACATGCTCTTCAAGAACCCCATCATGATCATCGTCTGCCTGACGATGATGGTGATAGTTTCCTGGCAGCTGACGTTGTTCGTGCTGGTGCTGCTGCCCCTGGCCGGGTGGGTGATGGGCACCGTGGGGCGCAAGCTCAAGCGCAAGAGCCTGCGCGCTCAGGAGATGTGGGGCTCGGCGCTTGCCACCATCGAGGAGACGCTGGGCGGTCTGCGCGTCATCAAGGCCTTCAACGCCGAGAGCGTGATGGACCGCCGCTTCCGTGCCGAGACGCAGGCCTACTTCAGGCTGCAGCAGGGCGTGGAGCGGCGCACCTCCATGGCGCACCCCATGAGCGAGCTGCTGGGCACCACCGCCATCGCCATCGTGCTTTGGTTTGGCGGGTCGCTGATCCTGAGCGGCCAGAGCGGCCTGGACGCCGCCGCCTTCATCTACTACATGGTGATCTTCTACAGCATCATCAACCCGGCCAAGGACCTGAGCAAGGCCACGTACACCATCCAGAAGGGACTGGCGTCGCTGACGCGCGTGGACCGCATCCTGCAGGCCGACAACCCCATCAAGGACCCCGCCCGGCCCGAAAAGCTGGACGCGGACGGTTCGGGCAAGCCAGGTCGATCCGGCAAGTCCGAGGTGCCGGCCATCGAACTCCGGGACGTCCATTTCAGCTATGAAGAGGGGCGCCCGGTGCTGCGCGACATCAACCTGACCGTGCCAGAGGGGTACACCGTGGCGCTCGTGGGGCAGTCCGGGTCGGGCAAGTCCACGCTGGCGGACCTCATCCCCCGCTTCTGGGACGTGCGGCAGGGCTGTGTGCGCGTGCACGGTCACGACGTCCGCAACCTGCGCGTGGCCGACCTGCGCTCCCTGATGGGCAACGTCAGCCAGGAGGCCATCCTGTTCAACGACACCTTCCGCGCCAACATCGCCTTCGGCGTCGAGGACGCCACCGACGAGCAGATAATCGAGGCGGCCAAGATCGCCAACGCCCACGACTTCATCATGGCCAGCGCACAGGGCTACGACACCAACATCGGCGACCGCGGCTCGAAGCTCTCGGGGGGCCAGCGGCAGCGCCTGAGCATAGCACGCGCGGTGCTGAAGAACCCGCGCATCCTCATCCTCGACGAGGCCACCTCGGCGCTCGACACAGAGAGCGAGCGCCTGGTGCAACAGGCCCTGGAGCGCCTCATGCGCGGCCGCACCACCCTGGTGATAGCCCACCGCCTGAGCACCATCACCGGCGCCGACCAGATCTGCGTGCTGCACGACGGCCGGATAGTGGAGCGCGGAACCCACGCCGAACTCCTCGCCCTCGGAGCACACTACGCCCACCTGGCACAACTGCAAAGCATGGAAACGTCGAGCTGAATCTCGGCGGCAATCGCAAAGTAAATGCATTGCGGCCGCAACACTCAACCATAGACTCTCAACCAAGATGAAAAAGATAGCCATCCTCGCCTCGGGCGCCGGCACGAACGCCGAGAACATCGCCCGCCATTTCGCCGGCTCGGACCGGGCCCGCGTCACCCTCGTGCTCACCAACGTGCGCGATGCGGGGGTGGTGGGCCGCATGGCCCAGCTCGGCATCGACACCTATTACGTACCCAACGCCCAGTGGCGCGACCAGCCAGGCCAGATTGCCGACTTCCTGGAGAGCCAGGGCATCGACCTGGTGGTCCTGGCCGGGTTCATGCGCAAAGTTGCCGACGTGCTGGTGGAGCGCTTCCGGGGCCGTATGCTCAACATACACCCGTCGCTGCTGCCGGCCTACGGCGGCAAGGGTATGTACGGCCACCACGTGCACGAGGCCGTCATCGCCGCCCATGAGACGCAAAGCGGCGTGACCGTGCACCAGGTCAGCGAGGAGATGGATGGCGGCGCCATCGTGGCCCGGCAGAGCGTGGAGGTGACGCCCGACGACACCCCCGAGACCCTGGAGGCCAAGATCCACCCGGTGGAATACGACCTCTATCCCCGCGCCATCGAGCAGGTGCTCGACCAGCTCGACGGCGCGGACACGTCAGACTCATCGGAATCCTCGACCTCCTCCTGCGCCGAGCAATGGGCCTCCGCCCTGGGCATGAAGGGCTATTCCGACGCCGAGGCCGAGCGCCGACAAGCCGCCGCCACGCCGCCGCCCATGCCGCCGACGCCTCCAGCCTATGTCCCGGCCCGGATGGCGGACGCACCAGGATGCGTCCCTGCGTCTCCCGGTCCGCAATTCTCAACCCCGGAGGCCGCGCCCAGGATGCCTTCCACCTACCTGCTCTGGTCGGTGCTCTGCATCGTCTTCTGCTGCACCGTGTTCGGCATCGTGGCCACGGTGTTCAGCTGCCAGGTCAGCTCCAAGTACTACAACGGCGACTACGAGGGTGCCGAGCGCGCCAGCCGCCGCGCACAGGCCTGGATCATCGTCTCCTTTGCCGCCGGGGTGCTGCAGGCTACCATCTTCACGCCCCTGTACATGCTGATGACAATGTAGGGTCGCACCCTGGTGCGTCCGCCACCCCGACCCCATTGCGGATTCGGACGCACCGTCCCTACATGGGCACGACGTTCATGCTGATATGAAGCGGAGACTGTGGGTGTGGCTCGCGCTGGCCGGTGTGATGGCGCTGGTGGCCGTCTACGCCGTCGTGGACCCGACGGCGCCCTTCATGCCGCGCTGCGTGTTCCGCACACTGACGGGCTGGGAGTGTCCCGGCTGCGGGTCGCAGCGATTCCTGCACGCCCTGCTTGACGGACATCCGCTGCAGGCCGTGCGCTACAACTACTTCCTGCCCCTGGGCTTCGCCATGATCGGGGTCGTCTGCTGGCTCGAGGCCACCCGCACCCGGCATCCCGACCGCTACCGCCGATGGATGCGCCCGCGCAACCTGCACCTCGTCCTGGCTATCATATGTCTATGGTGGCTACTCCGCAACCTCCTTGAAATCTGAATGATGCCGACACGGTGGTGCGCGTAAAAGGCCAGGTGCAGAGAGTCGGTCACACGGCTTTCAGCTCTTCTTTTTCTTCTTTGCGTCGTTGCGGAGCTTGATGACGGTGATGACGGCCGACGACCCGCCGGTGATGACATTGGTGACTGCCAGCGGCAGGTTGCCGAGCAGGAAGCCCTGGATGACGAAGAACAGCGAGCCGAGGCCCATCGACAGGAAGGTGGGCAGGGCGATGCCGTCGGTGTCGCGGGTGCGGATGGTGTAGATGGCCTGCGGAAGGTAGCCGCAGATCATGCAGATGCTGGCAAGCCAGCCTATTATGTTGATTGCTGTTCCCATGGTGGGCGTTTTTCTCTTATAACGGTTTTGGGCGGTCGGGAGTTGTGTCGGGCGCACTGGCACGCCCGACACAAATGCGGCAGGCTCAACCCTACACCTTTTCCCCGTTGACGTTGTCGGCTATGTAGGGGGGGCGGCGCTTGGTCTCGTTGTATATGCGGCCTATGTACTCGCCGATGATGCCGATGGCCGTGAGCTGGCAGCCGCCAAGGAAGAGGATGACGCACATCAGCGTAGGATAGCCCTGCACGCTCTCGCCCCAGATAAGGGTCTTGCACAGCACGAAGAGGATATAGACAAAGGCGCCGAGGGCCACGGCCAGGCCGAGCAGGGTGGTGGCGCGCAGTGGCGAGGTGGAGAAGCCGCAGATGCCCTCGGCGGCGAGGTTGACGAGCTTGCGGTAGCTGAAGCGGGACTTGCCGCCGTAGCGCTCGTCGGGGGTATAGTCGACGCCCTTCTTGCGGTAGCCGATCCAGCCGAGCAGGCCCTTGGTGTACCGGGAGTTCTCGCGCAGGGCGCGCATGGCGTCGACGCAGCGGCGGTCGAGCAGGCGGAAGTCGCCCATCTCGGCCAGGACGTCGATGCGGGTGGAACTCTGCAGCAGCCTGTAGTAGGCCATGGTGAGGCGACGGCGCACGAATGGTTCGCGGCCGCGGCTCAGGCGCCGCCCGTAGACGTCGTCGTAGCCCGCCTCCCACTCTCTCAGCATGGCAGGAATGACGTCGACGGGGTGCTGCAGGTCGCTGTCCATCATCACCACGCAGTCGCCGGTGGCGTAGTCGAAGCCGGCCATCAGGGCGTTCTCCTTTCCGAAGTTGCGCGACAGGGTGACGTACCGCAGGCGAGGGTCTTCGGCGCGGAGCTGACGGAGCACGGCCTGGGTGTCGTCCGTGGAGCCGTCGTCGACCACCAGGAACTCCCAGCCGTAGGCTACTCCGCTGGCCGCGACCATGCGGCGGAGCTCGGCATGGAGCGCAGGCAGCTGCCCCGCCTCGTTGTAGGCGGGCACAAGCACGGTGACTTTCTTGCGGCTATCCATATCAGACCGCAAAGTTAAGAAAATTTCGGTAATTTTGCGGCATGGAAAGATGCATACATGCCGACCTGGCCGAGGCCGGGCTCGACGAGGCCGGACGCGGATGCCTGGCCGGGCCGGTGGTGGCGGCGGCGGTGATCCTGCCGCCGGACTTCGACATCGCCGGACTCAATGACAGCAAGCAGCTCACTGCCCGCAAGCGCGAGGCGCTGCGAGTGCGCATAGAGGCCGAAGCGGACTGGTGCGTGGCGATGGCCTCGCCGCAGGAAATCGACGAGATCAACATCCTGCAGGCGAGCCTGCTGGCTATGCGCCGGGCCCTGAGGGGCCTGAGGCAGCGTCCGGGGCATATCGCCGTCGACGGCAACCGCTGGCGCGACTGCGGGGTGCCGTTCACGACGGTCGTGAAGGGCGACGGCCGCTACGCGCACATAGCGGCGGCGTCAATCCTGGCCAAGACGCACCGCGACGAGTTGATGGAGCGCCTGGACGCGGAGTATCCGGGCTATGGCCTGGCGGGCCACAAGGGCTATCCTACCCGCGTCCACTATGCGGCGCTCAGGCAGCTCGGCCCCAGCCCGGTGCACAGGCGCAGCTTCAAGGGTGTCGTCGCGGAGGCCCCTAATGTTAAATAGGGTTAAAATTTCGGTCGGCCAAGGGAAAGGCTGTAACCAACGCCGAGGTCTGGACGTTGAATAGGCAAAGGACCTTGAGAAAAGTCCGGATGGATAGTTTTTTAGATTTTTGTTTAGATGTTTAGATGATGAATAGGAAAATCCCCGACCTTCTGGCCGGGGATTTTCCTATTCATCAGTCAAAGACCGACAGCCGCGACAACTCTCGACTATCTACCTGAAGTTGCTGAGCCAGATCAGGAGGATGAGCAGCGGCGCCGGGACACGGATGATCCATAAGATGACCGGGTAGAGGCGCACGCGCAGGCGGCCGTGGTTGGTGAGCTGGGTGCGGAGCAGGCGGCGCGGCGCGCCCCAGCCGATGTACAGGCACGTCAGCAGCGACGCCAGCGGCAGGCAGATGTTGGTGGCCAGCATGTCGAGGAAGTCGAAGATGTTGCGGTCCCATATCCGTATCCCGTCCAGGGAGCCGAAGCTCAGCGAGCATAGCGCCGAGAGGATGAACAGGGGCGAGAGCACGGCCAGGCAGCCCCGCAGGCGAGTGAGCCCGAAGCGGTCGCACACGAACGAGATGCTGACCTCGGAAATGGAAATAGTGGATGTCAGGGCGGCCATGAGCAGCAGCAGGAAGAAGAGGATGGCCCACAGCTGCGGGGCGGGCATGGAGGCGAACACCTCCGGCAGCGTCACGAAGACCAGAGTGGTGCCCTGCAGGCCGTCGAGGTCGAGTCCGAAGCTCATCACCGCCGGGAAGATGATCATGCCCATCATGAATGCCACGAGAAGGTCGAGCCCGGCTACGGTGACGGCCGTCTGCCCGAGCCTGGTGGCGCGGGGGTAGTAGGCGGCGTAGGTGACGAGGATGCCCATGCCCAGGCTCAGGGAGAAGAAGGCCTGGCCGAGGGCGTCGACGACGGTGGCGCCGGTGATCCGGCTCCAGTCGGGGTCGAGGAAGAAGCTCAGTCCCTCGTGCGCCCCGGGCAGGCGCAGCGACACCACCAGCAGCACGGCCAGCAGCAGGAACAGCACCGGCATCATGACGTTGCTGGCACGCTCTATCCCCTTGCGCACACCCATGAGCAGTACGCCCATATTGACGGCTATCATGACGTATGTGGCCGCCAGGGGGCGGTAGTCGGAGCAGATGAAGCTCTCCATCTTCGCCTTGAAGCCCTGCTCCATGGCGTGGCCGGACGCGGGGACTCCGGCGAAGAGGTCGCCCGTCAGCGACTGCCACAAGTACTCGAGCGTCCATCCGGCCACCACCATGTAGAAGCAGAGGATGAGGTACGAGGCGAGCAGGGCTATGGCGCCGGCCCCCCACCATCTGGTACGGGGCGAGAAGCGGCGGAAGACGCCCACTACGTCGGTACGCCCGGCGCGGCCCAGCGCCATCTCGCTCAGCATGACAGGCAATCCGAGCAGCACCACGCATCCTATGTATATGATGAGGAAGGCGGCGCCTCCCCCCTGCTGCACCTCCGCCGGGAAGCGCCACACGTTGCCCAGTCCCACGGCGGACCCCACCGTGGCGGCTATCAGCCCCACGCGGGTGCCGAATGTCTGCTTCTTTGCCATGTCGCAAAGGTAAGCAATTTTCCCGAATAAATAATATTATGAGTGTGTGTCAAAATTTAAAATTTCGGTCAGATTGCAGGGGTGCACCCTCTACATGAATGACAGGAATCACAGGGAGCGACGCGGCTCCTGTGATTCCTGTCATTCATGTATGGCCCCTGTGGCCTACTATCGGATCACGACCTTGGAGACCTGGCGGCCCTGCCGGCGGACGTAGACGCCTGCGGCGGCAGAGGCCGGGTCCACGCGGAATCCGCGCATGTCGAAGAGTTCGACGGGAGCGTCGCTGTCGTCAAGAGTGATGTCGGCGCTCGTCGGAGTGCCGGCGATCACGCGCACATAGTTGTTGGCGTCGTCGCCGGGGTTGTATCGCATCTCGATAAGGGGGTTCATGTATCCGCCGCCGTTCTCGTCGGTCTCGCCTTGCTTGAAGGTGGAGAAGTTGCGGCTCTCGTCGGTGTCGACCTTGTGCTTTACGGTGGGCGCGAAGAAGATGTGGTCCCCGTGGCCGTCGTACTGGTCCTTCTCGTCGGCGTGGCCGCCGAGGTTGACGGACACCTTGGCCGGGTCCATGTCGTCCCATATCCGGAAGTCGCCGCGAAGCTCGACGTCACTCACCAGGAGCTCGTAGGTGTCGGTGGAGGGGTTGTAGACGAAGGCGTGCCTTTCGGTGGGCTGCCAGTTGTTGAACTCGCCGGAGAGGTAGAAGGTGCGGGTCTTGTCGAAGTCCACCTCGTCGGCGCCCTTGCACAGCGTCACCTTGATCCAGGAGTGTACGAAGTGGTCGGTCTTGGTGTACGGGTTGCGGTACCAGTACTGGCCGTCGGTCAGGGGGCTGTCGAAATAGAAGTAGCAGGGGTCCTCCTTGCGGCCGGTGGGAGTGGTGCCGTACTTGAGCTCGTCGTTCTCGGGGTTGCCCATGTGGCCGCCATGGATGGCCCAGTAGTACTTCTGGTTCCCGGGGTCGTCGGCCGTCTCGATGTACTGTGCGTCGGCAGGGTCGTCGAGCACGCGGTATCGCCAGGCGTCCCCCACGCGTATGTACTGGAACGGGTTGATGCGGGCGAGCTGGGAATAGACGAGCTTGCCTCCGGGCTTGAACTGGTCCATGCGCGTCAGGCAATTGTCGGAGATGCCGAGCGAGGTGATGCTCTTGTTGGGGGGCAGGTCGAGGTGGTGTATGCGGTTGTAGCCCAGGTCGAGATAAGTCACCATCCTGAACGGCGATACGTCGAAGGCGGTCAGCTTGTTGTAGCTGAGGTCGAGGTGCTGTAAGCCGGGAGCGAAGACCTCGATGCCGGCGATGCCGGCGTTGGTGAGCACGCCGCCCTTGCAGGTGAAGTATCGCATGAGCGGGTAGTCTTGGCCGAAGGTTATGCTTGCGAGCTGTCCCTGCGAGCGCATATTGTAGACGTGGTTGCAGGTGTACTTGTCGCTTGAGGAGTGGCCGCCGTAGGAGGTGGTGGCCGTGGTGGTGTGGAAAGTGCCGTAGAAGCGTACCAGCTCCCCGAGCCCCGATATGTCGAGGGTCGTCAGCTTGTCGCAGTAGTTCACGCTCAGGAACTTGGTCTGGTGCGAGCCGATGATGAACTCCGTCAGTTCGGAGCAGTTGTCGACGGCGAAGGTGCTGTAGTGCGTCATGGCCTGGATCGGCGTCTCGCCTATGGCGTCGGCGAACTGGCTGTCACTGAAGTTGAGCCAGGAGCCCTCGTTGACCAGGTTGGGCAGGTTGCTGATGTCCAGGCGCCTAAGGCCGGTGTTGGTGACGAAAAGGTTCTTGAGCGCGTCGCCGGTGGAGCCCTCGAAGGAGACCTCCTCGAGGGTCTTGTAGCTCATCAGGTAGACTTCGGCCAGCTTGGGGCAGTCGTCGGCGACGAGTTTCTTCAGCGAGATCTTGAACTTGGTGGCCGGATTGGGCGCCGCGTTCTTGGTGCCGGAGGCGTTGACGGTGTACTTGGCGGTGCCGTTGGTGATCTTGGACAGGTTGGGCATGCCGCTGACGTCTATGTCGCCCAGGGCATAGGTGGAGGTCTTGCTGATGGCCGGCAGGGTCAGCGTATGCAGGTTGACGAAGAGCTTGATGCCCTCCAGGCTCTTGATTTTGGTATAGTTGACCTTGACGCTGTTGACCGTGCCGTCAGAGAAATTGAGGTTGATCTCGTTGACGGCGGTGCGGTCGATATAGGTCTTTCCGTTCGCGGTGGAGATGGCCGATGCGCACCGGCCCTTCAGGTAGGACCGGAACTCGGCGTCGGGGAAGTTGGCAGCGCTCAGTTCCACCTTCGCCTCCTGTGCGAGCAGGGTCGGGGCGAGACAGAGCGCCAGCAGGGCTGTGAGGAGTAGTCGTTTCAGCATGTCTGGTTAATGTTGATTAGTTTTTATGAGGTTTTTGAGGTTTGAGGTGTTGGCAGGCCCGTGGAGACAGAACCCATGCATACATTTTTCCGAAACCTGTCGCAAAGTTAGGTACCATTTCCTGCGGCAACATACATGCCGATCTGCGCGAGGAAACAGGTGCGGATTTGTAGATTAGGGAAAATGTACGTTTTATATTGGCGTGGCGGGACGGTTGTTGCGGCGTCGGGAAAATTTTGAGTATATTTGCGGCCTGAAATGACCATCTAAAACAGACTACCTTAATGAGACGATTCGCAATACTGACCCTTATGGCCGCGCTGGGCGCCGCACTGGCCGTGGCCGCGCCCCTCACTCCGCAGCAGGCGCAGGCACGCCTGCAAGGCTCCTCCGCCGGCACGCGTGATATCCCTATCTTCTCCGCCTCGGCGCCCCTTAGCCTCGCCTACACCGGCGCCGAGACCCCGGTCCCGGCATACTACGTGTTCACGTCGGAACAGGGCTACGTAATCGCCTCGGCCGACGACCTGGCCGAGCCCGTGCTCGGGTACGCCGACAGCCCCGGCGCTTTCAGCTACGACGCCCTCCCCCCGGCCATGAAGTGGTGGCTCGAAGAGTACGCTCTCCAGATCGACGCCGCCCGCCGGGCAGCCCCGCAGGCCCGGTTCGCCGCCACGCAGCGCCCCGTCCGCAAGCGCATCGACCCCATAGTCAGGACAAAGTGGAACCAGTCCGCGCCCTACAACGACCTCTGCCCGGTAATCGACTCCAAGACGGCTCCGACGGGCTGCGTGGCCACAGCAATGGCCCAGGTCATCAACCACCACAAATACCCGGCAAAGGGCCGTGGCTACCACTCATATACATATAACGGCGTCACCAGCAGCTTCGACTTCGGCGGCACCACCTTCGCCTGGGCCAACATGGCCGACACCTACGACTACAACTCCACCGAGGCCCAGGAGAGCGCCGTGGCCACGCTCATGCGTGCCTGCGGCGTAAGCGTCGACATGATGTACGGCGCCAGTTCGTCGGGCGCCTATTCCGCCGACGTGGCCCCGGCGCTGATCCGCTACTTCGGATACTCGCGTTCCAGCCAGTACCTGCAGCGCAACAACTTCGGCCTGTACGAGTGGGAGGACACCATCTACGGCTCGCTGAAGCGCAACCACCCGCTCTACTACGCCGGAGCCGGCTCGGGCGGCGGCCACGCCTTCGTCGTCGACGGCTACCGCGGAGACGGCTACTTCCACCTCAACTGGGGCTGGGGCGGCTCGTCGGACGGCTACTTCCTGCTCACCGCCCTCGACCCCGGCTCCCTGGGCATCGGCGGCGGCTCCGGCGGGTTCAACCGCGGACAGAGCGCCATCGTGGACCTCGTGCCCGAGTTCAAGGGCGAACAGCCATTCCGCGTCATCTCATACCCCTCGCCCTACACCATGGCCCTGTCCGGCACCAGCCTAAAGCTCACCGGCTTCGGCGGCAATTACGGCTACGACACCATACCGCGCGTCGACTACGGCTTCCGCCTCGTCGGCGACAACGGCAGGAACTACGAGTACTTCGGCACCTACACCACCTACCTCAGGCCCAAGTACGGCTTCAGCTCCAACACCTCCATCATCTCCGGCGACATCGCAAAGGGCACCTACACCATAGTGCCCATCAACAGGCTCACGCTCAAGGACGGCTCGAAGACCGTCATCGACGCCCAGACGCCGCTGTCGGTGCGCGACCGCTACAAGATCGTGGCCACCGGCACGTCCGTCTCCCTGGCCGACAGCGACCCCGCCTCCCTCTCCGTCTCGGGCTTCGCCCTCACCACGCCCCTCTTCTCCGGCAGCAACTACGGCTTCACCGCCGACTACACCAACACCGGCACCGCCGAGTTCTACAAGGACATCTACTTCGCCTGGTTCGACGCCAGTGACAACTTCCTCGGCGTCGGCGCCGCCATGCCCACCGACATACAGGTCGGCGAGACTCTCCATCTCGACATCGCCATGGCCCTTCCCACGGAGGTCACCCACAGCTCCGGAAGGAACGTCATCGTCGCCGGCTCCACCTACCGACTCGCCCTGGTGGTCGAGGACGGCGACTACTACGTGCCGCTCACCGACAAGGTGCAGGCTACCGTGCAGCCCGCCCAGACCTCCGTCACCATCTCCGCCTCCAACATGGCCGTCGCCAACAGCGACGCCGTCGACGCCTCCGACATCAGCTTCTCCATGGACGTCCGCTGCTCGGCCGGATACTTCATGAACCCGCTCCTGTTCTGGGTGCGCGAGCTGGTCGACGGCAGCTACGTCTCCCGCTACTACAACACGACCCCGAGCGTGGTGCTCGCCACCGGCCAGACCAAGTCCGTCAGCCACTCCTTCGCATGCGACCTGGAGAAGGGCAAGACCTATCAGCTCTTATTCAACTATAAGAGCGGCGGCACCAACAAGTACCTGGGCGCCACCAACTTCAAGGTCGGCACTAGCGGCGTGGAGATGCTCGGCACCGACGCCGACGCCCTGACGCTGCTGCCCGACGGCGACCGTGTGCTCGCGGCCGCCCCGGAGGCCATCGTCTCCATCGAAGTCTACGACCTGCAGGGGCGCCGCGTGGCCGCAGCCGTCACCATCGATGGCACCACCGCCGCCGCCGACCTCTCCGTCCTGCCTGCCGGAATCTACATAGTCCGCGCAGCCACCGACACCGCCGCACGCACACTCCGGGCGGTGCGCCGGTGAGTCCTGGCCTATTGAACAGGGCCCAAGATCAACGGGAATCACAGGAAGCGAAGGCTCCTGTGATTCCCGTTGATTTCTTAGGAGGATATTGCAAAATCCGGCGAATAGTAGGGATGCACCCTGGTGCATCCGCTCTGCTTTATTGATTATCAGCGGCTGCACCGGCGGGGTGCAGCCATACAATATCA
>UQLL01000033.1 GCA_900541835.1 uncultured Porphyromonadaceae bacterium
GAGGTTCTGTCTCGATGCGCCAGTCTGAAAAATCAAATAATAGAACCTCCCTTCAAAAATTATTCAAAAAGTGTCGGGGAAAATACTTACCTTTGCCGATGAAATAATTTTCACTGACACATCATGAACAAACGATTGTTACAGTTGCTGCCAAAATGGGGATTTTTTGTCTGTTTGGCGCTTTTGAGCGCCTGTACGGACGACAACCCCTGGCGCTTCCAGGATGGAGAAGGAGGCATCTCGCCCACCGTCACCACCTCCGTGGAGGTAAAGAAATCCGTAGCTGTGCGCTCCGAAGGGTCCGTCGATGCACCCGACGTCGACCAGTTCGGCCTGACACTGACCAAGTCCGACGGCACCTACTCCAAGACCTGGGCCTCCACCAGCCTCTTCCCCGCCGACCAAGGGTTCAAGGTGGGCACCTACACCATGACGGCATTCTACGGATCGCTCGACGACGAGGGTTTCGAGCGTCCCTACTTCGCCGGCTCTGAGACTTTTGAAGTCCAGGAAGATCGCACCACTGACGTCGCCATCACCGCCACGCTGCAAAACTCCATGGTGAGCATCGCATATACCGACGCCTTCCAGCGCTACTTCCGCGACTGGAGCGCCAAGCTGCACAGCGAGGGGGGCGACTACGTGGACTATCCCAAGGGCGAGACCCGTCCCGCCTACCTGCGGCCCGGCCACGTCGCCATAGCCCTTAGCATCACCAAGCCCAACGGCGTCAGCGCCACGCTCCAGCCAGCCGACTTCGACGCCGAGGCCCGCCACCACTACCGCATCACATTCGACGTCTACGACGGCGAGGTGGGCGAGGCCCAGCTCCGCATCATCTTCGACGACACCGTGGACGAGGAGAACGTGGAGATCGACCTCAGCGACGAACTGCTGACGGCCCCCGCACCCGAAGTGCAGCCGCAGGGCTTCACCGCCGGCGAGACGCTCAACCTGCTGGAGCAGAGCCGACCCGGCGAACCGGTGCGCTACTTCATCCGCGCCAAGAGCGGCATCAGCGCCGCCACCCTCACCGTGCAGTCGTCCGTGAGTCTGCCCGTGGGCCGCGAGTTCGACTTCTGCTCGCTGACGGCCGACCAGCTGGCCGCCGTGCTCGCCTCCGGCATCAAGGAGACGGGCCTGAGCCGCAACCCCGGCACCCTGGCGCAGGTCGACCTCACCGACTTCATCGCCTCCCTGCCCGCCGGGACGCACACCTTCACCATGGTCGTCAAGGACAAGGTGACCAAGATTAACGACCCCCTGGAACTGACCGTCACCACCACCCCGATGAGCTTCGAGGTGTCGGGCGTGTCGTCCGTGCCTATCGGCAGCCGCGACGGCGTGCTGACCGTGGCCACCAACGGCTCCGACGTCCGCGACAATCTCAAGATCCAAGGCCTGGACGACTACGGCGCCCTGCAGGACTGCCCCATAAAGTCAGTGACAGAGAGCACCTCGGCCCCGCGTCGCATGGCCAACGGCTTCCCCGTCAAGACCTACACCGTAGAGTACACGCTGCCCGAGTCAAGCCGCGACGTCAAGCTCTACGTAAGCTACAAGAACAAGAAAGTGGAGACGACCGTGAAGCGCACCACGCCGACCTACACGCTGACAGCCGACGCGTTCGCCCGCAAGGTTGTGCTGAAAGTCGCCTGCGACAACTCAGCCGACACCAAGGCGGTAGCCTCCCGCCTGCGCGTCTTCTCCGGCAGCAACGAACTGGCGGTGGCCTCTCGCGACGCCGACGCCGGCCTGCTGACCGTCAGCGGCCTGGCACCCGCCACATCCTACACACTGCAGACCACAGTGCTGAGTGGCTCCGGACCCGCCATGAGCGGCACGGCCACGTTCACCACCGAGAGCGAGGCGGCAGTGCCCAACGGCGACTTCGAGACCCTGCAGCAGACGCACTCGGCCACGGCCCTCAACCAGGGCGGCCAGTACAAACGCACCTATCTGCAAAGCGGCTGGGCGCAGAACCACCAGGCATTCACCATCAGTGAACCTACCGGCTGGGCCACCACCAACGCCATGACGATGTACAGCGGCGCCACCACGCAAAATTCCTGGTTCGTGCCTGCGTCAGTATTCAACACATCGTTGAGCTTCGTCAGTACACAAGCTAAAATAGCAGGCATAGGCGGAGACTCTTCGACTCCCGATGCATACAAGTTCGCTGCCCAGAACGGCTCGAACGCCATGGTAATCCGCAATGTGGCCTGGGATCCTGCCGGCACACTTCCCGCCAATCACACATATACGGCGGCAGGCGTAGACAGCTACTTCCACCCCACGGCACCTGAAATCGGCCGCCGTGCAGCCGGCAAGCTCTTTCTCGGCTCGTACGCCTACAACGGCTCGGAGAGCATCAACGAGGGAATAGCCTTCGCCACCCGCCCCAGCCAGCTCACCGGCTACTACCGCTATCTGCGCGACAACCAGGACAGCGGCGAATACGGCACCGTGACCGTAAAGCTCATGCACGGCAACACCGTCATCGGCCAGGGCTCCGGCAACCTCATGCCCGCCGACGGCTTCACCACCTTCACCATCAACATCGCTTACTCGACTTACTTCCTGAAGGCTGACCGCCTGTGCATCATGTTCACTTCCTCGAACCGCTCGGCATCGGCCATCAAGACGACCTCGCGTGCCCATCGCTTCCTGCAGGAGAGCACCGGCGCCACGCTTGTAGTCGATAACCTCAGCTTCAAATATTAACAGAGATGAATAAAATCACAATATACCTGCTGGCACTGCTGGCCCTGGTCGGGCTGGCAGGCTGCAAGGAGGGAGGCTTCGAGCCGGAGCCGGAGACGGGTGTCGGCAAGCTTTCCACCGCCCGTCTGATGCTGAGCATCAGCAACGAGGAGCTGCGCAAGTCGGCCTCCTGGACGCGCAGCGTGGAACTGGCCGACTTCGTGGTCGACATCCTGAAGGACGGCGAGACCGTGCGCACCTACCGCTACGCCGACATGCCCGGCGTCATCGAACTCCCCGTGGGCACCTACACCGCCAAGGCCCACCTGGGCGAGAACCCCGAGGCCGACTGGGAGGCACCATACTATGCCGGCGAGTCCGAACCTTTCGCCATCGTCAAGGACCGCATCACCGAGGCCCAGACAATAGTCTGCAAGCTCGCCAATGTGCGCGTGACCATCGTCTACACCGAGGAGCTTCTGAAGCACATGGCCGACGACGCCAAAGTGAACGTGGTGATGGGCGACGACGCCACCCTCTCCTTCGCCAAGACCGAGACCCGCTCCGGCTACTTCGCCTACCTGGAGGGGAGCAACACCCTCGCGGCCACCTTCGACGGCGACGTTGACGGTGTGCACGAGACATCCTCGCGCGTGCACACCGACGTGGCCCCCGGCACCCACTACCGCATCACCTACACCCTGCACACCCCCGGCTCCGACCCCAACGCCAGCGGCAACATAGTGCCCGGACTGACTGTCGACGCCAAGGTGGAGGTCGTGGACATGAAGATCAACGTCGACCCGGGCGACGACGACCGCCCCGGCGGCGGCGACCGTCCCGGCAACGGCGACAATCCCGATCCTCCCAAGCCCGGCGCCGGACCCACCGTCACCATCAACGAGGGCATGAGCTTCGAGGCCGTCAACGAGGTAAATTCCTCTTCCACCGTGGTCATCAACATCACCTCAGAAACCGGCATCACTGCCTTCACCGTAGACATCGTGTCGAGCACACTGACGCCGGAAGTGCTGAGCGGCGTGCAACTGAGCGACCACCTCGACCTGGTCAACCCCGGCTCCCTGGAGGAAGGGATTGCCGGACTGGGACTGCCGGTCAACGTTGGCGGACAGAAGGCCGTGGAGTTCAACATCTCCTCGTTCATGCCGCTGCTGGCCATCTACGGCGACAACAGCCATAAATTCATCCTCAAGGTCTCGGACTCCTCCGGCTCCGTCACCAAGGTGCTCCAACTCCACATGAACCCCTAAACACATAGCCTGCAATGAAACTGACAAAATACCTGGCCATGGCCGTAACGGCCGTCGCCACCATGGGTCTGGCAGGCTGCTCGTCCGACAGCCCCTTCGACAGCGACGGCGAGGGCACCCTGCGCCTGCGCATGGTCGTCAACAGCGAAGTCACCCGCGCCGCCATGGACCAGCAGACCCTGGCCGACTCCTGCTGGGTCTACATCTCCGACGCCAAGGGCCTCCTCCACAAGTACCACGGCCTGGAGAACCTGCCCACCTCGCTGCCCCTCCGTTCCGGGCACTACGTGGCCGAGGCATGGACCGGCGACTCCGTGTCCGCATCCTTCGACTCCAAGTTCTACCGCGGATACCAGCCTTTCGACATCAGCCGCGACAACGTGTCGAGCGTGGTCGTCAACTGCCGCATCGCCAACGTGGTGGCCTCCGTCAACCCCGCCGACAACGTCAAGGACAAGATAAGGAACTATACCGTGACGATTGCCAACACGGCCGGGAGCCTTGACTTCAACGCCGACAACGTGGCCACCGCCCACGGCTACTACATGATGCCCGACGACGACAACACGCTGACGTGGAACATCACCGGCGAGAACGCCGACGGCAAGCCTTTCACCAAGTCCGGCAAGGTGGAGAACGTCAAGCGCGCCCACGAGTACATCCTCAACCTCAAGTACAACCCTGACGTGAGCGGAGACGATAGCGGCGGCGGCTTCATCACCGTCACCGTCAATGACGTCGAGCTGCTCATAGAGGACGAGATCACCCTGCACGCCGCGCCCGTGATCCAGGGCGAGGGCTTCGACGCCTCGGCCGTATACTCCACACCCCGTGGCTCCTTCTCCGACCTAATCTTCAAGATCTACGCATACCAGGGTTTTTCATCGATACAGATGAGCACCGCCTCGGCCACGGAGCTGGGCCTTCCGACGCAGACATTCGACCTGCTCAACGTCACCGACGAGGCCGCCGCCACCCTGCGTGCCGCCGGCATCCAGTGGCAGACCACCTACAAGGCCGACCTGGAGCAGACCAACGCCCTGGTGACCCTCAAGGGCGCCATGCTCAACAAGCTCACCGACGGCGAGCACACCATCGACTTCCGCGCCGTCGACAGCCAGGGCCGTACCCGCCTGCTGACATGGAAAATCAATGTCAGCGACAATGCCGTGGAGGCCCTCGACATCGAGCAGGGCCAGCTCCGCAGCTACTCCGCCACCCTGCGCGGCTCGCTGGTGAAGGAAGAGTACACCAACCCCGGCTTCGAGTACCGCCGCTCCGGCGAAAGCGACTGGCAGAAAGTGGCCGGTGTCCTCACCCGCGCCGGACAGGAATACACCGCCCGGCTGACCGCTCTCCTTCCGGGCACCACCTACGAGTACCGCGCCGTGGCTGACGGCTTCGTCAATCCCAAGGTGCTGACGTTCACCACCGAGGATATCTTCTCCCTCCCCAACGCCGGCTTCGAGCAGTGGGTCAAGAACTCCAAGGGCGCGTGGATACCGGGCGCCGACGCCACTCCCTCCTTCTGGGACACCGGCAACCACGGCTCCATCACCATGAGCAAGAACATCACCAACCCTGCCGAGAACCTGCTGCACTCCGGCACCTACTCGGCACAGCTGAGCAGCCAGTTCGTGGGCGTCGGCATCATCGGCAAGTTCGCGGCCGGCAACATCTTCGCCGGCACCTACGACGGCACTGACGGCACTGACGGCATCCTGACCTTCGGCCGCCCCTTCAACGGCACGCACCCTGTCAAGCTGCGCGGCTGGGCCAACTACCGCCCCGGCACTGTCGAGTACGCCGGCGGCGGCATCAACAAGGGCGACACCGACCAGGGCATGGTCTACGTGGCTCTCACCACCAAGACCTACAAGATCGAGACCAAGAACACTACCAGTCACCCGCGCGTGCTGTTCGACCCCAACGACGCCGGTGTGCTCGCCTACGGCGAAATCGTGTGGACAGGCAACTTCGGCGCCGACGGCCAGATGGCCGAGTTCGAGATTGACATCACCCCGCGCTCCGGCTACTGGACCTCCAGGCCCGCCTACATAGTGCTGGTGTGCTCCGCCTCCCGCTACGGCGACTACTTCGCCGGCGGCAACTCCGTGCTCTACCTCGACGACCTAGAGCTCGTCTATGAATAAGCTCCCGCAATTACTGCTGCTGATATTCCTGACCCTCGGCGCCACCATGGCTGCCGGGGGCCGGGATTCCCTTACTTACGTGGTGACCGACACGCTGCCTGCCTCGGCCACCCTGGGCCTGCCACCCGACACCACCCCCACTCCATTCGAACCCGAGCTGGAGTCGGTGGTGTTCGTACCCAAGGGCCAATGGGTCACCGGCGTGAGCGTCAACTGGACCCAGTCCAACCAGAACAAGTACCAGTTCCTGGTGGTCGAGGACCTTTCGGGCGACACCTACTCCTTCAAGGTATCGCCCATGCTCATCTACATCGTCCGCAACGACCTGGGCTTCGGAGGCAAGTTCAGCTACACCCGCTCGCTGACAAAGCTCGAAAAGGGCTCAATAGTGCTCGGCGAAGACACCGAGTACGACATGGAGCATCTCTACCGCCTGTCGCACAACTACTACGCCATGGCGGTGATGCGCAATTACTTCTCCCTGGGTCGTTCGCGACGTTTCGGCTTCTTCAACGAGCTGCAGCTCCAGCTGGGCGGCGGCCAGTCGAAGCTCAGCAAGGGTTCCGGCACGGCCCTGACAGGCGCCTACGAACGCAACTTCAGCCTGAACGTGGGCGTGGCCCCCGGCCTGCTCGTATTCCTGAGCAACTACTCCGCGCTCGAGGTCAATGTCGGCGTGCTCGGCTTCAGCTATACCCACACCAAGCAGATCAACGACCGCATATACGAGTCGCACCGCAAGACCAAGTCGGCCAACTTCCGCATCAACCTCTTTTCCATCACCTTCGGCGTGGCCTTCTACCTATGACACACCCTGCATCAACGAACAATGAACAATTGATAATGAACAGTGACCGCAACGCATCGGCACGCGCGAAACATATTGTTCATCATTCATTGTTAATTGTTCATTTAATGGCGTTGCTGGCCTGCGCCCTGGGCGCCAGTGCGCAGGCGGCGCCAGACACCGTGCGGGTACGCTACATCGCCGTGCCCGACACACTGGTGCCGCTCATCCAGGACGTGCTGCGCGGCAAGTCCGACATAGTGCGCCGCCCGTTCAACTCCGACTACACCATAATAAAGGGCGACACGGTGCGAGAAATCGTGCCGGGCCGCAACCTCGGCCGCTTCGACCGCCAGCTCTACAACTACATCTTCATCCCCAAGGGTCAGTGGCAGTTCGGCATCACCGCCTCATACGGCGAGTTCACTTCCCGAGACCTGCAGATGCTCGACATGCTCGAGGACTTCGACTTCTCCGGCCACACCTTTTCCGTCAAGCCCTATATCTCCTATTTCTTCTCCAACAACCAGAGCATCGGCCTGCGCATGGGCTACACCGAGTCGAAGGGCACCCTGGCATCGCTCGTGGTGGACTTCGACGACGACATGAACTTCGACATCAAGGACGCCATGTACCGCAACTCGTCGTACACGGCGGCGGTGATGTACCGCTCCTACATCGGCCTGTCGCGGCGGGGGCGCTTCGGTGTCTTCAACGAGGTCGACCTGAGCTTCTCGTCGGGCGACTCGGACTTCAACCGCCTCATCGGAGGCGAACCGCGGCGCACACACACCACGTACATGGAGAGCCGCCTGAGCTTCTCGCCCGGCGTGTGCTGCCTGATCATGAAGAACGTCTCGTTCAACGTATCCTTCGGCGTGGTAGGCTTCTACCTGCGCAACGAGAAGCAGAGCGTCAACGGCGAGCCCACGGGCAACCGCTTCTCCTCCGGCGCCAACTTCCGCTTCAACATCTTCAACATCAACTTCGGCCTCGGAGTGCACATCTGACATGAAAAACGCTAATTCAGCGTACAATGCACAATGTGCAATGTACGGGAGACATCGCAAAATTATACAGTGTGCATTGTACATCGCACACTGCCTTACGGCGCTACTGCTGCTTTCGGGGTGCATCCGCAACGATCTGCCCTACCCTCGGCTACAGCAGAACATCACCGCCATCGCCGCCGAGGGAGAGCTCTCGCCTGCGGTCATCGACACCGCCAATCTCACCGTTACGCTCCGCCTCAGCGAGCAGGCCGACATACGCAAGGTGCGCTTCACCGAGTTCGCCTATACCCCCGGCGCCGAGTGCGACGACGACCTGCTGCAGGGCACATACGACATGTCGCTGCCCATCCAGGTGACGCTCAGCCGCTACCAGTCGTACCAGTGGATCATCCAGGCCGAGCAGACCATAGAGCGCTACTTCACCCTGTCGGGACAGATCGGCCAGAGCGTCATCGACGTTCCCGGGCGCCGCGTGGTGGTGTATATGCCCGAGTCGGTGCCGCTGAACCGCGTGCAGCTGACCTCGTGCAAGCTCGGACCCGAAAGCATCACCACCATCTCGCCCGAGCTGAAGGAGGGGCAGTACCTCGACCTGAGCAACCCCATGACCGTCAAGGTCAGCGCCTACGGCCGCACCGAGACCTGGACCATCTTCGCCATCCACACCGACGCCATCGTCACCACCACCCAGGTCGACGCCTGGTCCATGGTGATATACGCCTATGGCTCCGCGCCCGAGGATGCCCATAACGGCTTCCAGTACCGCCTGGCCACGGCCCGCGACTGGACGAACGTGCCCGAAGCCTGGGTCACCCGCAACGGCGGCGCATTCTCCTGCCGCATCCCCGGCCTGCTGCCAATGACCGAGTACGTGGTGCGGGCCACCAGCGACGACAACCTCGGCAACGAAGTGACCGTCACCACGCAGTCCACCCTCGACCTGCCCGACGGCTCCTTCGACCAGTGGTGGCTCAAGAATAACAAGATTTGGTGCCCCTGGTCCGAGAACGGCACCCAGTTCTGGGACACGGGCAACACCGGTGCCGCCACCCTGGGCAACTCCAACGTCTATCCCAGCGACGACACTCCCTCCGGCACCGGCAAGTCGGCCTGCCTGGAGACCCGCTTCGTGGGCATCGGCATCGTAGGCAAGCTCGCCGCCGGCAGCATCTACACAGGCACGTTCGTCAAGGTAGACGGCACCAACGGCATACTCGACTTCGGACGCCCCTGGAGCGTGCGTCCCACCCGCCTGCGCGGCTTCTACAAGTTCCACACCGAGCCCATCAACTACGCCTCCTCCGAGTTCAAGCACCTCATGGGCCGCCCCGACTCATGCCACATCTACATAGCCATGACCGACTGGGAGGTTCCATACCAGATACGCACCAACCCAAGCAACCGGCAGCTCTTCGACCGCAACTCGCCGGCCGTGATAGCCTACGGGGATCTCGTGCGCGGCTCCGACACCAACGGCTGGCAGGAGTTCGAAATCACACTGCGCTACCGCTCCACGTCACGCGTACCGAAATACATCCTGGTGACCTGTGCGGCCTCCAAGTACGGCGACTATTTTACCGGAGGTACCGGCACTGTCTTGTACGTGGACCAGCTATCGTTGGATTATGATTACTAAGAAGGGCTTCTCATGGCGTGCGCGGGCACGGTCGTTCAAGTATGCGATCGCGGGCCTGAAAGTGCTGTTGGGCGAGCATAACGCCTGGATACACTGCTGCGCGGCGGTGGCCGTGACAGTGGCCGGGGGCCTGCTGGGAATCAGCCGCGCCGAATGGCTGGCCGTGGTGCTCTGCATCGGTGCCGTGCTGGCCCTGGAGGCCGTCAACACCGCCGTGGAGGCCATCTGCGACTACGTGTCGCCGCAGTTCGCCCCGCTCGTGAAACGCGCCAAGGACGTGGCGGCCGCGGCCGTGCTGATAATGGCCCTGGCGGCGGTGGTGGCGGGATGCATAATTTTCATGCCACGGATATTTGCGCCGCGCTGAGGCGGACGCCAATTGCAGAGTAAATGTTACAGACGAAACGCACACTGACGATTATACTGGCTGTGCTGCTTGCACTGCCTGTGCTGAGAGCGGAGGAGCCTCTGAGCACGCCGAGAAGAAACGTGCGCACCTCCACCGACGTGCTTGCCGTGGCCATGCCCGCCGCCACCCTCACCACCCTGCTGGCCATGGGCGACTGGCAGGGACTCAAGCAGGGTGTCTTCGCCGCCGCCACCACCGTCGGCGCCACCTACATCCTCAAGTACGCAGTCCACAAGCGTCGCCCGGACGGGAGCGACGACCACTCCTTCCCGTCCATGCACACCGCCACGGTGTTCGCCGACGCCGCCTTCCTGCAGCGCCGCTTCGGCTGGAAAGTGGGCATCCCCGCCTACGCCCTGGCTGCCTACGTGGGCTGGGGACGCACCTTCGGCCGCAAGCACGACTGGTGGGACGTGGCCGCCGGAGCAGCCATCGGCGCCGGGTCGGCCTACCTCTACACCAGGCCATTTGCACGCGAGCACAACCTGAGCATCATGCCCGTCACCCTGCCCGACGGAATGGGCGTGGCCGCCTCCTTCTCTTTCTGAAAAGTCAAAAGATCAAGCGCCGCACTAAGAGGCTGTAAAAAAACAAACATGAACGCAGAGCCGAAAGATTTGAAATGGTTCTCCCGCAAATACTTCGCCGCGGTGATGAACATTCAAGAGTTTTACGCAGACTCCCTCGGCAGGAAGTTCTGCCGCGCCATCTCCAACGCCCTCAATCCCGACATCATGCGCCGCGCCGTCACTCTTTGAGTGGCGCTCACAGTTTGCGTTCGGACACCTCATCCCGTCAGACTTGGGATGAAGTCCGAACGGAATCAGGCTCCGCAGAGGCACACGAGCAGCCAGGCCGCCACCGCCATCAGCAGCGAAACCAGCCACCGCCGGCGCCTACCGAGAGGCGCGTTTGCGGTCGTTCTCGTCGAGCAACATCTTGCGCAGGCGGATGTGGTGCGGCGTCACTTCGACGTACTCGTCCTCCTTGATGTACTCCAGGGCCTCCTCGAGGGAGAAGACGACGGGAGGCACGATGCGGGCCTTGTCGTCGGCGCCGCTGGCGCGCATGTTGGTGAGCTTCTTGGACTTGGTGACGTTGACCACGATGTCGTTGTCCTTGGCATTCTCGCCCACCACCTGCCCGGCGTAGACCTCCTCCTGAGGGAAGATGAAGAAGCGGCCGCGATCCTGGAGCTTGTCGATGGCGTAGGCGTAGGCCGTGCCCGACTCGTGCGCAATCAGAGAGCCGTTGGTGCGCCGCTCGATGTCTCCCTTCCAGGGCTGGAACTCCAGGAAGCGGTGGGACATGATGGCCTCGCCGGCGGTACCCGTCAGCACGTTGTTGCGCAGGCCGATGATGCCGCGCGAGGGTATCTGGAACTCGATGTTGATGCGGTCGGCCTGCGTTTCCATGCTCACGATCTCGCCCTTGCGACGCGTCACCATGTCGATGACCTTGGAGGAATACTCCTCGGGGACATTGATGGAGAGCTGCTCCACCGGCTCGCACTTCCGGCCGTCGATTTCCTTGATGATGACCTGCGGCTGGCCGACCTGGAGCTCGTAGCCCTCGCGGCGCATGGTCTCTATGAGAATGCTGAGGTGCAGGACGCCGCGTCCGTAGACCCGCCAGCAATCCTCGCGGTCGGTGGACTCAACGCGCAGCGCCAGGTTGCGGTCCAGCTCGCGGTCCAGGCGCTCGCGGATGTGGCGCGAGGTGACGTACTTGCCGTCCTTGCCGAAGAATGGAGAGTCGTTGATGGTGAACGTCATCGACATGGTTGGCTCGTCGATGGCGATGCGCGGCAGCGGTTCGGCACCGGCGGTGGAGCAAAGCGTGTCGCCGATCTCGAAGCCTTCGAGGCCGACGATGGCGCAGATGTCGCCGCTCGACACCGAATGAACCTTCTTGCGACCCATGCCCTCGAAAGTGTGCAGTTCCTTGACTTTCTGCTTCTTGGCCTCCCCGTCCTTGGTGCAGAGCAGCAGCTCGGAACCCTCGGTGATGGTGCCGCGGTGGACGCGGCCGATGGCGATGCGGCCCACGTAGGAGCTGAAGTCGAGACTGGTGATGAGCATCTGCGCCTCGCCCTCGTAGGTAGTGGGCGCCGGGATGCACTCTATGATGGCGTCGAGCACCGGGGCGATGTCGCCGCCCGGCTTGCGCCAGTCGCGGCTCATCCAGCCCTGCTTGGCGGAGCCATAGATGGTGGTGAAGTTGAGCTGGTCCTCGGTGGCGTTGAGGTTGAACATCAGGTCGAAGACCATCTCGTTGACCTCGTCGGGACGGCAGTTAGGCTTGTCGACCTTGTTGATGACCACGACGGGCTTTAGACCCATCTGGATGGCCTTCTGGAGCACGAAGCGCGTCTGGGGCATGGGGCCCTCGAAAGCGTCGACCAGCAGCAGGCATCCGTCGGCCATGTTGAGCACGCGCTCCACCTCGCCGCCGAAGTCGGCATGCCCCGGAGTGTCGATGATGTTGATCTTCGTGCCCTTGTAGTTGATAGATACGTTCTTGGAGAGTATCGTGATGCCGCGCTCGCGCTCGAGGTCGTTGTTGTCGAGAATGAGCTCGCCGGCGTTCTGGTTGTCGCGGAAAAGGTGGCCGGCCAGCAGCATCTTGTCCACAAGAGTGGTCTTGCCATGGTCGACGTGCGCTATGATAGCGATATTTCTTATATCCTGCATTGTAAAATGTGTTCGACGCCCTTCGCAGGCGTTTCAGGCTGCAAAGTTACAAAAAAAATTGCTAACTTTGCGGGGAATATGGGAAAAGAGAGCATGACACTCAATATGGGAGGCAGGCTGTCGGATGTCCGACGGCCTGCGGTGATGGGCATCGTCAACGCCACGCCCGACTCCTTCTACGCCATGTCGCGGGCCGGCGGGGCCGAGGCCGGACGCCGCGCTCTGCAGATGGTGCGGCAGGGCGCTGACATCATCGACGTGGGAGCCTACTCCACGCGCCTCGGCGCCCGAGAGATCGACGCCGACACCGAGTACGACCGCCTCGCCCCAGCCCTGGAGTCCATAATCCGCGCCGTGCCCGGCACCCCGCTGAGCGTCGACACCTTCCGCGCCTCCGTGGCCGACCGATGCATCGAGAACTTCGGCCCCATGATCATCAACGACGTGGGCGGCACCACCCTCGACCCGGAGATCGGCCGCGTGGCAGCCGACCGGCACGTGCCATATATATTAATGCACATGCGCGGCACTCCCGCCACCATGTCCACCCTCACCGACTACGACGACGTGGTGGCCGACGTGCTCGAGGACCTCGTCCGAAAGGCCGACGCGCTGACACAGATCGGCGTGGCCGACGTCATCCTCGACCCCGGCTTCGGCTTCGCCAAGACTGTGGCACAGAACTACGAGCTGCTCGCCGCCCTGCCCCAGTTCGAGGCGACCGGCTACCCCGTGCTGGTGGGCATCAGCCGCAAGACCATGATCTGGAAGCCCCTGGGCATCACCGCCGACCAGGCCATCAACGGCACCACCGTGCTCAACACTATAGCCCTGCTGCGAGGCGCCGACATCCTGCGCGTGCACGACGTCGCCGAGGCCGTACAGGCCCGCAAGCTCGTTTCACTACTTAAAGCCGAGAACCGAGACTCTCAACTCTAAACTAAAAATGCTGGAATTCGGAGCAAAAGACATAGTCGACATACTGATAGTGGCGCTCATGCTCTTCTATCTCTACCGCATGATGCGGTCGAGCGGGACCCTGAGCCTCTTCTACGGCGTGCTCGGCTTCATCCTCATCTGGGTAGTAGCCTCCGAAATCCTCAGCATGCGCCTTACCGGCACCATCCTCGACAAGTTCATGAGCATCGGCCTGATAGTGCTCGTGATCCTGTTCCAGGACCAGATCAAGCGCTTCCTAATCGACATAGGCTCGCAGGACAAGTGGCGCTTCATCTCGCGCATCTTCCGCCACTCCAAGGACCAGACCCAGGACCACGCCATGGCCCTGGCCGTGGTCTACGCCTGCAACTCCATGTCGCGCACCAAGACCGGCGCCCTCATAGTCCTGCAGCAGAAAATGCCCCTGGACGACTACGAGAAGACCGGCGACATCATCGACGCCGACGTCAACATGCGCCTGATCGAGAACATCTTCTTCAAGAACTCTCCGCTGCACGACGGGGCCATGATCATCGCCCGCGGACGCATCGCGGCCGCCGGCTGCATCCTGCCAGTGAGCCACAACATGGACATTCCCAAGCACCTCGGCCTGCGCCACCGCGCCGCCCTGGGCATGAGCCAGACCACCGACGCCTACTGCGTCGTAGTCAGCGAGGAGACCGGCGCCATATCCGTGGCCCACAACGGCGTCCTCCAGACCAAGATCTCAGCCATCGACCTGGAGAACATACTCTCCGCCGCCATCGAGACCCAGTAAACCTACCTTTATATATGTTCCGCAGGCTCCGACACGCACTGGTGGAGCGGCACATCCTGTACAAGGAATACCACGCACACAGGAGGCTGCTCCGGGAGCTTGCTCCGACGCCCGAAGGCAACCGGCAGCGCTCGCTGGTCATCATCCCATGCGCGCCCGACAGCGTCATCGGCTCACGCGCCGACGAGGCTATGATTGTGACCGCCATGCAGCAGTTCCGTGACATGGCCGGTCGCAAGGCACCCATCACCGTAGTCTGCGCCGGTGAGTTCGAGAACCCCGGTTGGCCCAGGCTCGCCCAACGTTACGGCGCCGAGTTGCTCAAGGCTTGGAAAGGCGCCAACGCCCATGGCACTGTAGCCCGGGCCGTAGCCGAGCTGGCCCCGACAGACATCTGCATCCTCGGCGCCGACGGCATGGACGGCCACTACTCACCCTTCATCAGCTTCGGACTCCTCTCCCTCTACACCCTTTTCTATGCCAAGGGGTATAACGTGTCGCTGCTCGGCTTCAGCTACAGCGACCATCCGCATCCGACCCTCAACCGCCTATTCCGCAAGGTGGCAGGCAGCGCGCCCTTCCACCTGCGCGACCCACTCTCGCAGAAACGCTTCCGCCAGTCCACTCGCATCATCAAGGCACGCCTCGTGGCCGACGCCGCCTTCCTGCTCCGCCCCGACCAGAACAGCGACGCATACAGGCGATACCGCGACCGCGTCAACGACATCCGATTACACAGCGCCATAGTCATCGCCTTCAACTTCCGCCCCATGCTCCGACCCGGCCATACGGCCGACGAACTTGAGGCAAGCGTGCAAAGAATGGCCGAAACCCTACGTCGCCTGCTCGACGATAACCCCGGACTCGCCATTGCCCTCCTCCCGCACGACGACTGCAAGCGCCTCAGCGACAACTACGTCTTGCGTGGTGTCTACGACCGACTGAAAGACAATTACTCCGACTGCGTCATCTACGTTCCCCAGGTCTACCGCGCCGAGGAAATCAAGGCCATCGTGGGCCTCTTCGACGGCGTCATCTCCAGCCATATGCACCTGGCCATCGCCGCCCTCGGCATGAACGTCCCCGTCATGGCAGCCGAATGTCAGGGCCAGGTCCGCGGACTGTTCGCCCACTTCGACTACCCGGAACAGTATCTCCTCACCCCCGAGCAGTTCTGCGGCGACGCCTTCCTGGGCGCCGCCGACGTCTTCGTCGCCAACCTGCGCAACCTGAAACTGCACATCCTCACCACCCTCCCTAAGGTCAGGGAACTCTCAAGAAAAAATTTTGAGCCAACCGTTTTTCGGCGGCATCCTTTGCGGATGAGAAATTTTTAGTACCTTTGTATCTTGAAAAAACGCACACACGAAAATGGGAAAAGTACTCATAATAGGCGCCGGCGGCGTAGGGTCCGTGGTGGCGCACAAATGCGCGCAGCATCCGGAAATATTTTCGGAGATAGTGCTGGCATCGCGCACTAAGTCGAAAGTCGACCGCCTGGCCGAGGCCGTGCGCGAGCGCACCGGAGCCACGAACATCGTCACCGACCAGGTCGACGCCGACCACGTGCCGGAACTCGTCGAGCTCTTCAACCGCCACAGGCCGGACATCTGCATCAACGTCGCCCTCCCCTACCAGGACCTCACCATCATGGACGCCTGCCTGGAATGCGGCGTCAACTACCTCGACACGGCCAACTACGAGCCGCTCGACGAGGCGCACTTCGAATACTCCTGGCAGTGGGCCTATCGCGAGCGCTTCGAGAAGGCCGGACTTACGGCCATCCTCGGCTGCGGCTTCGACCCGGGCGTCAGTGCCATCTTCGTGGCCTACGCCGCCAAGCACCACTTCAGCCGAATGGAGTACCTCGACATCGTGGACTGCAACGCCGGGAACCACGGCAAGGCCTTCGCCACCAACTTCAACCCCGAGATCAACATACGCGAGATCACCCAGCCGGGCCGATACTACGAGGACGGCAAGTGGGTAGAGACCAGGAACCTCGAGATCCACAAGCCACTCACCTACCCCAACATAGGCGAGCGCGAGAGCTACCTGCTCTACCACGAGGAGCTGGAGAGCCTGGTGCTCAACTTCCCCACCATCAGGCGCGCCAGGTTCTGGATGACCTTCGGCCAGGAATACCTCACTCACCTGCGCGTGATCCAGGACATAGGCATGGCTCGCATCGACCCGGTGATGTACGAGGGCCGCGAGATCGTGCCCATCCAGTTCCTGAAGGCCGTGCTGCCCGATCCCGGCTCGCTCGGAGAGAACTACACCGGCGAGACGAGCATCGGCTGCCGCATCTCCGGCCTCGACAAGCACGGCAAGCACTCCACCTACTACATCTACAACAACTGCTCCCATCAGGCCGCCTACTCGGAGACTGGCGCCCAGGCCGTGAGCTACACCACCGGCGTGCCGGCAATGGTCGGCGCCGCCATGTTCCTGACCGGCAAGTGGATGATGCCCGGCGTCCGCAACGTCGAGGAGTTCGACCCGGACCCCTTCCTGGACATGCTCGCCAAGAACGGCCTGCCCTACAACGTGGTCACCGACACCGATTTGGAATTATAAGGTCGATAAGGTCTCTAGAGGGTGTGTCAAAATTCAAAATTTCGGTCAGATTGTAGGGCTGCACCCCGGTG
>UQLL01000034.1 GCA_900541835.1 uncultured Porphyromonadaceae bacterium
TAGCGGCGGCGACCGGACGCCCGCCAGTAGAAGCCGACGATATTGGCGACGATGAACTCCTGCCACGGCTCCGGCTCGAAATTCATACCGAAAAACTCCGACTTGTAGTGCTTCAAGGCCCTGACGACGGTCAGGCACCGCTCCACCGCGCGCGGCCGGAACTCCAGCTCCTCGCGCTCCAGGTCTGCCAGGAAACGCCGGCAGGCGCAGCGCATGAGATCCCCGGCCTCCGCATCGGCGGCCGTGCGCTTCGCATATTCCATATACCGGGGAGTGCCTGCCATCGCAACTTACAGCCCAAAAGATAGCAGGCGGGCACCGCCATCCCGGCGACGCCCTCCACACAAAACCAACCGGGTAAAGCAGAATACCCCTGAAAAGCGAAAAAAAAGAAAGAGAAGTCAGTCAGCCACTTCGCGGCTCAGACTCGAGAGCAGGAAGTCTCCGCCGTCCTCGCCGCCTATATCCTCCAGGCGCTTAAGCGAAGCGCGCGCCTTGGACGTCAACCCGTATTCCCGGAGTAATTTCGTGAGCTGGGTCTGCGTCTGCATGACAATGGAGAAAGCGGCGGATGGCACGGCCACGCCCTGCTTGTTGACATCAAACATGCCGGTCTCGCGCATTTCCGCATGCGCGGCGAGCATTGCGTCGTAGCTCATGCAGATCATTGTCAGGCCACCCTCGTCCGCCCCCTCGAGCAGATCGAGGGTCTTGAGCTGCGTCGTTATCTGCCGCATATACGCCGCAGTTTCGGGCCGCGCCCATTCAGGTATCTTAAAAGTCCGTCGTGCCATCTCTCAAAAGTTCAGCTATAATCTCACCTAATTCCTCCATGCCCGCCCCGGCATGGAGAGCGTCGAGCACCCTCCACAGCCGCCCCTCGTCGATGCCGCGCAGCCCCTGCTCGTGGATCAGCCTGTGGCAGCGGCGGCACAGGGGCGCCACATTGTCCGGGGCGTACGCCAGGTCGGCGCGCTGCGTCTCGTCCATGCCGCTGAGTATCGGCGTCAGGTGGTGCACCTCCTCGGCCGGCGTCAGCCTACGGCCCGCGACCCGGCACAGGCAGGCCACACAGTAGGGCATCCGATCCATGGTCGAGGCGCGCAGATGCCTCCACGCCGCCTTGTTATACAGCCGGGCGGCTATCTTTTTCCGCTCGTCCCGGCGCCGGGAGCGCCGAGGCTTAGGCGCTTTCTTCAACCAGGGCATAGATCTCAGATGCAAGAGAGCGGCAGGTCGTCCGCATAGTTCCTGGCAAAGGCCATCTGCCTGGCCATTTTGTGATACTCCGCCACAAACTGATCCACAAAATCCCGGCGACCGTCATAGACCGCGGTCATCCTCAAGAACGTATCGTGCAGCAGGTCCTCGCTGATGGCCCCGAGGCGTGCGCGTATCTCCGGCAGCCTTGCCCGGAACAGCGCCGCCGCCTCCGGGTTGTTCCGGCTGCGGTTTATCGCCGCCTGCTCCCGGTGCCAGCGGTTATAATTCTTCTTCGTCCGGTTTTTCCCCATACTTCGCCCTCATCATGAACAGCAGCGCCGCGCGGATGACCGTCTGGCGGGACACGCCGCCCACGGCCAGCTCCCGGACGAACATTTCCTGCTCGCCGGTCAACCGGACAAACACCCCGCTGCCATACCGCTTGCTTGCCATTTTTTCGATCCACAATTTTCCGCAAAGATACAAAAAAATTCGCTTAAATGCCAATCATATCCAGGCTAAAAAAGAGGTGCCCCTGCAACAAGGACACCTCCACAGCCGACGCCTGCTCTCGCTGTCAGACGAAGTTATTCTTTATTTACCGCAGGCAATCGGCTAAATCCTGGAGCTCGATGGCGATTGTCAGAGTCTGTCCGCAGCCTCGTTCAGGCGATCTGCCATGTCATGCAAAGCCGCCCGTAGAGTCTCTTTCTGCGCCTCGGTGAACTCGCACTTGTTACCGTTGCCGTCATAGCCGTTCAGCCGCTGGTATATCCATCCGCGGGAAAATCCAAAATACTCTTTGGAGATATTTCCCCATTTCAGCAGCGCCACAACGCCGCCAAGCTCTTGTACTGTTGCCATGGATCGATTATGCTGTTTTTTGACACTGCAAAGTTAGTAATATTTTTCATACTACGCAAGTTTTTCCTCGAAAAATTTTCACTCGCCGTCCATGTCGGCCCGCAGCCCCTCGAGCAGGGCATCCTGCACGGCCCGCTTGCCGGTCAGGGCCTCGGCCACGCGCTCGTCCACCGTCCCGGCGGCCAGCAGGCGGTAGACCTGCACCGGGCGGCGCTGCCCCTGGCGGTGCAGGCGCGCGTTGGCCTGCTGGTACAGCTCCAGGTTCCAGCCAAGCCCGAACCACACTATGTAATGGCCCCCCTGCTGCATGTTCAGCCCGTAGGCCGTGGAGGCCGGATGCGCCAGCAGCACGTCCACGTCGCCCGCGTTCCACGCCTCCAGGTCGGCCGCCTTCTCGTAGCGGCGCACCCGCAGCCTCTTTTTGGCCAGCCTGGCGGCGATGCGCTCCACATCGTGCTTGTACTGGTAGAACACCAGCACCGGGCTCTGCGCCTGCTCCACAATCTCCTCCAGCATGTCGAGCTTGGCCGCGTGCACCGGCTGCGCCGTCCCGGCGTCGTCGTAGACGGCCCCGTTGGCATACTGGGCCAGCTTGCCCAGCAGGACGCCCGCGGAGGACGCCGCGACGCTGCCGTCGGCCTCCTTTCCCTCCCTCGCGAAGAACGCCAGCACCATGTCCCGCTCGAAGCGCCGGTACCCCTCCATGGCCCCCGGCGGCAGCTCCACCCGCACGTCGTGCACAATCAGCGGCGGCAGCTCCAGGTAGTCGCACGCCTGCATCGACAGGCAGATGTCGCCGATCTTGTGCTCTATCGCCTCGCGCGCCCCGGCCTTGGGCCGCAGGTTCAGGATCATGTGGTTGTGCTCGTAATAGTCGAAGTAGGCGTCGCGCCAGCGGGTCACCGACGTCCCGAGCCGCTCCCCGCCGTCGAGGCAGTAGACCTGTGCCCAGAGGTCGAACAGGCCATTGGGCGCCGGAGTGCCGGTCAGCCCGATCACCCTCCTGTAGCAGCGGCGCGTGCGCTTCACGGCCTTCCAGCGCAGCGAGCGGTGGTTCTTGAAGCGTGTCAGCTCGTCGAGCACCAGGCAGTCGAAGGGCATGCGGGCGCGATACAGCTCCGCCAGCCACACGAAATTGTCCACCCCCACCACATACACGTCCGCATCCCTTTCGAGGGCCCTGAGGCGTTTCCCGGCGTCCCCGGCCACCACGCTCACGCGCATCCCGGCCAGGTGCCTCCATTTGGCCGCCTCCGCGCCCCAGGTCGATTCGGCCACCGTCTTGGGGGCCACCACCAGGGTGCGGCCTATCTCGCACCAGTCCTGGAGCCTCTGCAGCGCCGTCAGCGTCACCACCGTCTTGCCCAGGCCCATGTCGAGCAGCAGCCCGCAGGCCGGGTGGTCCACTATCCACTCTATGGCCCTCCGCTGGTACGGGTGGGGCCGGAACTCCGTCACTCCCCCAGCCATAGCAGCAGCTCCTCGATGCTTCCGACACTGTCCACCACGTGCACCACGTGCCCCATCCGCCGAAGCTCCGCGTGGCGGTGGTGCTGCATGGCCGTCGGCCTGCGCCCCCGGCTCTTCACCTCGACCCATGCCACCCGGCCGCCCGGCAGCAGGACCAGCCGGTCCGGGTAGCCGGTCATCTGCGTGTTGGAATATTTCAGGCACAGCCAGCCGCGCTTCTTGCACTCGCCTGCCAGCCTCCGCTCCAGGGCCTTCTCCGATTCCTCGGCGTGGCCCGCAATTTTGTCTTTTACGCTCATTTTTGTTCGATTTAGGGCTTGACACACATCCTCGCGTGCGCGTGAGTGCACTTGACGCGCAAAAACGCGTATTTTTCGTATTTTTCCCTATATATTTTAATTAAAATGTTTTTACTAAAAATTTGTGTGCTAAGTGTGCCAAAGTAGTTAAGTAGTTGATATATAGGGGCTACGTTGGCACACATGTTGGCACACAAGTCAAAAAGATGTGTGCCAAATCCAAAACTTGTGTGCCAGCGGTTTGGCACACATCTTTTGACTTGTGTGCCAAGTGTGCCAACTTGTGTGCCAACTTGTGTGCCAAAATCAATCGTCATTTTCGGTCTCATTTTCGGGTCGTTCATAGGCTCTCAGGCGGGTGCCGTAAGCCTTCTCGGCGTGCCGGGACGTCGTCACCTCCTTCCATCCCCATTCCTTGAAGATGCGGTTGACCTCGTGGGTCTTCTGGCGCATCCTGTCGTTGTCGCGACGCCAGCCGTAATACTCCATCAGGAACTCGCGGGCCGAGACCACGTCGCGCCGCACCGTGCCAACGGCCTTGAGCATCGTGTCGTCCGTCCACCAGCTCCGGCGGCTCTCGAAGCTCCGCTCCTCCCAGTCGGCGGGCACCGGGGTGTCGCAGAAGACGCGCAGGTCCTCGCGCATCGGGTCGTCGCTCCCGGCGTTGTACTCCTGCTGGAGCTTCCGCGCCCGGGCCTCCAGGCGCTCGTCGAGGTACAGGTTGAAATTCTCGTCGCGGGCATAGTGCAGCGCCTCGGCCCACAGGATGTCGCGAGCCTCGGCCACCTGCCTCATGCTGTCGGCCACCGACGGCGCCCGCCGCAGCGACGGATCTATCGGCACTATCAGGAAGCGCCGGTTGCCGAACTCGCCCCGCAGCAGCTTCGGGTCGTTGCTGGTGCCGAAGAAGACTATGTGCCGCGGGCGGCTCACCACGCGCCGCCCGTAGGCGGGACGCATCATGTCGTCGGTGCGCGAGATGAAGGCCTTGACCTGCTCCACCTCCACCTTCTTCATCGCCGCGAACTCGGCCAGCTCGCACAGCCACGCGTGCTGCAGCTGCTCCACGGCGCTCTTGGAGTCCAGCGTGTTGAGGGAGTCGGTGAACCAGGCGCCACCCATCGCCTTGATCAGCGACGACTTGCCCGTTCCCTCCGGCCCCACCAGCGTCAGGCAGTAGTCGTACTTGCAGCCGGGTTCCAGGATGCGCCGCACGGCCGCGGCGAAGTGCATCCTGGTGACCGTGCGGGTAAGCTCCGTGTCGGGCGAGCCCACGGCGCGGATGATCAGCCGCTCCAGGCGCGGATGCCCGTCCCACGCCGGCAGCGAGTCGAAGTAGTCGAGCACCGGGTGCCGCCCGTGCCGCTGCGCCACGTTGCTCACCGCCGCCGCCAGCTTCGCCTGGTGCGAGATGCCGTAGACCTTCTCTGTCATCCCCCACAGCTGGGCGTCGTCGGCGTCCGTCCACTGCTCCCCCTGGCGCGGCCAGGGCATGTCCCCCTCCACGCAGATCTCGCCGGTGAAGCGGTTGTACCAGATCTTCCCCTTAAGGCGGCTGTCATTGTCCAGGATCAGCTCCAGGTTGGCGATGGTGGGCAGCAGGTCGCCGTTGCGGCGGGTGTCGAGCTCCTCCATCCACGCCGGGGCGCGCCCGTCGATCTCGTCGTCGTCGATACCGTAGAACTCCTCCCGCGCATCCTTGAAGCGGGCGAAGGCGCTCTCGGCCTTCACCTTCCGGTCGTTCATGGCCAGCTCCTCCATGCGCTTCCAGCTCTGCCTCTCGCCCATCGGCCTGTCGTCCGGCTCGTCGGCGCCGCCGCAGCGGTGTATGCGCACCAGGTCGAAGGCGTTGCAGAGCCGCCCGGCGGCGGGGTCGGTTGCGTTGTTGGCGTAGGCGAACTTCCCGTCGTAGCACACCAGGCCGCCGCTCACGTGGCCCGCCGTGTAGGTGTAGCGCCCCGCCTTGCGCGTCGGCTCGTAGACGTCGCCCAGGTAGGCCTCTATGGCCTCCTCGATGGAGTAGGTGCGGCAAAAGGCGCCGACCAGGCCCTTCTTCTGGATCGGGTCGCCGGCCTTGTCGCGCATCCGCCGCACCACCCGCGCCTGCCTGGACGACGTCGGCCACGCCGACGCGTCGCGCCAGTCGGTGTACGTGGCCAGCACCGCGTCGGCGTCCAGCGGGCTTCCCGCCTGTTCCCTGTAATAAAACTCGCCGTCCCGGGGCGTCGAGGGCCAGTAGAACAGGCGGGCCGGTTGATATGTCGTGTCGTCGAAGGCGTCCATGCCCACACGCTCCGCCACCCGCCGCGCCACCGGCTCGTACTCCTCCGGGCCGAGGTCCCGGCTCAGAGGCACCACCAGCCGCAGCCGGGGTTTCTGAGGCGTGTGGGAGTGGGTGGAGTAGCAGAGGGCGGCCACGCCAGGCCACGCCCCGCAGAATCTATCCCACGAGCCGGCTTCCGCGAAGTCCAGGTCGAGCGTCAGCACCGACCGGAGCGTCACGCTGGCCGCCTTGCGGACGCCGTCCCTCAGGTACCCGCCCACGAAGCCGCCCACGTCCTTGCGGGCGCCCTGCTGCTCGCGGGTCATCGCCTTGTACTCGGCCGCCGTCTCGCCCGTGCGGGCCGTCCGGGCGCAGCGCCCGGCCAGCTCCTCCCACGTCATCTCCGTGTTCGTCCACTGCCGCGCCGTCCGGCTCGTCCCCGTAGCTATCTTGTATTTCTCCATTGCGCAAAAAAAATATTAGCAAATAATCTTGAATTTATTTTGCAGATTCAAGATTATTTGCTAACTTTGCAGTGTCAATCAAGGGAGATTGACGGGGCGAACGCTTCCGGCCTGAATTGGAAGCCTAATCGAAAAATCCGGCACAATGAGAACAAAAATCGCAATCACGTTCAAAGTGTGCGGAATCAGAATAAAAATCGAAGTAAACTTCTGATTCCCGGCGGAAGGGACGGCAACTCCTTCCGCCCACCGGGTTTTTACTGCCGCAAAGTTAAGACAAATTCCCGAATCATGCAAAAAGACACTGACACCAGGGCCTCGTCATGGGGAGGCGCCCGCAGTGGCGCCGGACGAAAGAAGACCACCGCCCGCTCCATCGCGCTGCGAGTCCCCGCCGACGTCGCCGCCATCCTCGACGCCGTTCCCGGCCCCAAGTCCGCCTTCATCGTCGCCGCCATCCGCGCCTACGCCGCCTCCGGCAAGGACTGAGCCGCCTATATGCCGCCGCGGAGTCCCCGTGGGAATCTTGTATCGCTTCATGCTCATGCTTGTTTTTGCATGCCATTGCTGATACACATGGATTTTCTTCTGTTCGCATTCTTGGTTTTGCATATCTCGCATATTATTATTATCTTTGCACTATGTGATTGGTGACGCTCTCACGAAAGACTTTCAACTCGGCTTCGGATGTAGGTTCGCAGAGCGTCACTTTATTGCGGACTGAACCCGAGGCCGATGTTCTTAAGGCATGAACGACGAAATTGTAATATACAAGTCCGAGGACGGCATCATCAAGATAGATGTCCTCTTTGCCGATGAGACTGTTTGGCTGACGCAGGGTCAAATGAGCAGCTTGTTCCAAAGGGACAGGTCTGTTATAACCAAGCACGTTAACAATGTATTTGACGAGGGGGAGCTTGACGCAGCAAGCAATGTGCATTTTTTGCACGTTGCAAATTCTGACAAGCCTGTCAAGTATTACAGTCTTGATGTGATTATCTCGGTCGGATACAGGGTAAAATCCCAACAAGGCACCCAGTTCCGTATCTGGGCGACACAGAGGCTCCGCGATTACATTGTCAAGGGGTTTGCGCTCAATGACGAGCGGTTCAAGAGCGGAAGTTCGATGAATTACTTCAAGGAGCTTCTCGACCGGATTCGTGCAATTAGGGTCGAGGAGAAGGTGTTTTACCAACAGGTAAAGGATATTTACCGTCTCAGCAAGGATTACGACCCCGACGCGCAGATTACGCTCGAATTTTTCAAGAAGGTACAGAATAAGCTGCTTTGGGCTGTCAGTGGTCAGACTGCCGCCCAACTGGTCTATTACCGCGCGAACCACTGCCTGCCAAATATGGGACTCACGTCTACCTCCAAACCAGGCAAGGTGCGCAAGTGCGACATCACCACCGGGAAAAACTATCTTGATGAGGTGGAACTCCAAAACCTGAAACTGATAGTGGAGCAATATCTCGCTTTTGCGGAAACGCAGGCTCTCAACCATCGTGTGATGTATATGAAGGATTGGGTTGAGAAACTTGACATGCTCCTTACCATGAACGGTCACAATATCTTGGAAACCGCCGGAAAAATCAAACATGAGCTTGCCGTCGCGAAAGCCGAGAAGGAATATGCCCTCTATCTGGAAGAACAAAAACAGCTCGCCCGGCTTGAAAGCATCAAGGAACTTGACAGGGATTTGAAGAGGCTTCAATCCAAGAAAAAGTAATTCACCTGTGCAAGCCTCAAGCAATTGAGAGTGAATTGTTCTCATATGTACTTCCTTTTCACGTGGTTCCTGAACTGCTTCGCCGCGGCCCCGGCGGTGCGGCCGAGCACCAGGGCGGCGGTGGCGTAGCTTATCCCCTCCAGCCGCATCCGGCGCAGCCGGAGCCTCTCCTCCGGCGTCCACCTCCTGTGCTCGCGTAGCACCAGCCCCATGCAGTGCCGCATCTCCGTCACCGCCGCCGCCGCAGAGCGGCCCGTCGCCCGGGCGATCTCCGCGTCCGGGCGACCGGCGGCGAACATCCGGCGCACCGTCTCCAGTTCGGCGGGCGTCCACTTCCGCTTCCTGTTCATGGGCCCCCGGTTGACGCCGGCGAAGATGCATCGGGCGTAGATGGCCTTGAGGCTGCGGCCCAGCCTCAAGGCCATCTCCCTGCACGGCACGCCCGCCTCGTACATCTCGCGGAGCTCCCGGTGCTCCCTATCGGTCCATGGCCGCCCGTTCATTCCTCGTTCAGTCTTTCGGTGAGTCCGGGCGAGAAGCGGTAGATCACATGCCGGGCAGCGCAACTTCCGACGAGGGAGCATCTAAAATCTCCAGGCTTTTTAAAGACGCACCCGACGCAGTGTCCGAGTTCGATTTCCGGCGCTTCCTCGTAGACCTTTCCCGCTACTATTATCCCGTTGGCTTCAGTTTCCCCGGGCGTCCCGCAGAGCGTCTCCAGGCCGAACTCGGCGGCCACCCCGGCCTCTATGCGACAGCCCCGGGACTTCTCCCAGCCCTCGCACAGGTAGATGGCGTCGCAGTCCATGAGCGCCCGCAGGTCGCAGCACAGGTGGTCGGCGTAGGTCGGGTTCTTGCCCGCGTAGATGTTGAACGGGTTGACGGGCCTGTGGCCCAGACGGCTCAGCTTCGCCGCCGCGAGGTCGGCCTGCCGCCGCGCCTCGTCGATGTCCCTGCCGCTTATCGGCAGGCTGATGTATACTTTCATGGTGTCGTCGTTTTTATTAGTGTTTGCGCCCCCGGCGGCTTCGACGCCGCAACCTCTCCGAAGTTATGGCCACGAGGCATTTCCGTGGCGGTCTCGGGGGCCGGTGCCCGCCGCGCATCACTGCGAAGCGGGCTAAGTATGGAAGATTGTAAACCAAAACCCTACAAACCTTTGCGCCCCCGGCGGCTTCGACGCCGCAACCTCCTTCCGCTATCACAGCCGGACGGCATTTCTCCGGCGGTCTCGGGGGCCTGGACCCGCCGCGCATCACTGCGAGGCGGGGCGAATACTCATGAAACTAAACTAACCATCCATCTGAGAGAAAAAGCTCAATCCCATTCGTCGTCGATGGCCGAGGTGTCGACGCCGGCGAAGTCCTCCTTGGCCGACTTGCCGCCGCCGAGACGCTGGCCGTCGTGCGTCTTCATCACGTTGTTCAGGGCGGCCGCCACGCCCGCGTTGCCGCTGACCTTGTAGGGGTACAGCGTGATCGACACTATGGCCTTCATGCCGCTGTAGATCTGCTCGGCGTCCATGATGGGCATCCTGTCGCGGTCCACCACCTCCGGGCGCCGCTCCGTCTTCGCCACGATCACCCAGTGGCCGTGCATCGACTCGTCCTCCTTCTCGTCGCCGTCGCGCAGGGCTATGTCCAGCTTGGCCGGGAGCTTCCCCTCCCACTTGGCCTGCTTCCCCTGCTTCTTGGCGGCCTCCACGGCCGCGTGCAGCGCCTCGACGGTGGCCTTCTCCTTCTTCGGGATCAGCAGCGTGACCGCATACTTCCCCTTGCCCGTGTTGTCCGGGTCGTACTTCTCTGTCAGGTGCACGTAGCTGAGCACCACCGGGCCGAGTATGACCCTGCTCTCTGTTCGTTTCGGTTCTATCATTCTCGTTTGCTTGTTTTTAGTTGATACTTAGTCGTCGACCACTATCCCCGCGAACTCGTCCGCCCCCTTGTAGTGGGGCCGCGGGTCGCCATCCTCCACCAGCGCGGGCTTCCCCGGCGCCTTGGTCACGTACTCCCCGAGCACCTCGCGGAAGCGCTTCCTGCCCAGGCTCCTCTCCAGCTCGGTGAGCGTCTTGAGCTCCCGCGGCCTGTAGATGTCCTCCACGCCCTCGGCTGCCAGCCGCTCGGCCACCGCCCCGGCGTCGGAGAATCGGCGCACGCTCCGGCCCTCCACCACCTTCCAGCCCGGCAGCGCCGTGCCGCCGAGGGCGAGGGCCAGCGCCCGCTCCTCCATCTCCCTGACCCAGGCCTTCACCGCGCCCAGGCGTGGCAGTATCCTCCCGGCCAGCTCCCCGGCGTCCACCTGGCCGGGCACGGGGAACTCCCCGCCCAGGCAATAGGCCGCCAGCTCCCGGCACTCGCCCCGGCACCGGCAGAACCGGCACCAGTCGCCCGCCGAGGCGCGGCCATAGTCGCCGGACGCCTCCCGGATCCTCGGCGCCAGCGTGTCCCGCATCCAGTCGGTCAGCGCCGCCAGCGTCGTCTCGTAGCTGTCGAGGTGATTGATGCGCGGCTGCACTATCGTCATCCGGATGCTCTCCGGCACCGGGATCCCCTTGCGCTCCATCAGCGCCACCGCCCCAAGGGCGTAGATCATCATCTGCGGGTTCTCCTCGGCCTTCACCCTCACCCCCTTGCCATACTTGAAGTCGAAGACCTCGAGCTGCCAGTCGTTGACGATGATGGCGTCCGCCGTGCCGTGGCAGGCCGCGCCGTCGCGCCCCGGAAGCGCCACCCGCGACTCCACCAGCAGCCGGGCCTCCCCGTCCACGCTGCGGGCCTTGTTCAGCGCCTCTATCACGAGGCCCGCATACTGCTCCACGTAGCCGTCCATGTCCGGCGAGTAGAACTCCCGGAGCTCGTCTATCTCCTTCAGCTCCTCGGGCGTCCCCTTGTCGCCGTTGTAGATCTTCAGCGCCCTGGCCGCGTAGGCGTGGGCCAGCGTCCCCTCTTTCGCGAAGTCCGAGCTCGCGTCCGGGTAGGCCTCCTCCCGCCGGGGCGCCGCCGTGCAGTGCAGCCAGCGGTGCGCCGCCGACGGGCTGAGCCGTGCATGCTTCTTTCCCATCAGAACGGGACGCCCTCCTCGCGCGGGAGGACGAAGCTGCCGTCCTCCCCTATCTTTACGGATTCGAGGTCGCGCACGAAGTTAGGGCGCAGGTCGTTCGGGATGCCGCTCGGCACCGCCGCGCCGTACGTGTCCGCCACCAGGTTGCGGATGAAGCCCGTCAGGGCGCTGTAGCGCGGGTTCCTCTTCGGCTCGGCGCCGAGCAGGCGCCTCCGGCACCCGTCCATGGCCGCCCTCAGCTCCCCGTCCGTCACCGGCGCCACCTCAAGGTCGAGCTTCTCGACCAGCTCCGCCCCGCCGGGCATCTCCCTCACCCGTTCGAGATCGCTTTTCACGGCCTTTCCCTCCGTCGGCTGCGGGATTGCCTTGCTTTCGCCCGAAACGGCCTCTACGGGCCTCCCAGGGGCCTCCACGGGCCTCTCTCGCGTCGGCGTCGGCCCCGTGGCCTCGCCGCCGCGTGTCAGAGCGTCCAGCAGGCGGTTCGCCACCCGCTCCACGCGCTCCGATATGTCTATCGTCGCTGTTAGCTTTACGTCCATCGTGTTGTCGTTTTTAGAAGTTGTTTCGTCTGTCGGTGCGGCGCACCTCCGGGGCCGCCAGGGCCGCCCACAGCAGCAGGCACATCGACGCTATCTGCATCGCCGCCGAGGCCTTCGTCCCCGGCTCGGCCATCACCAGCGACAGCAGCATCAGCACACCCGCCAGCCCGACCATGAATCTTATCGTTCCTGTCATGTCTCAGAATGTTTGAAGTCTGTACTTTCGTTCCCACGCCTCCGTGATGCCCTTGCCGAGGAACACCGGGCGGCCCTCCACCGTGTAGCGGCGCCGTATACGGCCCGCCAGCACCCAGCGGTCCAGCGTCCGGCGGCTCACGCCGAACATCGCCGCCGTGTCCCGGGGGCAGTAGCGCCCGTCGCGCAGCACCCTCGGCCTCTCACCCTTCATGGCTCGTCCCCTCCATGAACTCGTTCACCCTGTCCAGCAGCGTCCCGGCCTTGCCGTCCACCGGGAACCCGGCCCGCAGCAGCCTCGCGGCGTCAGCCGGGGCGAGCACCGACGCGGCCTGCGCGTCGCGGTTCAGCATCAGCGCCGGGCGCGCATCCTCCCACACGCTCTCCACCAGCAGCCTCCGCTGCTGCTCCACCTCCAGGCGGCGCCTGCCGTTCCGGCCCTGCGCCCAGCGCACGGGCACCATCCGCTTCCAGGCGTGGACGAACGTCGTCCAGTCCACGTCGGCGCGCATGTACATCTCCTCGATCGCCTCCCACTCCCGGTCGCCGATCTTAACTCTCGTGATCTTCTCGAATTCTTCTCTTGTCATCGTTCTTTCGTTTTTCCGTTTCTGTTGTTTTTGCTGTCTTATCGTGGGCGGCTCCCGGGCCGCGCGTCCGGGGGCGTCAGTCCTTGAACACCGTCCTTGTCAGCCCCGAGTCCTTCTCGCCCTCGCCCGGCCATCGCCGCACCACCACCGAGAGCGTCGTGGCGCCGCGGCTCACCGCGTAGTGCGCCCTGTCCTCCTCCCGGCTGCGCATCTCCATCGCCGTGCGGTACATGCTGTCCAGCGCCGCCGCGTCGCGGCACACCACCGTCAGCACCTCGCCCGGCTGCATCATGCGCAGGAAGTCCATCGTGATCGCCGCCATGGTCAGCTCTGCTTGAAGTACTCTCTTGCCAGCCTCAGCGACTCTTTTACTTCTATCGCCATGATTGCGGCGAAATTCGCCGCGCCGCCGATGCCGTTAATCGCTACTGCATCGGCGTTGACCTTCATTAACTTCATGTCGAGACCGTCCTCGTTAAAGGCCACGTCCATGTCGGCGGCCGCCAGGACCAGCCCCCTGTGCTCCGGGCGCATCTCCGCCCACTGCCCCAGCAGGTCATACGCCGCATCCAGCAGCTCCTCCCCGTCCTCGGGGCCGTAGTTTCCGGGGCGCCCGCCCTCCTGCTTCTCCGTCGGCGCCAGGCCGCGTTCCTCGAGCTGCTTCTCGTCTGTCTTGTCTTCTTCTTTCATCTTCACTGAATATTTTGAATTGGTTTCACTTGTGCGAGCAAAAAGGAAAGGCTAACTTTGCCGTGGATTTTGTTTTGTTGCGGAATGGCCGCCAGCCGTTCCCCTTTTGCCGTTGTCGTATGCGTCATTCACTGAACGACGGTGCAAAGGTACATGGAACATTTGTACCATGCAAGTAAAAGTGGAACAAAAGTTACACACAGAGCAAAACTTTAACATTCCCATCTCGGAAGTGTTAAACGAAAATAAATTTTAACTATGGAAGATAGTACAATAAAGCTTGAGCGCCTTCGCTCGGCGATAGACTACCTTAAGAGAGTTGGCATGGTTCACAAACAGCAAGACATTGCCGACACTTTGGGCATGACCAAAGGCCGCATATCTGATGCGCTGAAAGGCATGACAGGCAAATTCACCGACGGCTTCCTGCGCCGGTTCGCCGCCGCATATAAAAATTATATCTCCGAGGCGTGGCTGCTGACCGGGCAGGGCCGCATGGACGTGCCGGGCAAGGACGAGCGCCCGCACGTCGACTCCGTCACCGCCGCGGCGGGACGCCTCGACGGCTTCTCCGAGCCCGTCACCAACCCCGACTTCCACAGGCTCGCCGACCTGCTGCCCGACTACGACTTCACCATCCGCGCCGACGGCGACTCCATGCTCCCCGAGATACGCTCCGGCGACCTGCTCCTCTGCCGACGCCTCGACCGCCCCCTGCACCCCGCCGACCTGGGGCGCATCTTCGTCGCCGACACCGCCGACGGCGTCCTGGTCAAGCGCCTCGCCGACGTCGATCCCTCCGCAAGCCTCGTCACCCTGCGCTCCCTCAACCCCGCCTACCCCGACATCGCCGCCCCGGCCTCCGGCCTCCTCGCCCTGGCCCGCGTCGTCGCCGTCGTCCACCCCGTCGGCTCGGCCGGCCCCCAGAAAAGCAACTGAAAAGCGAACAAAAAAAAGCGAACAAAAAAAAAGCAAATAAAAAGCAAACAACCCCCGTCCCGACCCTCAACTCCCTGCAAGTTCGGCCTTTCCGCCTCCCCTGGAAAGCGTGTATACGCCAAAAGCGTATCGCGGGTTCGAATCCCGCTTGCTCCGCAAGATAAGCGCCGAATTTTCAAGCAGTTACGAAAATTCGGCGCTTATCGTCCTAAGGGAAATCGAGGCCGCGGGACTTTTAAAATTACTTCTTTTATTTTAAAAAAAGTCCATGCCTCGCCGTTGCCCAGGCAGATTTCGTCCAGGCTCATGTACGGGCCGACGTTGGCGGCATTGAAATAGAAGCCGCAGCAGAGTTCGGTCTCACGCCACTCGGCATGGCCGCTCAATTTATTCGGTGCATGTCAGCGAAATGCTCATGGCAAGGGAATGCGCCTGTCCCTGGATGGGATAATGAGTGAACAGTAGCTGACACGGTGTTTCTGAATGTCAGTCCATTATTTGCCGACATCATCAGCATGTGCTTGCTCCGGGCCAGTATCGGCAACACACCTAATCCACTACGGGCTGCATAATGACAGGCGAGCAGCCCTTAAAGCCCGAGCGGATCATGCGGTTCACGGCCGCAGTGTCGGCAAGGGCCTCCTGCGTGGTGCATGGCAGGGCATATAGCTCCGTGATGCAGGCCGTGGTGATAACCGCCTTCAGCAGTTCCGCAATCGTCGGCGGTTCCTTGAGCGCCATATACTGAGCGTAAGTGTAACGGGTGAAGCGGGTGTTCTCCCCTATCCCGCGGCGGTCGAGCAGCCATCCGTCGGCCAACGGCAGGGGCGTCGTCGACTCCCGGAGGTCCGTCGGTGCCGGGTACGAGATGACGTTCTTGCCGTCCGCGCTAACCTGGATAGGCACGTTATCGCTATAGTCGCCGTTGGTGCGGTATACCTGTGCGCAAGGCAAGAACATGTGCTTGCTCCCGTCGATGCGCCCCTCCGGGCTGACGGGAATCACAGCCACGGGCTGTTGCCCCCGGGGGCCTTCGGGTGCGGACTTGGCGTTATGGCAGGCCGAGAGGCCGAGTGTGGCTGCCGAGCAGGCAAACAGCAGGCTGACGGTTGTCTTCATGGGTGTAATTAGAATAAGAGCAAGCCGATGCTTACCGACTTGCTCCCCATCGATTTGGTTGGTAGCGGGACCGAGAATTGAACTCGGGACCTCCGGGTTATGAATCCGACGCTCTAACCAACTGAGCTATCCCGCCAAGATATGACGCTCGCGGGTTGTTTCCCGTTTGCGAGTGCAAAGTTAGGCATTTTTATCCAACCCACCAAATTTTTTCGTCATATTTTTCGACCATCTACGAATAATATTGGTAACCCTACTCTCAACTGGCAAGTGCAAAATTAGCGATTTCACGGAAGAACGCCTTTTT
>UQLL01000035.1 GCA_900541835.1 uncultured Porphyromonadaceae bacterium
ACAAAATATGGGGGGATTCAGAACGATATTTTGCACTTCGTTATTGAATCTTCATGTTTTATAACATATGGTTACACAAAACGGGTGCGGAACTTGTGCACCACACCCGTTTTTTGACATTTGGCATTGTCAGACAAGGATCTTGAAGGTCTGTCCGGCGGCGCGGAGCAGGTAGGCGCCGGGGGTGAGTCCGTTCAGGTCGTAGGTGGCGTAGCCGGGCTGTATGGCCAGGGTGCGCACGTGGCGTCCTTGCAGGTCGTAGAGGTCGGCGCTCAGGGGAACGTCAGTGCCGTTGTCGAGCTGGAGCTGCCCGGCGGTAACGCCCAGCAGGCGAAGGGTATTCCCGGACTCGATGCCGGAGATTCCGGCGTACTCGGGGTGCAGGTCCTCGGCGCCGATGATTTCCGTGGATGTCTCGCCCAGCCACCCGCACGTCTGGTTGACGCCGGTGTGGACTTTGATGAAATGCACCTTGTCGAGATGCACGGGGTTGCCCTGGGCGTCCACTGCCCAGTCGAGCTTGAAGCCGGGGTCCTCTCCGTTGGGACGGTTGTCGACGTATCCCCAGTCGAGGAAGCGGAGGAACCAGTTGCCTCCCTCTTCCCGGATGGCGTTGTGGCCAAGGCGGGTACCGCGAAAGGTCAGCGTGTTGCCCTCGGCCCAGCCGGGCCAGTAGTCCTGCCGGTGGAACTGGTTCCGTTCCACGTAGCCCATTGGGTCGGCGGGGTCGTTGCTGGTCCATCGGATGTAGGTGGAGTCGGGTTCGGTGCCGGAGGGCTTGTAGTAGGTGATCTCGTAGTTATGGAAGGTAGTGGACTTGGAATAGTCACTGCCGGCGAGCTCGTACCAGGCGTCGTCGGGGATGCCGTTGCCGTTGGCGTCGTAGCTGACCATGACGATTCCGGGCTCGGCGGAGCCGCCGTCGTCGCGGCCGGAGGCGGCGAAGGCGTTGCCGTAGATCTTGAGGTCATACTCTCCCGGCTTGTTGGCCACGGCGTGGTCGAAGCCGAAGACGATATAGCCGCCGTAGGCGCCCAGGCATACCATGGAGCCGCGGGCCTGACCGGCCAGGTACTCCTTGCACTTGGCGTTCATGCTGGCCTGCGTGTCGCCGTTCTCGTACTCGGGAATGGTGTTGGTGAACTGTCCGGGGGCCGGCATGAAGTCGTAGACCTCGGAGATGTAGGGGCTGTTGGCCAGAGCCGTTGTGCCCAGGCAGAGGAGGGAGGCGAGTAGGGAGATATGCTTTTTCATGTCATTTCTGGATTGTGGCGTAGAAGGCGAAGTGTGCGGGGATGTCACCGGTGCGCTGGCGCCAGCGCTGGGTGCCGTCGGGGCGCAGGCAGTAGAGCCAGCCGGGGGTGACGTAGTTGCCGGCGTCGGTGATGTAGATGTCGCCGCTGACGGGGTTGACGGACAGTCCGTATGGCTTCTTGACAAGGGCCATGACGTCGGGAGCCACGAAGCCGGCGCTGACTTGCCGGCGGGTGGCGGTGTTGACGATGGCAGTCGATGCCTCGTCGCTCATGGAGACGTTGCTCCAGGCCGTGGCGATGATGTAGAGGGAGTCGCCGTGCAGGGTCATGGCCGACACGGGCGTGTCGATGGAGTCGGTCACGGCGTCCGCCTTTGGGTCGTAGCAGTAGAGCTTGGAGCTGACGCCGTAGTAGTCGCCCCGGCTGGAGACCCACACGTTGCCGTGGCTGTCGGAGAGCACCTGGTTGAGGTTGATGGCCACCGGCACGCGCTTGACTTCGGTGAAGGTGGCTATGTCGATGACGCTCAGCGTGTTCTCATAGTTGGGCACCATGTAGCCGCCGGAGTTGGCTACATAGATTTTGTCGCCGCACACGGCCAGGCCGTCCGGCTGATAGCCCACCGTGCAGCGCCCGACCTCGCGCAGCGTGGCGGTGTCGATTTTCGCCACGAAGCCTTTTTGCTTGTAGTCGGGGGTAATTTCCACGGGACCGGCGTAGGAGGTGACGTAGGCATAGCCCTTGTGGAAGGCGATGCTTCGGCAGTTGGGAATGTCGATCTGGCCCAGGCGCACGGCGTCGGAGGCACGCATCACCTCCACCTTGTTGGAGCAGTTTATGACGGCCCAGAGCTTGGAACCGTAGATGGCGAGGTCGTTGCCGACGTCGCCCATCTCCATGGGCTGGGTGGGGTTGGCGGCGGAGTAGATGTTGCGGGTGTAGACGCCGGTGGCGAAGTCCATGTAGTCGAGGGTGGCTTTGTTGGTGCCCATGTTGCCCTCGTTGAGCAGGTAGAAGCCGTGCAGGACGTAGCCGTCCTCACCGGGCTGCGGCACGGCCGGGTCCTGCACCTGCCCCGGCTCCGGTGTCGGGATGGGGTCGTCGTCGCGGCAGCCCGTCAGCAGCGACAGGAATGCGGCGCCGCACATCAGTAAGCTGAGTAAATGTCTTTTCATCGGTGTCGTTATTTTAATTTTTCAGATGTCCCATTGGAGTATCACCTTGAAGTTGCGGCCCGGCATTGGATAGTTGAGGATCACTTCGTATTGCTGGTTGAAGAGGTTGTTGACCTCCACGGATGCCTTGAAGGCTGACTTGCCGACGAGGAAACGGTAGCTCAGGGCCAGGTCGGAGGTGTACCACGGCTGCTCGTAGTTGACGGGGATGTTGGAGGAGTTGTGGTAGCGCTCGCCGACGTAGATGAATGAGTAATTGAGCTGCAGGCCGCGCCAGGCGCCTTGCAGTGTGGCCGAGCCGGAGTGGCGCGGGATGTAGGCGATCTGTCCCTTGTACGTCCCCTCGGGGCCGATGTTGTCGTGCGGGTCGGAGTAGTCCATGGCCCGCTGGAAGGTGTAGGAGCCTCGGGCGTTGAGGCTCACACCGCCAGGCAGCGAGAACTCGCACTGCGCCGTCAGGTCCAGGCCCCAGATGCGCACCTTGCCGATGTTCATCATCATCCATCGGTATTGCCCGGTGCCCTTGGGCACGGCTATGATTTTGTCGCTGATGCGGTTGTGGTATCCGTCGGCGCTCAGCGACAGGCCATCCACCCACGGCGACGAGAAGGTAAGGTCGTAGTTGACACCTATATTATATTGTGTGGCGTACTCTGGCTTGAGGTCGACGTTGCCTATGTCGGTGTAGTAGAGGTCGTTGAAGGTGGGCATACGGAAGGTGCGCTTGTAGAATGCGCGCAGCGACGGCCCGCGGTCCACGCCGGGGCGCCAGCTCAGGAACATGGCCGGTGTCCAGCGTGTCAGGCTCCGGGTGCGGTGGCCCAGCGTCTCGCCGTTGTTGACGATTGACGACCGGTCCGAAACGTGGCTGAACAGCAGCGAGCCTTGCGCCTTGAGGGGGCCGCGCCGCCAGGCCGTGGCCAGGGCCGCCAGGGCCGTGTGCCGGACCGGCTTGGCGAAGTTCACCAGGCTCGCCGTCATGTGGTTCCATTGGTAGTCCACGCTTAGGTCCGCCTCCCATCCGGGCAGGATGGTGTAGCAGTTGGCCGACGAGATGTAGAGCTCGTCCTGGTGGAACTTGTTGTCGAGGTACATGAGCGTGGTGTCGGGGTTGAGGTAGCGCATGTAGTCGCGGGCGTACTTGGCGTTGATGCGCGTCTCGTAGCTGCCGAAGCGGCGCTGCCAGCTCCCCTGCGCGAAGAAGTTGCGGTCCCACTGCTTCTGCGAGTTCTTGAAGACGTTGTTGACGATGGCGCCGGGGATGCCGCGGTCCGAGTCGTAGTAGTAGAGCTTGCCGTACCAGTGTGAGTTGGTGACGCGTCCGAATAGTCCTGCCTCCACGCGTAGGGCGTGGATCTGGCCGTTGCGGCGCGTGGCGGTGGTGTCCCAGGCCACGGAGCCGTCGGGCATCTTCTTGCTCAATGTGAACTTGTAGCGACCGTTGGCGTAGGTGTATTCGGAGTTGAGCGACAGCGAGACGGCATCGGAGAGCTTCTGCTCGATGCGGAAGCTGGGATTGGCCAACCCGAAGGAGCCTGTGCGGAAGGTGACGTTGAGGTTGGTGCGCTTGCCCGGTGCGAACGACGGGTGCTTGGTGGTGATGTACACGGTACCGGCGTTGCCGAAGTCCTTGGCGCCCTGGAAGACGTTGCTCTTCTGGCCGTTGTAGAGGGTGATGGACTCGATGTTGTCCAGTGAATAGCGGCCGAGGTCGATCTGGCCGTTCTGGGCGTTGCCGAGCTGTATGCCGTCGTAGAAGATGCCCATGTGGTTTGTGCCCATGGAGCGGATGTCGAGGGTCTTGACGCCGCCCACGCCGCCGTAGTCCTTTAGCTGGACGCCGGCGAAGTATCGGATGGCGTCGGCCACGGAGTGCGAGTTGAGTCCCTGCAGTTGCTCGCCGCTGAGCGTCTGCGAGGGGATGACCTCGCGGTTGAGGTTGCGCTCGCCGTATACCACCACTTCGCCCAAGTGCCGGTTGAATGCCGAATCCGCCGGGGTCGAATCCGCATTCTGCGAACCGCGAGCCGCCACCTGTAAGGACGCACCCTGGTGCGTCCGCAAACTGTCGGCCGCCGTGTCTCCGGGACTGAGTGACGAAACGTGTGAGTTGCCGCCCCATGCCACTGCACCGACACATATATACATAACAATCACCCACAGCGCATATTCGCGCTGCGGACGCCCTGTCGGTCTCTTGTTGCTTGCTGTCTGGCTCATGTCAGCGATCCTGGTGCACGAGAATCATTTACTGTCTATGGAGCCATCATGGCTCCCACCCGGACATGCAACGGATATTCCGACTCCGCGGCTCCGCTATGCCATCCTTCCCGGCCCGATGGACCAGTGGACTGCCCCCACGGTCACTGCGACCCGGGGCACGCGGCACGCTTCTTAGCCTGCGTCACGGCAGCGGCCCTGTCCGGGATTCGCACCCGGTTCCCCGCTGCATGCCTTTTTGCGCCGCAAAGTTACTACTTTCCCACCACACCGCCAAATCCTTCGTCGAGGTCGGGGTCAGGGCAGGGAAATAAATCGGGACGGCCTCCCGGTCGCCCCGATCAAAACAGTCTCGTAATTGTCTGTGAAGAGGTTGTCTTACCAAGATTCGAACTTGGACAGGCAGAACCAAAATCTGCAGTGCTACCATTACACCATAAGACAAGGGTGCCCCGGGAACAAAACCCATTTCATCAAGGAGAGATAACCAAAAATTCCCGAAGGCGATGCAAAGGTACGGCCTTTTGGCGTAACCACCAAATTTTTTGCCCGATTTTTTATTTTTCTCCCCGGAAGTTTGCCCGGTACGGATTTTTTTGACTAAGTTTGCACACTTTTTCCCCTCTCCTCGGCGGACGCCCCCAAAGGCGCCCCGGTCAACCTTGAAAACCTTTAAAATCTATAACCGAAAGAAACATGTCGAAACCCAACTACAGCTTGTGCGCCAACGCAGTGGTGCGTTATTTGCAGAAGCCGGCGGAGACCATCACCCGCGAGGATCTCATGCGCTTTGCCACCGAGAACGGCATCCGCATGGTCAACTTCATGTACCCGGCCGAGGATGGCCGCCTAAAGACCCTCAATTTCGTCATCAACTCCGAGGAGTATCTGCAGACAATCCTTACTTTCGGCGAGCGCGTGGACGGCTCAAGCCTCTTCCCGTCGTCGATCGAGGCCGGCAACAGCGACCTTTACGTGGTGCCCCGCTACGCCACCGCCTTCGTAGACCCCTTTGCCGAGATTCCCACCCTGAGCATGCTCGCCTCCTTCTTCGACAAGGAGGGCGCCCCCCTGGACTCGGCACCCGACCAGACCCTGCGCCGCGCATGTCGCGCGTTCACCGAGAGCACCGGCATGGAGTTCTACGCCATGGGAGAGCTCGAGTACTACGTCGTGGCCGAGGACGACAACCTCTACCAGGCCACCGACCAGAAGGGCTACCACGAGTCGTCGCCCTTCGCACACTTCAACCAGTTCCGCTGCCGCTGCATGGACCTCATCGCCCAGGCCGGCGGGCAGATCAAGTACGGCCACGCCGAGGTCGGCAACTTCGCCGCCGACGGCAAGATCTTCGAGCAGAACGAGATCGAGTTCCTGCCCATCCCCGCCGTGCAGGCCGCCGACAACCTCATGATCGCCAAGTGGATTATCCGCACCCTCGGCGCACAGCTCGGCTATGATGTCACCTTCGCGCCCAAGATCACCACCGGCAAGGCCGGCTCCGGCCTCCACATCCACTTCAAGATCATGCAGGATGGCCGCAACCTCATGGTCGCCGACGGCCGCATCAGCGACGTTGCCCGCCGCGCCATCGCCGGCATCCTGGAATACGCCCCGGCCATCACCGCCATGGGCAACAAGGTGCCCACCTCCTATCTGCGCCTGGTGCCCCACCAGGAGGCCCCGACGAGCGTCTGCTGGGGCGACCGCAACCGCTCCGTGCTCGTGCGTGTGCCTCTTGGCTGGACCGGTGAGGGCGACATGTGCCGCGAGGCCAACCCGCAGCAGGGCGCCACGACCGGCGAGTGTCCCGAACGCCAGACCGTAGAGCTCCGCAGTGGCGACGGTTCCGCCGATGTCTACGAGCTCATGGCAGCCATCGCCGTAGGCGCACGCAAGGGGCTCGAGGACCCCAAGGCTCTCGAGAAGGCCGACGCCACCTACGTCAACGTCAACATCCACAGTGAGGCCGGCCGTGAAAAGCTCGCCACCCTCAAGGGCCTCCCCGACTCCTGCATGGCCTCCGCCGACGCTCTCGAGCAGGCACGCTGCGCCTTCCAGGAGAAGGACGTCTTCTCGCCCCGCCTCATCGACGGCATCCTGCGCTCGCTGCGTAGCTACGACGACGCCGACCTGCGTGCCGACATCGCCGCCGACCCCGAGCTTCAGAGCCGCCTTGTGGCACGCTTCTGGCACCGCTAAGCAACAGATGAACCGATACGCACGTCAGCAACAGTTACCCGAGATAGGCGCGGAGGGGCAGCGGCTCCTCCGCGCCGCACGGGTGCTCGTGCTCGGCTGCGGCGCCCTCGGCTCCCTGGCCGCCATGTACCTGGCCGGCGCCGGTGTGGGGGAACTCGTCATCGCCGACTTCGATTGCGTCGATATCACCAACCTGCACAGGCAGTTGTTCTACACCGAGGCCGAGGCAGGTCGGTCCAAGGCGCGACTGTTGGCCGACCGCATCGCCGCCCTCAACTCCGAGGTGAAGGTGACGGTGGTCGCGGAGTTCGTGCGCCCGGAGCGTATGTCCGAACTCGCCGCCGCCGTCGACCTGGTGGTGGAGGCGGCCGACAACCCAGACACCAAGACCATGGTCAGCGACGCCTGCCAGGCACTCTGCCGCCCATGCGTTATAGGCGGCGTGGAGGGATGGCGCGGACAGGTGCTGACCTGCCTGCCCGGCTCACCTAATTATAGAGCGGTGTTCGGCGCCGGTGCCGACGCGGGCTTCACCCCGTGCAGCCTCGGCGGAGTGGCCGGACCGCTGCCCGGAGTGGTGGCGTCGCTACAGGCCCTGGAGGCTGTCAGGGTCATCACCGGCAACGGTGGCGACCGCGGCCGACTCCTCCTCTTCGACGCTCTGACGATGCGTTTCACCACTTTCGACCTCTGAACAGGCAAAAAAATCCAATCGGCTAAACGGCTGCAATGCACCGCATTAGCCGATTTGTTGTAAAAATAACTCAAAAAAACTTGCCGGAAAATTTGCAGGGTATTGAGAAAAGCACTACCTTTGCACCGCTTTTAGGTCGTAGCCCTTGCGGGCGAGGTCTGAAAGATGTCAATCTTTGCTTCAGTAGCTCAGTTGGTTAGAGCACCTGACTGTTAATCAGGGGGTCGTTGGTTCAAGCCCATCCTGAAGCGCAAGAAGAGAACGTCCGGGAGGTCGTTCTCTTCTTGTGTTATGACGGTAGCTTTTATACTATCGCGGCGCTAAGTCGCGTTAATAGGATATGAAAAAGAGAGTCGTTTTCCTACTGGCAGCATGTGTGGCACTCTGCTGTGGGTCGGCATCGGCGCTGAGCTTCGCCCGTTCCGACGTCAAGGCCCAGAAGCTCCGCGGCCCGGTCAAGAAGATCACAGCCTACAACCTCTACGAGGCGAAGTATTTCCACGCCGACACCTTGGCCAAGTACAAGCGTCTGGGCAAGCCGCTGCCCAAGTTCGTGCGTCATCTCGACATGATCACCACTTATGACCGTGAAGGCCGCAAGACAAGCGAATACGACGATAATATGGAGCGCAAACAGGTCTACGAATACGATGCACCCGGGCACATGCTCTATTCCAAAGCCGTAACCGAGGGTAAGTACAGCAACCGCATCTACACCATGGACATCGGCGTTGACGGCCTGCCTCTGAAAGGTGTGGCGGTGCAGAAGGACGGTACGCCAATCTTCACCGAGAGCTACTCCGCGACCCGGCTGGAGAACGGCAACACTCTGCTGCGCATAAACCACATTCTTGCCGACGGCAAGGCGCAGGAGAGCGAAATGGAGCTTCGCCCCGACATGACCATGCAGAAGCTCAACCAGAACGGCACCTTCATCTTCGACCAACAGGAACGCCCTGTGGAGTTCATCTCTCCGAACGGCTCGCAGCATCTGATTATGGAGTATCTGCCCGCCGCTCAGAGAATCTTCCGGATAACACCCGAGGGAAAGAAGTACATCTTCAAGACCGTCGCCGAAGACATCTACGGCAATCCGCTTATGGAAGCCACCTATATGCCCGACGGAACGCAGCAGAGCGTCAGCTACGAGTATCAGTACGACAGCCAGGGCAACTGGATACGTCAGACCAAGACCGCAGGAGAGGCGAAGACCTATTCGGAGCGCGTCATAGAGTACTATAAGTAACCTATCCGGAGGTGGCCGGAGGACTGGCAATGACGGCACTGTCAGAAAATTTTTGTATCTTTGCAGCGAGTTGACAACAATGGCAAAGAGAACCGACCACGAAGATACCACAGAGCGCGACACAATAGAGGCCGAGGAGCTGACCATCGGCTCCGGCACCGGCACATACGACGAGGAGTCCATCCGTCACCTCAGCGACAAGGAGCACATCCGCCTCCGCCCGGGCATGTACATCGGCAAGCTCGGTGACGGCTCGCACGCTGACGATGGCATTTATGTCCTCCTCAAGGAGGTCATAGACAACTCCATCGACGAGTTCAACATGCACGCCGGCAAGCGCATCGACATCCGTCTCGACGAGCTTACCGGCCGCGTCAGCGTCCGCGACTACGGCCGAGGCATACCCCTCGGCAAGGTCATCGACGTGGCCTCCATAATCAACACCGGCGGCAAGTTCGACGACAAGAACTTCCAGAAGTCCGTGGGCCTCAACGGTGTCGGCCTCAAGGCCGTCAACGCCCTCAGCGAGGAGTGTGTCGTGGCCAGTGTCCGCGACGGCCGCCGCGTGGAGGTAGACTTCGAGCGCGGAGACGTCGTCCGCGAGAACCAGCAGAATCCCGACGACACCACGCAGGCCAACGGCACCCTCGTCGAGTTCCTGCCCGACCGCAAGCTCTTCGGCGACTTCCGCTTCCGCATGGAGTACGTCCGCTCCATGCTCAACAACTATTCCTATCTCAACACCGGCCTGACGCTCACCCTCAACGGCGAGCGCTTCTTCAGCCGCCACGGCCTGCTCGACCTGCTCCAGGCAAACCTCAGCGGAGACCCGCTCTATCCTATCATACACCTCCGCGGCGACGACATAGAAGTCGTGCTCACCCACACCGACCACTATGGTGAGGAATACTACTCATTCGTCAACGGCCAGTACACGCCACAGGGAGGTACTCACCTGGCAGCCTTCCGCGAGGCCATCTCGCGTACCATCAAGGAATATTCCGGCAAGGGCTACGAGTATGCCGACATCCGCTCCGGCATCGTCGCCGCCGTGGCCGTGCGTGTCCAGGAACCCATGTTCGAGTCTCAGACCAAGACAAAGCTCGGCAGCCGCACCGTCGCCCCCAACAGCGACCTTACCATAAACAAGTTCGTGGGCGACTTCATCCACAAGGAACTCGACGACTACCTGCACCGCCACACCGACACCGCCGAGGCCATGATGGCCAAGATCGCCGCCACCGAGAAGGAGCGCAAGGCCATGGCCGGCGTAGCCAAGATCGCCCGCGAGCGTGCCAAGAAAGTCAGCCTCCACAACAAGAAGCTGCGCGACTGCCGCATCCACCTCAACGACATCGTCAAGCCCAGGCTCGTCGAGGAGGGCAAGGACCGCCGCCCACTCTCGTCCATCTTCATCACCGAGGGCGATTCCGCCTCCGGCACCATCACCAAGGTGCGCGACGCCGAGACCCAGGCCGTCTTCTCCCTGCGCGGAAAGCCACTCAACTCTTTCGGCCTCACACGCGAGGTGGTCTACAAGAACGAGGAATTCAACCTCCTCCAGGCCGCCCTCAACATAGAAGACGGCATTGACGGCCTCCGCTACAACCGCGTCATCATCGCCACCGACGCCGATGTCGACGGCATGCATATCCGCTTGCTCATCATCACCTTCTTCCTCCGCTTCTTCCCCGACCTGGTGCGCAAAGGGCATGTCTACATCCTCCAGACACCCCTATTCCGTGTCCGAGACAAGCGCAAGGAGAAGCGCGGCAAGAGCCGCAGGAACCAGGGCGACACCGGCGCCGTCTACTGCTATACCGACGAGGAGCGCGAGGCCGCCATCGCTCGCCTGGGCGACAACGCCGTCATCACTCGGTTCAAGGGCCTCGGCGAGATAAACCAGGAGGAGTTCGCCGACTTCATTGGCGAGGGCATGCGCCTCGACCAGGTGCGGATCCATCCCGGCGATCCTGTTGACAAACTGCTGGAATTTTACATGGGTAAGAACACACCAGATCGCCAGAACTTCATAATTGACAATTTGCGCGAGGATGTCTGAAATCAACAAAATTAACACTTTGGAGCGGGCGGCCTTTTTCGCCGGCAGCTTCAATCCTTTCACGCCCGGCCACGCCGACATCGTGGAGCGCGGCCTGCGCCTCTTTGACCGCGTCGTGATAGGCATCGGCATCAACGACGCCAAGCCCGACAGTGCCGACGGTGCCGCCTCGCGCCTGGAAACCATCCGGGTACGCTATGCCGCCGAGCCGCGTGTGGAAGTGCTGATATACACTGACTTGACAGTCGATGCGGCCCGCCGTGTCGGTGCCTGCTGCCTGCTGCGCGGATGCCGTTCGGCCGCCGACTTCGACTACGAGCGCAACATCGCCGACGCCAACCGCCTTCTGGCTCCCGAACTCGATACCGTCATTCTGCCCGCCCGTCCGGAGCTCGCCTGCATCTCCTCGACCCTGCTACGCGACCTCGCCCGCCACGGCCGCTCCCTTCCCGCAGACTTCGCCGAATAAACCATATTTCCCGAAGGCTGGAAAGGACGTGAGACCCCAGACTCGGCAACGGTACTTTCATGGGGCGTGTTTGTCAATGGCCACGCCGCGCCTGTCGCCGACCCGGCAAGCGGCATCACCCTTGTAGTCAGGGTCGACGGCTCCATCAAGGCCACCTACACCAAGTGGGTGAGCAGGCAACGCGACAAAGCGAGTAAGGAGACAAATCGACAAAACTACAACAGCGGTCGGGGAGTGGCTTCCCGGCCGCCTTGTATTGTATGACACAGTGTTGTAGGGGCAGGGAACCGTATTATTTGGGCCGGAAACATACCACGGCGGGGTGGTTTGGCGTTATTTATGTAATTTTGCATGAGAAAGAACCGTCTACAAGGTATGAAGAAGATATTCCTGCCGGTCGTGGCGCTGCTGGTCGGGCTGCTCGTCATGGTGGCCCGTGGTCCCATGACGCCTAACGACAAGCTCCGCGTGGCCGAGGCCGTCGTGGCCAACTATTACGTCGACACCGTCAACGAGGACAAGCTCGTGGAGGCCGCCATCGTCGGCATGCTCAAGGAGCTCGACCCGCATTCGTCGTACACCAACGCCGAGGAGACAAAGGCCATGAACGAGCCCCTCGAAGGCTCCTTCTCCGGCGTCGGCATCAGCTATAACCTCAACCAGGACACCCTGTACGTGCTCCAGGTCGTAAGCGGCGGCCCGTCCGAGCGCGTCGGCATACTGCCCGGCGACCGAGTGATAGCTGTCGACGACTCCATCATTGCCGGTGTCAAGATGACCACTGCCAAGATCATGAAGAAGTTGCGTGGTCCCAAGGGCACCAAGGTGAAGATGCAGGTGTTGCGCCGTTCCTTCGGCAAGCCCGACCAGACAATCGACTTCGTCGTCACCCGCGATGTCATACCCATCCACAGCGTAGACGCCGCCTACATGGCCGATCCTGCCACCGGCTACATCCGTCTCAACAAGTTCGCCGCCACCACTCCCGACGAGTTCCGCAAGGCAGCCGAGAAGCTGCGCAAGCAGGGCATGAAGAACCTTATTCTCGACCTGACCGACAACGGCGGCGGCTATCTCTCGGCGGCCACTCAGCTGCTCGGCGAGATGCTTGCCCCCGGCTCCCTGACCGTCTATACCGAGGGCGTCAACTCCCCTCGCCAGGAGATTTCGGCCAGCCCTCGCGGCTCCATGCCCCTCTTCGCCGACGGGCGCCTGGTGGTGATGGCCAACCAGTACTCTGCCTCCGCCTCCGAGATTCTGTCGGGAGCCGTGCAGGACTGGGACCGCGGCCTCATCGTCGGTCGCCGCACCTTCGGCAAGGGACTGGTGCAGCGCCCGTTCCCCTTCCCCGACGGCTCCATGATGCGCCTCACCATAGCCCACTACTACACCCCCACGGGCCGCGACATACAGAAGCCATACACCAAGGGCCAGGGCGACGCGTACGCCAAGGATATCCTGACGCGCTACAACCAGGGCGAGCTCATGCATGCCGACTCCATCCACTACGCCGACTCGCTGCGCGTCAACACGCTGCGCTTCGGTAGGCCCATCTACGGCGGAGGCGGAATCTCCCCCGACGTGTTCGTGCCACTCGACACCACTTTCTACTCCGACTACTACCGCGATCTCAACGCCAAGGGCCTCGTCAACCAGTTCGCCATCCGTTACACCGACGCCAACCGCAAGGCCATCAAGCAGCAGTACAAGAACGCCGAGACCTTCGAGAAGAACTTCGTCGTCACCAACCAGATGGTCGACGACCTGGTGGCGCTGGCCGAGAAGGAGGGAGTCAAGCCCAGGCCCGAGGGCCTGGAGCGCTCCCGCGCCACCATCGAGAACGTGGTCAAGGCCATCGTGGCGCGCGACGTCTACGGCGACGACGACCTCTTCTTCCGCATCCTCAACTCCAACAATGACATCTACCGCGAGGCGCTCCGGCTCATCCAGTCGCCCGACTATGACCGCCTGCTCTCCGCCCCGCAGCAATAATCTCAACACCGTTTCAATTGGTCTGGAAAGCCATGCGAAAACTGCTAATGCTCATAGCTGTCGTCCTGCCGGGTCTTTTCGGCGGGACGGTCTACGCCCGGCCGTCGGCGCAGGCGTGGCACCTGCGCACCGACACCGTCACCTCCCTGGCAGCCCAGGAGCTGCTGCGGCGCCTGCCGCCATTCGTCTATAACGACACCGCCCCGGCGCAGCCCATGTCGCTGCTCATCTACAGCGAATCCGTCTACGAGCCCTCGCCCTTGCGTATCGACACTGCCTGGAACTGGGAGCGACAGCGGGCGCCGCTTTTCCCGGACGAGCTGACGAACCCGCGCTGGCTCTCGGAGGCCCGCACCCGCTGGAACACCGCCTGCCTTTTGCGGCAGCGCCTGATGACCGGCCCGGCACACCAGGTCGACTACTTCGCCTGGCAGCTGCCCGACCCGCCGCAGCTCCAGCCCATCACAGAAGCGCCGGTGCTCCCCGCCATGGACGCCATTCCCGACGCCCTCCCATCCCTGGACAAGACTCCCGAGGAGGTCATCCGTCCCCGCCACTGGCTGCACATCGTCGGCCTCGGCCTACAGTTCTCCCAGGCCTACGTATCGCCCAACTGGTACCAGGGCGGTGACAACTCCCTGACCATCCTGGCAAACCTGGGCTGGAATGTCAAGCTCAACCAGGTCTACCATCCCAACTTGCTGGTGGAGAGCAACCTCAGCTACAAGCTCGGACTCTACTCCACGCCCCACGACGAGAAGCACAAGTACGCCATCTCCGAGGACCTGCTGCAATACAACCTCACCACCGGCCTCAAGGCCTTCCGCCACTGGTACTACAGCTTCTCGCTGCTGTTCAAGACGCAGATGCTCAACAACTACGCGCCCAACTCCACGGACCGCAAGGCATCGTTCCTGGCCCCCGGCGAGCTCAACCTCGGCCTCGGCATGACCTACAAGAAGGAGAACAAGAAGCGCGGCATCGTGTTCCAGGCCAGCATCGCTCCGCTGTCGTACAACCTGCGCACGTGCATCGACAGCCGGATAGACCCGACGCAGTTCGGCATCAAGGTCGGCCGCAAGACAGTGAGCCAGTTCGGCTCCAATGCCGAGCTGACCATGACCTGGCAGCTGGCTCCCAACATCAGCTGGCGGCAGCGCCTGTTCCTGTTCACCAACTATGACTACTTCACCGGTGACTGGGAGCACACCTTCGACTTCGCCATCAACCGCTTCCTGTCGACGCAGGTCTATCTCCACGGCCGCTATGACACTTCCGCCCCCGGCTCCTCCAAGGGTTGGAAGAAGTGGATGCTCAAGGAGATTCTCAGCTTTGGCTTCGCCTACTCCTTCACCACCGTACCGCCCAAGAAATAAACGACCTCACGATGATTTTTCGAACGATTAACGATTGCACGATTTGTCGTTCAATCGTTAACGTCAATCGTGCAATCGCTCGAAAAAACGTTGGGTCGATTAATCGCCGGGGAAAGGATTTTTAACGCAGGGCAACCGCATCGGAATCCATAAAATTTAGCATGATTTAGGGAAAGTTAAGTCGTAAAAACTTGACAGGGGAGGACAAGCGGATTATTTTATAGGCATGAGAAACATGCTTATAAAGGGAGGTTCTATTATTTGATTTTTCAGACTGGCGCATCGAGACAGAACCTCAT
>UQLL01000036.1 GCA_900541835.1 uncultured Porphyromonadaceae bacterium
CTCTTCAACTCGCGAAATTTCCGCGAAAATCCACCGCCCTGACGCAATATTTTTTTAAGGAACGAGGCCTGAGCCCCACCCTCCCCTACGTCAGCGGGGTGCGCCAATGCCGGCGCACCCCGCTTCGCTTGTCCGCCCTCTTTCATCGGGCCGGGTCGAGGGGGTTGTCGGGCCAGCGGTGGCGGGGATAGCGGCGGCGCAGTTCCTTGCGGACGTCGAAGTAGGTGGTGGTCCAGAAGGAGCGGAGGTCGGAGGTGAGCTGCACGGGCTTGAAGCCTGGCGAGAGGAGCTCCATGAGCACGGGGCGGCGACCGCCGTCGAGGCGGGGGGTGTCGAGCAGGCCGAGGCAATCCTGCAGGCGGGCGCTGACCACCGGCGCCTCGGCCCCCTGGCGGTAGTCGACGCGGGCACGGCGTCCGCCGGGAAGCTGTATGTGCCCGGGTACCAGGCGCTCCAGCGCCTGCCGGCTCTCGTAGGGCAGGAGGCCCGTCATCACTTCGCATATGTCTATCTTGCGTAGCTCGGCGGTGGTCGAGGCCTTGCCTATGTATAGCGGGAGCCAGTCAGAGGCACGGTCGAGCAGTGCCTGCGCGGAGAGGTCGGGGATGTCCATCTCGGGGTGCCAGGCCTTCAGGGTGGCGACTCGCCGCTGCAGGTGCCGCACGGCGTCGGAGAAGTCGAACATGCTCAGTCCCTGGCGTGGCGCGGCGGCGCAGATGGCGTCGCACACGAGCTGGCGGTGGTCGCCGGGCATGGGGCGGCTCTCGAGCAGGAGGCTTCCCAGGCGCAGCTCGCGGGCGGCGACGGCACGGCCCTGGCGGGCGTCCCAGCTGACGTTGTCGCGCCAGCGGCCCAGCGGCACGAGGTCTTCAATACGGACCGGCGAGGCGAGGAAGATGCGGCGGTCCATGGAGGCGACTGCCAGCAGGTCGTGGCCGCCGAGGCTGTCGGCCTCGGGGAGGGTGGCGATGCCGGGGCCGGCCAGGCGGTACCGGCCGTAGCCGCTCTTGCGAGCCACGCGCTCGGGGTAGGCGGTGGCGATGAGGAGGCCCGTGTCGGCCGGGTGCGGGTCGTCGTTGACCTCCGGGGCACGCACCAGCCGCCGGTACTGCGCGGCGATGTCGGCGATGCGTGAATAGCGGCCCGGCGCCTTCCTCGCCCTCTCGCGCCTTAGCTTGCCGATGCGCAGGTTGATGTCGGCCTGGTCGGAATCGGCCATGGGGTCGCGCTCTTCGAGCAGGGCGGCGATGTCGGCGGCGAGGGCCTTCAGCTCCGGAGTGTCGGCGCTGACGAGCATGGCGGCCATGCGCGGATGGCAGGGGAGAAGGGAGAGCTTTCGCCCGTATTCGGTGATGCGCCCCTTGTCGTCGAGTGCTTCGAGGTCGGCCAGGATGCGGCGCGCCTCGGCCAGGTGCCCGGGGGGCGGGGGAGTGAGCCATGGCAGGCGTGAGGCGTCCGGCTCGCCCCAGGCGGCGATGTCGAGCACCGTGCCCGCCAGGTCGGCGTCCATGATTTCGGGTCGGCGGCCGGCGGCCATGCGTGCCTCGGCACCCTTGGACCATAGGCGGTAGCAGACGCCGTCGCGCAGACGTCCGGCGCGTCCGGCGCGCTGCGTGGCCATGTCCAGCGATATCGGCACAGTGCAGAGGCGGCCGAGGCCCGTCGACGGCTCGTAGCGGAGGGTGCGGCATAGCCCCGAGTCGACGACCACGGTCACGCCCTCGATGGTGATGGACGTCTCGGCGATGGGTGTGGCGAGCACCACCTTGCGCCGGCCCGGCGGGGAGGGCGCTATTGCGCGGCGCTGCTGCTCGGGGCCGAGCAGGCCGTAGAGCGGACAGATGCGGGTGTCGCCCAACGAGCCTTCGAGGGCCTCGGAGCACTGCCGTATCTCGCCCTGGCCCGGCAGGAAGACGAGGATGTCGCCCGTGTGCTCGGCGTGCGCCTTGCGCACTACTGCAGGGACGCATCCCGTCGCGTCCGAAGGTGAGGCCTGGCCGCCCGGCGGAGCGTATACGATTTCGACGTGGTGGAGCCTGCCGGGCGCCTCGAGGTGCGTGGCGTCGAGCTCGCGGCAGAGCGGGGAAGCGTCGATGGTGGCCGACATTATGACAATTCGCAGGTCGGGGCGCACCTGCGCCTGAGCCTCGCGGACGAGCGCCAGGGCCACGTCGGCCGTCAGGCTCCGCTCGTGGAACTCGTCGAAGACTACGGCGGCGACACCCTCCAGGAACGGGTCCTCGACCAGCATACGCTGCAGTATGCCCTCGGTGATGACTTCCACGCGGGTGCGGGCCGACACCTTGGTCTCGAACCTCACCCGGCAGCCGACCGTCTCGCCGGTCTTCTCGCCGAGCATGTGCGCCATTCGGTCGGCGATCTGGCGGGCTGCCAGGCGCCGCGGCTCGAGCATGAGGATTTTCCCGTCGGGCAATGCCTGCATCATCACCAGCGGCAGCAGCGTCGACTTGCCGGCGCCAGGCTCGGCGGTGACCACCAGCCGCGCCCCCTCGGCGGCGACGGCCTCACCCAGCTGCGCGGCGATGCTTCCCGCCGGAAGCTCCGAGCAGTACCTGCCCATCCGCTCTTTCATGTTCTTTTCCATGGATTCATTTCGATTGGAGCAGGGGCAGGAAGGCGGCTACCGATTCGGCGATCTGGGCGCGGTCCTCCAGGCGCGAGGAGTCGATGCGCAGGTGTGCCCGCGAGTAGAAGGGAACGCGGGCCGCGTGCATCTCCCCAAGGCGCGTGCGGAGGGCGTCACCGTCCAGGCCCGCCAGCAGCGGACGCTTGTCGGGCCGCAGTCGTATGCGCTGCATCAGCCGCCCCACGGGCGCCCGCAGCCACACCGTCTCCCCGCGCGACAGCATATACTCCATGTTGCCCAGGTGGCAGGGGGCGCCCCCTCCGGTGGCGACGACCACGTCCTCGAACTCGCCCACCTCGCGCAGCATCGCCCCCTCCAGGTCCCGGAACGCCTCCTCCCCGACAGTGGCGAACAGCTCCCGCACGGTGGTGCGGAAACGGTTCTCGATGTAATGGTCCAGGTCGATGTAGCTCCGCCCCAGGGCTCGCGAAAGGGCCCGCCCGAACGTGCTCTTGCCGCTCGCCGGCATCCCCACGATGAAGATCGGTCTATGCTCCATGCGGCGAAGTTACAATTTTTTTCGGCACCGATGCCCCGGGTATGGATTTTTTTCCTTACTTTTGCACATAAGAAACGTATCGAAGACCATGAGCACTGACATGAAAGTCGAGACCTGCCCCCGTCCGGACGCCCCGTCCGCGCGCCCGTCAGGCCGCCGCATCGGCATGCTGGCCAATCACCACGACAGCGACGAGACGCGCCTGTTCCTCACTCCCGAGACCTGCGGGCGCCTCATCTCCGACGGCTGGGAGGTCTGCATGGAGACCGACGCCGCCTCCCCCATAAGCTACGCCGACACCGCCTACGCCGACTACGGCGTGGAAATAGTGAACCGCGCCGACGCCCTCGGCTGCGACATCGTGCTGAGCTACGCCCCCATACCCGCCCCCGACGTGGAAAAAATGCACCCCGGCGCCGTGCTGCTCTGCATGTTCTCCCCGGCGCTCTTCTCCCGCACCGTCATCGAGGCCCTCAAGGAGCGCGTGGTCTGCACCATCGCCCTCGACGAGATCGAGAGCCACAACGGCGTCCAGGTCTTCGCCAACATAGTCGACGACGTCGACGGCCGCGCCGCCATGTGGTACGCCCAGGAGGCCCTCTCGTTCCTCGGCGGCGGCAAGGGAGTGCTCATAGGCGGAGTCCCCGGCATCATGCCCTGCGAGGTGCTCATCATCGGCATGGGCCGCAAGGTGCAGCAGGCAGCCCTCTGCGCCATCGCCCTCGGAGCGCAGGTCACCCTGATGGACAACGACATGAGCGAGCTCCAGCTCGCCCAGTCCGTGTGCGGCGACCGCCTCGTCACCTGCGCCATACACCCGCGCCCGCTGGCCTCCAAGGTGAAGACCGCCGACGTCATCCTCATCGACTCCTGCACCCGCGACTTCGAATTCCCCGCGCAGCTCAAGAGCCTCGTCAAGGCCGACTGCTTCGTGCTCGACTTCCACCTCTCGTCGCCGTCGCTGTCCACGCCCCGCACCGTCACCCAGGGCCTGGCCACCTGCCTGTACAACCTCTTCTTGGAGTTCCGGCTCAAGGATGGAGTGGAGAACACGCTGCTCACCACCGCCGGCGTGCGCCGAGGCGTCATAACCTACGGCGGGCACCTCTGCAACAAGCTCGTGTCCTCCATCGCCGGAATGCAGGTCGTGGACCTGGACATGCTCCTTTCCCGCACCAACTGAGCGGGCGCGTCAAAATTCAGAATTTCGGTCAGAACGTAGGGATGCACCCCGGTGCATCCGCCACGATTCGCCGGATTTTGCAACACCCTCATCCTTTCCGGCAACACCCGGAAAAAGTCACCTCGAGACCCCGCTTCAACAGGATAACGTGCCGCGACTGATACTACCCATCGGAAGCCCCGGCTCGCCCACCGAGGCCCGCACCGCCCTGCGCATGGCCGAAATGCGCCTGCAAGGGTGGCGCACCACCGTCTACACCCCAGGCTCGACCCTGCTCGACGCCCCATTCCGCGCCGCCGGCATCGACCTGCGCCACCTCCCCCTGCACGGCCCCGCCGACCTCGCCTCCATGCGCACCCTGGCCCGCCACCTGCGCGGCGAGGAGCCTCGCGCCGCCATCGTGGCCCAGGACTACGACACCGCCTTCCTGGCCCTGTGCGCCCGCAAGCTCGCCCGCCGGCAGGACCTGCGCGTCATACTCGTCAGCGACCAGCGCCGCCCCCCGCGCACCACCTGGCTGGCGAGACGCATATACCGCAACCTCTCCGCACTCGTCTTCACCAGCATCTACTCCCTGGCCCTCTTCCGCATGGCCGAGCAGAAGACCGGCCGCGTGCTCACCTCCCCGGACCGCGTGCACGTCTCCCTGCACGGCGCCGGCACCCCGCCGCCCGCCGCCGACGAGCCCAAAGGCCCCGTCATCGCCCTCTACCACGGCGAGCTCCGCCCCGGCTGCGGCCTGCGCCACCTCATCGACGCCCTCCCCGCCATGCGCGGCAGGCGCCTGCGCCTCATGATAGCCGGACAGGGCCGCTCCGACTACATGGACCGCCTGCGCCGCCGCGCCATCAGCCGCGACGTCATGGACCTCATCAGCTGGCGCCGCGAGCGGCCCTCCATGGCGGAACTCGCCGCCACCGCGCACTTCGGCATCTTCCCCTACCACGGCGAGGAACTCTTCGGCGACGCCAACGTGGAGCTCATGGCCGCCGGCCGACCCCAGATCGTCACCTCCGGGCACGTCGCCCGCGAGTACCTCGGCGACGACGGCGGCGCCGTCTACATCCCCGCCGACGCCCCCGCCGACGCCTACACCTCCGCCATGCTCCGCCTGAGCACCGACGCCGACCTCCGCGCCCGCCTGGGCGCCGATGCCGCCGACGCCTACCGCCGACGCTTCGACCCCGGCCGCCTCCTGGCCGACTTCGCCGCCATCCTCGAAAAATAGTCATCGCCGCCCGATAAACGTGTTTAACTGGCTATTCTGAGTGATATTACGCATTGACAAGCCCCCTATTTTAGTATTTGCATCGGCTGTCCAAGGAAAATAATAAAGAAATTTTAACAATCAAGGGTTGAAATGTTAACAATGCTTAAACTTTCCCTAAAATTAGTATCTATACGGAAAAATATTCGTATCTTGCGACTGCAAAATAAAAATACCATCGACATGATGCAGAAACTATCCTCCTTACTGGTGGCTGCGCTCCTCCTCCTGATGGGCGCATGCTCCAACGACGTGCTGGACCTCAGCACCGACACGACAACCAACAACACGAACGCCCCGCGCGGCTTCGTAAGCATGGACCAGGCCAAGGCGCGCCTGGCAAACATCGTCAACCAGCTCAACTCTCAGACTTCCGACGCCTCGCAGCCCTTCCCCGCCGTCACCCCCTCGCGCCTGACCGGCGTAGCCCTCGGCGCCGACATGAAGCCCCTCACTCGCGCCGACGACCAGACCCAAGCCGGATGCTACCTCCTGCGCATGGACAACGATATGTTCGCCATCATGAGCGCCACCGACAACCGCCCCGAGCTACTGGCCATCGGCAGCGGCTACCCCAACTTCGAGGACTCCACCGCTCTCGTCCCCAATCCCGGCTACTGGGATCCAATCGTGCCCATGGATACTCTCCCGCATGTCAACGAGCAAAGGGACTCGGTGTTCACAAAAATAATCAAAACCGAATACGAGTACCTGGCGGAGAATCTGTGCCCTGTCAAGTGGGGAAACAAGTACCCCTATAACAACCGGGTCAGGATGCTTCCCACCGGGAATTTCAATCCCATTACCGGCGAGCCCATGCTCGCACATGCCGCTGTTGGATGTGTCGCAGTGGCGTGTGCGCAGATTATGCTGGCACCGAACCTGCGGGGTGGCTACTACAAAGAACACACCTTTGACTGGGATGCCCTCGCCCAATGCCGCTACGCCAGTTCATTCAGTCCTATCTCTTCGGAAGTTCACCAAGTGGCTACCCTATTCGAGGACCTGACCAACGAGGAAAACATTAATCCGAGCACTTGGGGCCTCGGCGTGACATGGGCAAATCCCTCCAACATCATCCACACCCTGGAGCATTTCCACTTCAAGAATCCAGGCAAAGGTCCCTACGCGTTCAATCTTGACACGGTCAAGTCCGAACTTCTGCAGGGTTATCCCCTCTATTTCTCGGCCTATGGCGGAGTGGATTCCGTCAAAATGCTCGGAGGACATGCCTGGGTGTGCCATGGCCTCATGAAAGCCAAGATCACCATTGGGGTCTACGCGTCGCATAACATTCTCGAACAGCCCGAGCTCATAGACCAAAAGGAGGAAACGGCATGGTATCTGCAGATGAACTGGGGCTGGGATTCCAAAGGCGACGGGTACTATCTCGCAAAATTCAACGATTTCCTGAACAACATAAAGGGACCGGACGTGCCTGAGGATGGAACGTCACCCACCGCAGGACAAAACATCTACTTCCCCAATACCACGGGCATAATATATGGGTTCAGATTCAGGTAAAATCTGACGACAAGAGTGAAACAATCCTTCCAACAACCACATAAAACCACGATAGCGATGAAAAAAGAATTGGCTGCATGGGCCATATCGATAGCCATGCTGGGCGCATTCTGCGCATGCTCGAGCGACAACGACGAGCAACCCACGCCTCCGGCTCCGCCCACAGAGCTGGAACCAAACGAGATTCCCGGAATCGAATCCGCACCCACCAAGTTCACAGGCTTCGAGAACATCAACCACGACACAATCCCGTTCTCGTGGATGGGCATGCACGACCTCTACGCACCTGTCATCAACATCTGCGAAGAAAGGGAAGAAGGCAAGGCCTACTATACCGAAAAGTACGATTCGGAAATATATTTCGAGCATGACGGCAAGGAATACAGACTCGGCGACAAGCTCCCGGATACTCAATACGACGTACCCATCGGCCACACGGTGAAAACCATGGCTTCAGGGCCTGAGTCCATCCAGGGCATAACACTCGGCACCTTCGATTTCCACAAGGACGATGTCTACGTGCTGCACTGGCCGGCCAAGAACCTGAAAGTCTACCTGAAGATTTACACCGAGCTGAAGTACATCCGGCTGTCCGACGGCTCACCCTGGGAGGGCGACAACTACTATGACCCCGACGGAGCGTTCGTGTTCCACTACGGCCTGTACGTCAACGGTGAGGGCCATCAGCAGCTCTGGCTAAAGGTCGGCACCGACGGCAAAGTGAAGCTCTACCACCATCCCAACGAGTGGCTTGGGAAATAAGACCCACGTCCGCTTTGTCACAGCCGACGGCCACGGGCGGTTCAGCGGATAGAAATAATCGTAAAACAGGTGCCAGCATTACGTGGACATGCTCAAGGGCGACCTCATAACTGGACTGATCTACCGCAACCTCGCGCAGGCTTACTCACACCTGCAGGCCTCGGCGCTCATGGGCGACTCCATCTCCCGAAAAGAGAAAAAGGTGCTGATCCTGGCACGCGACCTCGAACGCCGGGAGGAGAAGAAGGCCCGGCAGCTGTATACGCGCCGCCATCACCAACCGCGGCATCCGGGCCGTCGACACCGCCAAGTACCGCCTTCACAAGAAGCTCGGCTGCGAGGAGTCCACGTACATGTACCTGCAGAAGTTCCTGTAAGTTCAGTTCCCTCCCGACAACAATGACAAGGGATGAGCAATCAGGCGACGCCTCGGAACGGGGCGACGCCTGACTGCTGCTTGCTCATACCTAATTGACCCGGACCTTATAGGCGCGGTCGGCGACGCGCACCAGGTATACACCCCGGGCGAGGGGCAGCAGCGTCTCTCCTGCTCCGAGGGTACGGGCCAGGATCTGCACGCCCTGCAGGGAAAAGACGCTCACGGCGCCCCCCTCCGGCAGACGCACCCGTATTCCGCCGGCCGTCGGGACGACGCCGGCCTGTGCCTGCGCCTCCAGCACGCTCACGCCGCTTGAGGTATCGACGGCCACCGGGGCCGACTCGCCATGGCCGTACACGGCCGTGACCTTGCAGACGGTGCCGCCGTCGGCGGGCCGCAGGCCCTCGTAGCGGCATTCCGCCACAGGCTCGGGAGTGAGCAGGCGGTCGCCGCAGTAGACGTTGTAGCCCAGCAGGCGGGCCTCCCGGTCCAGCGGCAGGTAGCGTATGTTGTCGACCATCAGCAGCGGACAGTCGGCGGAGTTGTTGCGGGCGTGCACGGCGCGGACGGCGAAGTGGCGCGTGCCCTCCGGCACGTCGAACGAGAGTGTCTGCCAGTCATTGCTGTAGCGTATGCTGTCGAGGCGCACGAAGTCGGCGATGGCGGATGTGCCCTTGGAGTACCACACCTCGAAAGAGAGGCTATACTTGAAGAAAGCCTTGAAGTCGGCGCAGACGCGCTGGGCGCAGCCGGCAAGCTCGGGCGAGACGAGCCAGTCGTCCACCCCGGCCGAGCTGCTGTTGTTGAGGCTGGCGGCGAAACGGGTGCCGTTGCAGTCGGCGCTGCCTATGTAGTAGGAATTGTAGAGGGTTTGGTCGAACACGAAGAAGCCCACGGTGTCGCCCGACACTGGCAGGCGTATGCCGTCGTGCGTGAAAGTGGCGTTGGGCACGGTGTCGTGCGAGACGCTGGCCCACGAGCCCATGGCGGTGCCCCACGCGGCGTCCTCCTCGAAGTCCTTGATGGTCGGGAGGCCGGGTATGCGGCTCGTGTCCGGAGCCTGCCAGGTCAGCTTGATGCGCGACTTCGACCAGGACTCGAGGTTGCCTACGGCGGGCAGGGCCGACGGCAGCACGGCCGAGACGACGGCCGGGGTAGTGCACGTCCGGCCGTCGTCGGCAGTGACGCGCACACTGTATTCGAGGCGGGTGTCGGGAGAGTCGGGCGGCAGGACGTCGCGCAGCGGCACTGTCACTGCCGAAAGCGGGGCGAGGCCCTCGGAGCGGACGGTGGCCGCCACGGCGCCGTTGCGCAGCAGCTCCACGGTCAGTGGAGCCGACGCCGACACGCCACGGTTCATGACCCTGACGGGAATGTCGCATGGGCTTCCAAGGCGCCGCTCGCTGGGAACCGACGGCAGCCCGGCCGACAGGAAGGCGTCACCCTCGGCGATGCGTATGGCGTCGACCAGCAGCGAGGACGCGTGGCGGCTCTCGGCACGCACCTCCACCTGCACCAGGCCGTCGCGGAAGGGCGCCAGGCGCGTTCCCACGGGATGCCAGCCGGGACCCGGCAGCGACCCCAGGTTCAGCGAGTCGAGCAGTGTCTCCTCACCACCCCTGATGGCGAAGAAACGGATGGACACGTCCTCCGGGTAGTTATGACGGTACACGCACATGGTGAACACGGGGTCCGTCGTGCCCGACAGGTCGATGTAGTTGGACAGGATGGTGGCTTTGGCCGTGGAGTTGCCCGTCATTACCATGGCGCGGGAGTAGCCGCCGTCGCCGTCGGCGTCGGGGGTGGCGGGCAGCGTGGCCGCGGTGGCCATGGTCCATTGCATGGGGCCGCTGACGGCCTGGTAGAATGGCAGCGACATCTTGCCGTCGGCAAAGGATTCGACCACTGGCAGGCGGAAGGGCTCGCCCAGGAAGATGCGGCGCCCGGTGGCGGCAGCGGATAGCCCCCCTTCGTTGCGGGCGTACACCTGCACGGCGAAGTGGCCCGTGCGCCCGGCGTAGTCCCACGTCAGCACGGTGTCGCGGCAGTTCGACACCAGCGTGTCCACGGTGCGGTTGATGTAGTCGCGGAGCACCACGCTGTAGGTGAGCGTGGCGGGGTCGAGCGCCTGCCCCTTGGCGTCCTTGACCGGCGCCACCCAGGAGGCGACGAACTTCTTGGTGGGCACCAGCTCGGTGACGGTCACCGGCTTGGGGGCGGCAGGCTTGTTGACGGCGCCCGACACACACGGGACGCCAAGCAGGGTGCAGAGCAGCGCCGGCCAGAGCCGGCGGAAGGTTGATTTTGCCATACGCGGAAGTGTTGGTTTCGTATCGCAAAATTACAGTCGCTCCTCTCCTTTCCGCTTAATGTATGTTAATTTTTGCGTCGTCGTATCAAGGAGAGATGCTGCGGGGTGATGCCCAGGTAGGAGGCGATGATCTTCAGCGGCACCTTCTGCAGGATCTCGATGCGGTTCTCCACCAGGGCCTTGTATCGGGCGGCGGCGTCACCCATCAGGGTGGCCCGCTTGAGCTCCAGGAAGTAGTGGGCGTCGTACGACATCATGAGCTGCCAGCGGGTGAACTCCGGGTATCGGTCCATCAGGGCGTCGAAGCGTGCGCGTGGCACCTGCAGCACGGTGCACTCGCAGCATGCCTCTATGGTGTCCAGGCTCGGCTTGCCGGCGTAGTAGCAGTGATAGTCGAGCAGCTGCGTGCCCCGGCAGGCGAAGGAGGTGGTCTGCTCCACGTCCGCGTTCCAGTGCCAGTTGCGCGTGATGCCGTCGACCAGTATGTAGAAGCTGTCGTCCGTCTCCCCCTCGGCGATGAGGGGCGTGAATGGCGCGAGGCGCAGCAGGGAGCCGGCATCGATGAGGGCGTCCATGATCTCGACAGGAGGCGGGGAGGTGTGCAGGGCCTCCTCCACTATGAGGCGCCGGATGAGCTGACGCGTGGCGTCGTCGACGGGAATGCGTGTGGGCGGTATCTTCATAGGCTTATTCGGGCAGGGGCATCAGCCAGTCGCACGGACCTGGGTCGGGGGAGCTGGGAGTTGAGGACGATTGTGAGCGGCAACTATCAGCTCTCAACTCTGCACTTTCAACTTCAGGCTGCATGTCGATGAAGGGGGCGTCGGGGTCGAGGGCGGAGTAGAGGCGGAGGCGGTCGCGGCTCTCCGCCAGGGCGTGGCGCAGGTGCGCGAGACGACGCTCGTAGCTGGCGCGCATCGCCTCCACCTTGCTCAGCTCCCTGGAAATCTCGGCCACTGCCTGGCGGGTCTCGGCGCGTTCGGCGGCCAGGGTGGCGCGGAGGGCATCGGCCTCGGCGGCGCGGCGCAGGCAGTCGGCCTGCGCCTGTTCCACCTGCTCCAGGCGCTCGCGGTAGAGCGCGGCCTGGCGCTCCGCCTCTTCGCGCCCGCGGCACGAGGCGGTCAGCTCCCCGTCGAGCGCCGCCTTCTCAGCCTCCAGGCCGGCGATGCGGGCCGTCTGCTCTTCGGCCCGGGCAATGGCCTGCACGGCCCGGCGAGGATGGAAGATAGGGTAGAGAATGTTCATTGCCGGGAGAGCGAGAGGCCGGGGCGCAGCACCACGCCGGTGGACTTGCGGCCGTTGATGGCTATGGTCAGGGGCTCGGCAAAACACACCGCCCGCAGCGTCTCGGACTCGTAGACGGCCGGAGCGGCATCAAGCAGCGCCTGGTCGATGAAGCCCTCGCCGCGTCCGGCGTCGACGGTGAAGTAGCCCACCCCGTAGCTGGTGAGGTTCTGGAAGAAGTGGGTGCCCTGCGACGGCTCGATGCGGTAGCCGGGCAGCGCCGTCTCCACAATCAGCCGCGCCGAGGCGATCTGCGGCCACCGCACGGGGATGCCCAGGGCCGGGTCGGAGCTTCCCCACCGCCCGGGACCGATGAGGATGTACGGCTGACCCTGCCGGGTCAGCTGCTTGTTCAGCGCGTCGATCTCGGAGGCCGTCTCGGGGTTGCGGAGGGAGTCAAAGCTCTCGGGGCGGACGTACACCACGGTGCGGACGCCGTCCGTCAGGCCGTGCCCCAGGGCGGTGCCGGATCGCACGAGCAGGTCGCTGTCGGGAAGCTGCGCCCAAGAGTCGTCGAGCATCTCCTTGACGTCCACGATGGGGCGGATCTGGAGCCAGAATAGGTCGCCCTTGTGCGGCTCGGACATCGCCTGGGGACTGACCATGGCGGCGAACTCGATCTCCACCGGCCGCCCCATCGCCTTCTGGCCCATGGAGAGCATGAAGCGCACACACTCGGCCAGCGGGAAAACGTCGTGCCGCAGGATGTTGGCGAAAGTCACGACCTTGCGGCCCGGCCCGACATCAGTGTCGCGCAGGATGTGGTCGTTGGCGTCGTAGGTGCTCAGGGTGAAGCGCAGCGCGCCCGTGCGGGCCGCCTCCGCCACCGGTATCGAACAAATGTTGAAACCGTCGTCGGTCGAAAGCGTGTCGGGCCGGTCGGACGTGTCCCGCAAGTCCGGCTTGTCCGACCTGCCCACGGGGAGGACGTCGAGGCACGTCTGGGTGTCGCGCAGCGCCGTCTGTAGGGTGGAGGTCTGGATTGCGGCCGCCGGGTGCGCCGGCGAGAAACGCAGGGCGCGGCCGCCGTCGACGATGTACTTGCCCAGGCCCACGGCCACCTCGGCCACACCCTCCTCGGCCTTCTCGGCCCCCACGGGATAGTAGTTGAGCGAACGGCCGACGCCCGACAGCGTGGGGTAGTAGAGGCCCTCGTGCGTGGCGCCGACCACCTCCTGCAGGATGACGGCCATCTTCTCCTGGTCTATGAGGTTGCGGGTGGCGTTCATGTAGGCCTTGCTGTCGGCGAAGAAGACGGAGGCGTACACGCCCTTGATGGCCTCCTCCACCAGCCGCAGGGTCCGCTCCGGGTCCGGGCAGCGGGGCACCATGTAGGTGGAGTAGACGCCGGCGAAGGGCTGGTAGTGGGAGTCCTCGAGCAGCGACGACGACCGCACGGCCAGTGGCCGCTCCATCACCCGCAGCAGCGCCCGCAGGTCGTCAGCCACCTCGCGCGGCAGCTCGGCGCGGAGGAAGGCGTCGAGGATTTCCCGGTCGGAAGCGTCGCTGAGAGCCGTCGGGTAGAGGTCGTTGAGCTCCATGAAGTCGTCGAAGACGTCGGTGCAGAGCACCACCGTGCGCGGTATGGAGATGGTGGCGCCGGCGGGAAACCTGTCCTCGGGGATGCGCTTGAGGCACGAGTCGATGAAGGCCAGGCCGCGCCCCTTGCCCCCCATGGAGCCCTGGCCGATGCGCGCGAAGTTGGAATAGCGGTCGAAGCGGTCGCGCCGGTAGATGGCCACCACGCCACGGTTCTTCATGCGGCGGTAAGCCACGATGGCGTCGAAGACCAGCCGCCGCACCGCCGGCGCCTCCCCCAGCTCCGTGAAGTGGCGCTTCTCTATGGCATCTGCTATCGGGAAGAGGGCGCGGGAGTTGAGCCAGCGGCTCACGGCGTTGGTGGAGCAGAGCGTGAACAGCGCCCGGTCAGGGATGTCGAAGATACTCTTCTGCAGCTCCGCCAGGTTGCGTATGCGCATCAGCTCCAGGCCCGTGTCCGGGTCGTAGACCACGAAGTCGCCGAAGCCGAAGTTGCGACGCACTGCCGCCCGCAGGTCCTGCGGCATCGTCTTGCTCTCCTTGTCGATGAACATCGCCCCCAGGCGCATGGCCCGCGCGCGGTTGGCCTGCTCGGTGCTCGCGATGATGACAGGCATGTACGGGTCCGCGGCGTGGATCTCCTCCGTCAGCCGCAGCCCGGCGTCGGGCGCCAGGCGTCCGTCGCGCGGATAGCGCACGTCGGTGACCACGCCCAGCATATGGCCTCTGAAACGCCGCAGCAGCGCCTGCGCCGAATTGTAGTCGCGGCAGAAGAGCACCTTGGCACGGCCACGCATACGCAGCATCCGCTCGTGGTCGTTGAGCGCCTCCTCGCTGAAGTTGCGGCTCTGCGTGAGCAGGAAGCGGTAGAGCTGTGGCAGCATTGCCGAATAGAAGCGGGTGGTGTCCTCCACCACCATGATGCACTTCACACCCACGCGCAGGATGTCATTGTCGGCGTTCATGCGGTCCTCGATGAGCTTGATGATGGCCAGGATGAGGTCCACGTTGCCGAGCCAGGAAAAGACGAAGTCCACGCACGACAGATCCTCGTTGGCCAGGCGGCGCGACACCTGCCGGGCGAACGGCAGCAGCAGCACCGTCGGGATGCCGGGATGCGCGTGCCGCAGCGAGGCAATCTCCTGGAGCGTGGCGCCAATCTCCACCCCCGGCATGACGATCACCAAGTCCGGCCGCAAGTATCGCATCCGCTCACGGGCGCGGGCAAAATCCCCCACCTTGATGAAGCGGGGCGGCGAGGAGAGATTGAGGTCGGTGTATTCGCGGTGTATGGCGTCCTCCACGCGCCCATCCTCCTCGAGCATGAAAGTGTCGTAGGGCGATGCGATGAGCAGCACGTTGTGGACGCGCCGCTGCATGAGATTCTGGAACGCCGTCTCGCGCAAGTGTATCGGTGCCGGGTCGTAATTCTTCATGGTTGCAGTGAACTTGGGGCGCCCGTTTCCGGCCGTCCCTACATATATAACGCCGGAGTGCGCCCAAGTGTTATCCCGACCCATGCACAATCCGCACATCCCCCGCCCGGCGGCAGCCACGAAAAAAAAGGAGCCGGGTCTTTCGACTCGGCTCC
>UQLL01000037.1 GCA_900541835.1 uncultured Porphyromonadaceae bacterium
AAAGATACGAATTATTTCTCTGATATGCAAATGTTTAATTTATAGAAGTTTCCTGAAATGTATTGGTTAGTTATTGAAAAGTGTGCCGAAAATAGGTAGATTCCTAAGGTAAGCATTTTTTCTCGCCGCAAAGATAATGAAAAAAGCGCGATTAACAACAAATAATGCACATTAATTTTTGCATCCGTCTACATTATCCACCTTTCCTTGGTCACCGTTCAACGAAAAATTCGTATCTTTGCGGCGGAAAATGAACAGACCTGACCTGGGAATCCATTCCCGACGATATACATCGCTGAGCCTTCTACTCGGCCTGCTGGCGTGCCTGCTGCCTTCGGGCGCGGACGCCACTGCCCTGTCAGGGACCCCCACGGACGTACTGGCCGTGCGTCCCTACATTCCTCGCCTCGGCACCACCGACTCCACTTACCGTTTCGGGCCGGACGCGGCCCCTGACATGCAGCGCTGCCGAGTAATCGACGCCAACGCCGACGGCTACTCCTGGCACTTCTCCGCCCAGGGGCCATCGGTCGTCTACGAGGGTAACGACAACGACGCCGACGACTATCTCTTCCTGCCGCCGGTGGAGCTTACGGACACCGGCCACTACCGCCTCCACTTCCAGGCCATGCGCGGCCGCGAGCCGCAGGTGCTCTCCGTGGGATTCGCCACCGCCCAGTCCGTGGCCGGTATCGTAAACTCTCAGCTATCGACTCTCAGCTCTCAATTGACCGCCGATGCCTACGCCACGCTCGGCACCACCTTTCATTGTTCCAAAGCAGGCATATATTATCCTGTTTTACACATATCCTCGAAAGCGGGCAGCATGGAGCTGCGTTGCCGCGAGTTCCGCGTAGAAAAGACGCAGGGCGACGTACGGCGACTGCCTCTGACGCTTGCCCCGACGCCGGGCGAAGCCTCGGAGTTCGCCCTCCTCGACGCCGACGGCGACGGCATCTCCTGGCGCTACCGCCCCGACAGCGCCGACTTCGCCGTCGCCGGTCCGCTCGGCGCACGCTCCGACGACTACCTGCTGCTGCCACCGTTCCGCGCCAAGTCCGGCAGCTACGCCCTCGACTTCGACGTGCGCTCAGAAAACCCGTCCCTGGCCGAGAAGTACGAGGTGCGCTACGGACCTGACGGCGTCGACCCGGCCCTCTGGCAGGTGGTGCTCACCCACCCTGCCCGCAAGGAGGGCTGGCGACGCGAACGGGCCCTGATCAAGCTCACCGACACCGTGCCCTACCGCGCCGCCATACGCTACGTAGGCGCCAACGGCGACGGCCTGCACGTGCGCCGCTTCGACATCGCCGCCTCCGAGGACTCGCTGCTGGAGCTGCCGTGCGTCATTACCGTCGACTCGCTGCTGCAGTCGGGAGACACGCTGATACTCTCCCACGCGCCCTTCCGCACGCCCCGGCAGAAGGGCGTCCACGTGGCAGTGCACTACCGTGGCACCGGCCCGGCGCCGGCCACCGTCACCCTGCTCCACAGCCCCGTGGACCAGCCCGACTTCTTCGAGCCTTTCTTCACCTGCTACGAGATGCTCTGCCGCGGCACCCGCTCCCGCACCGCCACATTCTACGCCGGCGACGACCACGGACAGACCCTCCTGGCCCTGCGCCTGGAGGGCGACAACCGCGACGGCGTCGTCATCGAGAGCATCGAGATAGACACCTTACGGGACCACGACGCTCCCAACCTGCCAGCCATTCTAAACTCTCAACCATCAACTCTCAACTCCCCCACCCTCTTCGGACCCGTGTGGGTGGAGAACCAAATACCCGCTCTCGCCATCGACGTCGAGGCCGACGGCCCATACCACCTCCTCTGGGGACGCGATTCCACAGCCTTCGGGTCTGAAACATCTCTCAGTTCTCATCTCTCATCTCTCAGCTATTACGCGGTGCCGCAGGGCTTCGGCAAGCACTACCTGACGGTGGTGCCGCTCGCCGACTCGGTGCGCGTCGGAAGAATAGAGATCCGCGAGACCGACCACCCCGCCAACGGTCCGGCCGCGCCGGCAGTAAGAGCCGTGCCCATACCTTCTCCGAAGAGCCTGGCGCAGGTCCAGATAGCCCTTCCCAAGGTCAACATGGCCGGCATGCGGCTGTGGGAGAACGAGGGGCTGAGCGTGCGGTTGACCTCCCCCGTCGACACCGTCAGCGCCTACGGCCTGCCGGGAGACACGCTGAACGTGCGGCTGCGCGTGCCGCAGGGTGCGACGCCCGTCAGCGCCACCTGCGGCAACTGGGTAGGCTGGGGCCCCGAGGGCTGCGACACGGTCTACGGCGGCACCGACGCCCCCACCCGGCTCCTCTCGCTTGAGGCCCTCCCCACCGCCGACAATCTCGGAGTGCACCTGCACTGGCAGCCCGACACCGTCGGCCGCCACGGCGCATACGCCGACCCCTCCACCATCAGCTACGCCATAGAATACACCCCCGACGGCAAATCGTGGCTCGTCGCCGACACCGTTACCTCCCAACTCGCCACTATTCCCTGTCTCTCAGCTCTCAGTTCCCAGCTCTCAGCTATCCGCTGGCGAGTGACGCCATTCAACACTTACGGAGCGGGTCGGGGTACGGAGACAGTCAGCCTCACCGGAGAGCCGCTGGCCGCCCCCCTGCGCGAACAGTTCCGGCCAGAAGTGCGGCACCTGTTCCCTGTGGCCATCTCCGACAGCCTCAAGCTGAGCTATGAGCAGGAGGGAATCGACCCATCGCGCCCGCACAGCCGCGCCATGCTCCTCGAAGAGACCGGCTACCTGCTTCTCCCCTCCTTCACCCACACCACGCCCGTCCAGCTGCTCCTGCGCCTCCGTGCCACGCCAGGCGCCATGGCCGACCTCGAAATCCTCACCGACGGACGCAAATCGCTGCTCCTGAATCTCACGGATGCTCCAGAGTGCATCCCTACAAGTCGCGACTCTCAGTTCACCGACGACGAATGGCATACTATCGTGGTGCCGGTACCCGACAGCCTCGTGCGCGCCGGCGACGCCGCCACCTTCCGTCTCACCCTCCGCTCCGGCATCCTGCGCATCGGCGAATACGCCATCGTCCCCTCGCGTCCTGGCGCCCTGCTGCTCGACTGGTCCAGCCTCCCCGCCGCCCTGACAGTAGGCCGGGAGTACATCTTCCGCGCCGAGCTCGTCAACACCGGCTCCGCGCCCGTCTCGCTCACCATCCCGTCCATGAGCGTGGCCATCGGCGCCAAGGCCATCGACGTGCAACCCGACGACGCCAAGTCCACCCTGGCCATCCCCGCCGCCGAAGGCCGTACCCTTACCTACCGCTTCACGCCGCGCCCCGGCTTCTCAGGCACCCAGGCAGAGGTGGAGATAGCTCCCGACGGCACCGGCCTGCGCCTCTCGGCCCTCCTTCCCTTCTCCGACAATGCGCCCGGCACCACCGGTCTCTCATCTCTCATCTCTCAGCACTCAGCTCTCCAAGCGGTGCCCGGCGGCGTCCGCATCCTCGGCCTCTCCGGCCAGCGCGTGGAAGTCTACACTGCCGACGGACTGCGCACCGCCACCCTCGCCGTCCCCTCCGACGACCACTTCCTGCCCCTCTCACCCGCCCTATATATAGTTAGGTGTGGCGGTGTCGCCCGTAAGGTGCAGGCAAAGTAAAAAGGCCCGGCTACGCCAGCCGGGCCTCCTGGAACATTTCCTTTGCATTTGGCGCCCGCCTCAGCGCGGGGCATCACCCGCTCCCGGACAGACGCACGGGCCGTGCGCCCCTACATTTCTCAGCACACCCGCTCGCCGCGCAGCGTGGCGGAGCTGGCGTCGGTGACGCGCACCCGCAGCAGGTTGCCGGGACGGGCGTCCCCCCGGGCGAACACCACCACCTTGTTCTGCGACGTGCGGCCGAAGTATTCCTCCGGGTCGCGCTTCGACGGCCCCTCGACCAGCACCTCGAACTCCCGGCCTATGTCGGCGCGGTTCGAGGCCAGCGACAGCTCGTTCTGCAGCTCTATCATCCTGTTCAGCCGCTCAATCTTCACCTCCTCCGGCACGTCGTCGGGCAGGTGCTTGGAGGCGAACGTCCCGGGCCGCTCGGAGTACTTGAACATGAACGCCGAGTCGAAACGGCACTCGCGCATCAGACTTAGAGTCTGCTCGAAGTCCTCCTCCGTCTCGCCATGGAACCCCGTAAACATATCCGTCGACAGCCCGGCGCCGGGCAGTATGCGCCGGATGGCGTCCACGCGGTCCAGGTACCAGGCGCGTGTGTACTTGCGGTTCATGGCCTTCAGCACCGAGTCCGAGCCGCTCTGCACCGGCAGATGGATGTGCCGGGCGATGTTGGGGTGGGCGGCCATGACGCGCAGCGTCTCGTCGCTCATGTCCTTGGGGTGCGACGTAGTGAAGCGGACGCGCATGTCCGGCGCCGCCTCCGCCACCATCGCCAGCAGCTGCGGGAAGCCGATCTCCCTCTCCCCCTCCTTATACGAATACGAGTTCACGTTCTGGCCCAGCAGCGTGACCTCGCGGTATCCCTTGGCACGCAGGTCGGCCAGCTCGGCCAGGATACTCTGCGGGTCGCGCGAGCGCTCCCGACCGCGCGTATAGGGCACGATGCAGTATGTGCAGAAATTATTGCAGCCGCGCATGATGGAGACGAATCCCGAAATCCTGTTTCCGCCCACGCGGCGGGGCATCACGCCCGCGTAAGTCTGCGTCAGGCTAAGCTCCACGTCCATGGCGGCGCGTCCGGCGCGGGCGCTGTCCATCAGCTCCGGCAGCGACATATAGGCGTCCGGGCCGGCCACCACGTCCACCCCGTAGTCCTCGATGAGCTTCCGCTGCAGCCGCTCGGCCATGCACCCCACCACCGCGACAATGATGCGGCGCCCCAGCCGGCGGCTCAGAGCCTTCCAGCGCGAAATGCGCCCGTAAATCTTCTGCTCGGCATTCTCGCGGATGGAACACGTGTTAATGACCACCGCATCGGCCGAATCGTCGGGCGCGTCAGCGCCGAGCAGTTCGTAACCAGCTGAATACAAGAGAGATGCAACCAGCTCGGAGTCGGCCACATTCATCTGGCAACCATAAGTTTCAATGCGCACATTCAGCGAGGGTGTGCATTTTTTTTCAAATCTCAATGATTTTTCCGGTCCGTTCATACTTGAGTTCCACAAAAAATACCTAATTTTGCGCAAAATTACCATTAAAATCTAACGTTACAAAATGAGCATACCTTTCATCACGGCAGAAGAGGCGGCCCGCGTCATCAAAAACGGGGACAATGTGGGCTTTTCGGGCTTCACCGCCTCCGGCACGCCGAAAGTTGTAACGGTTGCCCTGGCCCAGATGGCCAAGGAACTCCATGAGAAAGGCGAAGAGTTCAAGATCAACCTCTTCACCGGCGCGTCGACGAACGACCACGTGGACGGCGAGCTGAGCCGCGTCGACGCCATCAACCTGCGTACGCCCTACCAGAGCCACCCGGATTCGCGCAAGCTCTCCAACACGGGCCATATGCACTACTTCGACACGCACCTGAGCCACCTGAGCCAGGACATGCGCTACGGCTTCTACGGCGACATCGACGTGGCCGTCATCGAAGTCACCGAGATGAGCCCCAACGGCGACTTCATCCTCGGCGCAGGCATGGGCATGGCCCCCACCCTGGCCATGATGGCCAAGAAGGTCATTATCGAGTATAGCTCCTACTACAAGACCTCGTTCCGCGGCTTCCACGACAACTACGTGCCCCTGGATCCCCCCCACCGCCGCGAGATTCCCATCTACAAGCCCAGCGACCGCATCGGCTCCACCGTCCTCAAGATCGACCCGGCCAAGATCGTGGGCATCGTGCCCAGCAACGCCTCCGAGAGCATCAAGCCCTTCACCGCGCCCGACGAGATCACCCAGCGCATCGGCGACAACGTATGCCACTTCCTGGTCGACGAAATGCGCCTCGGCCGCATCCCCAAGGAGTTCCTGCCCATCCAGTCCGGCGTCGGCAACGTGGCCAACGCCGTACTCTTCGGCCTGGGCGAGAACCCCGAAGTGCCCGAGTTCGAGATGTACACCGAGGTAATCCAGGACGCCGTGCTGACGCTCATGGAAGAGGGCAAGTGCAAGTTCGCATCCACCTGCGCACTGACCTTCTCCGACGAAGCCATGCTCCGCTTCATGGACAACATAGACTACTTCCGCGACAAGATCATCATGCGCCCCGGCGAGATCTCCAACCATCCCGAGATCGTGCGCCGACTCGGCCTGATTGCCATGAACACCGCCCTGGAGGCCGACATCTTCGGCAACGTCAACTCCACCCACGTGCTCGGCTCCAAGATGATGAACGGCATCGGCGGCTCCGCCGACTTCTCCCGCAACGCCTACCTGAGCATCTTCTCCTGCCCCTCCATCCAGAAGGGCGGCAAGATCTCGGCCATCGTGCCCATGGTCAGCCACCTCGACCACTCCGAGCACAGCGTCAAGATCCTGGCCACCGAGCAGGGCGTCGCCGACCTGCGAGGCAAGGACCCCATGCAGCGTGCCGAGTGCATCATCGAGAACTGCGTGCACCCCATGTACAAGGAGATGATGTGGGACTACCTGCACCTGTGCCACAACAAACTCCACATCCCGCACACCCTGCCCGCCGCCTTCGCCATGCACGAGACCTTCATGCAGACCGGCGACATGTCCCAGACCGACTTCTCCAAGTTCGGCTGCTAAGAGCGCAACGACCCGGGTGTATAGGGTCAACGTGACCAACAAGCAGGCTGCGCCTCAGTGGCCCCAGTAGACCCGGGGACCCCATAAGCACAAGATTCCGCGGCGCGTCGGCATCCCCGACGCGCCGTTTGCATTTTTATCACTATCTTTGCACAAAATCCCTACCTATGGATGACTATACACTGACCGACACCGAAACAGAGGCAACAGAGCCCGTCAGAGCCAAAGTACCCGATTCCACGACCAGGTTCTGCTGCGCAGCCGCCGCCATAGCCTCCTTGACCGCCTTCTTCTGCCTCAAAAGGATGTTGGTAAGCATTAGCCTGTCCGCCGCCCTGAGCTTCAGGAGGATACCGGCCTTTATCAGAATCCTATCGCCAAGCCATGCAAAAAGGGTTCAGCATGGTACGTAACCACAAGTTGCTGACCCTAAAAGATTACTATATCAACACGGACTCATGAATCTTTTTTATCACAAGGAGAGAAATCGAGTATTCCGGTGGAAGCTATCGAATCGGTTAATCCTAATGTGCCCTAAAAAGCAGGATTCGGGTACATGACAAAATGGATATGTACCCGAAAGCCTCAAATCGGGTACATAACGGTTTCAACGTGTACCCGAAAACCTCAAATCGGGTACAAGTCATTTGAGGCTTGTTTATCTCCCCAAAAAAGATCGAAACGATGAAATTCAAAATACAAGGTTATCAGACCGATGCCGAAGAGAATACCATGACCGTGTTCACCGGCCAACCGCCCCTGCGGTTTAATCGCCTGAAAATTTGGCGGACAATGGGAAAAGGTCTAACTTTGTGGTGGACAAGAAACCGAAAAGCCTGACTTGTCAAGGTCGGAGCAAAGAGGAGGAGACGGCCTCCGACGCTTCTCTCTTTGTCCTGAAATTTTTGAAATTCACTCCCCTGTCGAAAAATGGGGAGTACCGCACTATAATTTTCCGGCATTCCCTTGGCGGTTAGCGATTTTGGCATTATCTTTGTACCCTGCAATTCATGGAATTGGATCTTTGACACGAAAATGAAGATAGAAGATAAGATAGCACAAGGCGTCGCCGGGGCCGTGAAGGCCCTCTACGGCGCGGACACAGACATACAGAGCGCCATGCCCGGCGCCACCCGCAAGGGCTTCGATGGCGACTACACCGTGGTCGTCTTCCCCTTCCTGCGTGCCTCCAAGGCAAAGCCCGAAGACACCGCCCAGGCCATCGGCCAGTGGCTCGTAGAAAACGTCGACTGCATCGGCGCCTACAACGTCGTCAAGGGCTTCCTCAACCTCTCCATCGACCCCGCCTACTGGACCGGGGAGCTCCTCCGCGTCGCCGCCGACCCTGACTTCGGCATCCTCACGCCAGCCCCTGACGCTCCCCTGGTGATGGTAGAGTACTCCTCGCCCAACACCAACAAGCCCCTCCACCTCGGCCACGTCCGCAACAACCTGCTCGGATACTCGCTGAGCCGCATCCTGGAGGCCGCCGGCAACCGCGTCGTCAAGACCAACATCGTCAACGACCGAGGCATCCACATCTGCAAGTCCATGCTCGCCTGGCAGAAGTGGGGCGACGGATGCACCCCCGAGTCCACCGGCAAGAAGGGCGACCACCTCATCGGCGACTTCTACGTCCTCTTCGACAAGCACTACAAGGCCGAGGTCGCCGACCTCGTGGCCAAGGGCATGACCGAAGACGAGGCCAAGGACAAGGCGCCGCTCATGCTCGAGGCCCGCGACATGCTCCGCCGCTGGGAGCAGAACGACCCCGAAGTTCGCCACCTGTGGGAGACCATGAACTCCTGGGTGTACGCCGGCTTCGACCAGACCTACCGCCGCCTGGGCGTGGACTTCGACAAGATCTACTACGAGTCCCAGACCTACCTCGAAGGCAAGGACCTCGTGCTCAAGGGCCTGGAGGAGGGCAAGATGTACCGCCGCGACGACGGCTCCGTGTGGGCGGACCTGCGCGAAAACGGCCTCGACGAGAAGCTGCTCCTGCGCAAGGACGGCACCTCCGTCTACATGACACAGGACATCGGCACCGCCAAGCTCCGCTACCGCGACTTCCCCATCTCCAGGATGGTCTATGTGGTGGGCAACGAGCAGAACTATCACTTCCAGGTGCTGAGCATCCTGCTCGACCGCCTCGGCTTCGCCTGGGGCAAGGACCTGGTGCACTTCTCCTACGGCATGGTCGAGCTGCCCAGCGGCAAGATGAAGAGCCGCGAGGGCACCGTCGTCGACGCCGACGACCTCATGGACACCATGGAGCAGCAGGCTGCCGAGACCGCCGCCGACCGCTTCAAGGACATGACGCCCGCCCAGGCCCGCGAGACGGCCCGCATGGTCGGCATGGGCGCCCTCAAGTACTTCCTGCTCAAGGTCGACCCCAAGAAGAACATGCTCTTCAACCCCGCCGAGAGTATCGACTTCAACGGCAACACCGGCCCCTTCCTGCAGTACACCTACGCCCGCATCCGCAGCGTCCTGCGCCGCGCCGGCGACCGCGACTACGCCGCCGCAGAGCTGGCCGTGCCCTCGCCCAAGGAGGCCGTGCTCATCCGTAAGGTCGGCGACTTCCCCAAGGTCGTGGCCGAGGCCGCACGCACCTACTCCCCCGCCCTGGTGGCAAACTACTGCTACGACCTCGCCAAGGAGTACAACCAGTTCTACCACGACTATCCCATGCTCCGCGAGGAGGACGAGGCCAAGCGTAACCTCCGCCTGCTCCTGTCGCAGGTGGTGGCACGCACCCTCCGCTCCGCCGCATCGCTGCTCGGCATGGAAATGCCCGAGCGAATGTGACGTTAACAATATTTAAGGAAACTTCTATAAATTAAACATTTGCATATCAGAGAAATAATTCGTATCTTT
>UQLL01000038.1 GCA_900541835.1 uncultured Porphyromonadaceae bacterium
GCCCCCACCTCCCCTGATTCCCCCATATTATCTGAATCCCCCGACCGGCAACAAGCCGAAGAAATTTCCCCAATTGGGGAGATTTCTGCTAATGCTAATCAATCAGAGTAAGCATCAAGACTAAGGTTCTTCCTACATAGGAATCGTAAAAAGCTGCCGTAGCGGTGCTACGGCAGCTTTTTATTGGATGCGCATGGAAGCGCCGGGGGATTACTGGCGGTTCTTGGCGGCGATGAACTGGCGGTTCATGCGGGCGATGTTGCTCATCTTGATGTTCTTGGGGCATTCGGCCGAGCAGGCTCCGGTGTTGGTGCAGTTGCCGAAGCCGAGTTCGTCCATCTTGGCCACCATGGCGCGGACGCGGCGGTCGCGCTCAACCTCGCCCTGGGGCAGCAGGGCGAACTGGCTCACCTTGGCGCTGACGAAGAGCATGGCGGAACCGTTCTTGCAGGCTGCCACGCAGGCGCCGCAGCCGATGCAGCTCGCGGAGTCCATGGCCTCGTCGGCCTTGGTCTTGGCGATGGGCAGGGCGTTGGCGTCCTGGGCGCCGCCGCAGTTGAAGGACACGTAGCCGCCGGCCTGCTGGATCTTGTCGAAGGCGTTGCGGTCCACGATGAGGTCCTTGATGACGGGGAAGGCGGCGGAGCGCCAGGGCTCCACGGTGATGGTCTCGCCGTTGCGGAAGCGGCGCATGTAGAGCTGGCAGGTGGTGGCTCCGGTGGCGGGGCCGTGGGGATGTCCGTTGATGTACAGGGAGCACATGCCGCAGATGCCTTCGCGGCAGTCGTGGTCGAAGGCGATGGGCTCCTGGCCCTGCTCTACGAGGGTCTCGTTGAGGATGTCGAGGGTCTCGAGGAACGAGGTGTCGGGGGTGGTCTCTACGTCGGAGTAGGTCACGAACCCTCCCTGGGCCTTGGCGTCGGCCTGGCGCCACACCTTGAGGTTGACTCTCATTATGTTTTCGTCCATTTCTCTGTGTTTTTTGGAGGGTTTTATGACTTGTAGTTACGTGTCTGGACCTTGATGGCCTCGTAGTGGAGGGGTTCGATGATGAGCTCGGGAGCCTTGCCGTCGCCTTCGTACTCCCAGCAGGCCACGTAGAAGTAGTCCTTGTCGTCGCGCTGGGCCTCGCCCTCGGGAGTCTGGTACTCTTCGCGGAAGTGGCCGCCGCAGCTCTCGTTGCGGTTGAGGGCGTCGTAGGCGATGAGCTCGCCCATGGTGATGAAGTCGTTGAGGCGGAACGCCTTGTCGAGCTCTATGTTCATGCCCTCCATGTCGCCGGGGATGTAGAGGTTGGTGTCGAACTCCTTGCGCAGGTCCTTGAGCTTCTGGAGCGCGGTCTGGAGGCCCTCCTTGGTGCGGCCCATGCCGACGTATTCCCACATGATGTGTCCGAGCTCCTTGTGGATGGAGTCGACGGAGCGCTTGCCGCCGATGGCCATGAGGCGCTGCTCCTCGGCGATGGCGCGCTTCTCGGCCTCGTCGAACTCGGGCAGGTCGGTGCGGAAGTGGGGCACGGTGATCTGGTCGCTGAGGTAGTTCTGGATGGTGTAGGGGAGCACGAAGTATCCGTCGGCCAGGCCCTGCATCAGCGCGGATGCGCCGAGGCGGTTTGCGCCGTGGTCGGAGAAGTTGCACTCGCCGATGGCGAAGAGGCCCTTGACGCTGGTCTGGAGCTCGTAGTCGACCCAAATGCCGCCCATGGTGTAATGGATGGCGGGGAAGATCATCATCGGGTTGTAGTAGTTGACGCCGTCCTTGGTGCAGGCGAGCTCGCCCGGGTTGACGTCGGTGATCTCCTCGTACATGTCGAAGAGGTTGCCGTAGCGCTGGCGCACCACGTCGAGGCCGAGGCGGTTGATGGCCTCGGAGAAGTCGAGGAATACGGCCAGGCCGGTGTTGTTGACGCCGAAGCCGTGGTCGCAGCGTTCCTTGGCGGCGCGGGATGCGACGTCGCGGGGCACGAGGTTACCGAAGGCGGGGTAGCGGCGCTCGAGGTAGTAGTCGCGCTCTTCCTCGGGGATGTCGGAGCCCTTGATCTCACCGCTCTGGAGCTTGCGGGCGTCCTCGATGTTCTTGGGCACCCAGATGCGGCCGTCATTGCGGAGCGACTCGGACATGAGGGTGAGCTTGGACTGCTTGTCGCCGTGCACGGGGATGCAGGTGGGGTGGATCTGCACGTAGGCGGGGTTGGCGAAGTAGGCGCCCTTGCGGTAGCAGGCCATGGCGGCGCTGACGTTGCAGGCCATGGCGTTGGTGGACAGGAAGTAGGTGTTGCCGTAGCCGCCGGTGGCGATGACGACGGCGTGGGCGGCGAAGCGCTCCATCTTGCCCGTCACCAGGTTCTTGGCGATGATGCCGCGGGCGCGCTCTACGCCGTCGGCGTCCTTGACCAGCACCACGTCGTGCATCTCGTAGCGGTTGAAGCTCTTGACCTTGCCGGCCTGGATCTGGCGGTTGAGGGACGAGTATGCGCCGAGCAGGAGCTGCTGGCCAGTCTGGCCCTTGGCGTAGAATGTGCGGGACACCTGTGCGCCGCCGAAGGAGCGGTTGGCGAGCAGGCCGCCGTATTCGCGAGCGAAGGGCACACCCTGTGCCACGCACTGGTCGATGATGTTGTTGCTGACCTCGGCCAGGCGGTATACGTTGGCCTCGCGGGCGCGGTAGTCGCCGCCCTTGACGGTGTCGTAGAAGAGGCGGTATACGGAGTCGCCGTCGTTCTGGTAGTTCTTGGCGGCGTTGATGCCGCCCTGTGCGGCGATGGAGTGTGCGCGGCGGGGGGAGTCCTGGATGCAGAAGTTGAGGACGTTGAAGCCCATCTCCGCGAGGGTGGAGGCTGCGGAGGCGCCGGCCAGGCCGGTGCCGACCACTATGATGTCGAGCTTGCGCTTGTTGGCCGGGTTCACCAGCTTCTGGTGGGCCTTGAAGTTGGTCCATTTCTCAGCGACAGGACCTTCCGGAATCTTGCTGGCTTCCGGGCTCATTACTCTGATTTTATCGTTCGTTGCCATATCGCTTTACGGATTAGTCGTTGGTATTTTCTGCGGGCTGGGCCTGGGGCTGGTCGGCCTCGGGCTGGGCCTGTGCTTCTTCGGGGGCGGGCTGGCCCTCCTCGGGCTGGGCGGCCTGCTGCTGCATCATCTGCATGACGGCGGGGTCGATCTGGGGCCGGGCGGGCTCGGCGTTGGGATCCTTGCCCTCGAGGTAGTTGACGAAGCGGTAGAGGTTCTCAATCACCTCGAACTGCTTCTTTGCCTGGGGCTGCTGGGCAATCACCTGGGCTTTCTGCTCGGCGGGCATCGAGGAGATCTGCTGGTACATGGGCTCCACCTGGCGGGCGAAGTCGGCGTACTGGATGTCCTGGGCGTTGGCGCCCATGCCGTAGTTGTCGAATACCATGGCGAGGTACTGGTTGCGCAGAGCGTCGTCGGTCTTATAGTAGTCCTTGGAGGCATGGACGGTGAAGACGATGGCCTGTGCCACGAAGAGGCACACGACGATGGAGGTCCACCAGGCGGCCGCCTTCTTGAGGCGCTGGATCCAGATCTCGTTGTTCCAGCCGCAGGTCTGGAACATGGACCAGAAGCCGTGGTTCATGTGGAACCAGAGAGCCACGAAGCCTATGATGTAGACGATGGGCACCCACACTGTGGAGAAGGCCTCCTGGATGAACAGTGTGCCTGCCTGGGCCGGGATGAATCCTTCATGGCCTGCGATCTCGGCCCACTGCATCTTGTACCAGAAGTTGATCAGGTGGACGACGAGGAAGGCGAGCACGACGATGCCGAGCACGTACATGTTCTTCGACGACCATTCTACGCCGGGAGCGTTCTTGCTGACCGAATAGCGGACGGAGCCGCGAGCGCGGCGGTTCTGCAGGGTCAGCATGGTGGCCCAGATGATGTGGATGATGAACAGCAGGGCGAGGCCCATGGAGGCAACCAGTGCGTACCAGTTGGCGCCCAGGAACTCGCAGATGACGTTGTAGGCCGTGGGCCATACAATGGCTATCGCGTTCATCACACAGTGGAATGTGACGAATAGGACGAGACATGCGCCGGTCAAGGCCATGATGAACTTACGCCCTACGGATGAGCTTGTTAACCACATAGATGTTTTGTAGAGTTTAGATTATTTGTTTGTTTCAATTTTTCATGGCTACTCGGAATCGGGGCCTGGACCCTGTTCCGAAATATTTGCAAAATTACCTATTCTTGATTAAACTGCAAAATTTCCTACCAAGAAATGGGGAGGGCGGAGGGAATGGCGGAGGCCAGAGGCTTTGCCGGAAATGTGATTTATGTGGCTTATGTGGCCCCGCCTCCCACATACGGCACATAAGAAACACCGTCGGCGGAACAAGCGTCGGGAGAACAAGGGGCGGCGTGTCGGTACCGACACGCCGCCCGGACTTGAAAGAAGGGCAGGAAAAGATTTCCTGTTTTTCAGGGACAGAGCCTTAATATACTATCTTGGTGGACTTGTTGCGCTGCACTTTGATGTACATGACGCCCTTCTGCGGACGAGCTACCTCCAGGCCTTCGAGGGTGAAGTAGCGGGCCTCCTCGTCGTCGCCGTCCACTCCCTCTACGCCGGTGTAGACGCTGACGGAGATATGGAAGGAGCTCTTGACGAGGTTCATGTACACTGTCACGTCGGCCTCTCCGACTTTCAGCAGCGAGGCAAGGAGCACGGTCTTGCCCTGCTCATCCTTGCCGGTGGCGAAGGAGACGGCCTCGGGGTTGGAGTTGCGGACGACGTAGTTGAGGATAAGCGCATTGGAGGGGTAGACTACCGGGGTGAGGGTACGCACCTTGCGCTCTTCGCCGCTGAACTTGCCGGTGAAGACTACGCTGTCGGGCGACACATCGGTGTCGTGCCAGTAGGCGAATGAGCGGAAGTTGCTCCAGCCGTTGGCCTGGCGGTAGTTGGCGTACATGCTGCCGGGGATGGCCAGCATACAGTCGGGCCAGATGGAGGTGGAGAAGGCCTCGCCGTAGCTGCTCTCGTCGGTGGCGGTGAAGGCCGGGGGCACGAGGTTGTTGTTCACGCCGTAGTTGACGCAACGGATGAAGCGGATGTTGGGCGAGTCGTAGAAGGCGCGCACGCCTATGGTCTCCAGATGGTCGGGCAGGCCGACGCTGACAAGGTTCTGGCAGTTGGCGGCCATTTCGGTCGGGATGCTCTTGATGCCGGCCGGCAGACGAAGGATGTCGATGGAGGTGCCGTAGAAAGCGCGGGGTGCTATTTCGGTGACGGCGTAGGTCTTGCCCTGATAGCTTACGGTGGCGGGTATTGTGATTTCGCCGGTGTAGGCGGCCGGGAGCACGGTGGCGGTCAGCTCGTCGGCCAGGAGGCTGTAGCTGATGCCGTCGATGGTGGCCTTGACACCCTCGTCGCTGCCTATGGCGCGGATGGTGGCGAAATTCTTCCATACGTCGGCCTCCTTATATGCTATCAGGCTCTGAGCCGGGACATACAGGCGGCAGGTCGGATAGATGGCCGGGTCGAAGGGATTGAGCGACTGGCCGGGGATGCTGGCCTGGAAGAACTCGGGCGGGGTGAGGGCGTTAACAGTGACGGTGTCGAGCTGCGAACAGCCGTCGAAGACCATCAGGTTCAGCTTCTTCACGCCCGAACCGATGTTGACGCTCTTCAGCGAGGCGCAGTTCTGGAATGCCTGGTTGTCGATGAGATAAACGCCGTCGGGGATGACGATGCTCTGAAGGCCGGAGCCGAGGAAGAGGCCGCCGGACACTACCTTGAGGCTTGCTGGCAGGGTGGCCTTGACAAGGGCGGTACAGCCGTTGAAGACGTTCAGGCCCAGCGAGTCGATGCTGCCCGGCAGTGTCACCGAGGTCAGGCCGGTGCAGTTGCGGAAGGCGCCGGCACAGATGCGCTTCACACCCTCGTCGATGGTCAGGGTGGTGATGGAGCCGATACCCTGGAAGACGTTGGGCTTGATGACGGAGATGGAACCGTCGATATGCACTGCGGTCACAGGCTGATTGTTAAGGTACATGGCCACTCCGGCGTTGCTGAACGGGGTGGAGCGCTCGGTACGGAAGCTGATGTTGGCCCATGCCGTCAGGCTGGTGATGTCCACGCGCTTCAGGCCGGTACAGTTGCGGAAGGCGTCGAAGCCCATGGTGTCGACCGTAGCGGGGATGGAGACGGCGGTGACGTCCGGCATGAGCGCGAAGGCGTTGGCGTCCAGGCCGCGGACGATAAAGGTGGTGCCATGCTGCACGCTGGATGGTATGTTGACCACGCCGGCATAGCTGCCGGACTTGGGGCGCACCACATAGGCGTTGGCGATTTTGGCTTTTTCGTCGAGCACGAAGCGATAGCAGAGGCCGTCGATAGTGGCCTCGCGGGTGACGCAGACCACGCTGGCGTTGTTGCTCAGGGTGCGGTTGCCGTTGCAGATGACCTCAATGAGAGCGTTGCCGGTGCCGATGACAGTCACCAGGCCGGTGGAGTCGACGGCAGCCACTTCGGGGGTGAGGGATTTCCATTCCACGCTCTTGTCAGTGGCGTCGGCGGGCAGGACTGTCACTCCCAGTCGCACGGTGTCGCCTACCAGCAGGGTACGGGGCATGCCGGTGATGACAACCGACGTGGGCAGAATGGCGCTGTTGGGATCCTCTTCGATGGTAGTGAAGTCCTTCCAGTAGTTCGCCGCCTTGTAGGCTGCCACGCAGCCGCGGGGCACATAGAGGCGGCAGGTGGAAGTGATAGTGGCGAAGGTGCCGGAGCTGACGGTGACCGGGCTCAGGGACTGCGCCGTCATGGTCTTCAGGGCCGTGCAGCGGCGGAAGACGTAATTGTCGATACGGTTCACGTTTGCCGGTATGGTGATGGCGGTGATGCCCGACTCCTGGAAGGCCTGGGAGCCGATGATGGTGACGGTAGAGGGAATCTTGACTTCGGTCACGGCGCTCTGCATATAGAAAGCCTGGTTGCGAATCTGCACCACGGCATACTGCTTGTTGTTGTAGCTGATGAACTCGGGTATGTTCACCACGCCGCTGTACTCGTCGCCGTCGGGCAAACCGGATTCCACGGGGCTTACCACATAGCACTGCAGGGTGCCCTCTTCGGAGGCATACGGGTTCTTGGTGATTTCGTAGTGGATGCCGTCTACTACTATGCGACCCTCTTCTATCGCGCCGCCGCCTATTTCCTTGTACTCCTTGAAGCCGCTCCAGTTGGCGTCGGCCTGATAGGCGGCCTTGGTGCCGGCCGGCACGGTCAGGGTGACGTTGCCCTTGTTGAAATTGGCGTTGAAGATGGAGGTGGAACCGGTGGCCGGTGCAGGCGGAACGGTGGCCTGCACTTCAATGTCGGTGACACTGTTGCAAGCGTAGAAAGCATTGTTGCCGATGTACTTGAGACCTGTGCCGAAGGTGACCTTGGTCAGTTTCGTGCAGTAGTAGAAGTTGTTGTATTCAATGGTCTCGACGGAGTTGGGGAAGGTGAGTTCGGACATCTGTGAGGCGTAGAAGGTCTCGAAGCCGATTTCTTTCAGGCCCTCGTTGAAGGTGACGCTTGTTACGTTGGGGGTCTCGTAGAAGACGCCCGGTTGCAGACGGGTGACGGTGTATTCGGTGCCGGAAACGGTGATGGTGCCGGGAATCTCTACTGCCGGACCGATTTGCTTGGGAGCGCCGTTGCCCGGGATTTCATACGGTGCCAGCACCATTGCAGTCCTGGTGGCGGGATAATACTCGTAGTAAAAGTCGCCGATCTGCAGCTGGTCGGGGGCCAGGATAGCGCGTACGGCGCCCCAGAAGGAGGATGCGCTGTAAGAACTCTTTAGGGCAGCGGAGGCTACGTGCACGTTGATGTTGGCACGCATGGCCGAGGGGATGCTGGCTCCTACGGTGCCTACCACACCGCCGGTGTAGCCTAAGTATAGGTCTTTCAGAGCCGTACAGTTGGTGATTCCGTTGCCGGGAATGTTGTTCACACCGCCTAAGTCGAGCTTGGTCAGCGAGCTCATTGAGGAGAAGGCGTATGTGGCGAGGGAGGTGCAGGTGGAAGGGAGAGTAACCTCGGTGCAGGTGCCGTACTGGAAGGCGGTCTGCCCTACAGCGGTCACCGTGTAGGTCTTGCCTTTATAAGTAAAGGTGGAGGGTACGTTTACTACGCCGGAGTACGGCGTTTCGTTCAGACCTGCCTGGTAGCCGCTGATGACTGTGGCGGTAGAGGTGGCGGGGTCGGTCTGATAATAGATGCCGTCGACCTCGATTTTGGCCGGTTCGGTGTCGTCGCCGCCGCCGGAGCCGCCGCCCTCACCCTCTTTGTAAGCCTTGAAGCCGCTCCAGTTGGCGGCCGACTGATAAGCCGAGAGAGTGCCCTTTGGCACTGTGAGGGTGATTTTGGATTTTATCGCTGCCGGGAAGGTGGTAGCGGTGATGGTGGGAGGAGTGGCCGCATCAATCTGTACGGCCGTCAGTGCAGTACAATTTTTAAAGGGAGGTTCTATTATTTGATTTTTCAGACTGGCGCATCGAGACAGAACCTC
>UQLL01000039.1 GCA_900541835.1 uncultured Porphyromonadaceae bacterium
CGAAGTGCGCAGCAACAGGCGTTTCAACATCCCGATTTTTCAATGGTTTAATGGTAAATGTTAAAAAAGGTTAAGAGTGAACGGACGCCTGTAGAAGTACCGAGCGCGGCTGTATCGGTCGTTGCCGGTTATAGGCTGAGGGGGGAGTGTGGTGTGGCAGGGATGAAAGACGAGACGGCACACCTTATGGGCGTACCGTCGGGATGGGTATAGGTGAAAGCTGTGCAGGAAGACCTCGTGACCGGGGCGGGGCGGACGGTGGCAGTCCGGGGACCGGAGAACCGAGTGTAGCACCCTGGCGGGTCAGGGTTCGTTGAGACGTGCGCGCAGGGCGCGACGGGCGTTGAGGATTCGGCTTTTCACTATGCCTGGTTGGAGATTCAGTTTCTTTGCGATTTCAGCGTAGCTGTATCCTTCTATGAGCATGGTGAAAGGTACGGCCTGCGCCTGGGGCAGCGAAGCAATTATCTGTGAAATCTGGTTAGCGCTGTACACGTCGTCGGGGGCGGGCACAGTGCTCAATACAGGAATCTGGACGAGTTGATCTTGATCAACAGCCTGGTCGATGACGGCCAGCGTGCGCTTTGAGCTCCGGCAGTTGTTGAGGAAAGTGTTGCGCATGATGGTCATAATCCAACCTGAGAAGTTCGCCTTCTCCACGAAGGTTTCTTCGGCGTGCAGTGCTTTGAGTGTGGTGTCCTGCACGAGGTCGGAGGCTTCATGGGGATTGGATGTGAGTTTAAGGGCAAAGGAGCGCAGGCTCTGCTGTGCCTGCACTACCTGGCTTGTAAACTCGTTGGCAGTAGGTTTCATTCTACGGTTAGCTAAAATAGCCGGGGGTCATTCTTTTCGGAGAAGGCTTGGGTCAGTGATTAACTGAGCAGTTCTCATGTGCAAAGGTAGTGTGTTTTTTTGGAACGCGAAAATTTTTGCGGATATTTTACGAAAATTTAATTTTCCGGCTGGTCGGTTTTCTGGACGAGAACGAGCTGAATGCGTGTTTCGGTGGCGTTGAGGACGGTGAAGCGCAGTGGGCCGATGTCGACGGGGATGCCTTTGCGTGGGAAGGCTTCGAGGGTGTGGAGGAGGTACCCGGCCAGGGTGTGGTACTGGTCGTCTTCGGGGATGTCGAGGTCGAGTTCTTCGTTGAGGCGCTCTATCTCGGCTCGGCCGGAAATTTCGTAGTCGCCGTCGGGGAGGCGGCGGTAGTCGAGGCGCTTGCGGTCGTGCTCGTCTTCAATCTCGCCGAAGATTTCTTCGACGAGGTCTTCGAGGGTGACGAGTCCGGCGGTGCCGCCGAATTCGTCGACTATGATGGTCATGGACTTCTTCTGTGCGAGCATGCGCTGCATGATGGTGTTGGCGAGCATGCTCTCCGGGGCGAACAGGACGGGCTTGATGCGTGTGCGCCAGTCGGTGTCGGGATGGAAGAGTTCGGAGACGTGTATGTAACCGACGATGTCGTCGATGTCCTGGCGGTAAACGACGATTTTGCTGAGTCCGGTGGTGATGAATGTGTGTATTAGCTGGTGGCGGGTGGTGGTCTGGAGGTTTATGGCGGAGATTTCGTTGCGCGGGGTCATGCACTCGCCGGCCTGGGTGGTCTTGAAGTCGAGTGCGTTCTGGAAGATCTTGACTTCGTTCTCAACCTGGCGGCGGTCGGGCGTCTGGTCGATGGTCTGCTGTATGTAGTCGTCAATCTGCTCGATGGTGAGTTTCCGGGTATCGGTGGTTTTCTGGTGTATTCCGAACAGGCGCATGAGTCCGCAGGACAGGGCGCTGGTCAGCCAGGAGACGGGATAGAGTATCCAGTATATCAGCCAAAGGGGGAATGCGACGAGGCGCATTGTGAAGTTGGGGTTGATGCGGAAAATGGTCTTGGGGAAGAATTCGCCGGTGACGAGGATGATGAGGGTGGAGATGAGGGTATTGCAGATGAGCAGGAGTGCCTCGGAGCCGGGGAACCATTTCTGCAGTATGGGGTTGAGAATTACGGAGATGGCGATGCCGTAGATGACAAGGGCGATGTTGTTGCCGACCAGCAGCGTGGAAATGAACATGTCGGCGCGGTGCGCGAAGCCCTGGAGGATGCGGGAGACGAGTCCGCGGCGTGTGGCGTCAATCTTGATGCGTACTTTGTCGGACTGTACGAATGCGATCTCGGCTCCGGAGAAGAGTCCGGAGAAGAGTATTGCGATGATGGTGATGGCTATTGCGGCGGCGAGGTCCATAAATATATTATTACATAAATATATTATTATATGTGTATGGCTACTGTGTGGTCCTGGGCGCCTGGTCCATTGGCACCTGTCGGAAGACGGTCTGCCCGACGGCTCCTGCCGAAGCGGGAGCTCCTGCCGGGACGCCGGGCATAGCGGCGGAGGCGGGGTTTAGGGGGAAGATACCTTTGGGCTTGACGATGGTGTATTTGGAAAGTCGGTCGTCGGAGCGGAAGCCGTCGCCTTCAAGCATGTGGGTGGCGTTCTCGATGTGGATGAATCGGGAGGTATAGAGGAGGTGCCGTCGCTCTTCCCAGAAGAGCTGCTCGGTCTGGAAGAGGTCTTTGGGGACGCGTGTTATCTCCACCCGGCCGTCGAGGCGCCAGAGGCGCTGGTTCTTGTAGTATATGGCTGAGTCGGCGGCGACGGTGGCGATGACGTTGCCATAGGGGTCGAGTCGGCGGAGATAAAGACCGTCGGGGAATCGCCAGTAAGGTGTGTCGGCCTGTTCGTAGACGAGCCAGAGGGGAGAGACGATGCGGTACTGGACTATGCCGGAGTCGGAGATGAGGGTGTTGACGTTGACGGTGCGCATGGTGGGGAGAGTGCGCGCGTCGAGGTTGCTCTGGTCAATCTTGCGCTCCCGCCGGCACGAGGCCAGAGGCAGGATCAGCAGTGCGAGCAGAGCGGCGAGGGGGAGCAGGCGTGGGGATGTGTGCCGGCCGGGAATCAACGGATCTTGCGTTTCCAGAACCAGACTTCGTTGAAGTTGACTCCGAGGGTTATGTTGAGGTAGTTTTCGGACACAAGTTTCTGGGGCGACGCCTGGCGGTGCTTCCATTCGAATCCGAGGTTGATGAGGGTGCGGCCTTCGGGGGTGGGAAGGCCGAAGCCGGCGGTGATGCCGTATTCCTTGACTTTGTTACCGTTGATTTTGAGGTAGTCGTTGACGTAGTAGGCGCCGAGGCGGTAGGTGATTTTCTTGAGGTACGAGCCGCGGATCTTGGGAGTGTACTCGGCTCCGAGGCCCACGCGCCAGCGGTTGTTGAAGTCCATGCCGGAGAAGAGGACTTTGCCGTCGGCGTCGAGCAGTGGCTCGTACTTGGCCTTTGCCCAGTCCTGGTATAGGAAGTCGGCCTCGACCTGGAAGTGGGATGTGCGGTCGTGGGAGTATGCGATGCCGGCGCCGATGGTGTTGGGGCGGTAGTAGCGGCCTCCCATGTGCTGGTATCCTACGGTGTCGGGCTTGGTGGTGGAGGAAGTGATGTTCTGGAATGTGGCCCAGGTGGTGCCATGCATCGACATCTTGGGAGAGTATATGAGTCCGAGGGTTATCTTGGATGTGCGGTGCCAGCGCCTGGAGTACTGGAGTCCGAGAGTGATGTCGAAGTCGCGTATCTGCATTACGTGCTCGAACAGGGAGCTTGTCTCGCCCTGGGGTATGGCGTAGAGGGAGTTGGTGATGGTGCCGAAGTTGTAGTATAGATTGGCCCCGAGGCTGAATCCGAACCACTGTGTGGCCACTCCGGCGTATGCCTGGTTGATGCCGCCTATGCCCTGGTTCTGGCGAGTGCCATGTGCGATGTCGGAACCGAAGGCGTAACCGACCGAGGAATAGGGTATGAGACCCAGTGAGCCGCCGAAGTGGCTTGAGAAGGGGAACTGCATGGTGACGTAGTCGAGGCCGCCGCCGGTGCGCCGTTCGGACTGGTCGCCTTCCTTGTTCCAGAGTATGGAGAGGTCGGCGCCCATGTCGAACAGGAACGTAAGGGAGTCGATGGAGGCGTACGAGGCGGGGTTCATGGCGTTGATCTGCCGGCCGGAGTTCTGTGCGATTCCGACCCCTCCCATCTGCCGCTGCATGGAGGTGGCGCGGTCGTTGAGAATGCCGTATCCGTACATGGAATAAGGCGTGACGACGTTCTGTGCGCGCATGGCGGGCATGGCGGCGCAGATGGCGATGAGCAGGGCCGCGAGGGCGGTGTGTGTCTTATGCAAGATTGTCATTGTAGCGTAGTATGCGTATTAGGCCGTAGGGCACGAGGTGGGGGAGGCAGAGTGGGTCGAGGTCGGAGAGTAGTCGGGTGTCGAGGAGTGCCTGCGCGTCGCCGCCGGTGAGGATGAGCCGTGCGCCGGGATGGATGCGGCAGGCGGCGGCATGGCTGGCGCGGATCTGGTCGGCGAGGCCGCGCACGGCTCCGGAGCGTATGGCGCCGGCGGTGTCGGCGGGGAAGGGTGGGAGGTCTTCGGTGCCGGTCCAGCTGATTTCGGGCAGGCGGGAGGTGTAGGCGTGGAGGGCGCGCATGCGCATGGTCGCGCCTGGAGCGATGGTGCCGCCGATGTAGGCAGGTTCGGGAGAGAGCAGGTCGCAGGTGAGAGCGGAGCCGCAGTCGGCGACGAGGGCTGCCCGGCCTGGAGAGAGCGCGGCTGCTCCGACGGCGGCGGCGAGACGGTCGGCGCCGAGAGTGCCGGGAGTGGCGTAATGGTTGGCCACTGGCACGGGAGTGGAATGGGTGACGACCAGCAGACGGTCGGCGCACAGGCGGCGCAGGCTCTCGACAAAGCGGACGTCTATTCCGGCCACGGAGGCGTAGGCGGCGCCGTCGATGTCACATTCCCCTGCCAGACCGACGATGGCGTCGAGGTCGGGCGCGGGAGTGACGACGGAGCGCAGCAGCCGGTCTTCGTGGTCGAAGATGGTATATTTTACGCGCGTGTTGCCTTGGTCGATAGCCAGCAGTATGCCCATTTATTTCTTGTGTTCGCGTTGTTCGTCTTCGTGAGCGCGGATTTTCTTCTCCTGGGCGTAGATGAGCCAGGAGGCGATAATCTGAACCATGGCTCCGGCGAGTGTGAAGAGGATGGTGTCGCGAATGACGGCGAGCGGCCCTGCCAGGGGGCCGAGGTGGCCTTCCTGGTAGAACCAGAAGGCGGCTCCGATCATGAAGCAGACTCCGGCCCAGAACTCCATGCGGCGCAGTCGGCGCAGACGCACGGTTCCGGAGGAGTCCATGGCGCCGACCACTCGGGCCACTATATATAATAGTGTACCGGCGGAGTATATCCACTTGTAGGGGTCGAGGGCGTGTGCGGAGGTGAGGCCGAAAAGAGGTATGACGAGGGCGGCGCATACCAGTAGCATGCCGAGGGCTGCTACGTTCTCTGCGGCGCTCATGATCTTGCGGCGGCGAGGCGTCTTGGGGATGTTGCGGTTCTGGGCTTTGGTCATGGCGTTACTGGAGCAGGTAGACTTCTTCGTCAGGTTTCTGCATCTGGTACTGTTCGCGTGCTATGTGCTCGAGCATATCGGGCGAGGACGTGAGTTCGCGGCGCTTGGCACGGTAGTAGGCGGCGGAGTCGCGGTTCACCTGTATTTCGTGCCTGAGGCCGGTGATTTCCTGCATATATGAGTAGTTGCGCGAGATGGAGACGTCGTCGTTGAGCAGCAGCAGCGCGATGACGATGCCTCCGATAAGCAGCAGTGGCACGGGGATGTGGCTGGTGAACCAGACTTTGAGTTTCTTGGCGCGTTTTCCCATGATGCGGAAAGTGCTATGGCGAGGCCGTATGCACTATTTTGCAAAATTAGCTATTTTGGCCGGAACTGAGGACTTCTGATAAGTTTTTTTAACAATTACTTGAGCAGATCCGGACGCAGACGCCGCGTTCGCTCGAGGCTCTGCTCGTATCGCCACTTGTCGATGTTGGCGGCGTGTCCGCTGAGCAGTACGGGCGGAACTTCCCAGCCGTTGTAGACGGCGGGGCGGGTATATACAGGAGCACCGAGCAAGCCGTCCTGGAAGGAGTCGGAAAGTGCGGACTGCTCGTCGCCGACAGCTCCCGGGATGAGGCGGACGATGGCGTCGGCGATGATGGCGGCGGGGAGCTCGCCGCCGGTGAGGACATAGTCGCCTATGGAAATCTCACGAGTGACGAGGTGGTCGCGGATGCGCTGGTCGATGCCCTTGTAGTGGCCGCAGAGGATGATGATGTTGTTCAGCAGGCTGAGGGAGTTGGCCATGGGCTGCGTGAGGAGCTCGCCGTCGGGAGCGGTGAAGATGACTTCGTCGTAGTCACGCTCGGCTTTAAGCGCGGAGATGCAGGCGTCGACGGGCTGTATCTGCATGACCATTCCGGCCTCGCCGCCGAAGGGGTAGTCGTCGACCTTGCGGTGCTTGTTGGTGGTGTAGTCGCGCAGGTTGTGGACGTGAATCTCGGCCAGGCCCTTCTGCCGGGCGCGCCCGAGGATGGAGCAGCCCAGGGGGCCCTGGAGCATCTCGGGCATGACGGTGAGTATGTCTATACGCATGGTGCAAAGTTACTAATAAATAATGGTGCCTACAAACGTAAGCCGGGGACGCGCCTTGCGGACGCGCCCCCGGGTATAAGATGAGGGTATGGAGTGGCTTACATTTCGGGCATGTCTCCGGCGGCCTTGCCGTCGGAGCCGAGCACGTTGATGATTTTGTGCTTGTAGAGGCGCTCCATCTCGTCGCGGGCGGGGCCGAGGTACTTGCGGGGGTCGAACTCGGCGGGCTTGTCGTGGAAGACCTTGCGGACGGTAGCGGTCATGGCCAGGCGGGAATCGGAATCGATGTTGATCTTGCAGACGTCCATCTTGGCTGCCTTGCGGAGTTCCTCTTCGGGGATGCCGATGGCGTCGGGCATCTTGCCACCGTACTCGTTAATGGTGTCGACGTACTGCTGGGGCACGGAGCTGGATCCGTGGAGCACGATGGGGAAGTCGGGGAGCTTCTTCTGTACGGCCTCGAGGACATTGAAAGCCAGGGGCGGGGGCACGAGGCGGCCGGTCTTGGGGTCGCGTGTGCACTGCTCGGGCTTGAACTTGTATGCTCCGTGGCTGGTGCCGATGGAAATGGCCAGGGAGTCGACGGCAGTGCGCGCCACGAACTCAAGCACCTGCTCGGGGTCGGTATAGGTGTGGTGCTCGTGGGCCACCTCGTCCTCTACGCCGGCCAGGACACCGAGCTCACCCTCCACGCTCACGTCGAACTGGTGTGCGTAGTCACAGACCTTCTTGGTCAGGGCGATGTTCTCCTCGAAGGGTAGTGCGGAGCCGTCGATCATTACCGACGAGAATCCGTGCTCAATGCAGTCCTTGCAGACCTCGAAGGTGTCCCCGTGGTCGAGGTGGAGCACGATCTGTGGGTGTTCCCAGCCAAGGGAGCGGGCATACTCCACGGCACCCTGTGCCATGTAGCGCAGTAGAATGGGGTTGGCATAGTTGCGTGCGCCCTTGCTGACCTGGAGGATGACGGGCGACTTGGTGTCAGCGGCGGCCTTGATGATGGCCTGCAGCTGCTCCATGTTGTTGAAGTTGAAGGCCGGGATGGCATAGCCGCCGTGCACAGCTTTCGCGAACATGGCCTTGGTGTTCACCAGGCCGAGCTTCTTGTAGTCTACCATGTCTATTTCTTTTAGAGGTGTGTTCTTCTTTTATATTGTGTTATTTGTTGTAACCACCTTTCTCTAAAGGCGTCTGCAAAGATAACAATTTTCGGGCACACGTTATTGCCCCGGGCCGATTTTTTTGCCTCATCCACGCTTTCCGCCGCAGCTGATTGAAAACAATTTTATATTTCACAAATTTTTTTCGTCAGCTAAAATGCTGTACCCCAATTGATTAGCAAAGTAGATGAAAATATTTCTCAAAAAAAATGCCTTTGCGATGATGAATATGCCCGATTGCGGTGTTATATATGGAAACTTCTATAAATTAAACATTTGCATATCAGAGAAATAATTCGTATCTT
>UQLL01000040.1 GCA_900541835.1 uncultured Porphyromonadaceae bacterium
AAAGGCGTTCTTCCGTGAAATCGCTAATTTTGCACTTGCCAGTTGAGAGTAGGCTTCTCTCACTGAAAAATTTTTGAAAAAAATTTGCGCAGGATTTCTGTTTGATTCGAAAAAAACTTGTTACCTTTGCGGTCAGCTAACTTCAACACCCGCAAAATATGCGAAAACTTTACTTATTCGTCGCGATGCTGCTCGTCGGCTTCGCGCTGAGAGCCGAAGACCCGGCACTGTCGCTGCAGGGAAGCGGCACCGAGACCGACCCTTATCTCATCGGCACAGCCGTCGACCTGCTCGAACTGGCCAACAAGTGCAATCCCGCAACCGTAGCTACCGCGCCCCACTACAAGGGCGTCTACTTCAAGATGACCGCCGACATCGACATGGCGGGAGTCTCCGACTTCTACGGCATCGCCACCGCTCCGGCAGCGGCTGCTTCCAACGCCGGATATAACTTCGCCGGCATATTCGACGGTGACGGACACCGCGTCAGGAACCTGACCGTCGACGGCATCAAGTTCGACGGCAACGGCAAGGCGCTCGTGACCTTCCCCGCCAACGGTTCACGCAAGTGGGTCGGGCTGTTCGGACGCCTATCGGAGGGCGCCGTGGTGCGCAACGTCATCATTGACGCCTCCTGCTCTTTCACCGGCGCCACGTACGTGGGTGGCATAGCAGGTGAGGTGGCGGCCGGCGCAACGGTCGAAAACTGCACCAACTACGGCTCCGCAACCGCCTACGGCATCAGGGTAGGCGGCATTGCCGGCGTGGTGACATCCACGAAGACGGGAAAGCCCGCCACTGTGTCGGGATGCCTCAACGTCGGCTACGTGCGCAGCAACAACAGCGATGTCGGCGGCATTGTCGGCTACAGCTCTTTCGGCACAGTGGCCAACTGCGCCAACACAGGCACCGTCACCGCCTATAACTTCAACATCGTCACGCAGCCCAACACTCAGAAAAACGCCGGCGGCATCCTGGGCAACTGCTCCGCCGCCACCGTGACCGACTGCGTCAATTTCGGCACCGTAACCTGCGAGAAAGACCAGGCCGGCGGCATAGTCGGATACATGACAGTGAGCAGCGAAGTAGGCTCGCTGACGCGCTGCCTCAACGCCGGCTCAGTAAGCGGAGGCAACAACTTCTTGTGCGGCGCCATCATGGGCAACACCGTCACTTCCGCCGCCACCAGGATGACCAACTTCTCCGCCTGCCTCTACGACAACCAGATGATCAGTACCACCCAGCTGGCCGCCAACGGCGTCACCGCCGGCATGGAGGGCATAGTGCCCGTCACCACCACCGCCCTTACCGGCTCCGCCACCCTCGACCTGCTCAACACCTGGTCCTTCGCCGAGGGTCGCTATCCGCTGCCGCAGGCACTGGTGAACAACTCCGACGTGCTCGTCGCCGCCGCCACCTTCATCCAGCTGCCCGAGGGCCAGGACGCCAACTGGGTCAGCTCGGCAGCCACGCTAAACTCCGCATCCGGCCTCAGCATGAGCCTGCCCGAGGGCAACTCGCTCTTCATCATCAGCGGTCGCACGCTTACTCCCAACCCCGGCGCCGGCATGGGCGCCGTTGCAGTAGAGCTTACCAACGGCTCGTTCAAGCGCCAGGTGGTGTTCACCACCTTCACCGTACCCTTCAGCGGCAACGGCACTGACTCCTCTCCCTTCATGCTCCGCACAAAAGCTGACTTCAAGACTCTGCACAACATCATCGCCAGCACCCGCTATGGCTTCCCCGGGCGCTTCTTCTCCCTCGACCAGGACGTGGACTTCGAGAACGACACCACCTTCCACGGCGTCGCCTATATGCCCGGCAACGCCCTCCCCGTAGCCGCTTCCATACCCTACACCTGGCACTTCGACGGCGTCCTATATGGCCACGGCCACACCATCAAGAACCTCAAGATCGACAACGTGCGCCGCGCCGCCGACGGCAAGTCGCTCGACCGCGCCGGAGGCTCCGCCCACAACACCGGCTTATTCTGCGCCCTCGGCGAGGGAGCACAGATCCGCGACCTCGTCCTCGACGCCTCCTGCTCCGTCACCGGTTACAACAACACCGGCTCCATAGCCGGACAGAACGTAGGCTACGCCGTCATCATGAACTGCCGCTCCGCAGCCTCCGTCACCGCATATAATCGCTGGGCCGGCGGCATCTTCGGCGCCACCCCCAACGCCTCCGGCACCTTCGACACCCCCGCCCGAATCGAAAACTGCGTATTCTCCGGATCCCTGCTCACCAACTACGACTATGCAGGCGGCATAGCCGGATGGATGAAGCATAAGGATGCCGTGGTACAGAACTGCGCCAACACCGGTTCCGTCACCTCCCGCCACCTCGGTGACGCCGACGTGGACGCCTCCTCCCTGGCACGCGTGGCAGGAATCGTGGGCCAGAACAACGGCACCATCGAATCCTCCGCCAACTACGGGCCCGTCTTCATCGACGCCTCCGCCAAAGTCACATCCATCGACGGCGTAGGCGGCATAGCCGGCCAAAGCTCCAACTCCGGCGGATACCTCTCCTCCATCCACCATACTTTCAACGCCGGACAGGTCTACACCCGCACCGCCAACGAAGCCACCGCCGTCAAGGATATCGGCTCCATGCTCGGCTGGCGCTACTTCAGCACCGGCACTAACGATCTCAAGACGGGCGTCATGGCCGCCAATTACGCCGACACCACTCTCAGCGTCCAGGCCCTCGTGATAGGATTCCAGACCAACTGCAAGGACGAATCCTCCTGGCACGGCCTCTCCACTTCCGATCTCACCTCGGGCAACGAGATTGACTCTCTGCGCAACTACTTCGTATTCCGGCAGAACTACTATCCCATGCCCGCAGTGCTGGCGCAGAATCCCGACGTACAGGCTGCCGCCTGCACATTCTTCCGCCTTCCCGCCGGCGAAAGCATCCGCCTCATCACCCAGCGCGAGTCCGCGCCCTTCAACACTGTCATGCCACTGACCGGCAGTCTCGCCTACGGCACCGTCTTCTATCTGGGTGACAACCGCCTGCGCATGCACAACGAGATGGGCAGCGACGTCCTCACCCTACGCAACGGCACCTACTTCAACGTCTATCCCCTCTACAAGACAGCCACTTCTGCCGTCATGGACATCGCCGACCTCGCCGACCCCGTAGTCGCCACCCGCTACTACACCACCGACGGACGCACTATCGCCGCTCCGGCTCCGGGCACCACCGTCATCGCCGTCTCCACCACCGCCTCCGGCCGCACTCGCGCTGTCAAGACCGTAATCCGATGATGGCCACGTATCAATAGGGACATCATTCCGAATGACATCGGCCGCGCCAGTTTTTATGTTGGCGCGGCCGACTTTTTCCGAATGCCGTGGGCATTATTATTCCGCATTCTCTCCCTCCTGGCGACCGTCGGCGTCGGAAAGCTTGCCTGCGGACTTAATCTTGTACGCCTCCATCTCCCGACGGCGCAGTATGGAAAGCATCTGGGGAGTCATGCTGAGGTACTGCGCTATCACCTTCAGCGGTATGTGACGGCTCAGGACGTAGGGCGAAAGATACTCCAGGATTTTGCTTCGCTTGCTCCAGAAAGTGTCATAGCGTTCCCGGGGTGTGGATAGCGCCCGGCGCAGGTAGTAGTCCTCGAGGCTGTAGAACTGGTGGCGCAGGCAGTGGAGCTCCACGCGCATGAGGTCGGGATGCCTCTCCTGGAGCCTGATCCAATTTCTGTGCTCGATTTTCCAGCCGTAGCTGTCGGAAAGGGCCTCAAGGCGGAAAATCCCAGCCTTGCCCGCGATGATGCTGTGGAAGGAGGTGAAGATGGCACCGCCTCCGTCGAAGAAAAGAGTGTCCACCTTGCCATTCTTCATGAACATGATGCGATGTAGCCCCTTGGCTACGAAAATCCATTCCTGGCACAGCTGGCCTTGCTCGACTATCACTTCTTTCTTGCGGCATGTCCACGCAGTGGCGGCCTGCTCGAGGGCCATGAGAGCCTGGTTCGAGCACCGTGGATATTGACGGAGTATGATTTCGCGAAGTGTCCATTCGTCTTCGGCTACGTTGTTTTTCATGGCGGTGTTCGGGGTGGTTGGGTGTTTTCTATGCTTACAGTTGTGCAAATATAATATAAAATGGCTGTAAACGGTTGTCGTGTACGGCAGTTCTTAAACGGGTTTAAGAAAAACATGTTGCGGAGATTTATTTTACGTCTAACTTTGCCATCGGTCGCAAGGCTGTTTCGCCGAGTCGACCACACAGACTCACCTTCATAAACATAACTGTATGAATAGATTCAGAACGCTCCACTTGCTCTTCGCCGGCATGGCCCTGCTCGGCGTCGCCACGCCTGTGGCAGTGGCGGCTCAGGGCGCTCCCACGCAGTCCTCCCGCTACGCGGCCGCCGACAGCGTCCCGGCCAATCCGGCCATCACGGCCGTGGCCGACCCCGGCAAGGAACCCTACGTGACGCTAAAGCTCACTGTGCCGACCAAGGACAAGAAGGGAAATCCCGTGTCCGAAATCACCAAAATGACCCTCTACCGCGCTAACGCAGTCTACAAGACGTTCGTGCCACAGCCGGGACAGGCCTCCATAACCTACGTCGATACGGTGACCGACAACCACAAGTCGTATACATACGGCGTCATGGCCACCAATAAGTTTGGCAACAGTTCGCGCGTCAGCAAGAGCGTGTACGTGGGCCAGCAGAAGCCCAGGAAGCCGGACGTGGCCATCATTACCCCCGACTACGCCGACCACCGCAAGGCGTCCGTGGCATGGGTGCCGCCCACGCACGATGCCGGGAACCTGCCCATAGACGCATCCACGCTCACGTACCGAGTCCTACTGCGCGATTACGCCGGCAATACGACTGTGCTCCAGAGCGCCACCAGGGAGTGCTCGTGCGACATCAACTATACCGGCGATGGCTACAGCTTGTTCTCGGTGCAGGTCTATGCCTCCAATGTGGCCGGCGAGGGTGCCGTGTGCAACTCGTCAAACCGCGTATTCCTCGGCGACCCCATATCGGCAAACATGGCCGAGTCATTCGCCGGAGGCAAGACTGTGGAGCCCCTGTTCACCGGATACCAGGCAGGCACGTCCCCTCTTTCGTGGGTCGTCAGCACCGACGAGGCCATCCCCGGCATCGGATCCTGCGACAATGACAACGGTTTCCTGGCTGTCCTCGGAAGCAAGAACAACATCGGGCTGGTTTCAACAAACTATATCGATGTGGCAAAGTTCGCTCATCCCTACGCGTCCATGCAGCTGTACAAGACGCCCGGACAGCCGGCAGTGGAGCTGCAGATAGCCGCATCCACCGATTCCGTGGCACACGTCATCAAGACCATCGACCTCAGGCAGCTCCCCGACTTGGGATGGAACGCCGTCTCGGCCGACCTCTCGGACTTCAGGGGAAAGCTCCCGCAGCTGACCCTGCGCGTCCTCTTCAAGGAGGACGGCGCACGGTTCTACGTCGACAACCTGCGTGTCGGCGACGCCCCGGCCGCCGACCTCGGCATCGCCGCAATAGAAAAGCTCGACAACGTGCAGCTCGGCACCATAGATTCCGTGAGCGCCGTCGTGACGAACTATTCGGCTGCCCCGTCGGCTCCTTACACGATCGAACTCTTGCGCAACGGAGCCGTTGTCTCCACCCGGGAGATGTCTCCCATGGCGCCGTTCGCTTCGCAGAAAGTCCATTTGTGCCACAGCATCAGCCCAATGAGCGCCGACTCGCTGTTCACCTTCTCCATGCGCCTGTCCATGGACGGTGACTCCGACCCCGCCAACAACGCAACCGAAGCTTTCACCGTGACGGCCGTCCGGTCGCCGCTGCCTGCCGTCACGGCGCTCGCCTCGCACTCCGCATCCTCCATCGACATCACTTGGAATGCCCCCGACATGGACCGCATGCCCGCGCAGAAGGTGTCAGAGGGATTCGAGGATTACACTTCCTTCTCCGGGAACTTCGGCCAGTGGCTCAACATCGACGGAGACGGACGCAATGTCGGCGGCTTCTCCATCAACAACGAGAAACTGCCCGTCACGGGTCCCCAGGCATTTTTCGTCATGGACGTCGCCAAGTATCCCACATTCACATCGACATTCCTATTCGCCCGTCCCGGCGGCGGATCCAAGTTCGCCTCCAGCCTATACACCAACGACGGCAAACCAGCGGACGACTGGCTGATCTCTCCCGAACTCAACGGATGCGAGCAGGCCATCGAAATGTACGTGCTCGGATACTTCAACTTCAAGACCATCTGGCAGGTGATGTATTCGACCACGGGACGCGACACCGCCGACTTCCGTGTACTCGCCGACGGCAGCTATAGCAGCACTTGGAAGAAATTCAGTTACACGCTGCCCGAAGGCGCCAGGTACTTCGCCATCCACGCAAACCACGTGGGACCAGGCTCCTCCGGCCCCGCGTCGCCACTCTTATGCGTGGACGACATAAGCTACATCCCCGCAGGCAAGGGCCCGGGCACACTCGTCGGATACAACGTATACGTCGACGACAAGTTGCTCACCCCGACCCCGATAGCCGCCACATCTTTCAAGGCGACCAAGCCTGACGGAGCCCTTGCCTACAAGGTGACCGCCGTGTACGACCGCGGCGAGTCCATGCCCGTGACCATCGACGCCACCGGCAGTGCCGCGATGCACTCCGGAGAAGATGTCCAGGTACGGGGCGCCGAGGGGGCGGTCATCATATCCGCCCCGCAGGATACCATGGCCGAAGTCTATAGCCTCCAGGGCGCCATCGTGGCCCGTAAGGCCATTGTCGCAGGGACAAACCGCATTGACATCGCTCCGGACTTCTATATAGTGAGAATTGGCTCCGTAACCGAAAAGGTGGTCGTACGATAACCACTTGGCAGCATCACGACGAAAGCGGCACGCCCCGGGGCGTGCCGCTTTTACTGCGTCAGTCTCACAGGAGAAAAACAGGGCGGTGAAAAATTAACAAAAATTAACAAACACTGCTAAAGCATTGAAAATTCGACTGTTAGATGGCTAACAAGTCGTGGGATGTCCCTTTCTGGTTCCTATGGGGTCTTGACAAGGGCATTCAGAAGCAGTAACTTTGCACTCGCAATCGCAGCCACGGTGCCATGCGCCACGGCTCGGTTGTGGAGAACAATGACATATTGCGACAGGATAGCCATACGAAAGGCAAGCAAGGAACAAGGAACCTGAGAGTCCCGTCAGAGACTCTCACCTTCAATTCCGACCAAATAGGCCGGGCCGGGACGACGAACCTCAGCGAGCTGCGACGTGTTGTCGATTTCTGAGAAAAGAATAAAAGCAACATAAACAGCGGAGAGTTTGATCCTGGCTCAGGATGAACGCTAGCGGC
>UQLL01000041.1 GCA_900541835.1 uncultured Porphyromonadaceae bacterium
AAGGCTGAATCCCAGGCACATCTGCGACCCTGACGTTAATATTTTTTGAGGAACAAGGCCTCAGCGGACGGCGACCTTGTAGGTGCGGGTGCCGAGGCGGACGAGGTAGATGCCGGCGGGCACCCGGAGGGTGGGCATGCGGCGCCCGCCCAGGTCGTAGACCGTGGCGGAGGATGCGTCCGCGCCCTCGATGACGATGCGCCCGTCGGCGCCGTAGACGACAGCGCCATCGGCGTCGGCCTCGATGCCGCGCGCCGAGATGACGGCCTTGTTGGCCAGCACCACGTAGCAGTTGGCCGGGACGGTGACCTTGCCGTTGACGGCGTCGAAGGTCGGGTTGGTGCCGTGACTCTTGCTCAGCACCTGGTATTCGTCGTTGTCGCGCGTCTTGAAGGTGACGTCGATGGTCTTGTCGCCCGAGGTTTCGGGGTTGATTACGGCGATGAGCTCCTTGCCCTGGTTGCTGAGGTACATGGTTCGGCCCATGCCCCACCAGGCCGCGCCGACGTTGCTCCGGAAGTCGGCGCCCCGGGCGAAGAGCTCCGGGTTCTTGATGCGGATGTGGTTGAGCTGCGAGTAGGAGTCGTATAGGCCGCGGCGGCTGGCGTTGTCGTAGAGGTTCCAGCGCACCGTCTTGGGGTCGGTGTTGTTGCCGCCGCCGGCGTCCTTGGTGTTGTCGAAGTTCCCGAGTTCGGAGAACTGCCAGATCATGTGTGCGCCGGGGCTGAGGATCATCTGGCAGGCGGCCGAGCCGAGGCGGTGCATGGAGGCGGTGATGTCGCCGCGGACGCCGCTGGCGCCCTCCTGGTTCTGCCGGTATGCCAGGCGCTGCTCGTCGTGGCTCTCCAGGTAGGAAACGGTGGAGCCCCACAGGCGGGAGTCGGAGGGGGCGTAGAAGCGCTCCAGGCCGGAATTGGCCTGGTAGCCCATGGCGTACTGGCACCCTTGGGTGTTGAGGTTGGCCCAGTTGAGCTGTCCGTCGGCGGCCATCTCGTTCTCCTCCTGGGCGCCGGCCAGGTTCTCGTTGATGAAGTAGGCGTCGGGGTTCACCTCCTTCATGGCGTCGTGGAGGCGCTTCATGCGAGCCACGCGAGAGGCGTTGTAGGCGTTGGTGGCGGCGTCGCCGGAGTTGGCGTAGGAGTCATTGTCGCCCAGGCCCTTGACCAGGTCGAAGCGGAAGCCATCCACGCGGTATTCCTCCAGCCAGTAGCGCAGGCAGTCCTCGAACTGCTGCTGCACCAGGGGGTTGCCCTGGTTCCAGTCGTTGAGCACCGAGTAGGCGTGTGGCGCGGTGGCGTTGTAGAAGGGATTGGAGCCTTCGGGGTAGAGGCGGTACCAGGGGTGCTGCCAGTCGGTCTGGTTGAAGACCATGTCGAGGATCACGGCGATGCCGTTGGCGTGGCAGGCGTCGATAAAGGCCTTGTAGTCGGCCGGGGTGCCGTATGCCTTGTCGGGGGCGAAGTAGAAGTTGGGGTTGTAGCCCCATGAGATGTTGCCGTTGAATTCGTTGATGGGCAGCAGCTCGACGGCGTTGATGCCCATGGCCTTGAGATAGGGGATGCGGGCCTGCGCGGCGCGGATGGTGCCGTCGCCCAGGGCCTTCCCCTCGGTGCCGGTGAAGTCGCGCACCAGCAGCTCGTAGATGTTCAGGCGTTCCGGGGCCACGCCCTTGAAGCCGGTGACCTGCCAGTCGTAGTCGTTGATGTTGTGCTGGCAGACGGCCAGGGGCACGCCGCCCGACACCTTGTCGGCGGGGTAGGGGATGAGGCCGGGATAGACGCTTTCGGGGATGTACTTGTCGTTCTCGGGGTCGAGCACCAGGCGGGCGTATGGGTCGCCGACGCCGGTGCCGTCCACCAGGTAGTAGTAGGGGTATGCCTTGTCGGCGGCCAGGCCCTCCACGCGGGCCCAGAAGTAGCGGTTCCCCTCGTAGTCCTGGTAGGACATGGAGCGGGAGTCGAGCACCTGGTAGTCGTCCCAGGCGCCCACGAGGATCGCCGACGACTTGAGCGGGGCGGCCAGGCAGAAGAGCACGCTGCCGTCGGCCTGGCGCACGGCGCCCATCCGGGGCACGCCGCCGGGGTAGTCCTGCTGCTGGCTGGCCTTGGGGTAGGAGATGGTCAGCTGGTCGGTGGCCGTCAGCCCGTTGATGGTGGCCGTGGCAGTGACGGTGAACTGGCCGTTGGCGGTGAAGGTGTAGTCGGCCGTCAGCGAGGTGGCGTTCTGCCGGTTGGCCACGGGGGTGCCGTCGATGTCGATGACGAGCGTGGCGGGCTGGGTGCACGAGGCAGTGAAGGTCACTTTCTCGTGGCCCGGGGTGACGAGCGTGCCATCCAGGCTGCTGGTGAGTGTCACCTGCAGGCCGGCGTCGACCACGTCCACGAAGATGTCGCCGCCCGAGGCCGTCTTGCCCTGCTTGCCGCCCGTGGCGTCGCGGAACACGAATGCCAGCTGCCTCACCTTCTCTGTGGGGTCGGTGATGCCGTAGTAGGAGCGTATGTCGCCCATGTCGAGCTTCCACAGGTTCTCGCTCACGTAGGTGAGGCGGTACTTGGCCGCGTTGTCGAGCCAGGCGGGCGCGTGCTTCCAGTCGGAGGCGGAGGTGGAACGGTTGGTGATGACGCCCGTGTGGGCGTAGATGGGCTCCGAGGAGGGCTGGTTGATAAGCCCCTTGTTGCCCTGGTCGGCGTGATAGTAGATCACCACGTTCTGCGACGATTCCTGCAGAACGGCCGGCTCGGTGGTGACGATCTGGCCGCGGACGCCCGGGGCGCCCAGCAGCGTCACTGCCGCCAGCAGCAGGTTAAGCTTTTTCATTGACGTAAGAATTTATCCAGTAAGATGACTTTTACCTTTCTTGGCCTGCACTCTGTGCAGACGTGCAAAGTTACGAAAAAAATCTCTACCATTACCACCTCTGCGGCAAATGCACGTTCCGGGACTTCAGGGTCGCATCCCGGTGCGTCCGCCACCCGCCGTGCCGCCGACACGGAAAAACGCCCCGTCGACTTTCACAGGCAGGCGAGGCGTGACCTTATCGGAAACAAATAGTATTTTGTCGGGGAATCGGGAGGGGAGTGCCGAGGCACTCCCGCGTGTGCGTCATCTATGTATGGGAGGGTCAGTCGACCTTGATGAAGCGTCCGTCGCGGCCGAACTTCAGGTCCGTGCCGTTGTCAAGCTTCACCTCGTAGGAATGCCGGTCTATCTCTATGCCGACGATGCTCGCCGACGGGTAATTCGTCTTCACGTACTTGCCTATGGCCGGCAGCACCAGGCCCGACGGCACGGCCTTGGCGCCGCAGTCCACTTCCTTCCAGTCGCCGTCGTGGTCGAACTCCACCTCTGTGCCGTCGTTGAGGATCACGTCATACTCGTCGCGGCCGAGGGCCTTCGTCTCCAGCTTGATGTGGTTCACCTTGGCCTTGGGGAAATTAGTGCGGAGCATGGTCTGCGCCTTCTGCGGCAGAATTTTGGAGTCGCGCACCACGCGGCTCCGGGCGCTCATGGCGCCCAGCCCCAGGACCAGGCATGCCAGGATTGTCAGAATCTTTTTCATACTAATGTCAATTTCATTTTAAATTAAAAAACGGTCTCAGTTAGAAAACATTGCCGCGACCGCAGCTGTTCACCCCGAAAAGTTAAAACCCCTGTTAATTAAGATTAACCCCCCAACCCCGACGCTCCGAAGCCCTGTCGCAACCCCGGCGCATTTGCATTTACGGGGCGAAACTGTTATCTTTGCATAAATTTTCCGCAAGGCGGAGCCTGCGGGAGCCGCTACACGATATGCCCGAAGAAAACACAAATTCGACCCTTTTCGACAAGGAAGGTCTTTTCATCGACTGGAGAGACCTCGGGTTCTCGCACCCCGAGAGGAAAATTCGCCTGGCGACGTCCTTCAGCGGCATCGGGGCCATCGAGCACGCGTTCCAGCGCCTGGGACTGAATTTCGAGATTGTCTTCGCCGGCGACATCGACGAGAAGTGCAGGCAGTCTTATTTTGCCAATTACCATATCAAGGAAGAGCAATGGCACTCGGACATACACAGCCTGGACGCCACACCCTACCTTGGCAAGGTCGACTTGTTCGTGGGAGGGGCGCCGTGCCAGGCGTTCTCGATGGTCGGAAAGCGGAAGGGATTCGAGGACACCCGGGGGACGCTCTTCCGCGAGTTCGCCCGTGTGGTCAAGGAATGCCGGCCCAAGGTCTTCATCTTCGAAAACGTCAAGGGACTTCTGAGCCATGACAAGGGTAACACCTGGGAGGTGATGCGGCATACTTTCGAGGATTACTGCGGCTATCATATCCGTTACAAGACTCTTAACAGCAGGGATTACGGCATTCCGCAGCACAGGGAGAGAATCTTCTGCATCGGATTCCGAGAGGAGACGGACTTCGAGTTTCCTTGTCCAATACCGCTTGAATACAGGATGTACGATTTCCTTGAGGACTACATCGACACCAAGTATTTTCTCAAGGAAAAAGGCGTCAAGTTCGTGACCTCGACAAAGAACCGGCAGAAGTGCTATACACAGATTAACGGAGACGTGGCGCTCTGCCAGAAGCGGAACCAGCAGTTCAACTGGCACGGAGACTTCGTGTACCACCCCCAGACTGCAGAAGAGCCTGCGGAAGAGGGCTGGGACGAGTTCGTCTTCGATGTGCGGGACGTCGAGGAAAAATACTATCTCTCGGAAAAAGTGCGGAACTACGTCTTGTCTCCGGGCACCAAGAATTTCAAGACTTCAATAAAAACCGATTTGGACGTGGCCCGCCCTATCCTGCAATCGATGCACAAGATGCACCGCGCAGGCGTGGACAATTACGTCACTCATAAGGGGCGTATACGAAAGCTGACTCCGAGGGAATGCCTGAGGCTGATGGGGTTCAAAGACTCGTTCAAGATAGTGGTTTCCGACACGTCCATGTACCAGCAGGCGGGTAACAGCATCGTAGTGGACGTGCTGATAGCGCTGCTCAAGCAGCTCGACATAACAAAATACGGAGAATGATCATAGGCGGACATAAATTCAGTTTCGAGAACACACTTGACTCGGCGGTAACGGTTCCGGACTGTTTTGTAAAGGCGGGTTCAAAGTTGGGCAGCGGCAACGGCGAGGCAAAGCTTTACATCGCCTCAAAGGCGGTAATGTACCCGTTTTTCGGCCACGAGGGATTTCGGGCTAAGTGCTTCATGTTGAGAAGCGACCTTGAGGCGTACATGAACGCACTGCACGCGGAATACATAAGGGAGGTTCTATTATTTGATTTTTCAGACTGGCGCATCGAGACAGAACCT